>JAABRM010000043.1 GCA_011390955.1 Oscillatoriales cyanobacterium | reverse complement strand
CGTCAAACAACCAAGCCACTGCTGGCACATACTCCATTCTTCTATAATGACCAATTAAATCGGCCACAGATATCGCCCCTTCAGACAAAAAAGAATCCAATAAATTCCGATAACTACGGATTTGAGATTGGAACTCTAAAGAAATTTGTTGCTGCTGATTAGGATTTTGGTCTGGTTTCTGAATATCTAAATATTGCAAATAATGGGGTAAAGTCTTCGGTAAAATAATCGCTCTCAGGGTTAACAGCCGAACTATATTCGCACTGAAACTGCGCGAATTTGCCCCCAAATCATTAAAAATTTTCTCCCACTGTTCTTCAGTGAGTTGATTCTGTTGTTTCGCCTGGACAATAGTTTGAATCCATTCCGGTTTAATATTCCCACCGCCGATTAAGCCTTTAATCGAGCTTTCAATTCCCGCCATATCTACCCCAGAACCTAAAGCTGGTCTCGGTTGACTGGCTTGAAATTGGCGCATTTTTTCTAGTAATATATAAGCATCGTAACTAGCCGCCTGAATAACCAGAAAGTTACTGAGATTTTCGATCGCCTCAACATTCCATACCCAAGAAATTAGCTGACTCTCTGTTTCAGCTTTATATTCAGCCATTGCGTTAAGATTTTTTAAATCATAGCTTGGTTCAGACTGAAAAATGATTGGAGTCGGTTTTGTATTTAAAAAATCATGCCATGAACTTTGTAATGGTTCTTTTTGTCTGCCACAATCATGTCGAGTCGGCTGTCCAATTGTTTTGGTGTCAGCCGGATTGTAACTGGGCCAACGGTTATATTTATGACGATAATCCTCAATCCAATCAACAATTTTCCAGAGACTCTTAGCCCCTTCGCACAAAAAGTAACGATATAAATCAGTTTGGCGCTGATAGTTATCTTTTCCCGTGGTAACGATCGCCACCACTGACCAATCCAACTCTCCTTGAGTCTTATCTCCCAGAACAACCCGTCCGACAATCGTGGGTTCTGGACTCTGAGAATTTTTGGACACCTCAAACAACTTGTTGGCAATAGCCCTCTCAACGCATTGGGGAATCTTCTCCATAGTTCGGTTCATATACTCCCCGACGGTAAAACCCTTAGAAACCAATTGACCATTCTGGCGTTCTAATGTAATGCCGGTACTGAATTCGTGAATGTATTCCACTGCCATATACTTACTCCGAATCTAATTGAGGATGACGCTTGCCAGTACAAAGCCAGTAAATCGGGGAAACCAAACCAAAAGGTCGCCATCGTTTGGGATCTTGAATCGTCGATGCCACCCCTTCGCGATCGCGCTTAATTTGCTGGGAGTTGCCCGTAGGACAGCTATTGCCCAACATTCCAAAGGCCGAAGCGGTAAAATAGTCAATCGAAACCGCCCCCGAACTTTGCCAAACCTCTAACTTCTGACACACTTGGGGAAACCGGTCCTGATTGAGAGATTTTGGCTTATCCCGATTAATCGACAAATCAGCCAACTCGCACTTAGTCAGCACCAGGGCAATTCTCCGCTTTTGTTGCTCCCTCTCCGAGCGATCGAAAGCCACCCGAAGCTTATCAAGACCCAGAGCATAGTCCGCATCTTTCTGGTGGGCATTGCCATCCAGCAACAACAAAATCCCTGTAGCCAGCACGCAGTCGTCTAAATAATTTTGCAGTACATTTTGCCGTAAAGGATCTCCGGTACTATCGTGCAAGAGGTCTCTAAAAAACTCCCCTGGATAATCCTTACAACTAATATCTAGATTAACCGTTTTTTGACCCACCGGCTTTTTCAGGACAATCCTCAAGCCATAGTCCCGCATTTCCAGAACATCGTTTTTTAAAGGAGTTGGCGCCAGTGGCAGCCTTTGTTCCAGAGTTTTTTGCGCCTGCTGAATCAGATATTCCCCGTCTTTATTTAAAGCCGTCACTGTTTCTACGGGACTAGCCGAGTTAGTATAAGGCCAACGCGCCAACGCTGCCATATAAGTGGTTTTGCCCGAACCGCGATCGCCGATCGCTCGTAACACTCCAGACAAGTTCTCCTCTTCCGAGCCTTTTTTTAGAGGGAACCAGAATTTTTTCACTAGAACTCATCCTCTCATCACGAATTATCTAACGTACAGAGCCTTAATGGATTCCCGCCTGCGCGGGAATGACAGTTTTTTTCATTCTTGGTCAGGGATAGAGGTTTTGATGGATTCCCGCGCGGGAATGACAGTTTTCTTTCTCTCCCTGCGCGGGAATGACAGTTTTTTTCATTCTTGGTCAGGGATAGAGGTTTTGATGGATTCCCGCGCGGGAATGACAGTTTTCTTTCTCTCCCTGCGCGGGAATGACAGTTTTTTTCATTCTTGGTCAGGGATAGAGGTTTTGATGGATTCCCGCGCGGGAATGACAGTTTTCTTTCTCTCCCTGCGCGGGAATGACAGTTTTTTTCATTCTTGGTCAGGGATAGAGGTTTTGATGGATTCCCGCGCGGGAATGACAGTTTTCTTTCTCTCCCTGCGCGGGAATGACAGTTTTTTTCATTCTTGGTCAGGGATAGAGGTTTTGATGGATTCCCGCGCGGGAATGACAGTTTTTTTCATTCTTGTCACCTAACTACCACTTAACCAATATAAAGGTGACATCATCCCATAAGGTTGCCACTTGCCACTCTCTCTTAAAAGCGAGCCTTTCCCGCCGATAATTTCATCTTGACGATTGGGACGCGGGTCATTGCGACTGAGAACCCCAAAAGTTGATAAAGCATAAAACCTCAGATTTTGTTTGGGAACTAGGTGACGTAAAGTTTCAGTAGTTTTGGGCAAATACTGGCGAAAAATATCCATCTCTGGATCTAAACGACCGGGCCATAATTCCCCTCGTTCGCACTTACTCATCACCACCGCCAATCGGAAATTACTCAGGCGATCGTTGTTATCCATTAAATTGATAAACTGCTCAAACCCCCGACGGTAAAAATTATCTCGACCGATCTCCCACTCGTGAAGCATAACCAAACAGCCCACCGTATCTTTCACAAAGCATTCATTCAGAAAATCGTCGTGTACTGGCTGAGAAATCCCATCAGCTAAGTCATCAAAAATTTCCCCAGGATAGTCTCTAACCACCAAATCAATTAGCGTTGTTTTCAGACCGCCAAAGCGCTGACTCTCGATCCTAAACTGGTACAGAGGCAAATCGTAAAAGCTTTTAATTTTGATGCCATCGATTTGAGTTGGGGCAAGAGCGATCTTTTGCAGCATCTTATTTTGAACTTGCGCTTGCAGTTTTTTGGCATCCTCGGTGACAGGAGTAATCGTAATATTTTGATGTCTCACCTGCGGCCAATCCGCTAAAGCGGCAAGATAAGTCGTTTTTCCTGCTGCCCTCGATCCAATCACGCAAATGTTACTGCCTTTGGCTTGATTCTTTTTGCCTAATCGTCCAGGTAATTTGCTAGGTAAATCCACGGTAGTTCTAGTAAAGTACGATTATAAATACTGGTAATAAAACAGCGGACTGACAAGCCCGGTCGATTTTTGTTGATTTGTTCGAGTTGAGAGGTGATGGGTCGAAAATAGTAATTCACAATATAATTATGAATATTGAACCAATCTATCCCCCGACCATCAGGATCGTAAGCCATTTTACCGGCTTCCTGCTCTAGATTCTGCACAATCAAATCAGCCTTGTTCAAACAAATCACCACCTGCCGTGCTTGGGGGCAATCGTGAGTAAAAAAATCAACCCAGCGTTGAAATCGATGGCGCCACTGCTCTTGAGTAATAAACTCATCGGGATTATTGCCCGGTGCCACAATTTCCCGATAGGGCGGGATAATCAGCAAAATCCCCTCACTCTGGCGAACTTGCTCTAAAAAGCTTTGCCATTCCTGGGGATGTTGTGACTGCCAAGACGGGTGAAACATTTCCCCAGGGTAGTCAATCCATTCTACGGGAATCTGAGTCCGACCCGACCTGAGTTTCACCTCAACGGTCAGAGGACGAATTGCCATAGAGTCAGTTGCCTTAGCCTTGCCATCTTCATCGAGCAAGACCGCCCTAAGATTTTCATAAGTTTGATTCAGTAAATTGGCCCGAACATGGCCACCCTGTGAGTTGGTTAACTCCACTGCCAGATGGGTTTTGCCAACGGCGCGATCTCCGATATAAACGACTCCCACAGCCCGTGACTCTCTCCACTTTATCTGTAAAAAGTATTATACAGCTATAAAAATAAGTTTGTCAGCCCCGCCGAAAATAAATTGGAAAATTGGCAGATCGGAAACCAAGTTGATGGGAAAATTTTGCCATCTCAAGCAATATTTGTGTAATATTTGTGTAAAAATACATAAACCTTAATTTCTTGCCATCCTGACATATACGCAGAATACGGCACTGCCGTATCCGTACAAGGATAATGTCCGTAAAAATACGGTAATTCAAGCAACCGGGTTTCTCTCCCAGGTTTAATTAACCCCACCAACCATAATGTCCGTAAAAATACGGTAATTCAAGCAACCGGGTTTCTTTCCCAAATTTAATTAACCCCACCAACCGCTTAATAGAAACCCGGTTTCTGTCAGCCCACGGGCAACCAATCAAGAAACCGGATTTCTGCTTAATTAATTTTGATGGTATCAATTATTAAAATCGTCTTCTCACCGAAAAAATTACCCACTCCCATCACCTTGGTTTAATTAGATGATTTCGAGGGATAATGCTGTTCAATTAACTGACTAAATTGGGTAGGATCTACATCAGTATAAACCTGATTTGGCGTCTGGGCATCAATCCGTTCCATCAAAGCTTGAAATGCGGCGCGATCGCTGCGGTGATCTAAAACATATTGTTTCAGTTGTTTTAGATTCATGGTTTGAAATTCAGTTTTCATTGATAAACCTCCAATTGCCATTGGGATAAACTTCAATCAGAATTTCAGTACCGGCAATAATAATGCAGTTGCCAGTTCTCACGTCTAAACGAAGCATATCGACTGAAAGATAACGTTCAGTGAGTTGTTGACAAAGCTGAAAACATCGGAAAGCTTGCTCTGTTGTAGGCAAATATCTGGCCTCCTTTGCAGTTCTATTATATCATACAGGACTTAGATCAATTGCGCGATCGCCCGTTCAAGTAATTCAGTCATTGCCACCTCATTGTTAAAGATTTTCTTGATAAATAGCCGCTAAACGATTAGTTTCACCTTTTGCCTCTTTAAGTAAGTCATGCCAATCGTCTGGAGGAAAATCACTTTCAAGCATTTTCTACATAGAAACCCGGTTTTTGTCACCCCACGGGCAACCAATATCTAGGCAATTTGCAGGGTCTTAGGAGCGGGAATAGACTCACCTTCTGCTTGCCACGCTTCCAAGTACATTTCAATAACTTCTTCGCCGTTAAGAATTGCCTCTTCACGGGTTTTACCATGAGTGCAAGGCATGACAACGCGATCGGCAAATTCTGGAATCGTCACCAAGAAAAGCCGATCTTCATTCGACCATTGAATCATCATGCTATATTGATTCATAAATCTTCTTCCTTATCCACTTCTTCAGTTAATTCTCTCAGTTCAGTCAGTAAATTTGTTAGTTGCTTCTCCAAATATAGTGGCACATCATCCCCATTGTTGCCTGGAATTGTCAATGTTTTTTTCAGCAGAGGATGTCGCCAACGCTCATGGCTGCCTTTCCCGCGCTTGGGTAAGTAAATAAACCCTTCACGCGCAATTTGAGCTTTTAACTCGCGAATTTTTCTAGGCATAGGTATTTCGCATTTCTTGATTTCACAATGTTTCTGGATCGAGTTCTTCGGTTTTACCGGCATGGTATTCAGCCATTGCTGAAGCTGCGAGTTTAGCCAGAATGTCTGGAGAGTTGGCATAAGCTTCATCAAGGGCGCCGATCGCTTTCTAGTTCTTCGAGAATCATTGTGGCGATCGCATCTTGGCGATCGCTCGGTAAAGTTTTTAATTGGGCGATCGCCCGTTCAAGTAATTCAGTCATTGCCACCTCATTGTTAAAGATTTTCCTGATAAATAGCCGCTAAACGATTAGTTTCACCTGTCTTACTATCATAAGCTCTTTTACATTTCTCATCATTCACCCAAACCTTCTCGATTGAATAATCTGATAATTTTAATCGTTCTTTCAAAAAACTGGCAAAAATCCATAATATCATCATAAATATCATCATATAAACTTGCACCACAAAGGACACAAAGAGCAAAAATAGCAAAGATAATTAACTTCCTTGGTGTCCTTGGTGTCTTTGTGGTTTCTTTCTCTCTTCCCCAATTCCATATCCGCCAAGTGATGAAAAATTAACCATCAGAGTTAATCTATAGATTGACATCTCTCATTGGGGATCAAACATAATGGGCTTTCACAAAATTCTCGTCGCGATCGACCACTCACAACAATCACCCCTGGTCTTCAACCAAGCGCTCGATTTAGCCAAAAAAGAGGGGGCGCAACTGATGGTATTTCATGTGATTAACATCCAAGGACAGGGAGAAGTGGCTCCCATTTTGGGCACGGGGGTGGGCTTGGATCTCGCTGCCGGAAAAACCCTGCAAAAAATGCAACATGAAAGTTTTCAAGCCGAAATCCAGGGAGTAAAAAAAGAGTTTCAAACGTATCGGCAAAAGGCAGAAGCCCAAGGCATTGAAGCGGAATTTAGATATGATGTGGGGTCTGCCGAATCCTTAATTTGTCAACTGGCCGCCGAATGGCAAGCGGATTTAATTGTCTTGGGTCGGAGAGGTCGTCGAGGACTGAAAGAAATCTTACTCGGCAGTGTCAGCACTTATGTGACGCATCATGCAACTTGCTCAGTCTTAGTTGTCCAAGGCATTCACGCGACTGAATCAGATTAATGTTTTTGGGGTGTAGGGCCGCCATCGGGAAACAATTAACAATTGATAATTGATAATTAATAATTATCAATTATCAATTATCAATTATCAATTATTCCCTCTGCTCCTCTGCCTCTCTGCTACTCTACAGTTGAGGCACAAACTGCTCTTTTTCGGGAACATTGGTGTATTCAGCCACGATTTGACGGAATTCTTCACCGTCAATGGTTTCTTTTTCCACCAATAAATCCACTAAGCGATCCATGACCATCCGGTTTTCTTTGATGATTTTGGTGGTCATGTCGTAGCAATGTTCGACAATGCTTCGCACCTGAGCATCAATGCGGGCGGCAATTTCCTCAGAGTATTCCGAACGGGTCATTAAGTCCCGACCTAAGAACACTTCACCTTGTTGGGTTTCTAAAGATAAGGGTCCTAAATCCGACATCCCGAAGCGAGTGACCATTTGGCGAGCCATTCCGGTGACTTGTTGCAGGTCATTTCCGGCGCCGGTGGTGACTTCCGCATCGCCAAAGATGACTTGTTCGGCGACCCGACCGCCCAGAGCACCCATGATCCGAGCCATGAGTTGAGACTTGGAAATGAGAAACTGCTCTTCCCCAGGGGTGAACCAGGTCAGACCTTGGGCTTGACCGCGAGGAATTAAAGTGACTTTTTGTACGGGGTCGTGATTTTTGACTAAGGTGCCCACGATCGCGTGTCCAACTTCGTGATAAGCAATCAAGCGCTTGCTCTTGCTGTCCACTAGGGGAGTCCCTTCCATCCCGGCGATGACGCGATCGACGGCATCATCGATTTCCAGCATGGTAATCGCTTCTTTGCGGCGACGGGCGGTGAGAATGGCGGCTTCGTTGAGCAGGTTAGCCAGGTCAGCACCCGTAAAACCAGGAGTCCGACGCGCGATCGCCTCTAAAGAAATTTCATCGGACAGTTTCTTATTCCGAGCATGGACATCCAAGATTTCTAAGCGACCCTTAATATCTGGGGCATCCACAGTAACTTGACGGTCAAAACGACCCGGACGCAATAAAGCCGAATCCAGAACATCGGGACGGTTGGTAGCGGCAATAATAATAATGCCGGTATTGCCTTCAAACCCATCCATTTCCGTAAGTAACTGGTTGAGGGTTTGTTCCCGTTCGTCGTTACCACCGCCAATACCTGCACCCCGTTGACGACCTACGGCGTCAATTTCATCAATAAAGATGATGCAAGGAGCATTTTCTTTGGCTTTCTTGAACAGGTCACGGACGCGAGAAGCGCCAACCCCCACAAACATTTCCACGAATTCAGAACCAGAAATGCTGAAGAAAGGTACACCAGCTTCACCAGCGATCGCCTTAGCCAACAGAGTTTTCCCAGTTCCCGGCGGGCCAACTAACAGCACCCCTTTGGGAATGCGAGCGCCCACTGCCGTAAACCGTTCGGGCTTTTTCAGAAAAGTCACCACTTCCTGGAGTTCTTCTTTGGCTTCTTCAATTCCGGCCACATCATCAAACATCACGCCGGTTTTGGCTTCCATTTGGAACCGTGCCTTAGATTTAGCAAAGTTCATGGCTTGACCTGGGCCGCCAGGAACGCCATTGGAACGACGAAATAGGAAGAACAATCCAGCGATTAACAAAACGGGGAAAATTAAATTGCCTAAAATGCCTAAAATTGCGCCATTGTTAGACATCGGATGAATATCAAAACTAATTTCCGATTCTCGCAGACGGCTAATCAGTTCGGGCGCATTCCCCGGTAAGTCCACCCGGAAACGCTGAACTCGGTTATCTAAATCTGGATCGACCGCTTCAACAATAGCGGTGCGACCGCTGTCAAATAGATCGACACTGGTGACTCGACCCACGTCCAGATATTCTAAAAATCGGCCATAGCTCATCCGCGCACTGGCGGTATTTTGCGTCAACTCAGCGCTACTTGGAGCAAATGCGCTTTGCCACACAAAAAATCCAATGACTAATGCAGGTAATGCCCAAAGTAAGATGATTCTCCAGGAAGCTTTCATAAGCGATGGTCTCTATATACAAAGTAGAACAGCTAGTTTTTTTTGATCCGGTCGGGTTTTTAACCAAATTCGTAAATGAGAATTTATGTCACCCTGACAACATGGCATTTTGGCGCGATTCGCCTCGATTCGGCGATCGTCGGGTGTAGGGACTTGCATCCGTTACAAGTTCCCGGCTAAATCTTAATATAATTTAACGTAATTCTCATACTTAGGGCAACTGCTTTGTCCTATTTTGTGCTATTTTTTTTCTCCATTGTCATACACTCAACTGAAATTAGCCCCAGAAACCGCTGCCAAACCGGGGATGATGGCTTATGGCGATTATTTTGCCTATATTATCCAGGATATCTGGGAAAATTACTGATTAATGGTCGGGACTGGTCCGATCTATTCTAGGACTTACGCAACGACTCTATATCTGGCGTCTTGGTGCGTTAAGATTCGCTAACACACCCTACAGATAGCGTTTATGCGTAAGTCATCTATTCCCGAAAACATCTAGGCAAACGCCAAGTTTTTTTCATAACCATATAATACATTTTGCCGATGATATATTCGGTGAATCGTCGCCAATGTCTGAGATGATTTAACGTTTGATCCTCAAATTAGTCGTAATATATACAAGACTTACTAAAAAGTATCATATAAGTAATTTGCAACTTACATAGAAAAATAAGTAGGTGAACATAATTAATTGCACTTTTCGTTCCCCGCTGATAGGCTTTGGATTCCCGCCTGCGCGGGAATGACAGGTTTTTTCTGATATGGTATGTGGTGCATTTATTTCTGCCCGACTACTTAAAAATTATCCAAAAAATTCAGAACGCAGAACAATCAGCGCCGAATTCTTGAGATTATCGCCCAAAGGGAGCCGGGTTGAGCAGTGGGGCGCCAGTAATTCCGATCGTATATGGATGGTATTGTTCGGAGGTGTAAGAACCGATCCAAACTTCATAAATGCCTTTTTGCCATTGACCAGCAATTCCGGGATTTTTATTCCCTTCAAAATCATCATTACACCAACTACCACCGGGACCACGGATCACTAAAGTGGTATCTTGTGCGCTTTCTACCTGAAGACTAAGATAGTTGAAAAATGAGGTTAATTCTAAACGGTGATCCGGTTCTTCATCAATCAACCCGACACAAGGACCGGTGATTGACTGGTCGCGACCCGCTATTCTAGCGGCAGGAATTGAACCACCACTAATCCCTCGAATGATAATCGGATCTGGAGAAAACCGAGGGCTAATGGTGATATTTTCAAAGATGCCCAAATTTCTCGGATCTTCACGGGGTTTTTTGGTCGTTTCTTGGGCTAAAGCTGTTTGTGTTTGACCGGCTGGCGTGTGCCAGAAGCCATACACAATTAGGATTAGGGTCATTGCTAATATGGGCGCACGGGTGTGCGCCCATATTAACGATAATGGTCTATGTTTGTACACTGAGGTGGTCATGTCGCATTCGATTGTCCATGCTCATTGCGACGATTGGATCTTCACTGAGATGAAAGGGGATGATACAAATGTTTAGGCTTTTCCCCTCAAAGCCTAAACATTTAGATTTGGTTTCTATGAACCGGGGTGGATCGGGTGATGAATGACATCACCTGTAATGAAACAGACCAGAACAACAACGACAATAACGACAATTTTTGCTGAATTATTGACCGCCTCAAAACAATTCCGATAATTAGGAGTTTGAGGAATTTTGGCCAGCAATTTGTTCGATGAAAGAGGTTATCCGATCTGATAATTCTTGGCGGGTAGATGATTTGAGTAAGTAACGATAAACAAACCACAGTGAGTAGGCCACGCCAACCAGTTCCAGGGTTGGAGCTACCAAGGGAATGGTGTTGAACACATTTAGGACAGCGACCAAAACTTTGATGCTGACTAATGCGACGACAATTAAACCAATGGTAATTAGTGGCTTTTGGTATTCACCAAAAAAGGTGGTGACATAACCAGGTAGATTTGATAAAACCTCGACGATGGTTTGGCCGATCTTTTTGATTTGATCTTGAGATGCGGATGGTGGGGAAGCGGTGAATTCATCCATAGATGCTGATGCTTCAAAGCCAGATGATTCAACTTCTTCTTTAGGTGTTTCCGGGGTAGGAGTTTCAGCCACGACTTCTTCCTCTTTAGGTGTTTCCGGGGTAGCATTTTCGGCCAATTCTGGTTCCTGTTGGTCAGAGATTTCTTCGCTAGGAGTTTCGGCCAATTCTGCTTGTTGTCTAGATATTTCTGGAGCAGGGAATGTTTCCGCTACTTCAGGGGTCGCAGATGCGATCGCAGGGCTTGCGACCTCAACCTCAGTGATGAGGTTATCTGCAACAGAGTTTTCTGGAACTGTCTCAGTTTGGGAGTTGTTTTCGGCTTCTGCCACAGAAGGATTTTCCATTACGGGATTGACTTCTGTTGGATCAACCTTTAAGACTGTTGCCAAGCGGGTTCGATCTAAGCCTTTTTGGTGGAGTAGTCCCCAAGATTGGATCAGGTCAGGGCCGTGAACTTCCCCGGTGAGGGCAACTCGCAGCGATCGCATCACCAATCCTTTTTTGACTTTTTGCTCTTTGGTGACGCGCTTGATAATATCTTGGGCTAGGTCATCGGTCCAAGGTTGAGCCAGATCCAGCGATTCTAGTATAGCGTTGACTGCCTCGATCGCGCCCGGTTGCTCTAGTTGTTGTTGGGCTTCTTCGTTCAGTTCAACGGACTCGACGAAAAACATCCGACTCATTTCTACGCTATCTTTGAGGCGAGTCAGACTAGGGCCAATCAGGGCGGCTAGTTTTTCTAACCAGGGGCGATCGCCTACCGGATCGAAGGCATATCCAGCTTCCTGCCAGTAAGGAATTAACAAATCGGTTAATTTCTCTACTGGCATAGCATGGAGATATTGACTATTAATCCAATCCAGCTTATCCCAGTCAAACTTAGCCCCGGCTTTATTGACTCGTTCAAAGCTAAACTTGGTGGCTGCTTCTGGCAGAGTAAAAATTTCTTGGTTATCCGGGGGCGACCATCCCAGCAAGGTCATATAATTGACCAACCCCTCAGCGGTGAAACCCATCGCCTGAAAGTCGGCGATCGATGTCACCCCATCGCGTTTTGAGAGTTTTTGCCCTGATTGATTGAGAATCAGGGGGGTATGAGAAAACTGTGGCACCGTTGCCCCAAATGCTTCGTAAAGCAAAATTTGTTTGGCGGTGTTGGCAATGTGGTCTTCTCCGCGAATCACATGGGTAATTTTCATATCCATGTCATCCACGACCACGGCGAAATTATAGAGCGGTTGCCCGATATCACTAGCGGTGGCAGCGCGAGCAATTACCATATCGCCACCAAGGTCACTGGCTTTCCAGACGACCTGACCTCGTACTAGGTCATGCCAACGAATCGTGCGATCGTCGTCGATTTTAAAGCGAATCACCGCCGTGCGTCCTTCCGCTTCAAAATCCGCCCGTTGTTGGCGGGTCAAATTCCGGTGGCGGTTGTCATACCGAGGGGCTTCTCCGGCAGCGACTTGCGCCGATCGCATTCGATCGAGTTCTTCCGGGGTGCAGTAGCACTTGTAGGCTAGACCCCGATCCAGAAGGGTTTTAATCCCATCCCGATATAAATCTAATCGTTCCGACTGAAAGAACGGCCCTTCATCCCAGGTTAAACCCAGCCAAGTGAGTCCATCGAGAATGTTCTGGGTATATTCCGGGCGCGATCGCTCCGTATCGGTATCTTCAATCCGCAAAATAAACTGACCACCATGATGGCGGGCAAACAGCCAGTTAAATACAGCAGTTCTCGCTGTGCCGATGTGTAAATTCCCAGTGGGACTGGGAGCAATCCGAACTCTAACAGTCACTTTATTACTCTCTGAATAAGATAGACTACTTATCTTACCTTAGAACGGGACTGAAGGGGTTCTAACCCTTGATATATCGTGGTTTCGGTTTATCTCTGATCCCAGCCAAAAATCTACTTGAGTGAAAAAAAAGGTGAAAATATATCAAATAGTTTGATATAATCACCCTGACCTAAAAATTTCACTCTTTAAGAGTTAGATTAGAACGGGACTGACGGGGCTCGAACCCGCAACTTCCGCCGTGACAGGGCGGTGCTCTAACCAATTGAACTACAGTCCCTTGCTCAAGCCTTTAGTATCATTGCAGATGTTTTTTGATTTGTCAACCCCTTTGGCAAAAAATTTTTTTCGCTTCTGTTTTTTGGGCAATGGGGAGGGTGTGGGGCCGCCATCGGTGTAGGGTGTAGGGAATAATTGATAATTGATAATTGATAATTGATAATTGATAATTGTCAATTGTTAATTGTTAATTGTTTGACCCTGCCCCTCCGCACAAGAGCCCCTCTGCTACCGATCGCTCAGGGCAAAAACTAAGATTTGTGTAACCTGAAGGGGATTAAAGTTGTTGTCGCTCATTAAGAGGAGCGATCGCCTGCCATCGGGTAAAATTGGGCCAAAGGTCATGGCTTCTATATTATCCAGGGGAATATTGAGCGATCGCAAATCTAATAAAAGTCGTTTTTCCGCCGGTTTAATTTGACTAATATCTACCGACCTGAGACGATCGATTGTTTGAATATTGCTGGCATTCCCTAAAGACACTTCAAAGAGTAAAATTGTATTCCCAATGCCATTAGAATAAGAGCGCTCTAAACTCAGTAAATTAGTTTCATCGATCGCCAATAATTCCACTAGACCATTATTGTGCAAACTCTCTGGGGGTTTTGGGGCATCGGCGACAGGTTCCGTCACATAAAGAAATTCTTTTTCCGGCTTTCCTGCGAGCAAATTATATTGTAAGATGCGGCTAGGACTGCCTTGGTTAAGGGTTGCCGTAATTCCATCTTGGATTAGGGCATTTTCTGTGGCGGTAAATAACCATTGGTTATCTGGGGTAATCGTTAAACTTTCCAAGGATAAATTATCGCGGACGCCTTTGGTATTTTGAGCATCAGGGATATATTTTTCGGGAATAGGTAAATTTTTGATATGTTTACCTTCCCAAGAAAATTCTTTGATCCAAGGTGGTATTTGTCCACGGCGATCGCCTTCCGATGAAATCCAGAAAGTTTGTTGATTAGTTAAAGCAATTCCCTCTGGATCTAATGTTCCTGGGGCAAAGTTTTCTTGGGCTTCATTCGATAAAGTTGTCACGGTAATTTCTGGCAATAACCGCACGGGGTTAAAGTCGATTTTCAGCCCATAAAACCGAGCCGGTGCTTTTTGACTGCGATCGTCAGAAATGGCATAATATTTTTGAATATTAGCATCATAAGTAATTCCAGAAAGACCGCCAAATTCTGTATTTTCATAGATTAAACCCGTGGGCAATCTTGCTTCGCCGATAAACTCTACCGATGGGTTCGGGGTAATTTCTTCTGATATTTGCGGGTTTTGGGGAATAACGTTTGATGAGTTTGATGGTTCTGGGGTACAAGAAATTAGGGTCAGAAGCAAGCTGCCCAAAAAAAATATTTGATGATTCAATTTATTTTTACCTCCCGTTAACTATTTTTGGTTATTCTTTCAATTTTATTAGCCATCTAATAAACAGATATCCGCAACAACCAACAACCAACAACCAACCACCAACAATCAACAATCAACAATCAACAAACAACCACCAACCACCAACAATCAACAAACAACAAACAACAAACAACAAACAACTAACTTAAAAAATTTACCAGCCAATCTTTAACAATATAAGTGGCTCGGCAGTCATCTTCATTGTAAGTCAGAATGGATGCTAAATATTCATTTTGAGATTCATGGCTGGATTGATTGCTGGTATTTTCTAAGGAAGAATTATCGGTAATTTCGGCGTGAGTTTTTAACCATAGATCGTACCAAACAATACATTGTGCGCCACTGGCTGCTGGATCGCGCCATTGGAAACCCAGAGAACGAGCGATCGCTTTTAGGGAGTAACTTTCTACGGGCATAACTACATTATGAGTGACGAGGGCATGAACATCAATTAAGCGAGGGATAATGGGTCGCCAGCGGCTGGCAGGAGTGCGATATCGTTTGGCCAGATTTTTAATTTCTTGGGCTTCATAAGGACAAAAATGAAAAATCGGGGCGGTGGGATATTCCCACACAAATTGTAAAAAGTTTTCCCACATTAAGCCTTCATCTTCCGGGTTTTTGGCGAGGAAATAGTGAAAGGTTTCTAGGGGTTGATTATCTGGAGTGGTTTGGGTGCGATCGACTTTTAAAACTCCATGTAAAAAGGATAAATTTAGCTCCGGTTGGGCTTCAATATCAAAATATAATTCAATCGGGGCGACGGGCAATTGTTCCAAGCCAAAAGAATTAGATTGTTTTTCGGCGGTGGGCAAAGCGATCGCCCGATTTTGGAGAGAAGCTTGGGCTTGTAAAACAATTGCTTGAGTCACTTGTTCAACCGGATGACTCTGACAAGTTGCTTCAAAATAAGGAATCAAATCAACGGGATTTGCGGCGGCCAAAGCTTCCCATGTGGTAATATTGAGTTGCTTTAAAGCATGATAACGAGTAGCAGTGACTCCGGGCAATAAAGAAAGGTGACGAGTTGCTGAGGCGATCGCATAACAACTGTCATACCATTGGCAAGTTTCGCAAGGGTGACGGCTGATAAAAACTTCCGGTTCGGTGCGGTTTTGCAGCATAAGCAAACAATCGAAAAAAGTTTGCTGCATCAGGTTCAGCCATTTGGTTACATCTACAAAATAATGTCCTTTATCCCGTAAAATTAAACCTGAATCGGGCAATAAACCTTGAATGGCGGCTAACAACTGGGCATGAAAAGCGCCAATCATTTGATAATCTCGCTTGGGCCGTTTGCTAAATTTAATATCAATGGGTTGATAATACCAATCTCCCAATTGCGAAACGCCGGTTTTTTTCACTAATAAGCTGGGAAAACTGACTAAAGTCACGCCGTCCAAATCTCCCAACAACCAAATCGGCATTTCCTGACCAGAAAAATCGATCGCTTCGGCAACGGAGGATAAAGCCGAAACTTGCGGGAATGGGTGGGCGTCCACTAACAGCACCCCGTTAGCAATGCAATCAACCCCTTGTTTCATTAACTCTAAGGTAGCCTGGGCGCCGGTAGACCAGTCCCCCGGTCGATACAAGGGTTCTTGATAAGCCAATCGATCCAAGATGGTTTGGCGGTAAGCATAGCTATCTTGATGGATTTTTTCCATCAGATCGCTTAGGGGCGACTGTTCGCTGGGATTGCCATAAAGATTCAGATATGATTTTCTTTGGCAGCGTTGATAATTAAAGAGAATTTTGTCAGTGATTAGCATGAAGTTGGGATGATGGGATTGACCCGCGATCGGGTAGTGATAACACAGATAGTCTGTTTCCAGCATAAACGCGATCGCCGGAATCAAACAAAGCAAAATCGATCGGATTGATTTCCAGGGGAACAAAATAGGGAATAATTTGGAATAAGCAAATGTCACATCGCTGCTGATAGGCCACTGGATCCGGTGAGCAATTTAGCGTTTGAGGCCAAACCAAGAGACCAGTCGGGAAAAGCACTCACAGAATGCACCCTAGCATTCTGATGGGGGCAAATGTCTCTAGTGCCGATGAATCAAGACCATTAAATCGCCAATAAATCACGAATCTTTGATGAATGATTATGTCTATGCAATTACAACAAAAATCCCCCACTGATAATCTGACAAGACGCTATATTAAGGCTCTAACTGTTGTGGCACTGGTTTTAATCGCTGGACAGGTCGGGATTCAATTCTCGAACAAACGTCAGTATAGCGATGCAGCGACGATTAACATTGCGGGACGACAGCGGATGCTCAGTCAACGACTTGCTAAAGCGACCTTAGCCATCCAAACTACAAACGATCCGGCGATCGCTGGGTCTTATCTGCAAGAACTTCAACAAGTTGTGGATTTGTGGGAGAAATCTCACCAAGGGTTGCAATTTGGCGATGCTTCCTTGGGTTTAAGTGGAAATAACAGTGCCAAAATCGAGCTTATGTTTGCCGAGATTTCTGCTGCCCATGACAAAATGCTCGCAGCGGCTAAAAGCATCTTGAAGTTAGGCCAAACTACCGGGAATTATCCCGGAAATTCTCCGGACTTTGCCATTTTAATCTCACAAGTTCTCAAATATGAAGCGACTTTTCTTCAGGGCATGGATGCGATCGTGCGGCAATACGAAAAAGAAGCCCAAGCCCGGGTCAGCAAAATTGCTCAAATTCAATGGTTATTACTCGGCATTACGTTGTTAGTCTTGCTGTTAGAAGCTTTTTTAATTTTTTATCCAGGGTTACGGCAGATCGAAGAATATATTGAGGAAATTCAAATAGCCAAAAGTAAAGCCGCTGAATTATCCGAGCAGCTAGAAGCCCAAAATACGGAACTGGAAACCAGTTTGGCGGAGGCATATTCCGCAACTCGAATCAAATCAGAATTTGTGGCGAATATGAGCCACGAATTGCTGACACCGATGAATGCGGTATTGGGGATGACCAGTTTGCTGCAACAAACCCAACTGAACCCTCAACAACAAGAGTTTGTCGCCACCATTCATCAAAGCGGTGGCATTTTATTACAAATGATTAACGATATTTTAGATTTCTCCAAACTCGAAGCGGGTCAGTTGCACTTGGCGAATCAGCCATTAGACTTGCGTCAGTGTATTGAAGAGTCGATGGATCTGGTGGCCATGAATGCAGCGCAAAAAGGACTTGATTTGGCTTATCAGATTGATGAACAAACGTCCACTCATATTTTTGGGGATTATGCCCGTTTGCGACAAATTCTAGTCAATCTGCTGACGAATGCGGTGAAATTTACTCAGCAAGGAGAAGTCGTTATTTCTGTCAGTTCGGTGGATTTGGGCAATTGGTCAGTGGCTCACACTCAGACGGAAAATCAATTATTCCCATCGCAACGTTATGAAGAAATTCACTTTTCAATTAAAGATACGGGAATTGGGATTCCGGAAGATAAAATTAATCAACTATTTCGTTCTTTTTCTCAATTGGATGGCTCGAATGTCCGCGAATATGGGGGGCTCGGTTTGGGGTTGGCGATTTGTAAGCGATTGATCCAACGCATGAACGGTAGACTCTGGGTGGAAAGTCAATTAGGAATTGGTTCAAATTTTAGTTTTACGATCGCTTCTGAGGTTCTGGACAATACTTTTGATTCTGTCAATCAATTGCAGCCAGCTTTGCAAGGAAAAAGGCTACTGATTGTCGATCCGCATCAGTTCAACCGACAAATGCTGCGGAGGCAAACGGAGAAATGGGGGATGATTGTCACCGAAATGGCAACGGGAATTGAAGCCTTGCAATTGATTCAGCAAGGAGAGCCGTTTGATGTGGCATTTTTGGCTATGCAAATGCCACAAATGGATGGACTATCTTTGGCGCGTTTAATTCATCAGGAGAAACATTTACCCCATCTCAAAATTGTGATGATGAGTGCCATTGGTTGCCCGGTTAAATTACCGGATAGCGATGTGGCAAGTTGTTTGAGTAAGCCGATTAAATTGTCCCAGCTTTATCAGGTAATGATGGATTTGTTTGTGTCATTACCCGCGCTAAATTCCCGCGCACAAAGTGAAACCCCACGAACAGATAAGTTAGCCGATCGCTTACCGTTGCGAATTTTAGTGGCAGAAGATAATGTGGTGAATCAAAAAGTCGCTTTGCGAATTTTGAGTACATTGGGTTATCAGGCTGATGTGGCGAAGAATGGTTTAGAGGCGATCGCGGCGTTGGAACAAAAACCTTATGATTTGGTGCTGATGGATGTACAAATGCCCAAGATGGATGGACTCCAAGCCACTCGGCAGATTTGCCAGCAATGGGCAGAAGACAAAACTCACCATTATGCAACGGAGAAAAAACCTTGGATTATTGCCGTCACCGCTGGGGGAACTGGAGGCGATCGGGATAAATGTTTAGCTGCCGGGATGGATGATTATCTCAAAAAACCAATTAATATTGAATTATTAAAAAATGCTTTAGAACATTTAAATAACGGTGCAGACGTTAAACATAAAATTAAGTTAAGCAACAACGGAAAAGAAGAGTTATTTTTAGTCCCTAAAATAGTCAGCGATCGCTCAGAAATAAGCTGGAAATCCGATGAAGTTGCTAGTGTAGATTGGCAGCTTTTAGAAAGCTTACGGTCAGAATTAAGTCCAGAAGGAGACAGAAATTTGCTTGGGGAAATTCTTGACCTATTTTTAGAAGATACTCCATCGTTGTTAGCAACGATTCGAGAAGCGATCGACACTGAAGATGCCGCGATGCTAAGATATGCCGCTCATTCCCTCAAAGGCAGTGCCAGCAATTTAGGCATTCGGAAAATGTATCATCTGTGTTTTACCCTACAAGACTTAGGCACTCAAGGTTTTTTCTTGAAAGCAGCCCAAGCTTTTGCGGAATTAGAGGCCGAGTTTTCTTGCGTGAAATCTATGTTTGAAGCCTATAAAAAATAATCCGGGTATGATCGGGGCGATCGCGCGAAGCGGATCCAGAGACGGGAATCGCGCTTCAGTTATTTTCAGTTATTTTCAGTTTTTTAGAGTTGGGTCTGTGGCTGTCACCCAACCGCACCAAGGAAAGAGTAAATCCTGTAGAGTTATCATAGAATTGTGGATTATCCCGATTCAGATATAGATAGGAGATAAAATTATGGAAAATATCCAATCAGAAGCGATCGCGGTTTTAACCGAAATTGACCAAACAGAAGCATCTAGCCAACTGAAAATTCCCGAAAAATCGGAAATTTTAACCTTAGCAGAAATTAAAGAAAGATATCCTCAGCAGTGGGTACTCATTGCCTACACTGAACGGGATGAGTATCTGAATGTCATTCGGGGTGAAGTCTTAGCTTACTCACCAGATTGTGATGATATTGACAATTACTTGCCTTACACGAAAGGAAAAGCAGTGGCTATAGAATATACTGGCCCGATCCCGGAAGAAATTGGGTTTTTTATGTAATGAACAATCAACAGCCATTCAATAATCAGGTGGAACTTTTGAGGTTTTCACCTTTACTCAAAAATCAGCCGCATAGTCCTACCAGTCATTATTTATTGGTACGCGCTGATGTGGGGAGAAAATCAGGAAAAGGTGATCCTTTAGAAGTTAGAAGTGCCTTTGTTAGTAGATACAGGAGCAACCTATACCATTTTACCTGAAATTACCTTAAAGAATTTGGGTTATGACACAGAAAATCCGATCGCCCGATATGACAAGCTGGTCACAGGGGGTGGCGATCGGTTAGGAATTCCGATTGTTCAGGTTTCTTCCTTCTATTGTTTGGGGAAACAAATGATAGATTTTCCGGTTTTGGCTTATGCCTTACCAAAAAGTCCTAATCAGCGTTATTGGCGAGGAGTTTTGGGGATGGATTTTTTAACTCATTTTCGGGCAGTAATCTTGCTGGAAAATGCGAACACTGGACAGGCAGAGCAAATTGTATTGAGATAATTAATTGTCAGCATTTAGGCAGCGGGTATTAGCTTTTATCCGCTCTGAATAACTAGAGTTATGATCTTATTGTGGAATGTTCTGATTAATATATAGATAGGAGATAAAATTATGGCAAATATCCAAACAGAAGCGATCGCGGTTTTAACCGAACTTGACCAAACCGAAGCATCTAGCCAACTGAAAATTCCCGAAAAGTCAGAAATTTTAACCTTAGCAGAAATTCAGGAAAAATATCCTCAGCATTGGGTACTCATTGCCTACACTGAAGAAGATGAATATCTGAACGTAATTCGGGGTGAGGTGCTGGCTTATTCACCAAATTGTGATGATATTTACGACTACTTGCCTAATCTAAACGGAAGAGCAGTGGCTATAGAATATACTGGCCCGATCGCTGAAACAGAGGAAATTTTAACCCTAGAAGAAATTCAGCAACAATATCCTCATCAGTGGGTATTGATTGTTGAACCAGAAGTAGATAAATATTTGAATGTAATTCGAGGGAAAGTGTTAGCTCACTCACCGGATCGCGATGAAGCTTACAGTCAGTTTCCTTTGGGGAATGGCAAACCTGTGGCTATAGAATATACTGGCCCCATCCCTGACGATTTAGCGGTGATGTTGTAATGTCTTACTCTCAAAAATCTCATGGCTTATATCCACACGGTAAAAATTTGCTATCGACACGAGCAATGATTGGAGGCTTACAAAAAAAGAATCATCATCGCGTAAAATTATTAGTCGATACAGGAGCAAGCTTTACCATGTTGCCAGTTCAACTACTCCAATATAGTGGTTATGACATCAAGCATCCTATCCGAGAGGAAAATATCGTCACTGGAAAAGGTATAATCAAGGCGCCTGTGATTCAAGTATCTTGGTTTAATTGTCTGGGTCAGACGCTCAAAAACTTTGAAGTAATTGCCTATAATATCCCCGCGAATCTCCGGGTAGATGGTGTGTTGGGGATGGATTTTTTAAGGTATTTTCGGGCAGTAATCTTGCTAGAAAATTCTAAAACTGGACAGGCAGATCAAATTGTCTTGAGATAATTAATTGTCAGCATTTAGGGAGCGGGTATTAGCTTTTATCCGCTTCGACTAGAGTTATGATCTTATTGTGGACTGTCCTGATTAACATATAGATAGGAGATAAAATTATGGAAAATATCCAATCAGAAGCGATCGCTGTTTTAACCGAACTTGACCAAAGCGAAGCATCTAGCCAACTGAAAACACCCGAAAAGTCGGAAATTTTAACCTTAGCAGAAATTAAAGAAAGATATCCTCAGCATTGGGTACTCATTGCCTACACTGAACGGGATGAGTATCTGAATGTCATTCGGGGTGAGGTGCTGGCTTATTCACCAGATCGGGATGATATTTACGATTACTTACCTAACCGCAATGGAAAAGCAGTGGCTATAGAATATACTGGCCCTATCCCTGAAACCATTGGTATTTGGATGTGAGTAAAAATCAAGAAGGATTCAATAATAACGAAGTAGAATTTTTCCCAATTCCTCCTTTGTTGCCCGGTCATGCTTCGGTTCATTATCTATTAGTACGATCTGATGTGAGTAGTAAATCTGGACTAACTGCTCCTGTGGAAGTTACTTTATTGGTAGACACAGGAGCCAGCTATACCACTTTACCTGTACAAGTATTAAAGGGTTTGGGTTATGATACCCAAAATCCTGACAACTGGCATCCTGGTATAGTAACAGGCAAAGGTAAGACGCAACGAATTCCGATTGTTCAGGTTTCTTCTTTCTATTGTTTAAAGAAACAGATAATTGATTTTCCAGTTCTGGCCTATACTTTACCGCAGCCAACTTATTGGGATGGAGTTCTGGGGATGGATTTTTTGATTCATTTTGAGGCAGTAATCTTGTTGGCAAAAGCTGGAAGCAAGCGAAAAAATGAAATTAGATTTCGGTAGTTAGTTTACCTTTGACCTTTTACCATTTCTGAAATCGAGTTTCTTTACTGGTATCTCGGATCTGTTGTGGAACCATTGTCTCACGAGTCCCGGTTTCGCCGAAGTTACTCAACAGTTCATTATCGATTAGTGCGACTCAACGTGAGTAGCCAATCTGAAGGCTTTGACTATAGTAGAGTTATTATACTATTGTGGATAGTAGCGATTCATACAGGGGTTTTTAGCTCGTTTAGGTACAGGCTTTTAATGGATGACCGCTGACTTTTCAAGAGAATGACTGTTTTGATAGTTGTACCTGACAAATGTCAACAATGCTGTATATAGATAGGAGAGGAAATTATGGAAACTGCTCAAACAGAAGCGATCGCGGTTTTAACCGAAATTGACCAAACAGAAGCATCTAGCCAACTGAAAATTCCCGAAAAATCAGAAATTTTAACCTTAGCAGAAATTCAGGAAAAATATCCTCAGCAGTGGGTACTCATTGCCTACACTGAAGAAGATGAATATCTGAACGTAATTCGGGGTGAGGTCTTGGCTTATTCACCCGATCGGGATAAAATTGACGATTACTTGCCTTACACTAAAGGAAAAGCTGTGGCCATAGAATATACTGGCCCTATCCCTGAAACCATTGGTATTTGGATGTGAGTAAAAATCAACAACCATTCCATAATAAAGAAATCGAACGTTTAAGAATTTCTCCTTTATTGTCAGGTCAGTCTTCGGTTCATTATCTGTTAGTAAGAACCAATGTGGGGAGAAAATCTGGAGGCGACGATCCGGCTAAGATAACTTTATTGGTAGACACAGGAGCCAGCCATACCACTTTGCCTGAAAATACTTTGAATCGTTTGGGTTATGACACCAAAAATCCGGTCAAATGGCATCCCGGTCTGATTATACCAAATCCGGTTGTTAAAACCCGTTTATCAGGTCAGATGTCATTCCCGCGAAGGCGGGAATCCACAAGCGTTTTAGGTAATGATCATAGTCAGTATATGAGAACCGGATTTGGTATTACAGGCAAAGGCCAGACAGAACGAATTCCGATTATTCAAATTTCTTCATTCTTTTGCTTAAAAAAAGAGATAGTTGATTTTCCTGTTCTAGCCTATACTTTACCAAGGCCAACTTATTGGGATGGAGTTTTGGGGATGGATTTTTTAACTCATTTTCGGGCAGTAATCTTGCTGGAAAATGCGAACACTGGACAGGCAGATCAAATTGTCTTGAGATAATTAATTGTTAGCATTTAGGAAGCGGGTATTAGCTTTTATCCGCTCCCGATTCGACTAGAGTTATGATATTATTGTGGAGTGTTCTGATTAATATATAGATAGGAGATAAAATTATGGCAAATATCCAAACAGAAGCGATCGCGGTTTTAACTGAACTTGACCAAAGCGAAGCATCTAGCCAACTGAAAATTCCCGAAAAATCAGAAATTTTAACTTTAGCAGAAATTAAAGAACGATATCCTCAGCAGTGGGTACTCATTGCCTACACTGAACGGGATGAGTATTTGAATGTCATTCGGGGTGAAGTCTTAGCTTACTCACCAGATTGTGATGACATTGAAGATTACTTGCCTAACCGCAATGGAAAAGCAGTGGCGATCAAATATACTGGCCCGATCCCGGAAGAAATTGGGTTTTTTATGTAATGAACAATCAACAGCCATTCAATAATCAGGTGGAACGTTTGAGGTTTTCACCTTTACTCAAAAATCAGCCGCATAGTCCTACCAGTCATTATCTATTAGTAGGCGCTGATGTGGGTAGCAAATCTGGACAAACTGCTCCTGTGGAAGTTCCTTTATTGGTAGACACAGGAGCCAGCTACACCTTACTACCTGTAAAAGTATTAAATGACTTGGGTTATGACACAGAAAATCCGATCGCACGATATGACAAGCTGGTGACAGGGGGTGGCGATCGGTTAGGAATTCCGATCATTCAGGTTTCTTCCTTCTATTGTTTGGGGAAACAAATGATAGATTTTCCGGTTCTGGCTTATGCCTTACCAAAAAGTCCTAATCAGCGTTATTGGCGAGGAGTTTTGGGGATGGATTTTTTAACTCATTTTCGGGCAGTAATATTGCTGGAAAATGCTAAAACTGGACAGGCAGATCAGATTGTATTGAGATAGTTATTTGTCAGCATTTAGGGAGCGGGTATTAGCTTTTATCCGCTCCCGATTCGACTAGAGTTATGATCTTATTGTGGACTGTTCTGATTAATATATAGGTAGGAGAAGAAATTATGGAAAATATCCAAACAGAAGCGATCGCGGTTTTAACCGAACTTGACCAAACAGAAGCATCTAGCCAACTGAAAATTCCCGAAAAATCAGAAATTTTAACTTTAGAATAAATTAAAGAAACTGAACGTGACTAGCATTAGGGAAGATATCAGACAAACGACTCACTAACTTGCGACTCAGGTTTTGGTCAAACAATAATTTCAACTTTCACCTACTACTTGAATTACATGACGTTCTCTATCGGCAGCAAATTCAAGACAAGCTCTAATATCTTCTTCTGTTAATTCTGGAAAGTCATCTAAAATTTCTGCATGAGACATACCGGCTGCTAACCAGCCCAAAACATCATACACAGTAATCCGCATTCGTCTGATGCAAGGTTTGCCGCCGCGTTTACCAGGCTCAATTGTAATAATATGGCGATAGCTCATAGGTAAAATAATTTATTTTGGATAGTGGGGATATTTTTACCGCCAGTTTAGCGTAATTTTCTCAGATCGCGGCTGTTTTTGTATGGGTGTGCGATCGCATCGTGTTAGGGCTTTCCCATTCCGGTGGTTAATTTTTGCATTGGTTTCGGGAGTTGTCGGCCCGTAGGCGAAGCCCCTACAGTCATCTCCACACTTCATCTATCAATGAGCTATCCTAGGAAGAAGCACAGACCCTACACCGAATTTTGACTATGAAAAAATTTTTCTGGCTCGGTTTATTTTTGGTTGGGCTAATTTGGGCGATCGCCTCCTTTCAGGGATTGGCAGCCCAAGGCACTTACGAGTCCATTGTCTTGGATTTTCGTGAAGACATTTCCCCCAGCCAAATTGACAAAAAACTTAGCATACTCACTCAAGAGTATCAGCTTGCGCCTCGTTTAAATAGTGAATTTTCTCAGGCAGATAATCTATATATCGTTAAGGGCGATCGCACACTTTTTGATCGCCTGAAAAAATCGGAAATTGGTAGATATACCGAATATATAGAGCCAAACTATATCTATAGTACCCTGGGAACTCCCAACGACCCCGACTATAGCAAACAGTGGAATTTCCGCAGCATCAATGTGGAAAAAGCTTGGGAAGACACCAAAGGGGAAGGCGTCACCGTGGCAGTAATTGACACGGGAGTTTCTCGCGTTCCCGACTTAAAAGATACCAAATTTGTCAAAGGTTACGATTTCGTGAACGATCGCGAAGTAGCTGACGATGACAACGGACATGGCACCCACGTCGCAGGCACGATCGCCCAAACCACCAACAACGGTTACGGTGTTGCCGGTATTGCTTACCAAGCCAACATTATGCCGTTAAAAGTGCTCAGTGCTGGTGGTGGTGGCACGATCGCTGATATCGCCGAAGCGATTAAATTTGCCGCCGATAATAACGCGGATGTAATCAACATGAGTCTCGGTGGTGGGGGCGAAAGCCAAGCCATGAAAGAGGCGATCGCTTATGCCTACAGCAAAGGTGTTGTGGTTATTGCTGCCGCTGGCAACTCCAATGATAACAGCGCTTCCTATCCTGCCCGTTACTCCCATGTTGTCGGCGTTTCCGCCATCAACGCTGCTGGGGTGAAATCTCCCTACTCCAACTATGGCGCGGGTGTAGATATCTCTGCCCCTGGTGGGGATACCTCGGAAACGGAAACTGGCGGTATTCTCCAAGAAACCATCAACCCCCAAACTGGTCAGCCGATGTTTGCTTATTTCCAAGGCACCAGCATGGCATCCCCCCACGTTGCGGGAGTTGCGGCATTAATCAAAGCCTCTGGAGTGGATGACCCAGAACAAGTCACTGGCATTCTCAAACAGTCGGCGCGGGCAATTAAAGATGACCCCCTGAACCACTTTGGGGCAGGACAACTGGATGCCGCCAATGCCGTAGCGATCGCCACCAAAGGCCAAATCACTTTCCGGGACTTCTTCCGTTGGCTGCGGGATAACGGTTATTTGAATCCGCGTTTCTGGATTGATGGCGGGGCTTATGCACTGTTACCGAAACTGGCAATGGTGCTCGGTTCCTATTTGCTGGCTTGGTTCTTACGGAACTATTTCCCCTTTGCTTGGAACTGGAACCTGGCTACTGGCCTAGTTTTCGGCAGTTCTGGTGTATTTGTCCTGCGCGGCTTCTATATCTTTGATTTACCTCAATGGCCCATGCGCGTGATGGGCAGTTCCATCCCCGAATTGGGCACCGCCATTAGTGGCAGTAGCGCCCTGAACCCCATTTTTGCCAGTATCCTCATTCCCCTGGTTTTAATTACCCTGCTGCTAGGACACCGAGACTGGAAATGGTTTGCGATCGGTTCAACCCTCGGCGTTGCCAGTTGTTTGGCGGTTAGTGCCGTATTAGTCACTCCGCCCACATTATTGTGGATCGGTAGCGGTATCGGCGCCCGTCTATTCTTATTGGTGAATGCCCTGTTATGTTTCTCCTTAGCGCGTTTAGCCATGAAAGGAGAAGAAAAACTAGCATGAATATCACCGTAACCGGCACCATTCAACGGATTAACATGGGTTCTGGGACTTGGGCTTTGAAAAGCGACGAGGGCAAAACCTATGAACTTTATGAACTTCCCTCGGAGTTATTGAAAAACGGCCTCAAAGTGACCATAGATGCTCAAGTACGAGATGATGTGATGACTATGGCCATGATTGGCCCAGTATTGGAAGTTTACAGCTTTCAAATTTTGAAATAGAGTAAAGCTTTCACAAGTAGGGTGGGCATTGCCCACCTACTGATTTAAGACTTAAGTAGGGTGGGCATTGCCCACCTACTGATTTAAGACTTAAGTAGGGTGGGCATTGCCCACCTACTGATTTAAGACATCTTTTTTGTGTTGCGGGGCAGCCGCTACCGCCGCTACTTCTGCCAACAAATCATCAGGAACTCCCATTTCTTTTAGGGTTTCCATTAGGTCTTCGGCGATCGCATCAAAATGTTCGCTGCTTAGACCTTGTTCTTCGACTAAAGCTTTATGGGCTTCCCGCATATAGCGCCCATCATATTTATCGCTGCCACCAAAGGCATAAGTCAGAAATGCTTTCTGGTGCGATCGCTGTTTCGCCATATCTGTATTGACAAAGAAATGTTTGACGCGATCGTCGTTTAAAACCCGTTCATAAAACTTATCCACCGCGATGTCAACGGCAGCTTTTCCGCCTAGTTTTTCAAATAATGTGGTCATGTTTTTTCCTATTTAACTTCAGTTATGGGGTTAATAAAGCGATCGCTCTGGTAATTTTATTACAAGTGCGATCGAATCGATCGAAATCAAATCTACATCAAGCCGGTATCGCTGATTTTGAACGACAAAGTTAGTATAAAGCGATAACCAGCGAGATTCTTTTGACTTAAGTCAAAAAAATCTAGAAAATTTGTTAAATTTTTTGCTTCCCATCTTTTTTGAGTACATTTACTCATCAATTCCCGTTAAATACCAGCCTAAATAGGCTAATACGATTTACAAAAATTTATGCAACAAGAAGTATTTATATTGTAGGGTGGGCAAAATTCCAGCATTATATATGGTAGGTAGGGTGGGTAAATTTTTTTTGCCCACCCGAAGAATGTTAGGGGCTGTTGGGTGAATTTTGGAAAACGGTATAAATAGCCCAAATACCCTAAATAGGCAAAAATTTTCGGGTGGGCATTGCCTAGCATAATCTTCCCTTTAGCTAAAAATCCCCCCGACTTTTCCCAAAAGCCGGGGGGTTAACTTATTGAGAGATTATTGGATATTCACCTTGACTACTTTGTTCTTTTCTTCTTCAGTTTTTGGTAGAGTCAGGTGCAGAATTCCATCTTTATATTCCGCTTGAACATTATTATTTTGAATGCGGGTAGGTAACGGAATCACCCGTTGGAATTTGCCATAGCGGAATTCACTGCGAACCATTCCTTGTTCTTCCGTGCGGGTTTCGGATTTCCGTTCGCCGCTAATGCTGACGGCATCAGCAGTTACTTCCACATTTAGATCCTTCGGTTCTAGTCCGGGAACTTCCAGTTTGAGATGTAAAGCTTGCTCTGTTTCTTCAATTTCTGCCGCAGGAGTAAAGGATGTATTGTACCCATCTTCAGTGAAACCGACCAGGTTATCAAATAAACGGTTCATTTGCCGTTGCATGGTTTCAATTTCACGGAAGGGAGAATAAGGAACGAGTCTCATAGTGTTAACCTCCAGTTCAATTAATCACTGTTGCAATCCGTTTGTTTATGCCATTTAATATATCGGAAATTAACGGAGAGTAAAGTTCGGTTTTATGAACAAAAACAGTGTAAATTTCCCCACATTTTTGAAGAGTCGGGGTGTAGGGGAGCGGAGGGGCGGAGGGGCGGAGGGGCGGGGGAGAACAATTATCAATTATCAATTATCAATTATCAATTATCAATTATCAATTATCAATTACACCCCAACCAACCAACAACCAACAAACAACAACCAACAACCAACAACCAACAACCAACAAACAACAACCAACAACCAACAACCAACAAACAACAACCAACAACCAACAACCAACAAACAACAACCAACAACCAACAACCAACAACCAACAACCAACAACCAACAAACAACAACCAACAACCAACAACCAACAACCAACAACCAACAAACAACAACCAACAACCAACAAACAACAACCAACAACCAACAACCAACAACCAACAAACAACAACCAACAAACAACAACCAACAACCAACAAATAACCGTCAACCAATAACGGTCAACGGTCAACAATGAATAGATTTTTCAGTCAGATTAGGTATGTTCTTGATAACCGGGTTCGCTTGATAGAGAATGCCCGGTTTCTTTGACCCAGTTAATCACTGCATGACGACTTACTCCAGTTAGACGTTCTATGCGACGGAATCCATAGCCTTGTAGGTAGAGACGGAGACACTTTTTTCTGACATCTTGAGAATAAGTTCGATCGCCATAAACTTCTATAAATTCACGATTGGATTTTTGAGATATCTGGTTTTGGTTAGCTGGTTTAATGCCATTATGATTTCGATGATTTGACTGAGAATTGGCAGAGATCGTAGATGGTTTTAGTTGACTCTCTGCTTCGCTGGGATGATTAAGGTGCAACGACATCCGCAAACTAGCAATTAGGAAGTCATAAAAACCCAGTGAAGATTTCTCCGATTCAGAAGTTTCTGGACAATTTTTGGGCTTGTCCTGGGTTTCGATCGCGTCAACTAGGATAGAGTCAGCGGAACGGACGACCATTTCTCCTCGACTGAATGATTCTTTTAACTGCTGCCCAGTTTTCCAGGCATGAAATTTGGCAGCGTTCCACCGTGGATTGTTAGGATAACCGGCAAAACCACACCGAAGTGCTGCGTGATTTTCGCTGGGGATGAGAGTGTGAACTTTCACGCCCTCTTTCAAATCAACGATCATGAAGTTTTGTTGCTTAACTACCTCCAGCACAAACCTCACCCCCTATTTTGTATTTTAAGTAACATTCTGCTTGGTTTAATCATAATACATCCCTTGAGAAAGTCAAGCCGGAATATCAAGATTCAAGGATTTAAATCCAGGGTGAATTTTGTTAGTTAAATTTGCCCAAAACTTATTATTATAAGTGACTAAAGTAAATTAATGATTAAGCCATAACCCCCTTGGATGGGGATATCTAATAGCCATTAGCCCGATCGCTCCCCCTGACCTCGCCCTTGGATCGCCCTTTGAGATGATTTCATTTGATGGTCGATCGCCGGTTGCGGATGCTGGATTTTTTCTGGGAATTGTCTGATATCTGAGGTAATAGTAATGACCGCAGATATTTTGGCCTAGGATTCTCTGACTCTGGTTCAAGAGGCGATGCCGCTTCCATCGGATCCAGAGAGGGGAATCCCCGCCGGATAGACCGATCGCGGTGATGGGAAAATTGCCGATAATTTCAGGAAAGCAGACGGAAACGCTTGCACTTTATAAAGATCGATATAACGATCGATATAGCGAGCGATATATTGATCTGTAGTGACTGATATAGAAACGCGGCAGAGAAGGCGATCGCTTTTGCGGATCCGATAGAATTTGCCGCGAGTGATGATTTATAGGAGAAAAGGTGATATGGGGATTTGGCCGTTGTTTAACAAGACAGGAAACCGCGATTCCGCGAAAGCGGATCGCTACGCGAATCGCGATTTCGAGGAATCCAGACCCAAGGGTCCGCTACCGCCTTTAGAGGATGCGGATTATCTTTTGTTGTTTAATCAGATCCTCGAAGGGTTGCGTTTGGGTTGGGAACGACAAGATGTGGTCAAGTACCTGGAAGCGTTGGGCGATCGCGGCAATTTCGCTTTATGGGGGGCTTGGTTACAGCGGTTTGGCGAGACTAAGCTGAAGAAAAATACTCAGAATATGGATTTAGGCAGACGACTGGCTAAATTAGGGCAGTTGAATTGTGGCGAATTCAGTAACGTTGCTCACCACCTAGGCAGTCAGTTGTTATCTCAACGGGCGACAACTTCGCCATTTTCATCTCAACCAGGGGCAGCAAGTTCTCCGGTTTCCCAGGAAAAGGAAACCACCGGGACAGAAGCGGGTCAAGGGTCGTGGACTTCTCCACCAACGGAGGAGGAAGCAGGAGTAGACCGTTCGGAAGCCGAAACATCAGAAGATATGACGCCAGAAAATCTGACCCCAGAAAATCTGACCCCAGAAAATCTGGAAGTGGTTCAGAGTTTGTTTGAGGAGGGCAATCAGAAATTTCAGGCAGGGGATTTTGCTGGGGCGATCGCTGCTTATCAACAGTCGTTAAAGCTAAAGCCAGATTTTATTGAAGCTTGGAGTAATTTAGGGGCGGTACTATTTAATTTACAAGAGTATGAAGATGCACTGATTATCTTTAATACGGCGATCGATTTGAATCCGGATAACTCTAATATATGGTTTAATCGGGGATTTACTTTGACTTTACTCAAGCGTCCCCAAGAAGCGAATGATTCTTACGAGAAATGCTTGCAACTCAAGCCCGATTTTATGAATGCGTGGCAAAATCGCGGCGTTGTTCTTTCCCAATTAGAACGATATGAAGAGGCGATTTATTCTCACGAACAAGCGCTGAAATTAAAGCCAGATTTTGCGGAGGCTTGGAGTAATCGGGGCAATGCTTTATTACATTTAGAGAGATACTCTGAAGCGATCGCTTCTTACGATCGAGCCCTTGCCCATCAACCGCATTATCCCGATGCTTGGTTTAACCGAGGCATTTGTTTTATGAATGAAAAAAACTACCCTGAAGCGATCGCTTGTTTAGATCGAGTGATTCAGCAACAGCCGAATTATCATCCCGCTTGGGTGGTGCGGGGTTTAGCCTTGATGAACTGTCAGCAACCCCAAGAAGCGATCGACTCTTTCGATCGAGCTTTGGCACTGCAACCCAACGATCCAGATGTGCTCGGTTATCGTCAAGAAGCGTTGCAACAATTAGAATCAGACAGAACAGAAACTTGAGGCCAAAGTTTATTTTCAGTATAGGAAAGAGATGCCTAGAAAAGAGGAAAGAGATGCCTAGAAAAGAGGAAAGAGATGCCTAGAAAAGAGGAAAGAGATGCCTAGAAAAGAGGAAAGAGATGCCTAGAAAAGAGACTCTTTCCTCTCTCCTCTAACCTCTTTCCTCACCAACTCTACATTTGCCGAATATATTCGGAAGCCACAATCATGGAACCAATGCCCTTGTCGGTAAAGATTTCTAACAGTAAAGAATGGGGAATTCGACCATCAATAATATGACCAGCCCGCACACCTTGGGCAAGCGATCGCACGCAGCAATTCACCTTGGGAATCATCCCCCCAGAAACTATCCCATTTTGAATTAAATCGCGGGCTTTGTTAATATCTAATTTATCCAGTAAAGTCGAGGGATCGTGATAATCCTCCAAGATGCCCACAGTATCGGTCATTAAAATCAATTTTTCTGCCCCTAAAGCAGCGGCAATTTCTCCGGCTACCGTATCCGCATTAATATTATAAGCTTGGCCATTTTCATCAGCAGCCACACTGGAAACCACGGGAATATAACCGTTGCTGACTAAGCAATCCAAAATTTTGATATTCACAGAATTGACTTCCCCCACAAAGCCAATTCCTTGACGACCTTCTGGTCGGGCTTTAATCAAATTGCCATCCTTGCCACAAATACCGACTGCTTTGCCACCAGCCTGACTAATTAGTGAGACAATTTCTTTATTGACTCGGCCTACGAGTACCATTTCTACTACATCCATTGTAGCCGCATCGGTGACTCGTAAACCATCTTTAAATTGCGGCTCAATATTTAATTTGGCCAACCAAGAATTAATTTCTGGTCCGCCACCGTGGACGAGGACCGGACGCATTCCCACACAGGAAAGAAATACCAAGTCGCGCATGACTTGATCTTTGAGTGTGCTATCTTTCATTGCCGCCCCGCCATATTTCACTACGACCGTGCGACCGGAAAACCTTTGAATGTAGGGCAGTGCTTCACTGAGCACTTTGACGCGAACGCTATCCGGTAGGTTTTGCAGAGATTGATTTTCAGTCATCATATCAGTCACCATATTTGTCTAAATTCCGGGGAATCAGTATTGAGGATTGTCACCAATGTTTGATGTGAATCGACTCATGGGATGATTTCGCCTATGTTAGAGATTATAGAGGAAAAAAAACGCTAAAATCTTAATCAATTATGATGATTTTCCCTGGGAGTTTTCGGGTGGGAAAAGGGAATTTCTTTTAAGATTCTGGCGGCTAATTCATCCGGTGTTTCATCTTTGCCCACTTTGATGTGGACATCCGCTTGAGCATACATCTTGAGGCGATCGCTTAAAAGACTCTTTAATTTGCCCAATGGGTCAGGATCTCTTAACAAAGGTCGGGTCGTATCCTCTTGAAGACGGGCATAAAGTTCCTCTACGGGCACATCCAACCATACTACGACCCCATGTTGTAGATAGCTCCAGTTTTTCTGCCGGATAATCAGACCGCCCCCGGTGGCAACTACCAAATTTTTATAGGCACAAAGTTCGCTAATTACCTGAGTTTCTAAATCCCGAAAACCATCTTCCCCAATGGTGGCAAAAATTTCATTAATTGATTGTCCGGCTAATTGGGCAATTAAGTCATCAGTATCAAAAAAGTGATATCCTACCTGATGGGCGATCGCCCGTCCTACGGTACTTTTTCCCGCACCCATCATGCCAATTAGATAGAGATTCATTCCTTTTAGCAAGTTACTCATAATCTTGAGATTTTTTGACGATATTTAAAAAGTATTATGGCATTTTTTGGCAATAAATTAAAGGAAATATCCTAAAAAATTATCTTGATTAATTTATATTCACAATTCAACCCAGGGACGGGTGTAAAAGCCAGCAAATAACACTCAGTTGCCTTCAAGGGACGGGAAAAAAGCCAACCGACAAAATGCGATCGGACACAATGCGATCGGACACAATGCGATCGGACACAATGCGATCGGACACAATGCGATCGCAGTCCATTGGCCAAAATCCGCCTTGGCAAACCTGCTTTTATATTTTTTAGATTTTCGCCTATTTCGCCTATTTAGGCTATTTATTTTGGTGCCTTTCTGATGTTTAGCCTGTTAGCTTTTAATTTTTACTGACTAAAACAAAGCCTCTAGTCTTACCAGAAGTTTTATCTTCTGTATTCATCGCCTGCCAAAGTTCTTCGGCTTTCACCCAAATCGGTGGATATTTATAACGAGAAACATCCAAAATTAAAAAACTATCGGTTTCTTGGTTATAGGCAGCTAAAGGAGAGATATGACCCCCGGTTTTTTGCCCGATCGCACTCCGCAAATAGTTAACTAACACAAAATTATCCGGTTGTTGAAGATTTTCTACTACCTTTTGGCGAAATTCTGGCAGACTACTGTCACTACTATGATACACTTCTACTTTAATTGGGTAAGTGGCCAACAATTGACCGAGTTCCGCCAAAGTCATTCCTTGTCGAGAAATCTTTTGGGCTGGGATAATTTTTTCGGTTTTTTCATTAAACAAATTGTTCTGAGTAAAAAATTCAGCCTGTCTATATTCAGTCGCCACTGGTGCGGGAATTTCCAAGGAATTAAGCACCATTACCATACTCGCTACCCCACAATAAGCGAGATTGTCTTGGGTGACAAAATGAATACTTAAAGGCAAGTAATCTTGTCTGGCATTACTGCTGATTAAAAGTTGCTCACCTGCGGGAGAATTTAGTGGAATTAAGGATGAATTTTCCTTGCCACTTTCTTGATTGCTGTTCGGGGTTTCTTGACCGACGGAAGAATTACCCTCTAGGGAGGTATTTTCTGATTTTGATTCGGTGGAAGCGGAACAAGCGGTCATCAATAAAACGAGCAGCCAAGGAATTAATCGGAGATTTAAAGACATGGCACTTTTCTCGGATGTATTATATTCAGTAATCATTTTAAATCAGATTGGCTAAAAATATCAATAATGAAAAGCGAAGATTTATTAGCAGGGGCGGTGGGCGATCGCACTATCAGACTATGGCAACTCAATGGCAAGTTACAGGCAAGTCTCAAAGGGCATAAATCTGCTATATTAACCATAGCTTTTAGTCGCGATCGCAATTTATTAGTTTCTGGCAGTGCTGATGGCCAAATCAAAATTTGGCGGTGGAATTTGTTTACCAGTAATTATGTGCCTCAGCGAACATTGAACAGCCATCGTGATGCCGTATTTGCCCTATATTTTAGTCCAGATGGACAAAAATTTGCTTCAGCCAGCGCTGATGATACCATAAAATTCTGGCGGTTAAATGGCGATTTAAGCAAAACCATTAAAGCTCAAATGAATGGACTTTTTGGCCTCAGTTTCATGCCCGCAGGAAAATTAATTGCCACTGCGGGAGCAGATGGAACCGTGAAACTTTGGCATTTAGATGGTATTTGTTTAAGAACCTTATCCGGTCATCAAGATATCGTTTACTCAGTAAATTTTAGTCCCGAAGGTGACAAAATTGTTTCTGGAAGTCGGGACAACACTGTAAAATTATGGGTCAGAGATCGAGTTTGGGGTAGGGGTGGACAGGTGGAAACATTCCGGGGACATGATAATGCGGCGATCGCTACTTGTTTTCACCCTAATGGGGATTTAATCGCCTCTGGGGGGGCTGATGGAATTGTGAATATTTGGGGGTTAGATGGCACATTACTCCATAAAATTATCGCCCATGAACATATTATATATAGTGTTAGTTTTAATGCGGCGGGAAATTTACTGGTAACTGCCAGTGAAGACCGGACAGTTAAACTTTGGCAAGGGAAAACTTTTCGCTTACTCAAAACTATAAAAATTGGCCAATATCCCGTTTACTGCATCCGGTTTAGAGGCGATCGCTAACTGAAGCAAAAAATTCAAGTCTTGTTCTGATTGGATCTTATGTTAATCGATCGAATGCTAAACCGGATCTGAACGCCACCATAATTAGCTGGTTATAATTAGCTGGTTATAAATCTGTTATATCTGCTTCGATTGCCAAGCGATCGCCCCTAGATAGTTTCTCCTGCCCTTAATCTGAGCAATTTTCCCCAAATCGATTTAAGCTGAATTAATCATCAAGTGATTCAACTGACTGGTACTCGTTAAAAAATCATGGTCTCAACTTTAGTCAATCCTTATCTGGACGGCAATTTTAGCCCAATTCACCAAGAAATTACGGCAGAAAACCTCAAAGTCATTGGTGAACTGCCTGCGGACCTCTCTGGGATGTTCGTTCGCAATGGCCCAAATCCCCAATTTCCGGCGATCGGGCAATATCACTGGTTTGATGGCGATGGAATGTTACACGGGGTGAAAATTCACAACGGCAAAGCTTCCTATCGGAACCGCTATGTCCGCACCCAAGGATATCAAATCGAACATCAAGCCGGAAAAGCCATCTGGTCAGGACTTTTAGAACCACCGCAAATGGATAATCCCTATGGCCCGGTGAAAAATGTCGCCAACACCGCCTTAGTCTGGCATTCCGGGCAACTGCTGGCCCTTTGGGAAGCTGGAACCCCCCACGCCATTCAGCTACCAGACTTAGACACCATCGGCGCATATAATTACAATGGTAAATTAGCATCGGCCTTTACCGCCCACCCGAAAGTAGACCCCGTGACCGGGGAAATGATGTTTTTTGGGTATTCATTAGCCCAACCACCCTACTTAAAATATAGTGTGGTTTCCTCCACTGGGGAATTGTTACAGACTGTCCCCATTGAGTTGCCAACCCCAGTAATGATGCACGATTTTGCTATTACTGAAAATTACACTATATTTATGGACTTGCCCCTAACTTTTCGCCCCGAACGGATGCAAAAAGGGCAACCTTTTTTAATGTTTGAACGGGATTTACCCAGTCGTTTTGGTATCCTGCCCCGTCATGGCGATCGCGATAATATTCGCTGGTTTGAGAGTTCTAGTTGCTTCATATTTCATATTCTCAATGCTTACGAAGCAGGGGATGAAGTGGTTTTGATCGCCTGTCGCATGAGTGCGATGAATGTTGTCCCAGTTCCAGAGGCAAATAGCGACCCGGATGCGAGTATTCCTCGTTTATATCAATGGCGATTTAATCTCAAAACCGGCAATGTTAGCGAGCAAATGCTGGATGATGTGGCTTCAGAATTTCCTCGGATGAATGAAACCTTATTAGGGCGTAAAAACCGATATGGTTACACTGGAAAAATGGCCAAGAATACCATGCCTTTGTTTGAGGGTGTCATTAAGTATGACCTAGAAAAAGGTCAGTCAGAAACTCATCACTTTGGGGCTGGTCGTTATGGGGGTGAAGCAGTATTTGCCCCTCGTCCCGGTGCCACGGTTGAAGATGATGGTTGGTTAATTACTTTTGTCCATGATGAGAATGAACAGCAATCAGAATTGGTGGTTTTTGATGCTCAAAATTTGACCGAAAAACCTGTTGCCAGGGTGATGATTCCCCAGCGAGTTCCTTATGGATTTCATGCCATTTGGGTGGCGGAATAATCGGAGTAATTTGGTGGAAAAGCAGCGATAATTGCTGCTGATATTTTGTCAGCATTTAGTCTGAGGGATGGGGGGCAGAAATTGTTTTTACTTTTTATACCCTTTCTAATACCATTTCTAATTAAATATGCAACATTAGGGGCAAATATGCAACATTAGGGGCGCAAGCATTGCGCCCCTACAAGCTTCTGGTGATTTATCTGTAGGGACGCAATGCTTGCGCCCAAATTAACCTCGTATAGCAATAATTTTTGAAATTGGTATGATTAAAGATGCAACAGTAAAGAGCAATGCTTGCGCCCAAATTAACCTCGTATAGCAATAAATTTTATCCCCACTGGATCGATTGCTGCATTTTTTATTGAAAACTGTATAGGTTGGGTTTCGTGGACGGTGGACCCAACCTACGAATAGGCATTTTTTATTGAAAAAGGTATTATATTGCTTTTACTCTGGCTGAACGATTTCTCCCCCTTTCTTTGGCGGCGCCAATACAGTTAAGGCATTAGAAATACATTGGATTTCTATGGGAGTCGTGCCAATAATTTCTCCATCTAATACAACTTTTTGGGCAGGGTTTGTTCGCACTTTGATTTTTTGAGTCCGCAAATTAATAATATCTAGGCGATTTGTGGGAGTTCCCAGTAATGCCGCGCCCAAAAGATCCACCATTGTGTTGACTATTTTTAATTCACTTTCTGGGGCGGCAATGGTGACATTTAATAAACCATCAGTTGCGACGACTTCCCCCATGCCTTGAGCCATAATAGAACTGGGGGGCGCTGCATTGGCAATGGTGACTGCCGCTGCTTTAAAGTTTCTAATTACTCCTTTGATTTCTATTTCAGTTTCAAAGAGTTCTTGTTGATTTAACTGTTGAAAACCAGCAATAATATAAGCCAATGCCCCCCAGCGGTTTTTGGCTTCCCGTGAAGCCCGTTCAACGGTTTCTGCTTCAAAGCCAATTCCGGCAAGTAATATCATGGGTAAATCGTTGCAGTAAGCGGCATCAACGACCAAAGTTTTGCCTGCTAAAATAACTTCACAAGCACTTCTAATTGGGGTAATTGTGGTGGGAATTCCTAGGGCAGCGGCAAAAGCATTGGCGGTTCCCCTGGGAATAATTCCTAATGGAATGTTGGTGTTAATTAATTGCCCTGCTACAGCGGAAATGGTGCCATCTCCCCCAGAGGCAATGATCATATCCGGTTGAGCAGCGATCGCCCGCTTTGCTAATTCTTCGGCGCTAATTTCTGGAGTAGTTAAGTGAACTTCTAAATGGATTTGCGGTTCTAATATTTTTTGGATTAAATTTAAGTCTTCTTCCGCATTCCCTTGACCGGCAATGGGGTTATAAATTAAGTGGGCAATATAGGATTGGGCTAATGCTAAGACGATCGCTTCTGCGGTGGCTAAATTAATCGCCAATAGGACATTGTGAACTGCTGCAAGGCGTTGTAAGGCTTGGATATCTGGCTCATGGGGTTGTGCGTAGAGGGGATCGATTAAAAAGATTACCGCAGCTAGTTGCCCTGTGACTAGGCGATCGGCGATTTGAGCATCCCCTCCCATTGGCCCGGATAACAATCGCGTCACTTCTAAACCTGTTCCTTGTTGAATGCGTTGTCCGCTAGTTCCTGTGGCGATCAATTTGTAGCGAGCAAACACTGCTGAATATTTTTTGACAAAAGCCACTAACTCGTCTTTTTTCCGGTCATGGGCAATTAATGCAATCGTGGCAGGCATAAATTAACATCCAGAATTGGTGGTAGTTCGTAGGGTGGGCATGCATTTAACCACCCTACCATATAGGATGGTTAAATGCATGTCCACCCTACAATATAAATAGAAAGCCAATCTGATTATTCCTGAACAAGCTGTATAAGAAAACCCCTCGCTGCCCGGACAGTTTCTCTGTGCGATCAGATGTGCGATCGGGGTGAGGGGTTTAAATATTTAGTCAAATGTTTTATCCTCCAAGCAGAGGTGCAATCGGCGATGAGTTGACGATTTACTTCGACCGGCTTTGAGCGGCGATTAAAAAATCGCTGTTTGAGGTCAAAGTGTATCGCAGTTTATGGGAGACAGAGGATTAAATAATTTAGTATCTGCCACCACCACCGCGATGACCGCCACCACCGGATCGGTTCCCTCCTTCTTCTTTTGGACGAGCTTTGTTGACTCGCAAGACGCGCCCCATCCATTCTGCTTCGTTTAATTCTTCGATCGCTGCGTTTTCTTCAGCGTCATCTTTCATTTCTACAAAAGCAAAGCCCCGCATCTTACCTGTTTCGCGATCGGTGGGAAGCACCACTCGCTTAACTGAGCCGTACTCTGCAAAAATAGTTTTCAAGTCGTCCTCCGTTGCCTGGTAGGACAAATTGCCAACGTAAATTGTCACAAAAAACCCTCAACCTTAACAAGCCGTTTCGATGATGGGTCGTGGGAAATTACTCAGAAATTTTAAATAGATTTACTATTTAGTTAGCAAACCGACGCCAATTTCTAGTGAACTTCTGACGGTTTCTATTCGTTCAGCAAAAAAGCTTTCCTTTAAAGACCTGCCAACGACTACCATTCATCTTTTTTTGCTAAAGATACCTTGTTTGTGTCAATTTGTCAACTCTTACCGCTAAATTCACGGGGAAATTTGGGGTATTTCCCCCCCCCGCGCCCACTGGCACCACCAGAAAACAAAACTGCTAGGATCCGAAATCAGAAAAGCGATCGCCCTTAATTTTTGAGATTTAGATACTATAGTGATATAGTTTCACACTTTAGTCCAAATATTTTTGACTAAAATATGCTTGAATTAACCTGATAAAATAGGCAATATCGGCGGTTTTAATTAATTCAGATCGGATCGATATGCTGACCAAAGGTGGGCGGATCGATTATCACTTAAGTTAGTAATTTAATAAAAATTAACAAACTGACCGGAAAATTAAGTGCGCGATCGCCGATCGATTTTTATACTTATCGGCTTTTATGCTTAAAGTCAGCGGCCTCATTTTGGGAAATTTTTTCAGGCGATCGCCCCCAACAAGGGAGTCAATCCCTCGCTAAAATGAGCATAGTCTTGATTAATAGTCTTGATTATTGGAGTCTGTTGTTATGGCCACGATGACCGTCAAAGACTTAGAAAAAGTTCAAGCAACCTTACGGGAAGATGTTAATTGACCCAGATGAGGAAAAACTATTTATCGTCCTACGGGAGAAGCCGTGACATTGGGGAATGAAGATACATTAAGCATCCCCGAATTATTCCCCGGTTGGGAGTTGCCCATTGTAGAACTTTGGCCGCCAGTTTTTGATGATATTGAAAATGATGATTAAATTATATTTTTATTAAAAAAAGTAGGGATTTCTGATGTTGAATTCATGGTATTTTAATTATATCTGTAGGGGCGAAGCATTCCGGCAAATAATTTATGGGTAAAAAACCGAAATTTTATCCCGGAATGCTTCGCCCTACGGTGGTTCAGTAATCAGAAAACCGCTGTAACTGCCGGTAAGGGCGAAGCATTCGGATATAAATATTGACTGTCAAAACCCAGAATTAATTGCCAGAATGCTTCGCCCCTACATACAGACAGCCTGCCCCCGTCTTCACGGGGGCAGGGAAAGGAAATTGTTGATTTTCTCCAGGAATTTTGCCCCGACTAACGCACCCTACCCACTAATCTATCATCAATTAAAATCTGCTGGCATTTCTTGAAAATTCCAATTGATTAGACTAGGATGTTGAAGACCAATTAACAGAAACAGGAATATCCCATACCTCTAATGTACTTTCAATGCTAGGTACAGTGTATGGGTTACTGAACAAACGCCGGATTTCTTGTCTAATAAGACTATCTTCTTCTGGAGTTAATTTTTTTTGCTGGGCATAATGCTTTCCGATATGGTATAATCTATCAGTACCTAATCGCTTGGCTAAACAAATTGTTACTGCCACATTAAACCTAAGCTCTGAAGAATTAGAAGATATTTTACTCTGGTCGAACACCATAAAAAATATAGCTCCTATCGCTGCCACACAAAATTGCGATACTTCATCATTTTTATTGTAGCTAAACAAACCTTTTGGCATTTTACCCTCTGCTGAGTTTTGTGGTTAATCTAATAGTCGAACTTTATGTCAAGGCTCAATGAAGCTAATGGTAATTGAAGCCCCCGGATAATCATTTAAAGCTTTTTGAAGACCCTGCTTAATCTCTTCTCGACCAATAGCCATATCAAGGTCACGCAGGAATGTATCATCACCAGCATTTTCTAATTGGCTACCAAGTCCGCTCAAGCTTAGGAATACACCGTTTTCAACTGCATACTTTTGGCGCTTCATTTGACGCAACATTTCTTGTGTTTCTGCTTTTTCAAGAAACTCAAGCGTTTCAAAAAAATCAGGATAAGATTCTAGAACCTTCGTTTTATCTTTGGCTGGCAATAAATCAAAAGCAGACTTTATTTCAGATGGATCAAGTTCATATACATCCGCACAGCCCGCGCTAAGTATCTCATTATACAGGGCATCAGACTCTTGCTTATCTTTGTATTTTTGACAGAATTGGTAGAACTTATATGCATTGGATCCGATCTTTAAAATTTGCCAAACATTTAAATGAACTGTCATAAAATTTTCTCCTATTATCAGTACCAAAATTTCAGGATACTACTATCAACCAACCAAGAGCGTCAAGCTTGTTGTTGAAGCAAGGGACGAATTTATGCGGGGATAGGGACTATTGCGACTACATTAACTTTTTGCTAGGGTGGATCATTGCGGTGACAACCTTGGAATTTTTACGGAGATTTACAAATCCCCGATGTTCGCACAATTTACAGACCTAAAAATGTGTCCGTATATGGAGATTGTTAACTTGAAATATAAATTTGAAATATAAATTTTGCCCCGCAAGGACGCAGCTTACCAACTAATACCAAATCCGGTTCTTCTAGTAGGGGCGATTCGCGAATCGCCCCTACGATAATCCCCTAAAACACTTGTGGATTCCCGCAGGAGTTTACCCCCGCGAAGGCCGCCATCGGCGGGAATGACAGATGGCTTTATAAACGGGTTTTGGCAACCGTATTTGGTATAAAAGTCTTACTATAGCAAGAGTACATTAATCCCTTAACTTCTGTCAGTCGGAAAAATCGGGCATTTTTTCCGACAACCGGATCGGAAATGTCGGAAATGTCGGTCAGGAAAGTGGATCCTATAGTACGGGGGGTTTATTCCCAGGCAAGATTTATCTGTAAAAATGAGGAAATGTCGGAAATGTCGGAAAAATCGGATATAATAGCCAAAACCGTTATCCTCATTGACCTATGGAAATTACGGAAGTGTTGAAGTTGGCAGATGATCTAGTTTTTACTCAGACGGGAAAGCATCTGGACTATCTGCAAGAAACGATACTGCAAGGCACTTTGAATGGTCAGACTTATTCGGAAATTGCAGAAGGGACTTATGCTGGTGAAGGTCATGTGAGAGATCGGGGGGCAGAACTTTGGAATATTCTCTCGAAAGGGTTGGGGAAAGAGGTTAGTAAGGCAAATTTTAAAGCGATATTAGAGAAAGTAAATTTTTATAATTATTCATCCGGCATTGTTGGCGATATTCTTGGAGATAATGCAACAGTTACTAACTTTGTTTGTTCAGAACGTCATCAGGGATCGTCGCCCACAAATTTCCCAAAACCCCAGGCAACTGAAAATGAACCGCATCTAGACTTAGATACAGCCCCGGAAATTTTCAACTTTTACGGCAGAACCATAGAACTCGCGAAGCTGGAAGAGTGGATTATTAAAGAACGTTCTCGTTTGGTGGCACTTTGCGGATTTGGTGGCATTGGTAAAACAACTTTGGCGCTACGTTTGGTTGAGCAAATTAAACCTCAGTTTGAATATGTCATCTATCGCAATCTGCATTTTTATGCTAATTTGAATGATATCCTGGTCAGTTTGCTGACTATTTTTTCCCCGAATAGCCAGATGTGCGATCGCCCCGAAAAACAAATTTCACAACTGATTAAATATTTGCGTCAGTATCGCTGTTTGATTGTCATCGATGATTGGCAAATCCTGTTCCATAAGGGAAAAGTGGCCGGTGAAGATTGGTCGGGTTATGAACATTATCGGCTATTTTTCAAGACGATCGCAGATGTCACCCATCAAAGTTGTATCGTGGCGATCGCCAATGAAAAGCCCTTGGCGATCGACTGTTGGGAAAAACAAAATTCTCCGGTGCGATCGCTGGTATTGTCAGGTTTAGGTGAAGCAGCCAAAGAAATATTACAAGCGCACAATTTATCGGATCCAGATAAGTGGGAAAAGTTAATTGATCTGTATCACGGAAATCCGCTGTGGCTAGAGTTAACCGCTACTGAAATCCGAGAATTATTTGCTGGTCGAGTAGCGGAATTTTTAGCCTATCAAACTCCAATTTTATGGGAACCGTTGCAGGTGCAGTTAGACCAACAGTTTCCAGATTTCACATTAGCCGAACAGTCGGTGATTCTTCAGCTTGCGATGATCAGAGACCCGATAAATTTGCCACAACTATTAAAGTTGACAGAATTATCCTCTGGGGAGTTGTTGACTGCGATTAAATCTCTGGGTAGGCGCTTTTTTGTGGAAATCAAACCCGGAGAAGAGACCACCGAATTTATCCTCAATCCGGTATTGAGAGAATATGTGAAAAATCGGCGCTGGGATTGAATTCAGAAACCAGGGATTTAGAAACCAGGGATTCAGAAACCGGGTTTCTTTGTAGCATATCTGTCACCCCACCAACCTTCTCATAGAAACCCGGTTTCTTGGTCGTTTCTTTCTCGAAGGCGATCGCGAAGGCAGCGCAACTACGAACTTAAACCGGGTTTCTTTATCACCCCACCAAGGTTTTCATCCGATTACCGGTTTCTTGGTTGGTCGGTTAGAGGCGATCGCTGTTGATAAAATTGCAATTTTGATATTTTATTGAAGCCGTTAATACACTTGATCGTGGGTTCCGATATCAAGCAAAACAATTACTTGACTATTAGTTTCTGGATCTTTTTCAATCGAAAAGACAATCCGACAATCATAGCCACAGGAACAGGACTTAAGACCTTCAAGTTGCCCGCTGAGTTTATGTGTCCCCAGGGAGGGGGCAAATATGTCTGCTTCCATTTCTCTAAGAGTGTTTTCAATACGTTGCTGAAGGTCGGGGTTTCCCTTGACAAATTTACGGAATGCTCGTTTGAATTTAGGGGTTAAAACCAGCGGACTCATGCTTCTGGCTCCTGCAAAGACTGGCGCAGTGTGAGAATAATATCCTCGGCAGACTGATGTTGAAATTTGCCTGCATGGAATTCAGCTAAGGTTTTTGTGGCATCGGTAGCGATTTCTGTCCTGCTACTTTCGTGGTGGCGATTTTGCAGAATTTTAATCAGCATTTCCTGCTGTTCGTAGGGAAGTTGTAAAGCAGTTTCTAGCACTTGGTCGAGGGTATTCATAGGATTAGGCTATTGCGTAAGAATCTTGAAACAAAAATACTTAGTCAGATTGTATCACTGATTGAGTGATATCGCGGGGATATTTCTTGAGCGATCGCGCTTATGTTCAGAAACCGGGCAGTTGAGAAACCGGGTTTCTTTATACAATCTCTGTCACCCCACCAAAACCTTCATAGAAACCCGGTTTCTGACCACCCCAGCAACCTTCTCATAGAAAACCGGTTTCTTGGTTGGTCGGTTAGAGGCGATCGCGCAAGCAGAAACCAGGGATTCATCTGGTCTGGGTTTCTATGCAGCATCTCTGTCACCCAACCAAGGTTTTCATAGAAACCCGGTTTCTTTTCTGGGTCAATTAAGGTTTTGGTAGGGTGTGTTAGGCGGCAATAAAATTGGAATTTTTACCAAAATTTATAAGTCCGCCTAGACGCACCTTTCTGTTTTTCAATGGTGCGTCTAGGCGGATCGGGTAATTGTTAATTGGAGCCATAAATTTTTATCCGCCTAACGCACCCTACCAAATTGCTTATGGTGCGTTACTGCCACCCCACCGCCCCAGGGACAAGAAACCGGGTTTCTTGGGTCAATCTTTGCCTCCCCACCAAGAAACCTAAATAGATGGATGCAATATTGTTTTATTTTTTTGTTATAATCAGATCCCCCATAAATGGATCCAAAAACCTATAAATCGTAATTCGTTATTAGTTATTGGTTATTATCCATTGGTTATTGATTTTGCGTCAAATAACAAATAATCAATAATCAATAACAAAGCAACAACAGACAAAGGACAAAGGACAAAATGACTGAAGTACAAAAAACTACTAACGAGTTTCAGGGACAACGTTGGTTAGTCGAAGAACGAGATGCTTGTGGAGTTGGCTTTGTGGCTGACTCTAAAGGGGTGGCCAGCCATGACATTATTGTAGAAGCTTTGCCAGCCCTTGCTTGTATGGAACATCGCGGCGGTTGCAGTGCCGATCGCGATTCTGGAGACGGTTCGGGAATTCTCACGGCAATTCCTTGGGAACTGTTGGCCCAAGACACCGCTTTGACTGAAGAAACTCGTTCGCTGATTGCCAACCAACGGCAACATATCGGTGTGGCGATGGTATTTTTGCCCCTGGATAATGCCGATCGCGCTTTGGCTGTTGATGTCACCGAGAAAGTTTTGGTCAAAGAAGGATTTCAGGTGCTTGGGTGGCGGGTGGTGCCCGTGAAACAAGAAGTGCTGGGAATCCAAGCCAGAGAAACCGAACCGATGATTTCTCAATTGCTGGTATTCCATCCCACGCAAACCGGGGATGAACTGGAACGGTCTTTATATTTAGCCCGTCGGGTGGTGGGCGATGCCTTAAATCAAACCGGGGTAATTTCTTGGGCCGATAACTACTATATGTGTTCGTTTTCCTGCCGCACGATTGTCTATAAAGGCATGGTACGCGGCGCAGTCCTGGGCGAGTTTTATCAGGACATGACCAATCCCGCTTATAAGAGTTCGTTTGCCGTATTCCACCGCCGCTTTAGCACTAACACAATGCCCCGCTGGCCCTTGGCGCAACCGATGCGCTTGTTGGGACATAATGGCGAAATCAATACCCTGCTGGGCAATATGAACTGGATGACCGCGCGGCAGGCGAATTTGTCCCATGAATGTTGGGGCGATCGCATTTCTGACCTGATGCCATTTGTTCGCACCGATAATAGTGATTCGGCAAATTTAGATAATGTGTTTGAGTTGCTGGTGCGATCGCAACGTAGCCCTGCGGAAGCGATTATGATGCTGGTGCCCGAAGCGTTTCGGAATCAGCCCGACTTGGCCGATCACCCAGAAATTGTCGATTTTTATGATTACAATGCCGGGGTAATGGAAGCTTGGGATGGCCCGGCTTTGTTAGTGTTTAGCGATGGTAAGCAGGTAGGTGCCAGCTTAGACCGGAATGGTTTACGCCCTGCCCGATATGCGATTACTCGTTCTGGCTTGGTGGTGGTTTCCTCGGAAGCTGGGGTAGTGCCTTTGGTTGAGTCGGAAATTGTGGAAAAAGGACGCCTCGGCCCCGGTCAAATGATGGTGGTAGACCTGGAAAGTGGGGAAGTTCTCCATAATTGGGACATTAAGCAGCGCGTTGCCCAAGCCCGACCCTATAAGCAGTGGTTGCAAAGTCGCTTTGTCTTTGAACGTCATGGCCATTTACCGGCCCCTCAATTAGATGAGCCAACTTTGCGGCGATCGCAAGTTATTTTCGGCTATTCCACGGAAGATGTGGAAATGATGATTCAGGCAATGGCGGAAACCGGGAAAGAAGCCACATTTTGTATGGGCAATGATACCCCGTTGGCGGTTTTGTCCGATAAGCCTTATTTGCTTTACGACTATTTTAAGCAACGGTTTGCCCAAGTTACTAACCCGGCGATCGACCCATTGCGGGAAAGTTTGGTCATGTCCCTAGAAGTTTATCTAGGGGGACATCGCAATTTATTAGAAGAAGATGCCGCCCATGCCAAACAGTTGCAATTAATGTCACCAATTCTCAATGAACCGGAATTAGAAAATTTAATTTCTACCGGCAATGGGCATGGCATTAACGTCGCTCGGATATCGACTTTGTATGAGATCGGTACAGGTTCCGATGATTTAGCTAATGCTTTAGCAGCATTGAAAAAATCCGTTTCTGAAGCGGTGGCCGCCGGAAATAAGATTATCATTTTGAGCGATCGCCATCTCCAGAAACCCGGTTTCTCCGAAATCAGTGCCAATATTACATATATTCCGCCGTTGTTGGCAGTGGGCACGGTTCAATACCATTTAATCCGGGAAGGTTTACGCACTCAAGCTTCAATTGTGGTGGAAACTGCCCAATGTTGGACTACCCATCATTTTGCTTGTTTAATTGGTTATGGCGCATCCGCAGTTTGTCCTTACTTAGCATTAGAAACGGTGCGGCATTGGTGGTCTAATTCTAAGACCCAAAAGATGATGGAACGAGGACAAATTGAAGCAATTTCCTTAGAAAAAGCTCAAGAAAATTATTGCAAAGCCGTAGAAGCTGGCTTATTAAAAATTCTCTCAAAAATGGGAATTTCTTTATTAGCCAGTTACAAAGGAGCGCAAATTTTCGAGGCAATTGGGATTGGCGAAGATTTGTTAAATATCGCCTTTGAAGGCACGGTTTCCCGCATTGGCGGCTTGTCTGTAGCTGATGTGGCACGGGAAGTTATGGCATTTCACGGCAAAGCTTTTCCAGAAACTCTTGGAGAAACCGGGACTCTCAAAAAACTGGAAAATTTTGGCTTTGTCCAACATCGTCCCAGTGGGGAATATCATGCCAATAATCCTGATTTAGCTAAGTTATTGCATCAGGCTGTTAAAACTAACGAATTTGACCATTATCAGCTTTATCAGGAATATCTGAAAAATAGTCCGATTGTGAATCTACGGGATTTACTAGATTTGCAAAGCGAACGCCCATCTATTGATATTGCCGAAGTGGAACCCGTGGAAGAAATTGTCAAACGGTTCTGCACTGGGGGAATGTCTCTGGGGGCACTTTCTCCCGAAGCCCACGAAACTCTGGCGATCGCCATGAACCGGATGGGTGGTAAGTCCAACTCTGGGGAAGGAGGCGAAGATCCCTGGCGGTTTGGGACGATCAATGATGTGGATGAAAACGGACAATCCCCTTCTCGGCCATATTTGCGGGGTCTACGCAACGGAGACACCGCCTCTTCTGCCATTAAACAAATCGCTTCCGGTCGCTTTGGGGTCACACCAGAATACCTGATGAGCGGTAAGCAACTGGAAATTAAAGTGGCTCAAGGGGCAAAACCGGGAGAAGGCGGTCAATTGCCCGGTAAAAAAGTCAGTCCCTATATCGCCATGTTGCGGAAATCTAAGCCCGGAGTGCCGTTGATTTCCCCACCGCCCCACCACGATATCTACAGTATTGAGGATTTGGCTCAGTTAATTTTTGACTTGCACCAAATTAATCCCCAAGCTAAGGTATCGGTGAAATTAGTGGCGGAAATTGGGATTGGCACGATCGCTGCTGGGGTGGCCAAAGCCAACGCAGATATTATTCAAATTTCCGGCCATGACGGAGGTACGGGCGCTTCGCCGTTGAGTTCCATCAAACACGCGGGGGTTCCCTGGGAGTTGGGCTTAACGGAAGTCCACCGCACCCTGATGCAGAATAAGCTGCGCGATCGCGTCCTATTGCGGGCTGACGGTGGCATGAAATGCGGCATGGATGTGATGATGGCCGCCTTAATGGGCGCGGAAGAATACGGCTTTGGGTCCATTGCCATGATTGCCGAAGGTTGCATTATGGCGCGGATTTGCCACATGAACTCTTGCCCGGTGGGTGTGACAACCCAGCAGGAGAAACTCCGCAAGCGGTTTAGTGGAATGCCCGAGTACGTCGTCAATTTCTTCTATTTTGTGGCGGAAGAAGTGCGGCAACTATTGGCGCGGTTGGGCTATCGTTCCTTAAATGAGGTCATCGGTCGCGCCGATCTCTTAACCCCCCGTCAAGGGTTGCAGTTAGCCAAAACTAAGACCATTAACCTGAATTCCCTGCTGAATTTGCCCGATACGCGGGAAAACCGCGATTGGTTAAATCATCCCGAAGTCCATACCAATGGGCCAGTGTTGGATGATGAGTTATTAGCCTGCCCGGAAATTTCCGAGGCGATCGCCAATCATGGGACAGCGGACAAAACCGTCAAAATTATCAACACCGATCGCTCCGTCGGTGCCCGCGTTTCCGGTCAAATTGCCAGCAAATACGGCAATACCGGCTTCAGCGGTCAAATTGTCCTCCGGTTTAGCGGGTCTGCGGGTCAAAGTTTTGGTGCCTTTAACATTTCTGGCATGACTTTAATCCTGGAAGGGGAAGCCAATGACTATGTGGGTAAAGGCATGAATGGCGGTACTCTGATCGTCAAGCCCTCACCCGAAGCCACCTTTAATCCCTCAGAAAACGTGATTATCGGCAACACTTGCCTGTACGGGGCCACTGGCGGCACTTTATTCGCTTATGGTCAAGCGGGCGAACGGTTTGCGGTGCGGAATTCCCTGGGCAAAGCGGTGATTGAAGGGGCCGGCGACCACTGCTGTGAATATATGACCGGCGGCACGATTGTTTGCTTGGGCAAAGTAGGTCGCAACGTGGGCGCTGGGATGACCGGCGGATTGGCCTATTTCTTTGATGAAGATGGTTCATTCCCGGAAAAAGTCAATCCAGAAATTGTCAAAATTCAACGGATTACTTCCCCAGTGGGCGATCGACAATTAAAAGAATTAATTGAAGCCCACGCCCAACGGACTGGTTCCAAGTTAGCCCAGAAATTATTAGCAGATTGGCAAAATACCTTGGCTAAATTCTGGCAAGTAGTGCCTCCTTCTGAGGAAAATTCCCCAGAAGTGAATGCTCAAATTCAACCACAACCAGTAGAAATGGTCTAGGTAAAATGCTCTAGATAAAGCAAAAACCGGGTTTCTTTTCTTGAAACCCGGTTTTTTCATTTCTTTAGCAATTCATTAGCCAAACTAATTTTGACAAAAAATACTTATTTAACACTCGCTTTGGGGCATCTCAATTTTGTAATAAATTAGGCAATAATCTTAATTTATCTACAGTATTTTTTTTTGTTTTTTGCCCACATCAAATGCGTCCCATTCGACATAATCGACTACAAAAAATAAGGTTTTTTTGCTAAAAAAATAATAAAATTTATTCCCAAAATGAGACTATTTACTCAATGGTTATAAACCAGTTTTTATAAAAAAAATCGGTTTTTTTATTTTACACAAATTGAAATACCGGGCTAATAGCTCAATTTTTATCTTCAAAAAGATTTAACCTATTTGCCGTAAAAATTAGGTTTTAATGGGGCGATTCCCGTCTCTGGATGCGCGATCGCGAATCGCCAGTTTTAAAATACGAGCCATTGCCGAACCTGGAGTAATTCCTACTAGCATTCCCGAACCGGGTTCAGTGGTAGGTATTTTGACGATTGGTTTATTGGGGATTGGCGCTGGATTAAGTAAATCCACACAGAAGATTTTCAAATGCGCCCAAATTTTGTCAAACAATTCCGTCAAATTACTAATAGACAAATTTAATTATATCTGAGAATATTTGCGGAAACGCGGTTTGATGAGTTGGCTAGGGGAAAAACAATGGAACGATTGCGAAAAAAATTAAAAAACATAACAGGGATTTTAGTTGTAACTGGACTTGCTTTAGGGTTTTTGGCAATAACTCCGATTCCAGTCAAACTGACGCCAACGTCCATACTGATTTCTGGCAACCAAAGCAACAAAGCATTGGCTGAAACAACAAATAGCAGCACCGAAGTAAGGGATGATATTCAAGTGGAACTAATTGTCTCCCCCGTACTGGTAATTCCAGAAAATAACTCGTCATCTCGTACCCCGGTGAAACTGATGCTGAAAATTACTAACAATCTGCAAGTTCCGATTCGTTTCCCCATGTTCGATCCTCTTGTAATGCTCTTTTTAAAAATTAGAGACACAACCGGGACATACCTGAGAAGTGGAGCATTTAGAGGTATGCTTCTGAATAGCGAACGATATGATTGTCCTGTGGCGATGCCCGACCAAACTGTAACCTTCGAGATCGATAGCGAACTATTTTGGAGAGACAATAAACTTGTACTCGAAAGCCAGGATCGTTTGGGGGGAGTTTGGTACTTTGAAGATGTTCGCCCCGGTACTTATCAAATGCAAGCCAAGTACACTGGTCGTAGGACAACAGCATTCTGCGATAACCCGGGAGAAAATGAACCCAGATTAACCGAAGGAATGTGGACTGGGAAAGCAACGAGTCCATTTGTGGAATTTCAGGTGGTCGAACCTTAGCCTTTCAACTTTAGTTGCCCTCGATTATTTGATCTGAAGCTCGCTCTGAAATTTATTCTAACAATAGAACCTAAATTGCCATGAAATTGCGACATTATCTTCTAGTTGGATTTGCAACTCCTTTACTGGTTTCTTTAACAGGTAAAGCGGGTTTAGCTTTTTCTTTTACCATGCCCGCTTCAGAGCCGGATTCACCCTGTACTTTAAACTCCAATTATTGTTCTTCAACATCCTATACTGAGCCTGGGCTGGGAACGGTGGAGACAAAGCTTAAACCAGTGACAGAACTGCCACTAGGAGGGACAGATGATTTCTTGAACTTGCTATCTGACTCTGTTTGGGCAGATGAGGGTTGGAGTTTTGAACGCTCGAATCGAGATTTAGATGGAATATTTAATATTGGGGTTTACCTTCCTTTTGCTGCTGAGGATAGAGTTGGAGCAGAAATTCAGGTTCGCTACGAACCAAAAATCCAAGATCCAACACAGACCGAGTCACAACCAGAAATACAAGATCCAACCGGCTCATCAGTGCATTTTATTCAACGAGTAGTTAACAATCACGGTCTAACCAAGAGTGTCATTTACGGAACTACCTTAGAGCCATATGGAACTGCTCAAAACAAGATCGATATAGCCATAGAGCAGACCGATCCAACTTTTATCGATGCTCGCGATCTTGACAAGCCAATGTTCAGCCCGTTCAACCCGTTTTATGACACATATGGGGACAATCAGAGATCTGAAAATGAGATGATTTTGTTCCGGGACTTGACAGGTAGACCAAACATTTTCGATGCTCATGATTGGTATGCTGAACTCTATTTAGTTGAAGAGACCGCACCTAATACAGTGACAATTTACAACGGAATATCTTGGGGGTGGGAAAACGAATTTACTTCAGAGGAACCCTCTTCATCAGAAACACCTTCTTGCGACAGCAGCGGTGGCGGTGGTTCCGGTGGCGGTTCTGGGGGTGGCGGCTGTTCGGAATCGAATTGGGCTGGTACAAATAACCGAGAACTGCCGCTGTTTCAAGAAGACGAGTTTGACAGCGACGATTTTTACGTTGTTCAGCAAGAAGCATCAGAGTTTAACTCTTTCAATGCTAATAAAATCGCTCGCCCTAGGACGCCAGTCCCAACCGCATCAAAACAAATTCCTCAAAGTATTCCCGAACCGAGCACTGTTGCCGGAATTTTGACCATTGGATTGCTTGGTATCGGCGGCAAATTGACTAAACGTAAGTAAAGCGTTTCCGCTCGAGGCCAATGTAATTTTTTCAAAAAAATTCCGTAAAATTACTGATAGACAAATGGACTCATAGCTGAAAAAATTAACAAAATTTACCAAATTCCGAAAAATTAAACCAGCCGGTTTCAGGCCATAAAAGTCAAAAAAATACTTGATTTAATTGTCTCGATAAAAACAAAAATATTATGACATCAGCAGAATCTTTTGACAGCAACGCCATAGAAGTAGATGGCATTCAGTTTGAAACCCTCGTTCCAGAGCCGGTGGTAATTTTACCAAAAAGCTGGTTCAAGCAATTTTTACACCTATTACAGTTTTGGTCGCGATCGCCTTCGAGTCAATTGTCTAGCGTTCCCATCAAGTTGGGTCTGAGTATTACTAACAATACGTCCAAAGCATTTCGCTTTAGCTTTTATCCAACCCTGCCAACTATGATGCCCCAAATTGTCGGATCTGATGGCATGGCCAGGAAATCAAGTTATTGAAACGTGATTTTTTCCGTCTGATGATCCAATCAGGGTCGGATTTTCCGTTAGCGATACCAGGAGAAACCGTTACTTTCTTTTTGAATGCCGAGATTTTGTGGTGTCAAGGCAACCACTTTGTAATGATTGTTACTAGCACAGATGGATTTTTCTGTATGTTTGGGTATTTAAATCCGGGGAATTATCAGATTAAATTTAAATATAATAACCAAGAGATAACAGCGAAAAGCTTTGGAAAAACTATTAAAGAAGTGACGTTGTTCACGGGATTATGGACGGGTGAGGTTGAGACACCCTACAAGGAATTTTATTTGGTTTCATCTTAATTAATTGTCGGCAATAGAGAATATTTAACATTAAGAATTTAACGCTTGCTTCTCCTATCTATTGAAAACCTACCACATGAGGAAAATTAGTAACAATGAACTTTAAAAATTGTACCGTCACGTTATGGATAGCAACATTTTTGGTTGTGTTAACCCCTAAGTCAACCCAGGCGTTTAGCATTGTGCCTGCCAATCCCGAAGATATTCAGTTTTACAGAAAAGAGTCTGGATATCAAGTAAAGAATCTTGAGGGAAAGACATTACTGAGTACAAAATTGTGGTGGGATTCTAACACATGGAATGATGAAATCGGCGGGGTGACGGAAATCCAACGAGGAGGAACTGGAGAATTTAAGCGAATGCTTTCTTTCTGGTCGTTTTTTTCTTCTGACCGCTGGGATTTTAAAAGTGCCCAGAATGATTTAGAAGGCAGTTTTAAGATATTAACTTATCAGGCTTGCGGTGTGAACGATGGGTGTGGTGGAGCAAGTACGGATCTAGACCCCGTAAATCCATTCTTCCGTGGAGTTGGATCTCTTTTTCATCTAGAGTACCATCCAGAGGGGAACGATCCAAGACCCGGTGAAGGAAAGCTTCATTGGATTCAGTTGGTACAAACTAACTATAAAGCTGGATATCCACATGGTTTGCCCTACGTGGAAATTGACAATGGTGGTAACAAACAAGATCCCTACTATGATACCGGGTCGAGATTCGCTGATGAAAACTTTTTTATAGATAAATCATATAGTCCATATGGAGAAAAACAGCATTATTTCAATGCTCAACTTTATGGCTCTTCAGTATTTAGTATGCTAAAATAAAACAAAGTGCCAATTAAGCAAAGCTCTAACTTGGAAATTTTTAAAATTTCTAAACCCATAAGCAGAGCGCTTAATTAATTTCAACTTGTTGTTGATCCCCTCAACTATTCCTTGAGTTGTTCGGTGGTCGAAATAAGCCAGAATTTCATCAAGCCAGCGTACAATCGTTCGATAACTGTCTGGAAAATATTTTTGGGCTTTTGATAACCACTTTCCTAGCTTACAGATTCCCATCCACCAATTTTTACTTTGGTTAAAGATTTTTCGGAAATTTTCTTTTAATTGGTGCATTTCCCTTAGCCTTGGTGAAATTTTTCTGACTGATTCCAGTTTTTCTTTTTGTCGCTCATTTAAATTTTGTTCATTTTTTAACAGCGGATATTTGCTGTTTTGTCAAGCCGCTATTCTTTTCTCAAAAACTTTTTTATTTTTTTGATTTTTAGCGGCTTTATAATCTTTTTTTGCTTGATATTTTTCCGATTTTATGGCTTGGTCTAGCTCTTGATTGATTTGGCTCATTACATGAAATCTATCGGCTACCACTTGAGCATTCGGCATTAATTCTACTACAAGATTTTTATAGCCTTTCCACAAATCTATGCTCACTTCTTCTATCTGCTCTAACACATCACTCCCCCACTGTAAAAAGGTTTTCTTTAGTTCCTCCTGAGTTCTGTCCGGGAGTATTACTATCAGTAAAGATTTATCTAAATCTACTAAAACTGCACAATAATTTCCTTTTCCTTTTGTTAAAGCAATTTCATCAATTCCTAGTCTTTTGAGATTATTTGGTTTTCTGGAACAAAGCTCCGTCGCTGCATCTTTTAACATCCTTTCAATTTCTTCCGTTGTTACTATTCCTTTTTTGGCCACTACGTTAACATTTGTCTCCTTCACTTCTTCTAGGATTTTTTGAGCTAGTCTTTTGGTATATTTTCTTCTGGTTTTAATAAAATCTAGCTCTTCACTAAAGGGTTTTTTACATCGAGCGCATTTAAATTGTCGTCGATTTATTTCTAAGAATATTTGAGAGTCTCCCCAGGGCAAGTCTTTCACTATATAGTGATGGTTTTGATGAATCCTTCGACTTGTTTTACTGCACCTAGGACATTTTTTTACCTTTTCAGTTGATTCGACTTTTAATATGCGCCCTATCTCTGGGTATTGTTGATGAGACACTACTCTAATTCCATCTAGGTCAAGGACTTCTGTCATCAGTTTTAGATTTGAATTTGGAGTCATTCTTTATTACCTGTTCTGGGCTTTTTAGTTTTTTCCACTTTCTAGGATACCTTATCTGGGTTAAAAGTCAACCCCCGTATGCTTCAGCGGCGATATTTTATGTGGTTTTAGCATACTAAATACTGAAGAGCCAACTTTATTTAGTTCAAGAGGTGACTCCACCGGGAAGTTCAGTGAGAGAAGTGACAATTTATAACGGCATTCGGTGGGGTTGGAAAAATCTGCTACTACCTCGTGTTTGTCCGAATGGTGATTGTTCGGCTTCTGCACCACCGGAACCCCCCCCTACCTGCGATAGCAGCAGCGGTGGCGGTGCTTCCGGTGGCGGTTCTGGTGGTGGCGGTTGCTCGGATAATAATGGTTGGGGTGATGAGAGAGATGACCGGGAACTACCCTTATTTGAGGAGGATGAGTTTGATGAAAATGACTTTTATGTGGATTCTGAAGATTCGCCTCGTTTTCAATTCATTTCTGAACTATGCCAATCGCAAGACCATGCCGTTTTACCGTCGGAAACTGACGAAGATTGGAAAGTATTGACGAAGATTGGAAAGTATTTAAGAATGCTCCTTCTACCTGTTGGTTCGACCCGGAAACTACTTATGGTTTTGACTTTCAAGCATTAGACAATACTCTATTTACAGACTTACTTGATTTTCCTACTGGCATTGATGCGGACGATCGCTTCACGGTTCAAGTCGGCGAAGAAATATTGGGTGAATTTAGTCCGGGAGAAAGTGTAGATTTTGTCTCTTTAGTTGGTTCGGGAGTTGCAGAATTTAAAATACTCGATATCGATACCCAAAAAGATTTAGCCGATGTTCCGTTTAAATTAGGTTTTAATCAAACTCTAGGCAGTTTTCAGATGCGATCGCTTCCCCAACCGGAGCAAATTCCTACCAGCATTCCCAAGCCCTGGTTCAGTTGCGGGAATTTTGACCATTGGCGCGATCGGACTGGCCAGTTCAGTAAATTCACATAGAAAGCTTTAGATAGCGCCCAAGTTTTGTCAAAAAAATCCGTGAAATAACGGATAGACAAATTTATTCAAGGCTGAGAGAATAAAATTAGATTATTGACAAGTCGTGAAGTAACTGTCAGGCAGAAACACCGAGAGATTAATCCCGCAGGACTGAAGCAAATACTATATAGAGGGCTGGTGCGACGACGCAAGCGTAAGGCATGCGAGCGCTAGTGTTAATGGGTAAGTCAGATATCAAAAATTATTCTCAAAAAATTTAAGGCAAAAATAAATAAAATTCTATAACTTACAAAAAAATAAAAAAATCTCAACTATACTTTTACTCATTTTTTAAGCGATTCGCGTCAAGAGCAAGAAATATCCTTTTATTAAGGAGAGTTAAGATGAATTCGGCAGAATCGTTTGACAGCCAAGGCACTATTGTAAATGGGGTAAAGATAGAATTTTATGAGCCAAATCGGGTAGTGTTGCCAATTCCTGAAAACCGAGTTGATGCGATCGCCACATCCATACAGTTTAACCTTCGCATTATTAACAGTAGCCCAATTCCTTTGCCTTCAAATACATATGGAATGTTGTTTCCCGAACTGGTGAAATCGGATGGGCAAATAATACAGCGGCAAGAAGCGATCGAACAGCAGGAAAGTGCGAGACAAGAAAGCATCGATAGCCTCCGACAGCCCTGGCAAACAGGAGGATCGATCGCTCGCTTGTTCTCAAACTTTAGGCTCTGGCTGAAGCTAAGAATGAAAGGAATAGACGTTCAGGAGATTTTGGCATCAAGAGAGAGAAGTCGATCTGTTCGTCTGAATGCTTCGCTATTTTGGCTCCACGACCAGCTTGTCCTGCAATTTGAATTTTATCGCTCGGATTTTTTTGCAGCGCTGCAACCGGGCAAGTATTATCTGAGATTCCTCTGGGGCAACAGCGATCGCAACAACCCGGTACTTGTGCCAGAAGCAACGGAAGAAAATAGGCGGGATATAAAGCCTCAGTTTGCCTCGCTGCAACTGGTTGAACCCACTGCTCCTGAGTATAAGGCAGTAGAAGTAGATGACATTCGCTTTGAAACCTTAGTGCCAGAACCAGAGATCGCCGTCGGGCCGCCAAAATCCGGGGGGGAAACTCCCGTTCGGTTTGGGTTTCACATAACTAACAATACTTCAAGGGCAATTCGCTTCAGCTTATATGCCTCCTTAATTCCTAAGCTGGTAGACCCGAATGGTCAAGAATTTTCAGAAGTTTATTTTCGGAGGATCGAAGTTATACCCAAGGAATCAGATTTTCCATTGCTAATGCCGTCAGAATCTGTCACCTATTTTCCCAGGGCAACACTGGTCAGGGAAAACGAGAACCAATTAACCCTAAAGATTGAAGCTGGAGATGGAGGGTTTTGGCTGTTTGAAGAGCTACAGTTGGGTCACTATCAGATTCAGTTTACATACCGCAATAAAACAGCCATTGAAGAGATATGGAAGTCGTCAGAAAAAAGTCTAAAACAGCTTACGAATATATGGCTCGGTTTAGTCCAAACTCCATATAGACTTGTTCGGTTGTATTAATTTTTTTTAGGAGGTGCCAAAAATGATTTACCGACAGTATTTTTTATTTCTATTTACAACTACTGTACTATCAATCTTGCCCAACCAATCTATCCTTGCATTCTCCATTAAACCCCCACCAAGTTCAAGTTATACTTACTCGCGCTCTTATTCTGAAGATGTAGAAGAAAACATAACGGTATTAGGCAAAGTAAGCTTGGATGCTTGGCCAGCATGGGATCCACGGCGTTACGGCCCTTTTCAGGGAAAAGTTCTTGAGATTCGTCGGGGAGGAACAAATGGATTGATGGGATTATTGGAGAGTCAGTTTCCAAACTGGGAGTTTGTTACAGGTCGTAATATAGAAGGGAGTTTTGATATCCAAGAATACTATGTTTGTACTCCAAGCTTTCCCTTCCCGGATGGGCAATGCGGTTCTAACTCTGGAGGCGCTGGAACCTTTTTTCGGTTAGATTATAGCCCCAAACCAGGCTCTTCCGATCCGGTGGGTAACAAAGTTCACTGGATTCAGCGAGTTATCGATCGATACGGTGACACATTCCAAGACAAAATTGACATTCCCGATGGTCAGGATAATCCATTTTACGACACCATAGGAAATGCCGATCCAACTTTCTTCAGAGATGTACCGTGGCAGTCACGAATCGATTTAGACCGCTCTTTTTATGCTGAAACCTATATAGTTAAAGAGATAACTGGTTCAAACACTGATTCAAACACTGATTCAAATATCGTTAAACGGAAAGTCGAAATTTACAACGGAATACGATGGGGCTTTGAACATCAATCAAATGTCATACCTTTATCACCGCCAGATCCACCCCCTACTTGCAACAGCAGCAGCAGTGGCGGTGGTTCCGGTGGCGGTTCTGGTGGTGGCGGTTGCTCGGATAATAATGGTTGGGGTGATGAGAGAGATAACCGCGAACTACCCTTATTTGAAGAAGATGAGTTTGATGAAGATGACTTTTATGTTGTCACCGACGATACCCAAGATATAGATTTAGAAATCATCTCAAACCTATTGTGTCAATCTCAAGACTATGCAGTTTTACCTAATGAAACAAATGAAGACTGGAAAGTTTTTCAGTTGGCTCCTTCTACTTGCTGGTTCGACCCGGAAACTACTTATGGTTTTGAGTTTCAAGCATTAGACAATACTCTATTTACAGACTTACTTGATTTCCCTACTGGCATTGATACGGACGATCGCTTCACAGTCCAAGTCGGCGTGGAAATATTAGGTGAATTTAGTCCGGGAGAAAGTGTAGATTTTGTCTCTTTAGTTGGTTCGGGAGTTGCAGAGTTTAAAATCCTCGATATCGATACTCAGAAAGATTTAGCCGATGTTCCGTTTAAATTAGGTTTTAATCAAACTCTGGCCAGTTTTCAAATGCGAGCTATTGCCGAACCAGAGGAAATTCCTCAAAGTATTCCCGAACCGGGCACTGTTGCGGGGATTTTGACGATTGGTTGGTTGGGTATTGGCGGCCAACTGAGAAAACGTAAGTAGAGCGGTTCCGCTCGAGGCCAATGTAATTTTTTCAAAAAAATTCCGTAAAATTACTGATAGACAAATGGACTCATAGCTGAAAAAATTAACAAAATTTACCAAATTCCGAAAAATTAAACCAGCCGGTTTCAGGCCATAAAAGTCAAAAAAATACTTGATTTAATTGTCTCGATAAAAACAAAAATATTATGACATCAGCAGAATCTTTTGACAGCAACGCCATAGAAGTAGATGGCATTCAGTTTGAAACCCTCGTTCCAGAGCCGGTGGTAATTTTACCAAAAAGCTGGTTCAAGCAATTTTTACACCTATTACAGTTTTGGTCGAGATCGCCATCGAGTCAATTGTCTAGCGTCCCTATGAAGTTTGGTCTGAGTATTACTAACAATACTTCGCAAGCTATTCGCTTTAACTTCTATCCAACCCCGCCAAAAATGCTGCCGCAAATTGTCGGAGCAGATGGTCGTGAAATCGAGTTATTAAACTGCGGTTCTTTTCGTCCTATAGGCCAATCTGATTCTGATTTTCCGTTAGCGATGCCAGGAGAAACCGTTACGTTCTTTTTGAAGGCAAAGATATTTGGCTGGAGAAGCGATCGGTTTGTAATGAGCATTGCTGGCACAGATGGATTCTTTTGGAAATTTGAATATTTAAAGCCGGGAAAGTATCAGATTCGGTTTAAATATAATAATCAAGAGCTAACAGCAAAAAGCTTTGGAAAAACTATTAAAGAAGTGACTTTGATGACGGGATTATGGACGGGTGAAGTTGAGACCCCATACAAAGAATTTTATTTGGTTTCATCTTAAAGTCGGCAAAAGAGAACATTTAACTCTTGCTTCTGCTATCTATTGAAAACAATTGTCCTTTTCTCAAGGAAGATTCACATGACATCACCAGAAGATTTTGACAGCAACGCCATAGAAGTAGATGGCATTCAGTTTGAAACCCTCGTTCCAGATCCGGTGGTAATTTTACCAAAAAGCTGGTTCAAGCAATTTTTACACCTATTACAGTTTTGGTCGCGATCGCCTTCGAGTCAATTGTCTAGCGTTCCCATCAAGTTGGGTCTGAGTATTACTAACAATACGTCCAAAGCATTTCGCTTTAGCTTTTATCCAACCCTGCCAACTATGATGCCCCAAATTGTCGGATCTGATGGCATGGCCAGGAAATCAAGTTATTGAAACGTGATTTTTTCCGTCTGATGATCCAATCAGGGTCGGATTTTCCGTTAGCGATACCAGGAGAAACCGTTACTTTCTTTTTGAATGCCGAGATTTTGTGGTGTCAAGGCAACCACTTTGTAATGATTGTTACTAGCACAGATGGATTTTTCTGTATGTTTGGGTATTTAAATCCGGGGAATTATCAGATTAAATTTAAATATAATAACCAAGAGATAACAGCGAAAAGCTTTGGAAAAACTATTAAAGAAGTGACGTTGTTCACGGGATTATGGACGGGTGAGGTTGAGACACCCTACAAGGAATTTTATTTGGTTTCATCTTAATTAATTGTCGGCAATAGAGAATATTTAACATTAAGAATTTAACGCTTGCTTCTCCTATCTATTGAAAACCTACCACATGAGGAAAATTAGTAACAATGAACTTTAAAAATTGTACCGTCACGTTATGGATAGCAACATTTTTGGTTGTGTTAACCCCTAAGTCAACCCAGGCGTTTAGCATTGTGCCTGCCAATCCCGAAGATATTCAGTTTTACAGAAAAGAGTCTGGATATCAAGTAAAGAATCTTGAGGGAAAGACATTACTGAGTACAAAATTGTGGTGGGATTCTAACACATGGAATGATGAAATCGGCGGGGTGACGGAAATCCAACGAGGAGGAACTGGAGAATTTAAGCGAATGCTTTCTTTCTGGTCGTTTTTTTCTTCTGACCGCTGGGATTTTAAAAGTGCCGAGAATGATTTAGAAGGCAGTTTTAAGATATTAACTTATCAGGCTTGCGGTGCGAATGACGAGTGTGGTGGAGGAAGTACGGATGTAAGTCCTGTGATTCCACCCTATCGTGGAGTTGGAAGTCTTTTTCATCTAGAGTATCATCCAGAGGGGAACGATCCAAGACCGGGGGAGGGAAAGCTTCATTGGATTCAGTTGGTACAGGCTAACTATCATCCTATAGATGATACATGGTTTAAGTATTATCCTGATGGTTGGCCTTACGTTGCAATTGACAATGGTGGTAACAAACAAGATCCCTATTATGACACCGGATCGATATTTGCTGAGGAAAACTTTTTCATAGATCGAGCGTATAATTCATATGGAGATAAACACCATTATTTCAATGCTCAACTTTATTTAGTTCAAGAGGTGACTCCACCGGGAAGTTCAGTGAGAGAAGTGACAATTTATAACGGCATTCGGTGGGGTTGGAAAAATCTGCTACTACCTCGTGTTTGTCCGAATGGTGATTGTTCGGCTTCTGCACCACCGGAACCACCCCCTACCTGCGATAGCAGCAGCGGTGGCGGTGCTTCCGGTGGCGGTTCTGGTGGTGGCGGTTGTTCGGATAATAATGGTTGGGGTGATGAAAGAGATAACCGGGAACTACCCTTATTCGATGAGGATGAATTTGATGAAGATGACTTTTATGTCGATGGTATAGACGAAACAGACACCGTTCTTC
>JAABRM010000111.1 GCA_011390955.1 Oscillatoriales cyanobacterium | reverse complement strand
CGGGGTTATGCGGCTGAGGTGATGAGTGCTTGCGAAATGGCGGTGAAACGCGATCCAAATCAGTCGGGAATTCGGAATAGTCGCGGGGTAGCGCGGGCTTTGACTGGGGATTATGCGGGGGCAATTTCAGATTTTGAAGCATCGATTAAAAGATTAAATGAGTGGATTAAATACTCAAGAAATATCGGCGAGCGAAAAGATTTAGAGAAAAAGAAAGCACAACGTCAAGGTTGGGTGGATGCGTTGAAGAAGGGGAAGAATCCGCTTACTAAGGAGGTGTTGCAGGAGTTGTTAGATGATGATTAATTCACCACAAAGACACAAAGGTCACAAAGGTCTTAATTCTCTCTTGGTGTTCTCTGTGTCTCTGTGGTTAAAAAACACCTACAGCATTCTAAGTAGGTGAACATAATTAATTGCACTTTTCGTTCCCCACCGTAAATCCTTGGATTCCCGCCTTCGCGGGAATGACAGTTTTTATTCTGATATGGTCTGTGGTGCATTTATTTCTGCCCGTCTACTTAATAGTATTTTTAATTAAAAATAGTAGAACTTCCCGGTGCTCTATTCCCCTTGGGGATATTGTTCCCACAAATCACAAATCAGCCGCAAACTCTGATAATTTCCCTGACCTAAAATCAAATGATCCAAAATCGGTACTTGTAAATATTGCCCCCCTTGTAACAAATGACTGGTTAGGTCAATATCTTCGGGACTGGGTTCTAAATTTCCCGAAGGATGATTATGGGCAATAACGATCCGCGCGGCCCCTTGACGCAACACTTCCCGGAAAATTTCTCGCGGATGGGCCAGGGTTTCCGTTGCGGTGCCAATAGTCATCACTTTTGTGCCAATTAGACGATTTTTCACATCCAACAATAACACCGCAAACCTTTCTTGGGCTTGCCACATTAAATCATGGGCTAATGCTGCTGCTGCCTTATCTGGGTCATCAATAATTTGTCGTTCTGGAGGACGAGAATAAAACACTCTTTTCCCCAGTTCCACTGCCGCTAAAATTGTGGTGGCTTTGGCAGGGCCGAGTCCGGGAATTTCGGTTAATTCTTGCACGGTCATATCCCGGAGAAGTTCCAGGGGGTCCCGTTGGTTTTCGCTTAATTTCTGTAAAATATGCTGTCCTAAACCTACCGCCGATAATTTTCCTTGCCCTTGACCCGTGCGTAAGAGAATGGCAATTAATTCAGCGGTGGATAAAATTTTTGGGCCATAAGCCATTAAGCGTTCTCGCGGTCTTTCACTAAGCGGTAAATCTGCAATTCTGAGGCTGTAGGTCATGGCAGGACAGCAAGATAATTGTTGGTTGTTTGTTGTTGGTTGGTTGTTGGTTGTTGGTTGTTGTTGGTTGTTGGTTGTTTGTTGGTTGTTGGTTGTTGGTTGTTGGTTGTTGTTGGTTGTTGGTTGTTGGTTGTTAATTGCCAATTATATCGTAGGGCGACACAGATTCCCATTATACTTTTATAAGAGTATTTTCGCAGAATTCGGGTAAATTGTCAAGAGGAAAATCTATTTTTTTCAGAGTTATTGATAGGATGTTCTTTCCAAGGTGCAGAGAGGGTGTAGGGCCGCCATCGGTGTAGGGTGTAGGGTGTAGGGTGTAGGGGGAAGCCGCCGTCGTGTAGGGAAAACAATTAACAATTAACAATTGACAATTGACAATTGACAATTAAATAAAATTATCAATTATCAATTATCAATTATCAATTGTCAATTGTCAATTACACCCCAACCAACCAACAACCAACAACCAACAACCAACAACCAACAACCAACAACCAACAACCAACAACCTCTTACATACTTTTCACCGCTTCAGCTAGTAATTTGACAATCGTTACCAGTTGTTTTTTATTAAATGCCCCTAACAAGGCTTCCGCAGCAGCTTTGGGTTCTAGGTCGATCGCTATTTGGTTTTCGCCTAGACCCTTGGCAGGACCCGCGAGTTGGACGAGGACGGGACTGGGCCCGATCGCACTGGTTTGACCCGAAACCACTAAGTCACTGGCCATTTTCAGTTCTTTGATGATTGCCGGGGCTAAGGTAGGATATAAATTCTCTGGATTGGCGATCGCTTGACTCGCTGCTTGGACAATTTTTTGCCAAGATTCGATCTTGTTTTCGCCATCTAACTCCGCTAAATTATCACATAAAGCCATTAATTTTTTTCGATTAGCATCATTGGCAGATTGTTTAAAAACCTGCAACATTTCTCTCAATATTTTTACGGCTTTTTCGCCAAATACCGGGTCGAATTCTTCCTCTTCTTCTGAACTGCCAACCAATTCTTTCAGATATTTTTCTAAGGCGATAAAATCCGGATCGGATTCTTTAACAATCCTGTTGCCATCTTCATCACTCAATCCCGAAGGACTTGCCAGACGATCGAGTAAATCCCGGAGGGTATTAAATCCTTTTAAAAATAAAGTTTCTAGTTTTTGGTTGGCCTCGATCGGGTTTTCTTTGAGGATTTTAAAAGCATCCTCTAAACGGTGAGATGTTTTTTGAATGCTACTAAACCCTAGCATCGCCGCACCCCCTTTCACCGAGTGAGCAGCGCGAAATAATTCTTGTAAGGTTTCTGGATCTTGCATTGTTTCTTCCAAATCCAATAACCCTTTTTCCAAGGTATCGAGGTGCTCTCTGGCTTCCTCGATGAAATACATCATAATCTGCTGTTGTCTTTCGTCCACGGCTGAGTCTCCGAAATCTACTAATGTCGAGTCAATATTAATTATTAATTAAAATTAATTAAATTAGACTTGGCTTTGATAAGTAGGTGAACATAATTAATTGCACTTTTCGTTCTCCACCGATAGGCTTTGGATTCCCGCCTGCGCGGGAATGACAGCCTTTCTTCTCGTGGGGTCTGTAGTGCATTTATTTCTGCCCGTCTACTTACTGGCATTCAATCGCGATCGCCCCGTGGTAGAAACTTAGGCTCAAGCAGACCGGAAAAATACCAGGGACACGATCGCTCGATAACTGACTCTAGCTTAGACGGTTGTTACATCCTTCGCATCTAATTATGACAATTAGCAATTCTAATGCTACTGAGGACGGGTGTGAGCAACGATCCAGCACAATGAACATTTAGGCGCAAGTTGCGTCTAGCCCTCGATATCAAACCATCTCAGACATTCTCAGAAGATTACCGATAGACTATGCAGCAAAAAGACGCAGCCAAAAGACTCAGGGGTCATCAACGCCGCATTTCATGGGGCTTAACCTTATCTTTGACCATCACTTCTTTCGGACTACCAGGGGGGGTTGCGGAGGCGACTCCACCGCGAAACCCCGATAAAGAGGAAACTTGTGAAATTTTAGTTGTGGGTGGGGGACTATCTGGGGCTGCTACAGCTTATGAAGGCTTATTAGCCGGTCACACCGTTTGTATGACGGAAATTACTGATTGGGTGGGGGGTCAAATTTCCTCCCAGGGGACTTCTGCCTTGGATGAACGCCCGACCCAACGACAAATGCTGTATTATCAACGCGGTTATCTGAAGTTGCGCGATCGCATCAAGCGGCATTACGGCAAACTCAATCCCGGTGAATGCTGGGTTAGCGAATCTTGTTTTCTGCCGGAGGATGGCCATAAGCTGCTGATGCGGGTCTTAAAAGAGGCAGAGAAAAAAGGCAAGGGCGAACTGAAATGGTATCCCAACACGGTGATTAAAGATTTGGATATCGCTAATTCCCAAATTAGAAGCGCGATCGCCATTCAACACCGACCAGCCCAGGGTACACCACCGTTGAATACTCTGCCCCTTTCCCAAACCATCGAAGACTCCTATCGCTACGAAAATTCCCGGCTATTCGATAAAACCATTATCCGCTTTGTCCCCCAAGAACCCGTAGGGACACGGCATGCCGTGTCCGTACAACGCGGGCAAACTCCACCCCCTCGCCCCGCAGACTGGTATGTGGTGGAAGCCACGGAAACCGGGGAACTGATTGCCCTAGCTGATGTCCCGTACCGCTTGGGCATCGATCCGCGATCGGCTTTTGAACCCTCTTCCTCTAGTGTCACTGGCGACCCTTATTGCACCCAAGGGTTTACTTATACCTTTGCCATGCAAGCCACCAAAGACCCCCAAGACCATAAATTGCCAGATTTTTATGAACGCTATGCCCCTTATTACAGTTATGAATTACCTCGGTTAGCCAACTTTAACCTGGTTTACACTTATCGGCGGATTTGGAGTGCGAAACATAACAAAAATTTGCCGCCAAATGTCCGGGAATGGCCGATTAATCCTGGGGATATCTCCATGCAAAACTGGACTTGGGGCAATGATTACCGACCGGGTACGTCGAGAGACAATTTAATTTATACCCGCGACCAACTGGAAGCGGCAGGTCAGCTTGAACCGGGCGGCTGGTTGGGGGGACTGCGGACGGAAACCCTGGCAGCGGGAGAAGAACATTCTATCGGCTATTTTTATTGGCTGGTGACGGGAACTACGGACTCCCAGTTAGGGGATGGAGTGAAAAAGCCTTATCCCAATCATCGCTATATGAAAGGCTATGATTCGCCAATGGCTACGGCGCATGGTTTGTCAAAATATCCTTATATGCGCGAAGGCAGACGGATTATCGGGCGACCATCTTGGACTCAACCGGACGGGTTTACTCTTTGGGAAATTGATATTTCCCGCCAAGATTATAGTGATGAGTTTTATCGCGTGAATTTGCTGCCAGAACAGTTCCGGCAGTTAAAAATTGCTTTGTCTGGTCTGGAAATGGCTGGCGCTATTGGGGGCGCCAAACCCCTGGGGGAAATTACCAAGCGATCGCGATCGACCATTTTCCCAGATACGGTGGGTATTGGCCATTATGCGATCGACTTTCACCCCTGCATGAGTTTCTCCCCAGCGGAAGCCCCTGGAAATACGGAACGGGAAGGAGAACGCCGAGGTCAAGGCACCGCTTATCCCTTTGAGGTGCCTTTGCGTGCCATGATTCCCCAAAAAATTGACAATATGCTGGTTGCAGGTAAAAGTATCGCCACCAGCCATGTAGCCGCTGCTGCTTATCGGGTGCATTCCTTTGAATGGTCTGTGGGCGCTGCGGCGGGAACCACGATCGATTTTGCGATGGAAAAGGGCATTTTACCTTATGAAATGGTGGATGAATTGCCCCGCAAAGAGCCGAATTTAGAATTATTACAACGTCGGTTAGAAAAGAATGGTAATCCGGTGATTTTCCCCGATACTTCTATTTTTAATAATTCTTGGGACAACTGGAAATAGTTAGTCAAAATAGGGATAAGCCCTAATCATAAATTAGCAAAATCGGGATTTGATTATTGTTTGGGCGACTTTGCCTAAGTAAGATTCAAATACCGATTTTTTTTAAGATTAAAGATATATTCTGCGGCTAAATAAGTAGGTGAACATAATTAATTGCACTTTTCGTTCTCCGCCAATAGGCTTTGGATTCCCGTCGGAGTTTACCCCCGCGAAGGCCGCCATCGGCGGGAATGACAGTTTTTCTTCTGATATGGTCTGTAGTGCATTTATTTCTGCCCACCTACTTAAAGATTAAGATCGGAA
>JAABRM010000042.1 GCA_011390955.1 Oscillatoriales cyanobacterium | reverse complement strand
GCCTCAATATTATTCGTAAGGTAAAGTCAAATGCTTTTGATGGCTATGACTTAAAGGCATTGCCGTTTATGCCTTTAGTGCTTGACCCACTAAGAACTCACGATTTTCTACAAGTTGTGTGAACGGTTAGATGCAACCTACAACTGTTCGCGCGTTGCTCAGGAGAGGGAATCTTCTACAGCAGAGTGAGCGACTTAGGTAGCTGCAAAAAGCCAGAATTTTGTGTCTAGATGGGATAACGAATCCGCTAGGTTTTCTGTAGATTTGACTGAACTGACAACAATTTCCAGATAGGCAATTCAATATCTGAATCTGTCTGTCCCTTGACCACATTTAATCAAAAAGGAGAAAAAGGAGCAAGAATGACCCAAGTGGTAGTCGGCGAAAACGAAGGAATCGAATCAGCGTTGCGTCGCTTTAAACGGCAAGTTTCCAAGGCGGGAATTTTGGCAGACGTGAAAAGTCGGCGTTATTTTGAAAATCCCCAAGAAAAGAAAAAGCGCAAAGCTAGTGCGGCTCGTCGGAAAAGACGTTATCGTTAAATTTATGCCCTATTTGGATTGCAGGATTTTTATTTAATTCGCCATACCAGCGATTAAAATGATTTCCTAGTTTTGCTGGGTAAAATATTTTTATCATTGCAGGCTTTGCCCCGGGGCAAAGCCTGTTTTTATTTAGCTTTTTTGTTAGCTTTTTTGTTAGCTTTTTTGGTCAATGGTGCGGAGATGTTCCCAGTTCAGGTTTCCCGGCGATCGCTCCTACGGCGATCGCGAATTAAATCAAAAAAATTATTTTTCATTAATTTTAATTTAGAAATGCAATTAAATTAGTATAATTCACAACAAAACCACCTAATAATGATGGCGATCGCCATAAGTGAGATACGTTACCATGAACAATTTAGAAATTATTGCGGAATATCAGCAAGGTCGGCGAGATTTTACTCAGGTGAATCTGGTGCAGTCAAATTTGTATCGGGCAAATTTAAGTGGGGCAAATTTAAGTGGGGCAAATTTGACCGATGCTAACTTAGGTAGAGCCAATCTCTCTAAGACCAATCTTAGTCAAGCCAATTTGAGGGGAGCCAAATTAACCGCCAGTAAACTGACGGGGGCTTGTTTATCCGCAGCTAACCTCCAGGAAGCTAATCTGATGTATGCGGAACTGGGTAAAACAGATTGTCGCTCGGCGAATTTGCAGCGGGCTAGTTTATGGCAAGCGATGTTAAATAATGCTGATTTAATGAATGCTGATTTGACCGATGCCGACTTGAGTAACGCTGATTTGGTGGGGACAAGTTTTGTCGGGGCAAATTTGACGGGTGCTGACCTGAGTGGCGCCAATTTGATCGCCGCTGACCTGGGAGGAGCCAATTTGAAGGGCGCCAATATGGCCGGGGCAAATGTCTGGAATTCTAATCTGACCGGAGCAGATTTAACCGATACAATTTTGCCCGATGGTCATAAACACGATTGACACTCCATCGCCTCATCACGATACTCTGACGATCGCACACTCATCATAAAAATAACAGCCGTGCTCAAGCACGGGCTTTTAGACCCATTTCTGCGGTAAAAAATCTGTCGATCGCGATCGAGCATCCCACAGAAGCGATCGCGCTTAAAGTTAATCCCCCAAAGTCATGTACTTTTGTTAACGCTTAAATTGTCACCGCTTAGTGACTGTGGAGAAACCCCGAACCCAAGCATTTCATTCTAGATCCAGAAGGTTTATATAGCTAAAATCCTGAGAAATCAAGCATTTGAGAGATTTTCCTCAGCAGAAACCATAGAAATCTCTCGTCAACATCGATGATTCGATTATGCTTGTCCGGGGAAAAATTACCCTAAAATCAAACGGAGATTTGATCCCAGACTGCAAAAATGTCAATCAGTTTTTCGGAGTAATTATAAATAATGAAAGTAATCTACACCTTAAATCAACCAATTCCTCGTCTCACCACCATCAATGTGGCGGCGATTTGCATGACCTTGGGTTTGGCCACATCAAGCTGGGGACAAATAGCCACCACAGAAACCACGGATTCATTCCCTAGAGAAACGCAATCATTGGTAAACCAGAATTTTAGTCCAGCCATTTTTGCTCAAGGGATGGCCGCACCTGCCTCTGCGCCAGTCTCTCCAGAAAGTTTCTCCTTGACTGCACCAGAAAGCTCGGCAAATTGTAACGCACCAAGGGAAAATGCCGTTGAAATTGATTTTCTGCAACAATTAAATTGTGTTTTTTTAGCTTCAACGGATTTTTCACAAGCTGCTTTACTGGAGGGTTTACAGGTTGAATATAAATCAGAATCTAGACCAGTAATTTTAGAAGCATGGGCAGAAGTTCAACCCTCTGAAATATTGGCTCAAGACAGTTATTATCAAGAGGAAGGACCTCAAGTTTTACTCACACCAATGGCAGGGGTTGGCGGCAGAAAAGGCATTTATGGTGGGTTAAACTTACAAGTTTTTAATCTGGGCAGTAATAATGGGATCATTGATCTTGGCTTAGAAGGCGGCGAGAAAACCGTAGGCGCAAGTTTGAGTTATACAGATCCTTGGTTCAATGCTTCCGACTATGGCTTAGAGTATGATTTTGGCTATCAGGTTAAAGTGTTTAATAGCCGAAATCCAGAAGATAATTTTTTGAATGGCGAACCCGAAGTTAACCTGATCCATGACCATATCCCTTGGGTCGATCGCCTCGGTGGGGGTGTGGAATTTTTCCAACCTTTGACCAGTGATGGTTTGATCTTAAGCCTCGGCGCCAATTATCAGCGGGTGGCCATTCGGAATGCGGGTCTGACGGATAAAGTATTTTCTCGCGATCGACTGGGCAATAGAGTCACCGTCAGTAATCAAGGAATTGATAATTTACTCACCGTGGGGGCGGGACTGTTTCAAGACGGTCGCAACGATCCCAACTGGCCCACGGAAGGCTATCGATTTCAACTCAGTGGCGAACAGTCCATCCCGTTGGGAGATAGCGAAATTAGCATGACTCGCGTGGTGGGCAGTTATAGCCAATTTATTCCGATCGGTTCCAGCACGATCGCTTTTGGGGTCCAAGGCGGTAACATTTTTGGGGATGCACCCCCGTATCAAGCATTTGAAATTGGCGGCGGTGACTCAGTACGGGGCTATGGTGGCGCCGAAGTGGGCAGTGGTCGTCGCTTTATCACCACAGCGGTTGAATATCGCTTTTTAATCGCCGATGACCTGGAATGGCCTTTTGTTTCTCGCTTGGGTGGCACCTTCTTTTTCGACTATGGCACCGATTTTGGTTCGGGAGATGACGTGATTGGTCAACCTGCCGAAGTGCGGGGGAAACCGGGTAATGGGTTTGGCGGTGGCGTTGGTGTGCGCTTGCTGACGACTTTTGGCCAAGTCAGAGGCGAAGTGGGTATGAATGATGATGGCGATTTTTCTTTTCATATACAACTGGGCGATCGCTTTTAAACAGCTTTAAACAGCGATCGGGGTGTGGAGGAAAACAATTAACAATTAACAATTGATAATTGATAATTATGTTTAATTATCAATTATCAATTATCAATTATCAATTATCAATTATCAATTATCAATTATCAATTGTCCCGGATCGAAAAATTTTTTGGGATAACCATACCAACGCCCTAGTATGATGAGTGGTTGGCAAAATTATTGTTGCCGGAGACAAAATCAACCCTAAACGCACCAAAAATTATTGAATCCATTATGACTAAAAAATACCGGATTACCCTATTACCTGGCGATGGCATCGGCCCAGAAATTATGGCGATCGCCCAAGATGTGCTCAAAGTGATTAGTCACCAATTCGACCTCACCTTTGAATTCAAAGAAGCCTTATTAGGAGGCGCTGCCATTGATGCCACTGGGGAACCCTTACCCCAGGAAACCTTAGACATCAGCCGAGAAAGTGACGGGGTACTCCTCGCCGCCATTGGTGGCTACAAATGGGATAACCTGCCGCGACATCAACGCCCGGAAACCGGACTCTTAGCCATTCGTGCGGGATTGGGGTTATTTGCCAATCTGCGACCGGCGACCATTTTACCCCAACTGATCGATGCCTCCAGTCTCAAGCCGGAAATCGTCAGCGGTGTGGATATTATGGTGGTGCGAGAACTCACGGGGGGGATTTATTTTGGTCAACCCAAAGGGATTTTTACTACGGAAACCGGGGAAAAACGCGGTGTCAATACAATGGCTTATACGGAATCGGAAATCGAACGGATTGGCCGAGTCGCCTTTGAAACCGCTCGCAAGCGCGGTCGCAAGCTGTGTTCCGTGGATAAAGCCAATGTGCTGGAAGTGTCCCAACTCTGGCGCGATGGCATCACCGCTCTCAGTCAGGAATATGCCGATGTGGAACTGTCTCATTTATATGTAGATAATGCAGCGATGCAGTTAGTGCGATCGCCCAAACAGTTTGATACCATCGTCACCGGCAACTTATTTGGCGATATTCTCTCCGACGCCGCTGCCATGCTCACCGGCAGCATTGGGATGTTACCCTCTGCCAGTTTAGGCGCATCTGGCCCCGGCTTATTTGAACCCGTCCACGGTTCCGCCCCCGACATTGCCGGACAGGACAAAGCCAACCCTCTGGCACAGGTTCTCAGCGCCGCGATGATGCTGCGCTATGGCTTAGACCAACCGGCTGCTGCCGATAAAATTGAGCAAGCGACGATCGAAGTCCTCGATGCGGGCTATCGGACCGGCGATATTATGTCCCAGGGGATGAAACTGGTCGGCTGTCGAGAAATGGGCGATAAATTAATCGAAATTTTAGAGTCCTAATTGTACAGTCCTACTAACCAGACCAGAGTGAGTGAAGCGTAGCTATCGCGTTATGGCTTAGACTACTTTCTCTGGATTGGCGCTAGATAGCACAATTGTTAGATTAACCATCTTAAACGTCAATCAAAGCTGTCTGATATTTATCTTATGGGATATCATGTGGGATAAAATTGCCTCGCATATTGCCGAAGTCACCGGAAAACCCTTTCAAGTAGATCGGCACCATTCAATCGGCGGTGGCTGTATCAATCAAGGTTATCGCTTAGACTCTCAGGAGCATCATTACTTCGTGAAGCTAAACCAAGCCTCTTTGGTGGAAATGTTTGCCGCAGAAGCCCTGGGGTTAGAGCAAATGTGGAAAACCCAAACCATTCGCGTCCCCAAACCGATTTGTACTGGCACTGTAGAAAATCACGCTTATATTGTGTTGGAATGGCTCGACCTGGGAGGAGCCAGTACCACGGGGGTCTGGGAGGAAATGGGGCGAAAATTGGCGGAAATGCACCGCACTGGGGTGGCGGATAAATTTGGCTGGGAGCTAAATAATACCATTGGTTCCACACCACAGATGAATGCTTGGACTGATGATTGGGCAGAGTTTTGGGTAGAACAGCGGCTCAAATATCAGCTTAAGTTAGCCCAACGTCGAGGCGGTTATTTTCCCGAAGCGGACGAGTTGTTCGCCAAAATTCCCGAAATTTTAGCCGGTCATCAGCCCCAACCTTCTTTAGTTCACGGGGACTTATGGGGGGGAAATGCTTCGGTGACTCCCAGTGGGGAACCGGTGATTTTTGATCCCGCTACTTATTATGGCGATCGCGAAGTGGATCTAGCCATGACCGAACTTTTTGGCGGATTTCCTCCCGCGTTTTACCAAGGTTATCAAGCCACATGGCCTTTAGATCCGGGTTACGAGCATCGTAAAATTCTTTACAATCTCTACCACATTCTGAATCACTTCAACCTATTTGGTAGCGGCTATGCGGGACAAGCCAAAAACATGATCCAGAAACTATTAAATCTTTAATCGTTTAGTTGTAGGGTGGGCAAGGTGTTGCCCACCAGCAGCTAGTTGTAGGGTGGGCAAGGTGTTGCCCACCCTACTTTAGTTAGGCATTTAGCAGAATTCCCGATCGCCTCAAAAAATCCCCAAAAATAATTAACCCAGACCGGGTGGGTCTGGGTTTTTTTTAATAAGCTGGCCTTTATTTTTGCGATTGGTGTAACCGAATTTTGGCCAGTGATTTTGAAAGAGGGTATGAAAAAATAAATCAGATTTAAAAATTGATAGAAGTAGTGGTGAGAAAAAATTCGTGCAAGTCGGGCTAAATCAAAATGGTAAATTTGAGTACGGTTATTGACAGGGTTTGACGCTCAGAAATCACCTCCAGTTCAGAATCAGTGAGTTTTTATAAGCTGACCAGCGCGTTTCTTATTAAATAAAGCATTTCAAGTTGAATACTAAAATGCTGGCCAGCGATTTTGAAACCAGGTTTTAAACTGCCTATTTATCGGGTGTGGACTTTTATTAATTACTACGATAATCAGGGATTGTGAAAAACTTGTGAAGATTCTTAAAGCTTTACATTTTGTTACAAATAAGTTTTTTTTAAGTTTTTTTACTTATAATCTATTGGTTATTCGTTATTAAGCTTTTGACAACCAACCAATAACCAATAACTAATAACCAATAGATTATAAAATAAAAGGATAAAAAACCCCCCTTAAAAAGGGGGGGTTGGGGGTATCGAGCAGTTATTTTGCTTTCCTTGTCTAATAACCAATAACCAATGATGACTGGCTCAATTAGGCGATCGCTGCCATCTTGACATCACTTTCGATCAACAGTTCTTGCAACTCTTCTGCATCCACGGTTTCTTTAGAAATCAGCATCTTAGCCAATTCATCCAGAACCGAGCGATTACTCACCAGCACATCTTTAGCGCGACGGTAAGCTTGCTCAACTAAGTTGCGGACTTCATCATCAATGGCAGCGGCAGTTTCTTCCGAGAAATCCCGTTCGGCCATGATATCGCGACCTAGGAAGACATTCCCTTGTTGACGACCCAAGGCCACAGGACCAAGGCGATCGCTCATCCCAAAGCGAGTCACCATTTGCCGAGCCACGCGAGCCACCTGTTGCAAATCGCTGGAAGCTCCTGTGGTCACTTCTTCATCACCAAAGATAATTTCTTCAGCAATCCGACCACCCAGGGCAACCGCCATCTGATTTTGCAGATAAGAGCGGCTGTACAACCCAGAATCCATCCGTTCTTCGCTGGGAGTGAACCAGGTCAAACCACCGGCACGACCGCGAGGAATAATGCTAATTTTCTGCACCGGGTCATAGTCAGGCATCAGCGCACCGACCAGAGCATGACCGGCTTCGTGGTAAGCCACCAAAGCCTTCCGCTTTTCACTCATCACCCGGTCTTTCTTCTCAGGACCGGCGAGCACGCGGTCGATCGCATCATTCACTTCATCCATAGAAATTTCTGTGAGATTGCGCCGCGCTGCCAAAATTGCCGATTCATTCAACAGGTTAGACAAATCTGCACCAGTGAAACCCGGAGTCCGGCGAGCAATTTTCTCCAGATCCACATCCTTGGACAAACTCTTGCCTCGGGCGTGGACTTTGAGCACTTCCAGACGACCTGTATAGTCGGGGCGATCGACCACCACCTGGCGGTCAAAACGACCGGGACGCATCAACGCCGCATCCAACACATCCGGGCGGTTCGTCGCCGCAATAATAATAATCCCCGTATTGCCTTCAAACCCGTCCATCTCGGTGAGCAACTGGTTTAAGGTTTGTTCGCGTTCATCGTTGCCGCCACCTAAACCAGCGCCGCGCTGACGACCCACGGCATCAATTTCATCAATAAATACAATACAAGGGGCGTTGGACTTAGCTTGTTCAAATAAGTCCCGGACGCGAGAAGCGCCAACCCCGACAAACATTTCCACAAACTCAGAACCGGAAATACTGAAGAAAGGCACTCCGGCTTCTCCCGCAACGGCTTTCGCCAACAGGGTTTTACCAGTTCCCGGCGGGCCAACAAGTAGAACCCCTTTAGGAATTTTTGCCCCCACAGCGGTGAAGCGATCGGCATTCTTCAAGAAATCCACCACTTCATTCAGTTCCAGCTTGGCTTGTTCAATCCCTGCAACATCGCTAAATGTCACCTGAGTTTGAGGTTCCATTTGCACTCTGGCTTTGGATTTGCCAAAGTTCATCGCTTGAGAACCAGGGCCTGCTTGAGCTCGACGCAGTAAGAAAAATAAACCCACCAAGAGAATAATGGGGAAAAAGAGGCTGCTGAGAGCTTTTACCCAGAAGCCATCATCACTCTGAGGTAATACTTCAATATTGACCTTATTGTTGGTTAAGGTATCAATCAGTGCCGGATCGTTGGGCAGGTTCACCAGGACTTTGCTGCCATCTTTAGCAGTCACCAGGGCTTTGGTGCGATCGGTGCTAATACTGACATTCGCCACACCTTGATTTTCCACTTCCTGGATGAACTTGCTATATCGCCAAGTCTCTCTATTTTGCTGGGGCTGATCGAAAAAGGCCGTTGCCAAAGCAATGACAACGATCGCCAGCAGGGCATACAGTCCGGCATTTCTCCACTTTTTATTATTCACCGGCATTCCTCCTCAGATAACCGATACGGGGCGCTTGTAGACATTTTCATTTTATGTGTAAACTTATGTTAACCTATTCTGAGAATTTCGGGGGTATCTTGTCAATCCATTTTCGCAAAGTACCGTCAGATAATTGCCATGAAATCTTCTGCTGGCTTTACTTACAGCCAATTTTAACAAAATTTACTACCCCGACGGTGAACTTAAGATCCTCGGTTTACGAATAAAGTTATTTCCGATCTGATATTTCTTATATGAGATTTTTCAGCCGGGAACCGGGCTGTCCAAGGCAGGAAGACAGGAAAATGCCGCTGCTTCGACCGATGCGCGATCGCCCCCTCCTGGGTTCAGGTGAGGAAAATCGCCGATGAAAGCATCAGGATCGGTCAATTACAGCGCTTGGGAATGTACCCCAATATGAGAGCAACGTGCTGGATTGCTTGAGAGAAAACCAGTTGAATCAGAAATAGTCGAAAATTTTCAGGTTACTAAAATTTTAAAATATTGATTTTTTTTGACATATTTAAGATTTATTTGTCGGTATATTTACCATGTTATTGTTATCATATAGGTTGCTTGGCGATCCAGTCAAGGCGATCGACCATCAATTAGCCTTAATTTATCTATTGTTTAATTAAATTTATTGCCGAAAGAAATATCTTCGATCGGCATATATTCTATGTGATAAAAGCATATTTTATCTATTGTTTAAGGCCAATTTTACTAAAAGTAGTATAATTCAACCATGAAAAATTAAAAACCAAAGATTGTAAATTAATTTATGGCAAATCATGCATTCAATTGAATTTAGACTTAAAATATTGAATGGCTAAACAATTTACCAATGCGGTCAAGTCGTGACCCCCAGGGGTAAAGGACGGTCAAGGCGGCAAATACAGTCAGTCAATCGATTGACTGCAATCAACCACACTTCTGCATCATCATCCTTCGGCAGAGGTCAAATACTACATGGGTTAGTTCGATGAAAAGATTATCACTCAGTCTGTTGGGTTTTTTTTGCATTTTTTTAGGCATTTCTCCAGGAATAGCGGGGAATTTAGTTTTTAAACAAAAAGATGATCCAGGGTTTGTTAAAAAAGAAAATAACTTAAATATTGCCCGAATTAAATCCGGGGAGCCATTGTCCGTGGCTCAAGCTTCGCCACCCGTTGCACCGAATAGAAATGAGCCAAATAAAGAAGAATCCGAGGAGTTAGAACCCTTTGATGATGCGATCAAAAATTTTGAGAAGTTAGAAGGATTATTCACCCTATACCGAAAGCCAAACGAAAATAAGGTGTATCTGGAGATCAAACCAGAGCAACTCAACCGCAATTTCTTTATGGTGGCTACTCTCTCTGGAGGAATTGGCGCTTTGGGAATGTACCAGGGAATGCCGATTCAGGATTTTGTGTTTCAGTTGCGTCAGGTGCAGAAAACTCGTGTGGATTTGGTGGTGCCGAATACCCGTTTCCGCACTGAACCGGGAGACCCCCAAGGGCGATCGCTCCGAAGCGCTTTCAGTGACTCAGCCATCTACCCCCTGACAGTCAAAAGTATTCACCCGGAAAGAAAAACATTGCTTGTCGATCTCAGTGAAATGCTGATGACTGACTTTGCCGGACTTGCGTCGGCTTTTCCTTGGTTAATCGGTCAATCATATAACTTAAATCCGGGGACTTCTTCTCTAGGCAACCTGAAAGCATTTCCTTTAAATCTTGAGATTGATTGGGTTTATGGTTTTTCGGGAACTGGAGTGCCCGGGTTTTCTCCAGAAACCTTGGTCGATCCTCGCGGGTTTTCCCTGACCGTGCGCTATAGTTTATCGGAATTACCGACGAACAATGGTTATCGCCCCCGTTTAGCTGACGAGCGTGTCGGTCATTTCTTGACTGCATACCAAGACTTATCTCGTCAAGATCCCTCAGAGAATTTTGTGCGCTATCTCACCCGCTGGCATTTAGAAAAACAAGACCCGAATGCCCCTTTATCTCCACCTAAAGAACCGATTGTTTTTTGGATTGAAAATAACGTGCCTTTGGAATATCGAGATGCTATTCGCGAAGGGGTATTAATGTGGAATCCGGCGTTTCAAAAAGCTGGCTTTATTAATGCGATCGAAGTGCGACAAATGCCCGATGATGCCACTTGGGATCCGGCGGATGTCCGCTACAACACGATTCGCTGGTTTAATTCTCTTGATGGGGGGTTTGCATTGGGCCCACTTCGGGCTAATCCCTTGACCGGACAAATTTTGGATGCGGATGTGCTGATTAGCGCCAATATGATTAATTTCATGCAGCGAGAATATCGGACAATTGTCAACAATGCCTGGTCAGAAGCCTCTGCGGTTTCTGGTCTGCTGGCAAATTCGCTGGTGTGTAATCCCGCTGTGAGATTGCCAGATTTTCAAGGAGATATATTTTTACAAAATTTGCTCGGTTCTAGCCATCCGTTGCTCGATCAACTGCAAGCATCATCCCAATTAATCCGACAGGATGAGTTATGTTTTGGCATTGGATCTGCCCGAAAAGCGGCTTTTGGTGCGTTGTCTTTGTCTTTACGGCAGAACTTGGGCTTGAATGACAAAGAAATGCAAATTTATCTTCATCAGTTTTTACGCCACTTGGTTGCCCACGAAGTCGGGCATACCCTCGGTTTGCGCCATAATTTTAGCGGCAGTAATCTGCGGCTGCCAGAAGAGTTAAATAATCTTGATATTACTCGAAATCAAGGGTTAGTCAGTTCCGTGATGGATTATGTTCCGGTGAACTTGGCACCTCCCGGACAAGTTCAGGGCGATTATTATCCGACTAAGGTTGGTGTTTACGATGAATGGGCGATCGCATATGCTTATCAACCGATTCCAGCCATGACCCCTGAAGGAGAAATCCCGGAGTTGAAAAAAATTGCCCAACGGGCACCAGAAATAGAACTGGCTTATGCCACTGATGAAGATGCCTGGGGGATGCTTGACCCGAAGGCGAAACCGTGGGATCTGAGTGCGGATCCTTTGGCCTATTCCCAAGTACAATTAGATAATGCTCGTCAGGCTTGGAGAAATCTCGATACAAGTTATCTGTTGCCCCAAGAAAGTTATGCAGATTTGCGCGATGCTTTTAATCTGATTTTTGGCTACTATATGGGCTATGCCATGAGTGCCACAAGTTATATTGGTGGACAAAGATTTTATCGCGATCGCCCAACCGATCCCGGTGCGCGTTTACCGTTTGAAATCGTGCCGGTAGAAGAACAACGGCAAGCTTTGGCTTTACTGCAAGAGTACGTTTTTGCTGAGGATGCGTTTGATTTCCCCCCAGAATTAATTAATAAGTTGGCACCTTCTCGGTGGTCACATTGGGGCAGTAGTTTGCCAATTTTTCGCTTAGATTATCCGATTTATAATCAGATTTCTTTTGTCCAAGGAATTATATTAAGCGATTTGTTGTCTTCCAGTCGCTTGGAACGGTTGCGGGATGCGGAACTAACTTATGGATCGGCGGCTTTGACTATGCCAGAATTGTTTAATACTTTACATCAGGGCATTTGGTCAGAGATTATCCAACGAGATGGGAAGTCTTGGGAAATATCTACGATTCGTCGAGGTTTACAACGGCAGCATTTAAATATTTTAGTCAATATGGTGTTGCGGAATCCTGAAAGTTTGCGAAGTGCGACCAATTTTTTGGATTTTATTGTAGCCTTCCAAACGTTAAATGCCCCAGCAGATGCTAGAGTTTTGGCTCGTTATCAACTGCGTCAGTTGGGTCAGCAGGTTTCCCGGACGTTAAAGCGTCATCATAAGCAAATGGATACGGCGACTAAGGCACATTTGGAAGATGTGAGCGATCGCATTCTCAAAGCTTTAGAAGCCCCATTACCGGCGAAATAATACCGTTTCCACTCAAAAATGCAATATTATGGGCGCGGGGCGACCACTTAGGGGAGCCCCTACAAATGCCCAAATTAATCTCGTAATTAATTTCGTAATTGTCGGAATAATTAAAGCGCTTTTTTTTCAGGAATTTGGGGGTATTTTTTCCGGTATAAAAACCATAATTGTCTATTAATCTTTTACATTCTTAAGCTTTATCCTTAAGCTTCAAAAACGCTCTCGCTTTTGCCATCCGTACAATATGCTCTAGGTATTGATAGTTTTGCCAAGAAGGGAATTTACATAACAATTGTAAAAATATATTGGGTATTGGGTGTTGGTTGTTTGGCGATTAATCATTCAATTACCATTTTACAGTATTTTACATTTCCCTATGGTGCGTATTTAGGGTCGATTAATTATTAATCTGAATGCTCCCCAATCACAGATTGGAAATAAAAAACAATGTATCTAACATTTTACATTATTTTAGATACTGGGTAGGGTGTGTGAGGCTCTCAATTAATAACGTTTTTAATTAATACCATTTTTGACAACTTTTAACAACTTTTAACAATTAATGCTATAATAAAAAAAATCTTGAGGGTAAAATATGAAAGTTAACTACAGGGATGAGATTAATTTCACATTAGAAGAGATCAAAACGTTATTACGTCAACAAAAAAACTCAACAAATCGAAATAAGTTACAGGTGTTGTACTGGCTAAAATTAGGTGAAGTCCAAACGATTACGAAAGCGGCGGATCTTTTAGGGGTTCACAGAACAACGGTACAAAGGTGGTGGAAAGAATATAAGCAAGGGGGAATAAACCAGTTATTAGAACAGAAACAGAGAACGGGGAGACCTCCATCTATTCCATCTGAGGTAATTCAAGGAATTAAGAAACAGTTAAGCCAAGAAAACGCGGGTTTTAAAAGCTATAAAGAAATTCAACAATGGGTGAAAAATGAATACCAAGTTGATGTCAAATACTCCACTTTATATCATTTTATCACCAAATGAAAGATTATTTATATTAGGCTTTTTGTAAATGGTATAAATATAGTCATTTCAACTAAGATTAATACAATTCTTTAGGGGCGCAAGCATTGCGCCCCTACGATATATTTTGATTTGCTTCTTTGGGCGCAATGCTTGCGCCCCTTGCGCCCCTGATGTTTTGTCTCAAGCACAATTGAAATGACTATAAGTAGGTGAAGATAATTAATTGCACTTTTCGTTCCCCGCCGTAAATCCGTGGATTCCCGTCGGAGTTTACCCCCGCGAATGCGTGGGGCGGGAATGACAGTTTTTCTTTTAATGGGGTCTATGGTGCATTTATTTCTGTCCACCTACTTATCGATCTATCCAGAAATTTTATATTTTCCCCGGCTATGGGTTGGTGAGTAGCGGGGAAGATAAAAAAAACCGGTTTTTTCTCAAAAACCGGGGGAATTTGGTTCGCTAGAACAATAATTTAAATAATTTATGCGGGGAATTAGCCAGCATTAGCCAACATTTCTTGAATTCGTCGAGTATTGCGATCGCTCTCCCGTTGCAGTTGTTTTTTCAGTCCTGGAGGGAATTTATCCGGGGCTTGGGCAAGGGCTTGAGAGAAATTTTCCTGGGCTTGTTGCAGGACACCGATATTTTTTTGATCGAGTCCCTGTTGGACTAAAACTTGAGCTTTCAGGTAAAATAACTCTGGATTATTGGGCGTAAATTCTAAGGCTCGATTCACCGCAGCTAAAGCTTTTTGATGTTGCTTGGTGTCTCGGTAGCCAACGGCAATGCCACGATAGGCGAGATAGTTTGGTCCGGCATAGTTTTCTAAGCGGGCGATCGCATCATCAATTTCCGCAAAAGGCAAATTCACCGCTAACATTAGATCCATGAATCCTTTAATTAAATTGAGTTCTGGATCGGTGGGACTAATTTCGGCAGCGGCATTAATATTTTGCAGCACCAACCGCAGTTTTCTCAGGGCTTTGGGAGTTCCTTTAATTGTGCCTTCGGTACTAATAATATGTGCCCCTTCGAGAAAATGACCGACTCCAGTGTAAAGATGACCGCGTAATTGATTCGTGGTCGTTAGTTGCTGTGCGGTTTCACGAGTTTGCGTAGCGTAACCAGCCAAACTTGCCCAATCTTCATTCAGATAAGCAAACGCTGCTTGCATAGCATAAACCAAAGGTTCATTGGTTTCTACTTTTTCGGCTTCATCTAAATAAAGGTCTGCTTGTTGATAGTTGCCCTGTTCAAATAGGGTGCGAAAGGCCATTTCCGTAGCATCACCAATTTCGTGAGGATTGGTGGTTCTAAATGGATCTTTGGCATCGCTAGGACTGGCCACTAGGCAAGTAGCGATCGCCACCGCTGATGCGATCGCCTGAACCATTCGCCGAGAAAAAGAAATCCGATGATCGATCCTCATGTTTTGCGCCTCAAAAACTGATCTAAAGTATTAAGTAGGTGAACATAATTAATTGCACTTTTCGCTCCTCGCCGATAGGCTTTGGATTCCCGTCGGAGTTTACCCCCGCGAAGGCCGCCATCGGCGGGAATGACAGTTTTTCTCCCGATCTGGTCTGTGGTGCATTTATTTCTGCCCACCTACTTATTGCCAAGAAACCGGGTTTCCATGTTTCCATGAAAAATTTCTGCCCTACCACCGGCCACTACATAGAAACCCGGTTTCATTGAAAATTCGCGACCTTCTGCTTCGGTTACATATTTTGTCTAACTAGATTTAAGCTTATTTGCCGAAAATAGGCGTGCAAAAAATCTAAAATAATTACTAGGATAGACGGTGTAAGCAATACCAAGTTCCAAAGCGAACCGAGTGCGAAATCATCATCAAGCACTGTGAAATCGTCACAGCTACATAATGCTCTATTTGAGAAACCTGATTTATCACCCAGCGGCTACACCAACGCCGATTTTAAAATCCATGACCCTAGAACTCGCCCCACAGCAGTTGGGCGTGATTATTGGACCTAGCGGATCGGGCAAAAGTACCTTCCTAGAGATTTTATCTGGACTGGCGGAAAAAACCTCTGGGGAAATTTACTGGCGGGAACAGCCCCTGACCGCCGAACACCTGCAACAGCTTGGGGGATTGGTGTTTCAATTTCCCGAACGACATTTCTGTTGTGGCACTATTTTGGAAGAGTTGCGCTTGGGACACCCGGAACTGGGATCGGAACGAGTGGACGAAGCCCTGAAGGAAGTGGGCTTAGATCATTTATCTCTGAATACGTCCCCGCAGTCGTTGAGTGGGGGACAGCAACGGCGTTTGGCTTTGGCGGTGCAGTTAATTCGCCAACCCCAGATTTTATTGCTGGATGAGCCTACCGCTGGTTTAGACTGGTCAATGCGACAGAATTTAGTCCGGCTATTGGCGAAATTAAAACAGCATTGGAGTCTGTTGGTGGTGACTCACGATGCGGGGGATTTATTAACTATTGGCGATCGCTTTTGGACCCTGAATCATGGGGTACTTCAATCGGTTGAACCGGATCGGATCGCGATTCGTCAGCAGTTATCTGCCATCACTGCTTAAATATCTGCTTAAAGATTGTCGATCGCCGAAGCGAATCTGTTTAAAAATGACTGGTTTACCGCAAATGACCTTCGGTAAACCAGTCATTAAATTTAGTGAATATAGTAGATTTCATCAGGGAAATTGAGCCTTAATCCGCAAACATCAACAATCAACAATCAACAATCAACCATCAACCATCAACCATCAACCATCAACCATCAACCATCAACCATCAACCATCAACCATCAACCATCAACCATTACTGCTTGGATTTGAGAGCTAGTAAGACATCTACTTGAGCCATATCCGCTTCGGGCCAAGTGTTGGTTAACCCCATGCCCTGAATGGAATTAAGTACGGCTAAAACCTCCGGGGAAATTTGATTTCCCGGCGGCAGGGGAGCTCGATTGAGTAGGGTCATTACTTGATCCATATTTAGGTAAAAGTAGCCGTGGTTGGGAGTAGGTAAAGAACCGGCGATCGCTTGAAAATTATTGCTGGTATTCAGGGGTGCTTGAATTGGCTGAGACATCAGTTCAATTAAGGGCTGACCCAGGGCAATTAATAATAAGTTTTGTTCCAGCCACCCATAGCCACCTAAGACAATATCCTGTGACGGAATTTTCCATTCAGTCACCGGCATATTTTGATATTTGGTGGTATTGGCTTCTAAGCCAATGGGAAACTTCGTTTTGAAAGTTGCGTCAATTTTTTTCATGGTGGCTTCTGCCAAGGGGCGATCGCTGGTTTCTAACAGAATTGCTCCACCGAATCCCAGTTGCGCCAGAATTCCTTGATTTGAGGCAATAAAACCCAAGGCAAACTGACCATCCATCCAATTAAAAATATCTCGGTCTAAGTCTAAATTCGTGGTGGTTTTAACTGCCGATTTAAAAAAGTCAAAACTGCTCTGCACCGTGGGATCTATTTTGGCTTGTTCTCCCAAATTTTCCCAGGAAAGTTTCAGGTTTTGGCCGGTAAATAAAGCGATGGTTTCAATGGGAAACCGATTCAATAGTGAAGCGTTTTCTGGGGTTGGTTCTACTTGCTTAAACAGGGCTGGATCTACTTTTGCCTGCATTTTTACTCTTATGCCGTCGGTATCTATTCCTGCCCCGATGACCGCATATTTTAGCCCTTCTAACTGTTCGGGAACTTTAGCAGTTGCTGAAAAATTTGCTTGGAACTGTTGGGTTAATAGATCGGCATTTGGCAAGTGTACTTGGATGACTGGATTTTTAATTTCTTGCCATTTCTCGATCATCTCATTTCCTTGTTCGCTGGCAGCCACCGAGGTTGACGCTTGATAACTATCAATGGCTTTTTCTAGACTAGCTTGGCGATCGGCGAGTACCAGATGTTTGCCTATTATCATACTGTATGTGGCTGGGGTTTCGCCGACATTAGTGATAGAAATTTTCACTCCTTTGTATTCAGCTTCAGCAACTTTTATATCGGCTTGGGACTGAAAATTTCTCTGAAACATCCAAGCTTTAAAAGGGTTTTTAATGCCCACAACTAGCAAAGTATTTACCTCAGAATTAGTCGCTGTTTCTGCGGCTGGTGTTTCAGCACTGGATGATTCGCTGTCCGGTTTGCTCCCAGAGTCGCTGGATGGCGGTAATAAGGCTAACATAACATCCCCCACCCAAGGTTTTAAGTCTTGCTGATAATTCAGTTCTTCTTGGGGTAAAATTCCCTGCTGTAAAGTCTCAAATCCTTTAGCGATCGCCGCTTGTGCTTCTGGGGTGCCAAACTGCTGCAATCGATCCCAATTTTGAGAATCTGTATCAATATAAGCAGCTAACAGGGCGTCATCCGGCACGATTTTGGCACTATCTAGGGGGGTTAGTTTTCGCCCCATTCCCTGTAAGTAAAAATAAGCACCTGCTCCTCCAGCCACTAATAATGCGGCAGCGACTAGGCGCCAAGAAAACGAGCGTTTTTGTTCAGACATTTCTTTCCTCACACATAGTTCCCTAGATTTTACCCTTACAGAGTATCCTAAGCAGCACCAACCTGACAATATTTTTTCTAAAGAAAATATTCACCAGGAAATATACCGAAAAAATTGACGATATTTGAGGGTTAATTGTATAATGCTTTTATCTGCGAAAATTCCCTATTTCTACCAACAAATTATCCGGGTGATTAAATGTTAGTAACAAAAAAATCAAAACCAAGAAACCGGGTTAGAAACCGGGTTTCTTTAAGAAACCGATTTCTTGGTTGAGTGACAGAGATGGTCGTCAATTACCCGGCTTATGACTTGGTAGAATTTGGGGAAATTAACAGCAAAGGTACAGCGATCGCTCTTTAACAGCTATGCAGCTATGCAACAATTCAAAGCCGAGACAAGGTGGCAAGTCCCGGTCTTTAGACAACTTGCCACCTATATCAAGCGACCCGATTAAGCAGCCCGCGATCGCATTCGATCGCGCCAAACCTCTCTGTACCATCATTAATCCCATCAGGGCACTACTGATAATGATGTTGTAATCTTCTGAGAAAAGGCTATGAAGCAGAAATACACTTTCGACTGGTTAAATGGGTCTGGGAAAGCTGAAAATTCCCCCCAAGGATTTGCGGTCAACTTGCATAAGTTAGCCGGGGTGTTCCTGACACTGGGGATGAGTCTAATGTTGGGCAGCAATGTTGTTTGGGCTTCCCCACGCTATGAAAGATCCAACCCTTATGTGACTATTTTTAGCGGTCCAATCTATGGGCCAAGTCGCACCGTTGACGGGACTGTCAGCGGTACTTTGAGAAGTGCGATTACTTATGGTTGGGATTTTAGTGCGATCGCCCAAGACTTGCAGCAGTTCGGGCTGACGGAAACCTTAAGCAGCCAAGATAACAGTCAAGGCAACACTATATTATATACAGTGTTTATTCCCACCAACGAAGCTTGGCAAACCTTGGATCCGGCAATTCGCGCCAATCCAGAAACCCTGGAAAAGATTCTGCGTTACCATATTGTTCCGGGCGCGGTGACTCAAACCCAGCTAGAGTCCGGGGAAATCCAGACTTTAAGTGGTGCTACCCTGACCATTCAAGGAAATGCCAGTGACGATCGCTTTGTACTCAATCAGGATGTCGAAATCACCAGCACTTTACGCACCCAAAATGGTGTGATTGTGTTTGTGAATAAACCCCTAGTTCCCTCGCAAAACTAGCATCTACCAAGGATTACCGACTAAGGTAAACGCCGCCCAAAAATACGGGTGGGCTAGATTTTTTCTCTGGGTCTGGGAGGAGATATTTTCCTGTTGATGGTTTAACCCAATTTCTCCCACTAAGGACTGAGAGTATGTCTGCGGATTGTCATCTACCCAAGTCAACTGACCATTTTCTATGTGAATTTTGCCTTGCAGCATCGCTAACTGCGCTTGCCGCAAGGCTTCTGCTTTAATGGTCTGGGTTTGGGAATTCAGGTGGCGATAAAATTCACTCATTAAGCCGAAAGTTCCTTGGTCATCCACTTGCCAAAGACTCGCGAGGACAGATTTGACGCCATTTTGCACCGCTAACCCGGCAAAACCTAGTTCGGCATTGGGACTGCCGAAGGCGGTTTCACAGCCACTCATTACCAGGAGTTCTAATGGTTGGTGTTGCCACCCGATTTCCTGAATTTCATGCAGGGTTAGTCGGCTATTCCAAAATTGAATATAGGAGTTTTGGGTATTTTCTGGATTAAATTCAACGTGGGTGGCTAGGTGAACGATCTGATAATTCCCTCGATCGCTTTGATATTTGAGATTTTCTGGGGTAAATGCTTCATTGATATGTACTTGACTCGGACGATTTTGGGCGTTCGCGGCAGCGGTGTGGAACACTATCGCGGATAATTCCAGAGGAACTTGATCCAACGGTTGAATTCTCGGATCGGCAAATTCCGACGCCCCCATTGCTAATACCCCTGAGTGGGCGAGGTTTTGATAGCTGAGATCCGTTAAATTCAGGCTGGGAATTAAGCTGAGACGATATTTTTCTACTAAGAACTTTTGACCATCATGCAAAACCGCGAGGGGCAGCGATCGGATATTCGGATCGAGAGAAAACATTAAAGTATCAATTCCCCGATCGCCTAATTCCCTTTCAATAGGACTAATTAACCATTGATATAGTTGTTGTGCCGAGGATAAATAGCGATCGCTACCCAAGGTTCGGGGATTAGTAACATCGGCAATTAACCCTTGTACCGTGGCATTGAGTAAGTCCCGGTTGGCATGGTGGACGATTCGCCGAATTGTCGGCTGTCCGGGAGACAGCAACATTAATTCTATGTAATCGCTAAATGCCAAAACATACACAACCCCAGGGGTGGAATTGGTGGTTAAAGCGATCGCCTCTAAAGAGTTTTGTAAATCGCGATTAATTAATGAGGAATAAGCCTCTGACCAGGATTGGCGATCGGTCAGATAGCTGACTGGAGAATCTAAAACTTTCGCCTGAATTGTATCAGAGTTATTTTCAGAGTTATTTTCAGAGTTATTTTCAGAATTATTTTCAGAATTATTTTCCCGCTGAGTTTGGTTGGGGAATTCCGCACCAAAGGACGGCACTACTGGAGTGAAGAAACGGGAAAGGGGGGGCGCTGATTTAATCCCCTCCGCGATCGGTAAAGATAGGGGCGGAACTGTTGGCAATCCTAGGGCAACTGGAGATGCGGAAGTCAGCGATGTACTGGATAGATTGATTTTTGTTGTTGGTTGTTGGTTGTTGGTTGTTGGTTGGTGGTTGATTGTTGTTTGTTGTTGGTTGATTGTAAGCGATCGGTGGTAAGCGATCGGTGGTTGGTGGTTGGATGGCGCCAATTCCGCAATTTCTCCGGTGCGGGTTATGCTTGAATCTGGGAATGAATCCGCCACTGAATCGAGGTTACTCTGTGAATTAGAGAAACTGGTCGAATTCTCAATGGGTTCTGGAGGGGAGAATGATTGATTTCCCACAGTTCCCTGCTTATAATTGCCCCAGGATGCGGAAATCCGAGCATCTTGCCAAGATAGACGGCGATCGAAATATGCTTGATTTGGTTGATTAACTGGATTTAAATCGCCGCTTGTTGGGCTAAATTCTGATGGCAACCCACTCCAAGACAGAGTATTTTTCGGTGGACTTTGTGGCGGTAGTGCATCGGCAATTTGATCTAAGACAATTGAATCTAACCCACTCGCCATTCTTTCCCCGGATTTCTGATTTACTGGTGGGCGATTCCGTGCAGCGGATCCCTTACGGGAATCGCGATTTTCTTGGCTAAACTCTGGAGGCAAACCACTCCAAGACATTGCATTTTTGCCGATAGGGTTTGGCTTGATTTCTCGGTTTACTTCTGGTTTTATTTCTGGATTAGCATTCGCCGTCGTTCGAGGGTTATTACTATGGTTATTACTATTTAAAATAACTGCATTTTCCCCGGATTCAGATATCTGCGCTGATGGCGATATAACGCCGTTAAATTCGGGGGAAAAACCACTCCATGCCGGAAAATTAACTTTTGCGGGTGTTTCTTGCCAAGGATCGTTAATTTCTGATGGCTGAAAAACCGTCTCCTCCAAGATATTCTCATCGGGGTTAATTGCGGCAACCGTTATATTTTCATAACCATCATAAACATAAGGAATTTCTGGGGCAATGAGTGTCTGATAATTTACCGGATTGACTGCGATATTTTCTGGATTTAAAATATCTCTAAATCCTTCAGACAATAATATCTCTGGTGGAATGGAATTATCTATGAGCAAAGCAGAGGCTATTCCTGGGGAAAACGTCTCTGAATTACCGAAAATATTACTCAGAGAAAAGGTCATTCCTTTTCCTTCTAAATTTTCCGAATAAATTGTTAAATTTTCGGAGTCAATTCCCCCAGTAGACTCTAGAAAAAATCCACTAAATAAATTATGCTCTAAATTATTATTTTCAGGGCTTAATCCTGCATCAGATTGATGATTTACCGGCAAATTTTCCCGTAAATCTAAACTAAACGCTGAACTTTTTTGCTTTTGGGCTGCTGTGGGCAACAAATTTAATTGATTATTCAGATGATTATTCAGAGTTGCCCCAATAATTAAACTGCGATAAACCCCTGAATCATTAATAACTTCCTCCGAAGTATCCCCTTGAACCCGGGCAGCGATCGCTTTAATCACCTCAGCCCCAGTCTGCCAAAATTCTGGTTCAATATTACTATCATAATTAATATCATAAACACTGTCCCAAAGTTTAGGTAATCCTCCCGTGATGCCATCCGCATCCAATAACTCATTTTTATTGTCAAATAAAGCCAATGTATCTAACAGCATTACTGCTGAATTTATTCCTGAATATTTTCGCTGGTTTAGAGTTTGATTTTCTCCTAAGTTTAATAATAACTTTGTGGATAAATTACCCGGCTGATTCAGCATATTTTGGGGATCTAATCGATTGGTCAAATTATTTATCTGCTGTTCCCGGTAAACATTATCTACGGTTTGAGATTGTGCGACTGAGGGCAAGAGTAAAAAGGCGATCGGTAAAATATTGGATGAATTGACCAGAAGTTTCTGAGTTGCTCTAAATCCCCCTAAGCTTTGATGGAGAATCTTGTAGTTAATTAGACTGACTTGATTGACTTGCATAATTCTTCTGCCCTAATTGTTCTTTGTTCTTTGTTCTTTGTTCTTTGTTCTTTGTTCTTTGTTAGTTGTTGGTTGTTGGTTGTGGGTTGTTGGTTGTTCAAGAAACAACCACCAAAGAATCCCTACCCAACCACCAACCATGAACAAACAACCACCAACCAAAAATTATTTTAATCGACTTCTAGCATTAATTGCGGGGGTGAAATTCGGTTGAATTTCAATGGCTTTATTATAAGAAGCGATCGCCTCTTCAGTCCGTTTCAGGTATTCCAAAGACAACCCCCGCTGAGTCCAAGCAAATGGATCGTTAGGATAAATTTGAATCGCCCGATTAAAAGATACGAGCGCTTCTTCATCTCGCTGTAATTCAGTTAAAGCCATACCCCGACTGACCCAAGAGGGATAGTCATTGGCTTCAATTTTAATCGCTTCATCAAAAGATTTAATCGCTTCTTCATATTGTTTAATTTCCGCTAAAGCAATCCCGCGATCGCGCCACGCATGATAAAAACTGGGATTCAGTTTCAGAGCTTGCTCGTAAGATTTGACCGCATCTGCGTAGCGTTCTAAGCCAACACTGAGTAAGGAGGCTCGGTTGTGCCATCCGATATAGAAATTGGGGTTGATTTCTACGGTTTTATTGTAAGCATCGAGAGCCAATTCAAATTTTTCCATTTCATAGAATGTCGTGGCTTTAGCATTCCAAGCTAAATAGAAATTAGGATTGATTTTTAGGGCGCGATCGTAAGAATCCAGCGCCAATTCATAACGTCGGAGTTTGCTTAAAATTCGTCCCCGTTCAATCCAAAGAATTAAGTCATTGGGTTTACTTTCTAATTGGCGATCGTAAACTGCCACCGATTCTTCATAAGCGAGGACGGATTCTTGAGGTTTTTCTAGTCGTTCGTGGACTAATCCTTGATATTCCCAGAGGGTTGGATCTTCTGGATCGAAAGATACCCCCTCTTGCAACTCTGCCAAAGCTTCGGGATATTTTTTTAAGCCGATTAAAGCGATCGCCCGTCCTTTTTTCCCTTGAGCATTTCGGGGATCTAGTTTTAAGGCGCGATCGTGGGCAGCCAAAGCCTCATTGTAATTACTTAACTGAGAATATACCTCCCCTTGGTTATTCCAAAATTTAGGATTTTTGCCATCAAGTTCCGTGGCTTTTTGATAAGCCACTAAAGCCGCTGGATATCGTTGTAAGAGAAACAGGGCATCCCCCCGACATTTCCAAGCATAAGAATAGTTTTCTTTAATCGCCAGAGCTTGATTACAAAGTTCTTCCGCTTCTAAAGCTTGGCGTAAATCTAACTGTGCGGATGCTTCTTGAATCACCGCATCAGCCTCAGCGATCAGACGGCGATGTTTTTGAGCGTTAATCCATAAAACCGTTCCCCCGGTCAGCGCTACTAACAATAAAATGCCTCCCGTCACCGACAACACCTGCAACCAGATTTTTTCAGAAAAAGGTAAGGTGACTTTGGCAAGATTGGTAATAAGTGAATTTTCTGGTGACTCCTCAGGGGAGGTTGCCTCATCATTCGACCAGGGGCGATCGCTAGGAGCGGGATTTTCTATCACCCTTTCTGTCACCTGGGAAGGCTGCGGTTTTGTCACCGACGGCACGACTGTCGGTTCCGTTGATGTTATGGCCAAGTTGTCTACAAATGACTGCGTACCGGATAATGCACCGGGCAACAAAGCCATGTCTTTTAAAACTTCGGCGGCGGATTGATATCGCTCGCGAAAATAAGCATGAGTCATTTTATCGATAATGGCAGCGAGGCGATCGCTCACCTGGGTTAAATGTCGCCAACCCACTTCTCCGGAAAGCGGATCGGTTTCTAATTGACTGGGATGAACTCCAGTTAAAGCTTGAATTGTCGTCATCCCCAGGGCATAAATATCGCTATTCGGGCGTAAATTGCCCGCTTGTTGTTCTTTGGGCGTATAACCCACAGTTCCCACAGACCCAGTATTAATTAGCTGACCTTGGTCATCCAACGCCATTGTACTAATTTGTTTAACTGAGCCAAAATCTAACAACACCAGTTGACCATCACTGGAACGGCGAATCAAATTCGCTGGATGAATATTGGAGTGGATCGCATTTTGCTGATGCACAAAAGTCAATGTATTCAACACATCTTGCAACAGCGCGATCGCCTCTGATTCTTTCCAGCGTCGCTCGTTAATTTCTTCCGCCAAAGACTTACCTTGAACAAACTCGTGAACCAGATAAAATCCGCTTTCACCGGGAAAATCATCTAAAAGTCTGGGAATGCGATCGTGGGTGCCCAGCCGTTGCAGATTTTGCGCTTCCGTATCAAATAAAATTCTCGCTTCCCAAAACGGAAACGGAAAGTGCTCCGCACCGCTGTCGCGAACGACCTTATGGGGTTCAATTTTTTTCAGCACGCAAGGGGAATTGCCCCGTTCTCGGTCAAGAGTTAAATAAGTTTTGCAAAAAGAACTCTCCCCTAAAAAGTTAATAATCTTATAACGGTTTTCGATAGTTTCGCCAATTTCATGGAAACCCTGAAGGTCTCTTAAAACATCGGTGGCAGATTGGTAGCGCTGCTCCCAATCTGGATGCACCATCAGGGTTAAAATATCGATTAACTCTTGGCGACATTGCACCAAATGTTGCCAAAGCAATTCCCCGGTTTTAATATCTCGCTCTAACTTAGTTGGATGCATCCCTGTTAACGCTTGAATGGCGGTAATTCCCAGGGCATAAATATCACTATTAGCATAAACTTTGCCCCCAAGTTGTTCGATGGGCATATAACCTGGAGTGCCAATCATGGAGGTAGTAACATTGCCGCCAAAGCTGAGAACTAAGGTTTCAATTTCTTTCAGCGAACCAAAGTCAATCGGCACAATTTGATAATCAGAAAAGCGGCGGATTAAATTCGAGGGTTTAATATTGCGGTGGATTGTCCCTTGTTCGTGGATTACCTCCAAAACCTCTAGGACATTATATAATAAAGCGATCGCCTGAGATTCTGGCCAAGATTTTCCTTCACAAATTTCTTGGCTTAAATCTTGCCCATCAATAAATTCTTCAACTACATATAGTTGATTATTTTCAATAAAAAAGTCTAATATTGAAGGAATTTGAGGATGATGCCCTAATTTTTCTAACTTTTTTACTTCCGTATTAAAGCGTTTTTGGGCTTCATCTAAAATATATGCATGATTACTGGAAGTTTGCAGGATTTTGAGAATACAGCGATCGCCCTTAACCCATGAGGATTTGGTCGTCACCGTGCCTTCGCCTCGTTGCGGATCTGCTTCTAAATCGGGATGATATTCTGCTACTAATGTTTTGCCAAATGCTCCTTTTTTAAAGGTTTTAATAATTTGGTAGCAGCCGTGTATTTTATTTTCCATCATGGCAGAGAATCACCTTATGACTTATGGGTTTTCCTTCTGGATCTTCATAGTTTGAAGGGAAATCGATCGGGTTTTACTTTATTGCCAAGAAACCGGGTTTCTATGAAAAATGTCTGCCGACCCAGCAGCCCCTACATAGATTCGGAATCGACTTCGACTTTCTTTGAAACCCGGTTGGCTTTCAAAGAAACCGGGTTTCTATGACAATTTTTGGTTGGTGGCAAAGGTTAACTTAAGAAACCCGGTTTCTGGGGTGTAGATGCTCTGGTCAAAGAAACCGGGTTTCTATGACAATTTTTGGTTGGTGGCAAAGGTTAACTTAAGAAACCCGGTTTCTGGAGTGGAAAGCGGTGGTATCAGGCAGGACTGGCAAGGCGATCGCGGAACGGTGGCATACAGGACGCGGTTGTTGGTTGTTGGTTGTTGGTTGTTGGTTGTTGGTTGTTCAAAAAATAACCACCAAGATTTTCCGAATCATTATGTTTGTATTTTACAGTATGTGTGTTGCCGGTATCAAGATGAGATTCACCATAATCGGACCGGAACGAGCAATGGGAGTAATTTTCCCGGCTCGATAATTTATAGCATATTAATTACTGGTTATAAAGCGATCGATATACCGCTCGTGGTTAATATTCCTAGACCTTGGGTAATTTCGGATGTAGCAGAAGCGGCATTATACTGCTGTTAAATAGAAAAAAATCACAGGATCCAGCAGCTTATGGAATGGCACGTCACTGATGCCCAAAGTTTGGGAATTATTGACCGGGAAATCGGCGATCATCTATTTTCCCCGGCAGAGTATGAAATCGTCCGTCGGGTGATTTATGCCACGGCTGATTTTGAGTACAAGTCTCTGATTCGCTTTTCAGACCAAGCGCTGCAACGGGGGGCGGCGGCTTTGGCAGCCCGGACAACGGTTGTGGTGGATGTGCCAATGGTGCAGGTAGGCATTGCCCCACTGATTCAAAAAACTTTTGCCAATCCAGTTTATTGTTCAATGGAGGCGATTACTCGGCCACAAAGAGACAAGACCCGCGCCGCATGGGGCATAGAAACTTTGGCGAAACGCTATCCAGAGGGCATTTTTGTGATTGGTGAGTCCCAAACCGCGTTAACGGCGATCGTGGAACTCATCGAGGCGGAAGAAATTAGACCGGCTTTGGTGATTGGTAGTCCCGCTGGTTTTGTGGGGGTGGATGCGGCAAAAGCCCGGTTAAATGATTCGATGATTCCCCATATTCGGGTGGATGGCCGCAAGGGAAGCCCGGTGGTGGCGGTGGCGATCCTCAATGGGATGGTGGATTTGGCTTGGCAAGCTTATGGACATGAAGCGCGAGGGATGCTTTGATGTCACTTGGGATAGGGGGTAAGAATTTCGGTGGATTCGGGATCCCCCGATCGCGCTTTAGGGCGATCGCCTTGCGGTTCTGGCTGGGTTTCGCCGTCTGGCTGCCCGCAACTCGTCCCCAATAGCGAGAAAGATATCTCGTCGTAAATAAGGATAGTCACTCACCCACAGGTCTAAGCGGGGCAGATAAATATCGGAAACTTTGCTAATGCGACTGAGATCCTGAAGATTGGACATAACTAGCATTTGTGCCGCTTCACCGACGGCAATGCCTTTATGTTCTTTTTGTAAAGGCACTTGCAAGATGGTCAAAGGTCCTGATTTATCTCCGACTTCGAGATTAAGGCGGCGTTCGCGGTTTTCTAGCAGTACCAGTTCTCCTTTACTGTTGACGGTTTCTTCTGTGGTAATTAATTCTTCAGTGATAAAAACATCGAAGACTTTTCCTTGCCAAAGACCACTATATTTATAGCGGCGACATTCAGCATTTCGGCGACTGGCCTCAAAGATTGGTCCCCAGAGCCAATATAACCCGCCGAAAATGCCAATAATAAATAAGAAGGGTTTCAAGTTTTCGGCTAAATAGTTGGCGATAATCAATAAGATTAAAACGCCAACGACAGAAATTAGTAATCGTTTCAATAAGTCAGAAAATTTGCCCCAGCAATAAACATATTGAGATCCGGTGGCAATGACGGGAATCAGTTCTTCAAAGCTTTCTCTTGTCAGTGGAATGAGCATAATCGCCAAGGATTAATCAGCGTGAGCAATGATTTTGGGCGAAGCATTAGGTGAGAATTTACCAGAATGCTTCGCCCGGTTTAAACTTGAGAATTTGCGGAAATTATCTTTTGAGAAAATTTCCGGTGGCTGTGTCTATTCTACAGGGTGAATTCCGATCTCGCTGCCGATCGCTAATTAAATAATCTTTTCTAGGCCATAAACCAGGGATTTGAGATGGATTACTTGACGAATTGCCAGCAGGACTCCGGGCATATAGCAGGTGCGATCGCTCGTATCATGGCGTAGGGTGTAAATCTGTCCTGGGGCGCCAAAAATCACCTCTTGGTGCGCGAGTAAACCGGGCAACCGCACACTGTGAATCCGGATCCCTTCATCGGCTAGTCCCCCACGAGAACCAGCCAGAGTCTCAGTTTCTTTCACCTTGGGCTGATTGTAAGTTTTGCCCATTTCCGCCAGCATTTCCGCCGTTTTAATCGCCGTCCCACTGGGGGCGTCTGCTTTTTGGTTGTGGTGCAGTTCAATAATCTCTACATGGTCAAAGTATTTACTCGCTTGAATCGCCGCTTGTTGCAGCAGAATCATGCCAATAGAGAAATTAGGAATAATTAAACAACCCGTGCTGGCTTTATCGGCAAATTCCGCCAGTTCATCAATTTGCGTGGGACTCAGACCCGTGGTGCCCACTACCGGACGGACGCCATAAGCGATCGCTGCCCGAACATTCTCATAAACCGTCTTCGGATGGGTAAAATCCACCATCACAGCGGGCTGTTTTTCTTGGGATGCCGCACAGAGAATCGGTTGAGCGTCATTCATAATCGGCACTTCCAAAGCACCGCATCCAATCACCTCGCCCACATCTTGTCCCTGAATCTCTGGATTGATATCGATCGCCCCAAACAGGACCATATCCTCCGCAGCAGCCACAGCTTTGATCGTTTCGCGACCCATTTTGCCCGCTGCCCCATTAACAATTACCGGAATCGGTTCTTGATTCGCCATAAGACAAAAAATATTCTGAAAAATATTCTGGTAACTTCTAGACCGAATTTTAGACCAGTGGTGGGATCACTTTAACCAATCCTTTGCGATCGCTTCTAGATAATATTATTTTGTTGTTTGTTATTTGTTGTTCGTTATTTGTTGTTCGTTGTTCGTTGTTTGTTGTTTGTTGTTCGTTATTTGTTATTCGTTATTTGTTATTTGAATCACCCACCACCAACCACCAACCACCAACCAACAACCATCAACCACCAACCACCAACCAACAACAATCAACCAACAACCAACAACAACCAACCAACAACCAACAACCAACAACCAACAACAATCCGATGATTCTTGTGCCTGACTCTATGGCACAATAAAAACGACTAATTATTGTAAGATTTAGGTAATTTCGTGAGTCCGACAGCCCTAGCAACCCCCAACTCTACAGCAACTTCCCGTCGCGCGGTTTTTCCTTTCACGGCCATTGTCGGTCAGGAAGAGATGAAATTAGCGCTATTGTTAAACGTGATTGACCCCAAAATTGGCGGTGTGATGATTATGGGCGATCGCGGCACGGGCAAATCGACCACTATCCGCGCTTTAGCCGATCTGCTACCGGAAATCGATGTGGTGGCCGATGACCCCTTTAACAGCGATCCCAAAGATCCTGAAATGATGAGCGATATGGTGCGCGATCGCCTAGCCCGCCACGAAGAACTGCCGATCGCTCAGAAAAAAGTCACAATGGTAGACCTGCCCCTAGGCGCCACAGAAGACCGAGTTTGCGGCACCATTGACATCGAAAAAGCCCTATCCGAAGGGGTGAAAGCCTTTGAACCCGGATTACTAGCCAAAGCCAACCGGGGCATCCTCTACGTCGATGAAGTCAACCTGCTCGACGATCACCTGGTGGATGTCCTCCTCGACTCCGCTGCCTCTGGTTGGAACACCGTAGAACGGGAAGGGATTTCCATTCGCCACCCAGCCCGGTTTGTCCTCGTAGGTTCTGGCAACCCGGAAGAAGGAGAACTCAGACCCCAACTGCTCGATCGCTTCGGAATGCACGCGGAAATTCGCACCGTCAAAGATCCTGCTCTGCGAGTCCAAATTGTCGAAGAACGGTCAAGCTTTGACCAAAATCCCCAGACCTATCTGGAAAAGCACGTTAACCCCCAAGAAGAAATGCAAAAACGGCTGGTAGAAGCCCAAAAACTTTTACCGTCCGTCACCATTGACTACGATCTCCGGGTACAAATTTCTCAGGTTTGTGCGGAACTAGATGTAGATGGATTACGGGGAGATTTAGTCACCAACCGGGCCGCCAAAGCGATCGCGGCATTAGAAGGTCGCACCGAAGTCACCGTTGATGATATTCGCCGGGTCGTCACCCTCTGCTTACGTCACCGCCTGCGGAAAGACCCCCTAGAATCCATTGATTCGGGCTATAAAGTGCAAAAAGTATTCTGCCGCGTCTTTGGCATTGAAATGGCGGAAGAAAATTAATTGTTATTAGTTGATTGTTGATTGTTGGCAAGTTGTTCGTTGTTCGTTGTTCGTTGTTTGTTGTTCGTTGTTTGTTGGTGGTTAATGGTTGCTTGTTGTTAATTGTTAAGTTTACGGGCAGAAATAAATGCACCACAGACCCCATTAGAAGAAAGACTGTCATTCCCGCCGATGGCGGCCTTCGCGGGGGTAAACTCCGACGGGAATCCAAAGCCTATCGGCGGGGAAAGAAAAGTGCAATTAATTATGTTCACCTACTTAATTTTTAATTGTTAATTTGTGGTTATTTATTCGGGCATCTAGCCCAGATAACAAATAACCAACAACCAACAACTAACAACTAATAACAAACAACAAATAACCAACAACCAACAACTAATAACATAATCATGCAAAAACGTATTTTAGGATTAGATCCCGGATTAGCCAGATTGGGGTTTGGGGCAATTGTTTGCCAAGAAAATCAAGCAAATCAAGCAAGTCCAAATTTAACCCAGGTATCACCCCTGGATTTCGGCATTATTCAAACTCCCTCAAGTCAAGAAATGGGCGATCGCCTCTGCACCATTTATGAAGATTTACACACCTTAATCAACCAAATACAGCCCCACCTCGTCGCCGCTGAAAAACTCTTTTTCTACCGCATGGGCAACACCATTTTAGTCGCCCAAGCTCGCGGAGTTCTCCTATTGGTTTTAGCCCAACATAAACTGCCCTTAGTTGAATATACCCCCGCCCAAATTAAACAAGCCTTAACCGGCTATGGCAATGCGGAAAAACATCAAGTTCAAGCCGCCGTTGCCAGAGAACTGAACCTCCCGGAAATTCCCCGCCCCGATGATGCCGCTGATGGGTTAGCCGTTGCTTTAACCGCTTGGTTTAATCGCTTTCTTTAACCAAACTGGCTCACTTTGATTCAGCCAAAAATTCCTTAACTGTTGACTGTTGATTATTGACCGTTCGCTCTGCCGTTAATTTTCCCATCCCATCACCAGAAACTTAGCTTCACAATCTGTGGTATATTTGTGGATACCTTAGCGGCTCAGTTGACCTCTTTACCCAGAAAAAATGGATGATTGCAATCACCCACTCGATTAACTTTTTTCAACTAAAAATCAGCAGAAAAACCTAAAAAAGCCCCATCTTAGTCGCATAAAAAATTCCCTAAACAATTTAACCGTCAGAGAAAAAAACAGCAAAACACTGATTACAATTGAATCTTAGCCTACCGAGAAAAAATCACCAGAGCCAAAAAGGATCCATCCACCCTGGTTGAGTCCCTGGTTCAATGCCGTTTGATCCAGCATGAGTAAAATTCACCCTCTGAGTCATAAAACCCTAACACCACACTTCAGACCTTTATTCCTTGTCAACTGTTCGATTAGGGAACGGGACAGTTACAATCGAAGTAAGAGATACTCTGGTCACAGCTTGGGTAAGTTGTGAATGTAACCGCGTTTTGACCATTTCTGAGAATTTTGGTCGGCGATTCTGGCACCCCAGAACAGACCCCCGAACACAATCCTCGGATAGTAAGGCTTCTCTTACACCGTCTTTCCGGTGAAAGCTAGAAGTTTGGGTCTGATGGTAAACAAATCAACAAAATATCTATGCTTTGAACGATCGGGTTTCTCAGGAACGGTATCATTTTCGTCCGATGCTGAACAAAAATAGATGGAAATTCTCTGATAGGAATAAAAATCGCACCCAAAATTATTTTCTCTGGGAATTAATCAGGCAGGACTTACGCAATATTTGCGATCTAGCCCGTTTAGGTAGGGGCGATCGAGCGAAATCACCCCTAATATATATATATAGGTAGGTAATGCTATATAGAGGTAATGCGTAAGTTATGTCAGGGTTCGATTAGCACCTAGCTAAATCGATGATCCGTTATGCTTGATGCTTCCATCCCTGTCAGAGATAGATCGTGCATTCACCGATGTGGATCTATCACCGATATCGCCAATCGCTGTTAGCGGACAATGTTGGATCAAAGAGGATAGCAAACGGTGACAAACTTTGCATATTTACTAGGAATAAATCATGCTCAATCAGCAACCAAATCATCACTCTATTGAGTTTCCATCAACGGCAAGTTCGCTCTCATTATCAGGAGCACAAGACTTGGGCAATTTAGCTATGATGGGTGTTGCCCTCAATGGGCGAATTATTCACTGGAATCATGGCTGTGAGCGGCTATATGGATGGTCTAGCGCCGAAGTTCTCGGGCAAAACGCCGATCTGTTATTAAACACCCGTTTTGCGATCGCGGAAGCGGAGGTAAAAAGGCACTTGTTAAGCGAGGGTCATTGGGAAGGAATACTTTTTCAGTGTAAACAGGATTCATCCCCCCCATCCCGGCATAAGAAATTGGCGCGAAACGGGAACCAACCTTTACCTAGCAAAAGCGATGGCGCATCCGCGCCGCTTCGCGAACGCCAGGGAAATCTTCAGGAAATTACCGTGGCGAGTCACTGGACCGTGCAACGAGATAGCCAGGGGGAAGCCTTCGCCTATTTTATCGTGAATATTAATATCTCTGGATTGCCTCTATATTCCGAGCCAGAAAGTTCTCAAAGTTCCCTCAAAAATCATTTAATTTCTCAGAAAAATAAACCCGGAGTCACCCCGTTATATACACAAAAAGCCCCGTCGGGTTTATCGGTGTATCAATTGTCACAAACCTTGCCAGAACCAGAGCATTTACTCAGTCATTGGATTTCTAACATTCCCGGAGCAATTTACCGCTGTATCCTGGAAAAACAACCTACTTTAGAATTTATCAGTGAAGCTATTTCTGAGATAGTTGGCTATTCTAACGAGCGAATAATTTTTGACGCCGATTATAATTATTATGACTTGATTTATGCTGAAGATAAAATATTTGTCGCACAAACTCTTAATAGCGTCAACTCCAAAAAACCCTCATTCTCTATTGATTATCGCTTAATTGCAGCGGATGGCCAAGTTAAATGGGTCCATGACCAAGGACGGGGAATTTTTAGCAAGTCCGGGGGGATACTTTATATTGATGGGGCAATTTTTGAAATTACCGATCGCAAAGAATCAGAAGAAAAATTAGCCAAATCTCATCGAAAAATTGTCAACATATTAGAAAGTATTAGTGATGGTTTTTTTGTCTTAGATAAATCCTGGAAATTTAGTTATATTAATTTGCGGGCAGAAGAAATTTTTCAGAGAGACAGAGAAGAATTAATTAATAAAAAGATTTGGCAAGAGTTCCCCGATCTATTGGACACGATTGGACAACAATGCCACCAGGCCATGAGCGATAACATAATGGTTCATTTTGAAGTATTTGAACCTTTATTTGGGATTTGGTTAGATATCCGAGCCAATCCTCATCCCGTAGGATTGTCAGTTTATTTTCAGGATATTACAGAACGCAAAAAAACCGAAGCAATGCTTTGGGAACGCGCCCACCTGAGTGCTTTTAGCGCTGAAATGGGTCTGACCTTGGGACAGGGAGGGTCTTTAGCAAACCTCTTGCAACATTGTGTGGATGCGGTGGTGAAATACCTGGAAATTAATTCGGCGAATATTTGGATTTTTAATTCAGTGGCGAACGTGCTAGAACTCCGGGCCAAAGCCGGAGATATATTAAATGAGAATCTCTTTCCCCAGCGTTGTCTTCCCGGTGAATCTTTAGTGGGCAATATTGGCCAAAAACGTCAACTGGTCACGGGCAATTTGTCTGACATGAGTGGGGATCTCCAAGAACTGTTTCCCAATAGTTGTTTACTGCAAGCAAATTTCGTCGGTTATCCTTTAATCCTTGAAGAACGGTTAGCGGGAGTGATGATTTTATGTAGTCGCGAACCGTTTACGGACTCGATTCAAAGTGCCTTGGGATGGGTGGCAAATGCGATCGCGGTGGCCATTGACCGGGCTTGGGCTAGAGAAGCGTTACTCTCTCGTCGGGAAGGCTTGCTGTTCCGACTAGCCAGCCAAATTCGCAATTCTTTGGATTTGGATACGATTCTGGAAACCGCAGTGAATGAAATCCGCAGCTTACTAAAGATTGACCGCTGCCAATTTGTCTGGTATTTCCACAATCCGATCCAATCTTCGCTCACCGTTACCCATGAATCAAGACTTCCCGAACTGCCCAGTTTATTGTGCGAATATCCGCCGAAAAAAAGTGGGCCTTTGGCTTATCGAATTAAACATCTCGAAGCTTTGCGCGTAGACGAAGTGATGACCCAGGAAAATTTAGATGAAGATACCCGATCGCTGATGAGTGAAATGGGCATTACTTCCGTACTGCTTTTACCCTTGGAAACGCGATCGGGACAGCTAGGGGCGGTGGTTTGTAGCCATTCTAGTGGGCCGCGTCCTTGGACCGATAGCGAAGTGGAACTCCTCCACGCGGTGATCGATCAAGTCGCCCTCTCCATTGACCAAGCGGAACTCTACGCCCAAACTCATGCCGCAGCCTTGGCTGCCCAAACCCAAGCCCAACAACTCAGCGAAGCCTTACAAAACCTCAAACAAACTCAAAGCCAGCTAATTCAAACGGAAAAAATGTCTGGTTTGGGGCAAATGGTGGCGGGAATTGCCCACGAAATTAATAACCCCGTCAACTTTATTACCGGCAACCTGGTTCACACCAAAAACTATGTGGAAGACTTGCTCGGTTTGATGGAGTTGTATCAAAAAAATTACCCGGATCCGGTGCCAGAAATTCAAGAAGAAGCGGAAAATATCGACCTGGACTTTTTAATGGAAGATTTGCCCAAAATCTTAGCCTCGATGGAAATTGGCGCGGAACGAATTAGTCAGATTGTCTTATCTTTACGCAATTTCTCCCGTTTGGATGAGGCGGAAATGAAGCCGGTGAATATCCATGAAGGGATTGATAGCACTCTGTTGATTTTACAGAATCGCTGCAAACCCAAAGGCAAAAATGCCGGAATTGAAATTATTAAAAACTATGCAGATTTACCGAAAGTAGAATGCTATGCCGGTCAACTCAATCAAGTCTTTATGAATGTCCTGGCTAATGCAATGGATGCCCTGGAAAATCAGCCCAATCCACATATTATTACCATTACTACCGAGATGGTCGCACCCACCGAAGGGATGAAACCTTCTCAGGTGTCGATTCGCATTCAGGATAATGGCCCAGGCATGAGCGAGGATGTACAAAAGCGTTTATTTGATCCCTTTTTTACCACGAAGCCTGTAGGCAAGGGAACGGGTCTGGGGATGTCGATTAGTTATAAAATTATTGTGGAGAAACATGGCGGGATTATTGAGTGTCATTCAGAGATTGGTCAGGGAACTGAGTTTTTGATTCAAATTCCCATTTATCAGTCAAAAGTGGGCAAAAAATAACTAAGAATGATTTGGGAGCAATTGACCGATGAAACGGGTTTTTACCTTGGGGCCTGCCAGTGAACTTCAAAGCATCATTGAGTATTTTTGTCAAACCGCTGATGGCTTTCGCCTGAATGTGGCTCATCTCAGCTTAGACGGATTAAAAACATGGTTGGATCGGCTTTCGAGCATTTTTCACAATCAGGGAAAAGTCTGGCCGGTGATTTTAGATTTACAAGGGGCAAAAATGCGGATTGGTCAGTATCCATCCCAGGCAAAAATTCCGCCAACTGTTTGCTTATTTGTTGGGGAATTTTCGGCATCTCCCGATTATTTGCCAGTGCCACATCCCGATCTATTTCAGGTTTTGCAAGTGGGGGATATCCTTTCCCTGAATGACGATCGCCTCAAAATTAAAGTTACGCAAGTGGGTCAAAGGCAAGCGCAGGCTGATGTTTTAATCAATGGGGAATTAAGTGCTTATAAAGGGATTAATCGAGTGGATCATCCCTTGCCTTTTATACAGGTAGGACAACGCGATCGCGCTGCCATTGAGTTAGGATTACAGTATGAATATGTACAATTTGCTTGCTCATTTGTTTTCGATGGCACCGAAGCCGAACACCTCAGACCATTGACTCAAAACCGCCGGTTAATTGCTAAAATAGAACGGCCTGAATCCATGCAATTTATTCAGCAAATCGATCGATATTTTGATGAATTGTGGTTTTGTCGCGGTGATTTAGGAACCCAGGCTGGTTTAAAGGTTTTGGGAGCATTGCAAGCCAACTTTGTCGCCCAGTTTCCGCAGTTATCTAAACCCAAATTTATCGCCGGTCAAGTGCTGGAGTATATGACCTATTTTCCGCAACCAACTAGAAGCGAAGTGGTACATTTGTACGACCTGAAACAAGCTGGTTTTGATGGCATGGTAATTTCCGATGAAACTGCGATCGGGCAATATCCTGAAAAAGTGGCCGAGTTTTTGCAGGATTTTTTTCAAACTAAAATTTAAAAACGAGGGATACTTATTGGATTTTGATAAAAAAATTAACAAGATATATCAATAATATATCAAATAGAAGCCCTGAAGCATCAAAAATTACTTAGCATAAATAAATCAGCCGCTAAAAATTAATTTTAAATCATCATTAAGTTTGATTGCCTAAATAGAATCGGTGATATTTTATATTTTGCTTTTTTCAGATATACAGCCTTTTAGATAATTTTAATGACCGGCTGAGAATATTCCCTGTTTAGGGTTTTGTCCCCAGGGAGCGGAAACAAGGAGACGATCCAGTGGGATAAATTTCAATGGTTGAAATCACAAAAATTACCCAAATAAGAAGAGAAAAAAGCCCGTTATGGAGTGGAGAGCGGCAAAATAAAAATTCCTGGGATCCTTTGACCACAGAGAATCGGCTCCTTGATTTCACTGGTTTCACCACCAGGGATGATTAGACCGAGGGTTAATTTTATAAATTTTTATATATTTTTTGGCTTGAGTTAGAAATATGTGTTACTATATCTATAGGCAAAAAAATATCCGATTTTTTAGGAAAAATCACAGGAGAATCGGCAATGACTCAATTATCTCCGCCAGAATTTTCCAGACTGAAACCAGAAGCAGCAGATGATTTGAAGGAATCTTTGGAAAAAAATATCTCTCCCCAAGAATTTTCTCGGCTGATCCAAGAAGAACAAAAGTGGCTAAACGATCACTTGGATGAACTGATCCATGAATATGCTGGCAAAACTGTGGCCATTGAACAAGGTCACGTTGTGGGTGTTGGCAATGATTATAGTGAGGTATGCGATCCATTTTTTGAACAGGGTCGGGGAATTATGCCATTAGTCTTTCAGGTGCCGAATTTGTAGAAATTGCTGTGGTTTTTGATGATAGTCATTGGCAACAACAAAATAAATTTTTCTTAATGGCTCCAGGGTTGAGCAAAATTTACTGAATTTACTGAATTTACTGAATTTACTGACTTGATTACCAGCATGATATTTGCTGGCTAAACCTAAATTTATGGGTGATTATGAGGGAAAAGTCTGGGATATAACTTGGGAAATTGCTCCGCCGCGAACCCCAAAAAGTCAGCATCCCATGACAATTTCGCCTCTCCGCCTCAGATGAGATCCCCAAAAATCTGCAAAGAGCGATCGCAGATTGGATCTATTTTTGGATCTATTTTTGGTGGGCGGTAGCACAGTTTTTGCTATAGTCCAATTCTGATAGAAATTCCCAGTGGTTGGGTCTTTGTGGATCGGCCGCTGGTTTGTTGCTGCAATTTTGAGGGACTCAATGCCGCAAATTGTCTTAGTTCACCCGCAAATTCCCCCAAATACGGGTAACATTGCCCGCACCTGTGCTGCCACCGCAACTGAGTTACACTTAGTTGGGCCAATGGGATTTGAAATTAGCGATCGCTATTTGAAACGTGCTGGTTTAGACTATTGGCCTTATGTCAAGCTTACCTATCATTCGACTATAGAAGAGTTTCAACGATTCCATCAACAGCGCGGTGGTCGGTTGCTTGGTTTCAGCACTCGCGGTCAAATCAATTACATTCAATTTGAGTTTCACCACGACGACTGGTTGTTGTTTGGTAGCGAAACCCAGGGTTTGTCCCCAGAAGTCCTCGCTACTTGCGATGCCACTTTATCGATTTCCATGACACAGCCCGGAGTTAGAAGTTTGAATCTTTCTGTGAGTGTTGCGGTTGGTTTATTTGAAGCGCGTCGTCAATTAGGCTTGCAGTGAAATCTATGTTAATGAAAACCCTCGGTCGGGATCGCTGACCGAGGGTTTTGAACATTTACGGGATCGTTGCTTTCGTCATTACTTGATGACAGAAAATCTCTGCTGAATGCTTTTTTATCCAGGGGCGATCGCTTTACCAGGGAGGATTTTGCCCCACGGCGTCACCTTCAACCTCTTGATATAGCGGTTATTATCTGGATGAAGTACAGAGGTTTTCTGGATTCCCGCATTCGCGGGAATGACAAGTTTTTTTGTACTTCATAACTATGACAAGTGCTATATCATCTTTAGCAATTTTTAATTTTTTAATTTCTGCACAATGTTTAAGGCCATTTTTGTGGCCGTCAACCCTCCAGAAAAGCTGACGTATGCTCAATTCAGGCAATTAACCTTATCAGCAAATCGCCGTTTAAATTCTCTATTCACTGATAAACAAGATAAGCAAAACTTATCAAGAATTGAGCGATCCCCACAAATATTAAAATAAATTTTTTCCGGGGATGAACCACACTAGATGAAGGAGATCGATGGACCGAAATACTTTATTATCAGCCCTGCAAAGCATTTACAGCCCATCGGGGTGAGGGGTCAGACCCACCATCAGGTCAGCAAATACCACAATTGTGTGCGAAATGCTACTGCGATCGCCTGCATTTTATTTGGTAATATGCTACAAAAATGATTAAGTTGACCTCGGCAGAGGCACTTAAAATCCGGTGTTAAAGACACCCAAGAACAAAACGATGGTGAAACTTTAACGATGTTTTCCATGTTTTCCATATATCGCAGCTTGCCGAAATTAGAAAATCGCGGTAATCTGACCAAAGGATATAATCTGTCAGCGACCCTTGTCTCTGGCTGAAGATGTTAAGCATCATTCGACTGGTAGTACATTGATTGATTCAAGATGTCGTTTTACTGGTGATTAGGAGGTATTTTTTTTGAAAGGAGCATTTGAGGACAATATGAAGCCTGTTCCTTCCTGTGCAGCCGGTAGTGATGCAGTAGCCGGACAAACAAGACAGGCGCTTACAGAGGTTAACCGCAGCAAAGCTTGTACTTCTGCTGCCATGCTAGGATTGGCCATCTCAATGGGAGCGTCAAATATGCTAGTACCTCAACCAAGCGAAGCGGCTGTCACCAATCATATTCCGGCAAGCGATCGCGGAAATTGGTTGCCCAATTCGCCACAGACTGATTTGTCATCAGACCTGGATATCGCGGATACATTATCGCGAGATGACAGCGAGACATCACAGTCTGGTTCAGAGGGTTCTTTGGCTCAAGACTTGCCAGAAAACACCGATAGGCTTTCAGAAGCCGAAAATCAACCCATCGGTCTAAATGTGAGAGAAATTGGCTCGGTTCCCTCTGAGGATTCCCTGGGCGAAGTGGCTCCCACATTAGAGCAACAGGCGATCGCCGAAAATCTATCTTCGGTAAACCCAGGAACACCCACTCCCACAAATATCGGGGAACCTCAACCTTCCTTCGTGGTGACGCCTGCTTCATCAAGTCAGCCAGAATACTTCTTTTCTGGCAACCAAAGCAACACCGCTAGTTTAGAAGTCAGCTTGCCCTCGGTGAATCAGTGGTCAAGTCAAACCGAAGAAAATCTGGCGAATTCAACCTCATCAAGCAGAACCATGATTCCAGGTTCAGCCAGCTATACCGCGAATCAAAGCACTTTCGCGGAAAATCAAGAAAGCTTGATGAACCCAGCCAGTCCATTTGTCAACAGTTACCCAAATCTAGGCACAACTGAAGGGTTGAATCCTGGGTTGGATCCTGCCCAAGTCAGCATTGAATCTAGCAATCCCTTACCCAGTGCCGACCTGTCAAATTCGGAGACTGAAGCGATATTGCATCCGCAAGGCTCCGCAACCGCACCCCAAGAATCGATTTCCGAAACATCCGTTGAAGCAACGGAAGCAGAAGTCGCTGAAGTTTCTGAACCAAGTCTTTCCGCGAACAGCGAGACTCAGGAAATTAATTCGGAAATCTCCAACAATCGCCCGATCGCCGTTAAGCCGGTAGAACTTCAATTCACGGCAACGCCTTTACCAATAGAGGCAAATCCAGAGTCACCAGTGGTGGCGTCCCCTGATTTAACCAATACGGTGGTGATTTCACCCACCCCTGTGTCATCAGCCTCTAGAATTTATCAAGTAGGTGTGGGCGAAACTTTGGATCGGATCGCTCAGAAAAACAATATATCCGTTTCTGACTTGATGGCCGCGAACCAGATCGGCGATCCTCACTTCATTCAAGCCAACCAAACAATCAAAATTCCCCTGAGCGATCGCTCAAACGCCAAAGCTCTGGAAATGTCCGAGTTTGAACAACCCCAGACTGGTGAATTCACCGAAGAAGCCTTTGTCAATCAAGTTTCTGCTCCGGTTGTCCTTGGTACAGATGCCATTTATCCTTTAGCCCCAACCCGCAGAAGCAAAGGAAATTTAAATCCGGTAGATTCTACTCCGGTGGCCATAGATTACGGCCATAACCGGGGCGGATTACCCAGTGCATCTCAGGAAAAAACCCCTTATGTCAACAATAGTTTGAAGTCCGATCTGATCAAACTGCGTGAAAAATATCCCCTAGACAAATCAGAAGGTCAATATCAGTCGTTGAATCCCGAACTGCCCATTGATTCGGCGGTAGATTTTTCCCGTCAATTAATGGTGACAGTTCCCGATTTACCCGTTGGTGGAGCATCTCCGGTGGCGTCAATTCAAGTATCACAAGCCCGTCAAGATGCTGTCAGCGCCACCTCTGCCAATGGCTATGTTCAGGGATTAAGATCCGATATTGAACGGCTGCGCCAGAATCATCAAGATCCCGAACTGGCTAACCTTCAGTCTCAAGACGATCGTCTGTCTAACGATCCTTCTCAGGCAGCGACAGATACTTATTCAGCACAATCTTCTGAAGCATTCAACCAAGTGTTGCAAGCTTCGGTAGAAAATAAGCCGAAAAAACGGCAACGTCCTGGAACTCCATTCCCAGAAAACGCCAAACCCAGCAGTGATGAAGCGGCAAACAGCCCTGATTTCCTGGCCACTGGTTCATCCGGAACCGCTGCCTATCAACCTCTGCTGCAACCGACTACGGGACAAATGGTTTCCCCGCAGTTACCGCCTCTGAACGGTCCGGAAGCTTATTTGCCCAATAGTCCGGCGATTTTCAATGGCTATATCTGGCCAGCGAATGGCATTCTGACCTCTGGGTATGGTTGGCGTTGGGGACGGATGCACAATGGGATTGACATTGCCGGTCCTGTTGGCACACCGATTTTCGCGGCGGCTGCCGGAGTTGTCACATTCGCCGCTTGGAGCGATGGTGGCTATGGCAACCTGGTGGAAATCGCTCATCCCGATGGCAGTTTCACTCTCTATGCCCACAATCATCGGAATTTAGTCCGGGAAGGGCAAGAGGTGGAGCAGGGCGAACAAGTTGCCGAAATGGGTAGCACTGGATTTAGTACCGGCCCGCACTTACATTTTGAAATTCATCCCGCAGGGCAAGGTGCAGTGAATCCTATGGCCTATTTACCTCGTGAATAACGAAAGTTCTCCGCACCGCAGGCGCGAACGGATGTTACTTGTTGGCAAGCTTTTCGTTGTTCGTTGTTGAACCTTAAGTTATTACCACTAAGTGGGGGAATTTTCCCCTAAAAAAGAGCGACTGGTTGCCGCTCTTTTTTTGTTATTTAAGGTTGTTGTTTAAGGTTGATTTGAGTTTTCCAGGCGTTTTACGGCTTGCCTAAATCCGAGGACAATTAAAATATTTGCCAAGGTCAGAAATACTTCGGCACTGCCATGTAACCAATCGATATTAGCTAAGGCTTCCCCGTAAGCAACTTTGGCATATATTCCCGCCGGAATTGTGACTGCTACAAATACCAAAGTGCCGTAAAATCCAATTAAGGCTAAACGCGGCATCTGGCCCGATCGCGTGATAAACCAGAGAAAACCCAGGTAAGGAAACAGGGAAACTGCAAATAAAGTATCTTTGGAAATCATAATTTGTTGGTTGTTGGTTGTTGGTTGTTGGTTGTTGGTTGTTGGTTGTTATTCTGATAAGCGAACTGAACGCCATATCCACCAGGCGGCGGCACAGAGAGTGCAGTTACCTAATACGGTCATCGAAGCTTGTAAGGTGACTAGCCATTGTAAAGATGTGGGGTTGTCAAAATAATGCCAGGTACAGGCACATAAGGCACTGACAAAAGCCGGTAACATGGCAAAAGATAAAGGCCACCAGTAGCGATCGCCGGTTAATTCGCCATATCTCCAAATTAACCAAATAGCGGCTACCCATTCAATTACACTAGAAACGTGAATTATCCAAGTAGGAATTGATAAAGCGTGCATGATAACGTTAACTCTTGGTTTGTGGGATTTAAACCATTAATCATACCATCTGGCAAAAGCTCATCAAGATTTCCAAAAACAAAGTTTTTGTTCCAGCAACATGATATGAGTGTTGATGGGAATTTTATTCAATATTCATGCAGTAGGGGAAAGTTAAGGCAATGAAAATGCGGGTGGTTTGTTGTGGATATTACGGTAAGGGCAATGCGGGAGATGAGGCTTTGATGGCATCGTTGTTGCAAATGTTGCCCTCAGAATGTACCCCTTGCGTGCTGAGTGGCAATCCCCAACAGACCCGCGATCGCTACCAAGTCGCTGCTTATAATCGGATGTCTGCTTTTGATGTGTTTCAACTATTGCGGAAATCCGATGCTTTTATTTGGGGCGGTGGCAGTTTAATTCAAGATGCCACTAGCGCCCTCAGCCCCATCTATTATATTGGCTTGATGGGATTAGCCCAGCAAATGGGTCTGAAAACTATTGCTTGGGCTCAAGGAGTCGGGCCTTTAAATCGACCGGCGATCCGGAATTTAGCCCGACAAGCTTTTGCCGGTTGTGATGCGGTGAGTGTTAGAGATATGGGGTCAGCGCAGTTATTATCAGAATGGCAAATTCCCCCGATGGTCATTGCGCCGGATCCCGTGTGGGCATTAGCCGCCAAACCTTTACCCCAACTCGCAAACGATTTACCGGCGCCTCGTGTGGCGGTAAATTTGCGATCGCACCCCCAGCTTACCCCCGCCCGTTTAGCCACCTTAACCCGCGCCTTAATTGATTTTCAAACAGCCACAAATACCGGCATTATTTTGGTGCCTTTTCAAGCGTCTCTTGACCAAGAAATTGCCGAATCAATTCATGCTCAATTGCCCGGTAAAAGTATTATAGTCTCCCTAGAAGACCCTCAAGAAATTAAAGGTCTATTTCAACCAGAACTTGAGGTAAAAATGGCGATCGGGATGCGCTATCACAGTTTGATTATGGCCGCTGCGGAACAATGTCGCTGTTTTGCCCTCAGTTATGACCCCAAAGTTAGTCAATTAATGAAAGAAATAAATATCCCTGGGTGGGAGTTATCTAATTTGCCGGAAGATCCGCATCTGATTAGCCAAAGTTGGCTGGAACATTACACCAATGGCGAGGCACTTTCGGATATAAAAATTAAATCCATCGTTGACCGGGCAAAAATGCACCAGGAACTTTTACATGAGGTTTTATTGAATTAGGGATGTTTGGTTGGTTGTTGTTGGTTGTTGGTTGTTGGTTGGGGAAAGTGATGCATTCGTAGGGGCGTTCTCGCATTCGCCCGTACAAGTGAAAAGTGAAAATAGGTATCACTATTCACTATTCACTATTCACTATCTCCTCTGCTCCTCTGCACCTGAAGCTCCTCTGCTCCCCCGCTCCCCCGCTCCTCTGCTCGATTGGCGGCTCCTCTGCTCCCCCGCTCCCCCATTCCTGGGTTATTGCACTCGCCCATATATGGCTGTTGAATTTCCCGTCAACCAAGCCCACATTTGATCGCCGAAACAAAAGTGCCACCATTCATTTGGGTGACGGACGAACCCCGCAAACTGCATCACTTCACATAAGAGTTGGCGGTGTCGATGATATTGTTGCTCGATGCAATTATCACTTGTGGCAAAATAATCTGGATAAGAACGCGGGGATACTTCGTCAATTGGCGAACCCATGTTAACCGGCTCACCCATTGAATCGATGATGCTGAGATCCACAGCGGCGCCGGTGCTATGAGGTGGGGGAGTGGCTGGATCTAAACTCGGAGGAGCCCAGAATTCATATACTTGTTTGAGAATTGCTTGCTGTCGATCGCCGGTTAATTCCGTTTCGGTTAGTCCTTGGGCTTGGATTAATTCTTGATAGGTACGATCTACCATGAATTGTTGGACGGCTACGGGTCGGTAAGCATCGAAAATTTGCAGTCGCCATCCTAATTTTTGTTGGAGTTGGTTTTGGGCGACGATCGATTTTTCCACGACGCTTTGCCGCATCATGTAGGGCGATCGCGCCCCATAATCAGCACCAAGTTGCTGGTACGGGTGCGGAGACACCACGGCCAAAATATCCACAGGAATGGGGATTAATGGTTCCCCACATTCGGCGATCGCTATTTGCTGATAGGGTTTCATCTTCAGATCGATAATTGTTGAGTTTCTGGTTAACTTCATCAGGATTCCGGTTCAGCTTGGATTATAAAGGATTTTGACGGTTTGACCATCAGGACTCGGTTTTTTCCCAGGGTGAATAGATAGATCGATACTCCCGTTGACAAGCTCCCCGTAACAAATCTTAATCAAACTTGTTGCTCCCCCAAAAATTTAGTACAATCGAGAATAATCTTTGTCTCAAGAAAAATATGAGTCAGGCAAATTTCCTGTAATTTCATCCGCGATCGCGATCGACTACTGATTTAGCGGTTATTCCTGCATTTGTTCCATGAGAATGTGACTAAAAATGTGACAATTTGGATCTTTTTTGTTCCCTAATGTTACCTAATGTTCCCTGATGTCACAGGCGTTGATTTCCGCTCTAATTTGTGCTTTAATTTTGGCTGGCATTGTCAAAAAATCCGATCTAGTGATATATTTACGATTGGATGACTTATTAATTACATTGACTCAAATTAATCACATTTAACCCAGATTAAGTAATATGATATAAACAACGAAATAATTGGTTTAAATAGTCGATAAAATCTTGTTCGATATCCCCCAAGATTAGGATGTTACGAAAATCATATTTATGGCTTTTAAGGGTGCATCTGATTGTCATTTTGTTAAAATTTTCATCATAGATGACAATTTTATTTTATTTTAACCGAATGCTGGATAATTTGTTCAACAAAATAATCTAGAAAAAATATATCGCTTTCCTAGATAAATATAGATTATATATCGGATTAAGGTCTTGGTTGAATTAACGGGATTATTCTGTTAATTGAAGTTCGAGTTAAACCGATCGCTTTTTAGCGATATTTGACGGCAACCAAGCCCATTGGTCTATTTTATTTCAGCGATCGAGAATAGATTATTTTTCACATTATACCAGCGATCGATATCTCTTGGACACAAAAATTAGATATTTGATGCTTATTTTCACGTTTTTTTCAAGAAAAATAAGCTATCTAAGTTACAGCTAATGGTTAGGTAATTCTTATGAACAATCAGGATGTTTTTCCCAAAAAAATGAATTCAAAAAATACCATAAAATTTGCCAATCAAGCGAGCCAGGTAAATGGCAGAACGATATTTAAATTAAAATCACATAATTTACCTAACTTAATCAAAAAAGCCGGAAATAATCATCTAGTATTTATCAGTGACGATATAGACAATTACCAATTGCTGATTCAGGGCAAAAAAAAGGTTGGCGGCTATGAAATTATCGTCCTAGAATCCTCTGGTGATGCTATTGACCAAATTAGTCAAACTTTGGCAAATCGTCGAGAAATTTCTACCGTTCATATCGTTTCTCATGGCAGCCCTGGAGTCATTCATCTAGGCAAAACCCAGTTAAGTGCGGCAACTTTAAACCAATACCGCGATCGCCTACAAAATTGGCCAAAATTTCTGGCAGAAAATGCCGTAATATATCTCTATGGCTGCCAAATAGCTGATGATTCTAACCAGAAAAATAAAGATTTTTTATATCAGCTTGCGGCCTTAACCAATGCCAAGATTGCCGCCTCGAAAAACCTCACAGGTTCGGCAAAACTTGGCGGCGATTGGGCATTAGAATTTAAAACCGGCGAAATCCCCGATATTTTAGCTTTTGAATTGCCAATTATTCAAGCTTACTCCGGAATTTTGCCCGCTACTTATGTGGCCGAAAGTTTTAACGGAAGTATCCCACAAGGGGAGTGGATATTTGGTGTTGGTTCAGGATCGCCACCCAAATTGACCGCTGCCCCGGCAGGACTTATTCCTGGTTTTCCTGGGTTAGAAGGGACAGGGCAAGATGCAGAGGGTTTTGGGGTTTTAAGATTAACTGATAATAGTGGAAGTCAGTCCGCATTTGCGATTAATAATACCCCATTTCCTTCTGGGGCGGGTTTAAAGATTACATTTGATTTGTTTGCTTATGGTGGCAATAACAATGGGGCTGATGGCTTTAGTTTCTTCCTGATTGATGGTACAGCTTCCCCCACAACTGCCGGTGCTTTTGGTGGGTCTTTGGGCTATGCCCAAAAACAAACAACCAGTACAGATACAACTTTAATCCCAGGGTTAGTCGGTGGCTATTTAGGGGTTGGATTTGATGCGTTTGGGAATTTTTCTAATAATAATGAACTGCGGGTTGGGGCATCGCCAACTTTACCGACAAATGCCGCAGGTATAGCTACCGGAACAATTCCTGATTCTGTGGCCATTCGCGGTAGTCAAAGTAAAGAATATCCATACTTAGCCGGAACTCGAGACCTCAAAACAGTTAACCCGGCTTGGACTTTAGATTTTCCGGGGGCAACAAACACGACTCGCAGTGATGCGATTAAACGAAGCGTTCAAATCGAGTTAACCACCGACAATCGCATCATCGTTGCCATTGACTTTAATAATAATGGAAATTTTAGCGATCTGAATGAACAGTTAATCAATTTTCAGCTTACGGCAGCGAATAACGGCCCAATTCCTGAAACCTTCAAATTTGGCTTTGCAGCTACTACTGGCTTTGCTACGAACATTCACGAATTACAGAATGTTCAGATTACCAGTATCGACCCGGTGACGGATTTGGTGACTACTAAGACTGGACCTGCCACGGTATTAAATGGGGAAACAATTACTTATAGGATTACTACGACTAATAATGGGCCAGATGATGCCGCGAACGTAGTCATTACTGACCAGTTAATTACTGACCAACTAATTGAGAGTTTACCTGGTTTAGTTATTTCTGATGGCGGCACTTATAATCCCGCTACAGGTATCATTACTTGGCCAAGTATTGCCAGTTTAGCTAATGGGCAGACGGTTGAAAGAACGATCGCCTTTACTGCCCCTAACCCGGATATTCTTGCTTCCATTGTCAATCGCGCCCGCAGTAGTTCGGATACTTTCGACCCGGACACCAGTAATAACGATGGCAGCGATAATAATGCCACGGTGACGACAGCGATCGCCCCAGTTGCGGACTTAATAACGACTAAATCTGGTGTGACTACGGCAAACGCAGGGGAAATTGTCGCCTATACCATCACCACCCTCAACAATGGCCCAAATGAGGCAGAAAACGTGGTGATTACGGATCGCGCCAGTCCTGGACTGACGAATGTGGTGGTTTCTGATGGTGGCACTTACGACTCCACCACGGGTGTGATAACTTGGACGGTCGATCGCCTTAATAACGGCGCCACGGCAACGAGAACAGTGAGTTTCACGGTTCCTCCTAGCGGCAGTATCACGAATACCGCTGAGAGTACCGCTACTACGGCGGATCCGAATCTGACCAACAACAATGGCAGCAGCAATAATGCCACGGTGACAACTCAGATTATTCCCCAGGCGAATTTGGTGACGACGAAGACCGGCCCAAGTCAGGCGATCGCCGGTCAACAGATTGCTTATACGATTACCACTACCAATACTGGCCCGTCCGACGCGATTAATGTTCAAATTACGGATCGACTCATCCCCGGTTTAACTGGGGTGGTGGTTCCCAATGGTCGCTACGACTCATCAACGGGTTTGGTGACGTTTGAGCCCATTCCTCAACTTGCCAACGGGGAAAGCGTGACCCGCGTTATTGCTTTAACGGTTCCCAGTACCGCTTCCCTGACGGATATTGCCAGCAGCATTTCTGATACAGAAGATCCGGTTATTAATAATAATGAAAGCACGCTTACTACGACGATTTCCCCTGGTACGGATTTAGAAGTTAGCAAAACCGTTAATAATATTACCCCAGGGCCGGGAGAGGCGATCGTCTACACGATTACGGTGAAAAATAATGGGCCGGATACTGCTACTAATGTGGTGGTTGATGACGATTTGCCCAATGGTTTGACTTATGTTTCTGATAATAGTAACGGGGCTTATGACCGGAATAGCGGTAATTGGAATGTGGGAAATTTGGCTAATGGGGCAACGGCCACTCTGCAAATTACTGCTACGGTTAATCCAGGGACGGAGAGCACAGCGATCGCCAATTTTGCCGAAATAATTGGGGTTGAACAAACGGATCTTAATTCAAGTAATAACCAATCTACCGCATTAATTGCGGTGCGACCGGCAGCGGATTTGGTCGTAAATAAACAGGTGAATAATTCTACTCCTAATCCCGGAGATATTATTACCTATACTATTATTGTCACTAATAATGGCCCAGATCCCGCTACGAATGTGGTAATAGCCGATAATTTTCCGGCGGGAATTACTTATGTTTCTGATAATAGTAACGGGGCTTATAATCGGAGTAATGGTAATTGGAATATCGGCACTTTAGCCAATGGTGAGACGGCAAGTTTAGAAATATCGGTGCGGGTAAATGAGGATATTTCCGGGACAGCGATCGCGAATATTGCCCAAGTTTTCGCCGTGGATCAAAGCGATCCAAATCCGAGTAATAACCAAAATAATCAGCAAAGTGCTTTGGTTTCCGTGCAAAATCCCACTGCGGATCCCAGTAGTGCGAATTTAGTCGTTAGCAAAACTGTAGATAACCCAAATCCTAACCCCGGAGAGGCGATCGCTTATACCATTACTGTTACTAATACTGGGCCGAATAATGCCACGGGAATTGTGCTGGATGATGATTTACCTGCGGGTTTAACTTATCTTTTTGATAATAGTGGCGGGGCTTACAATTTTGCTAATGGAAATTGGAATGTTGGCAGCCTTAATGATGGTGAAACCGCTACTTTAAGAATTAACGCCAGAGTGAATCCAGGGACAGAAAGAACTACGATTTCTAACTTGGTGGAAATTATCGCGATCGACCAAACCGATAGCGATATTACCAATAATCAATCTACCGCATTAATTGCGGTGCGACCGGCAGCAGATTTGGTCGCGGCAGATTTGGTGGTAAGTAAACAGGTGAATAATTCTACTCCGAATCCCGGAGATATGATCGCCTATACTATTATTGTCACTAATAATGGCCCCGATTCGGCTACTAATGTAGTAATAGCCGATAATTTTCCTGCGGGAATTACTTATGTTTCTGATAATAGTAATGGGGCTTATAATGCGAGTAATGGTAATTGGAATATCGGCACTTTAACCAATGGACAAACGGCAAGTTTAGAAATATCGGTGCGGGTGAATGAGGATATTTCCGGGACAGCGATCGCGAATATTGCCCAAGTTTTTGCCGTGGATCAAAGCGATCCAAATCCGAGTAATAACCAAAATAATCAGCAAAGTGCTTTGGTGGTGGTGCAAAATCCCAATGCGGATCCGGGTAGTGCAAATTTAGCCGTTAGCAAAACTGTAGATAACCCAACTCCTAACCCTGGAGAAGCGATCGCTTATACCATTACTGTTACTAATACTGGGCCGAATAATGCCACGGGAATTGTGCTGGATGATGATTTACCGACGGGTTTAACTTATGTTTCTGATAATAGTGGCGGGGCTTACAATTTTGCTAATGGAAATTGGAATGTTGGCAGCCTTAATGATGGTGAAACCGCTACTTTAAGAATTAACGCCAGAGTGAATCCAGGGACAGAAAGTAGCAGAATTGAAAACTTTGTGGAAATTATCGCGATCGACCAAACCGATAGCGATATTACCAATAATCAATCTACCGCATTAATTGCGGTGCGACCGGCAGCGGATTTGGAAGTCAGCAAAAGTGTAGATCGATCTAATGTGTCTCCAGGAGAAATTATTACCTACACTATTACCGTCAATAATAATGGCCCAGATTCAGCTACTAATGTGGTAGTTGATGATGATTTACCCGCCGGAATTACTTATATTTCCGATAATAGTAATGGGGCTTATAACCAGAGTAATGGTAATTGGAATATCGGCAGTTTAGCTAATGGCGCGATCGCTACTTTGGAAATTCAAGCTAAGGTTAATTATGACGCCGAATTCAGCAATATCGTCAACACCGCTGAAATCTTTTCTGTAGATCAAAGCGACTTGGAAGTTGGCAATAATCAGAACAATGCCCAAATTACTGTAACCCCAGCATCAAATTTTGGCAATTTTGATAATCCGATTAATCCTAGTAATGACGGAGAAAATTATCCTGGCAATAATATCAAAATAATTTATTTCTCAGGAGAACCAATTTGTGCGCCCCTACCAGAAATTAACCCAGTGATTTTCCCGACGTTGCCACCAATTCCTACGGTGGAATTTATCCATATTGGGATTCCTTCATTAGCGATTTTCCCGACATTTTCCCTAGCAGGACGCGGATTTGCACAAATATCTTTCCGAGAACCAGAAAAAACTCAATTATCTCGCGAGGAAATTATTGCCGAAGCGGATCGGCTTTTGTTGGGTTCCCTTGGTGGCGATTTGTTGTTAGGAGGAGATGAAAATAATCTAATTGTTGGAGACGCGGGAAGTGATACTTTACGGGGAGGAAATGGCAGCGATTTTCCCGTGGGTTCCGTACTCGATCGCGATCGCCTAGAAGGGGGCAAAGGCGATGATTGGATTAACGGAAATCAGGGAAATGATACCATCTATGGCGGTAAAAACAATGATTTTATAAATGGGGGCAAAGATGATGATTGGATTTCCGGTGACGATGACAATGACATCATTTTTGGTGACTTAGGTAATGACACCATTTCCGGGGGCAATGGCAGCGAATTTCCCATCGGGTCCCTGGGGGAACAAGACCTAATTTTTGGCAACCGAGGCAATGACGTTATTAATGGTAACGAGGGCAACGATACTATTTACGCCGGAAAAGATGATGATATTGCCTTCGGTGGCAAAGATGATGACTTAATTTATGGCGATCGCGGCAATGATACCGTCATTGGTGACTTGGGTAATGACATTATCTTTGGCGGGGTTAGTGATATTAATGTCGGAGATATTGATGGTCGAGATTTACTCTACGGAGGTGATGGAAATGACTTCCTTAATGGCAATGAAAATAACGATACGGTCTTAGGTGGGGCAGGCAACGACACCGCCCACGGTGGCAAAGATGAAGACTTAATTTATGGCAACGAGGGCAACGATCTTTTATTTGGCGACTTGGGTAATGACACTATTTCTGGGGGCAACGGTAGTGACAACCCGGTAGGCAATGGCATCGATGATGACTTAATTTTTGGCAACCGGGGCAATGACATTATTAATGGTAACGAGGGCAACGATACTATTTACGCTGGAAAAGATGATGATATTGTCCACGGTGGCAAAGATGATGACTTAATTTATGGCGATCGCGGCAATGATACCGTCATTGGTGACTTGGGTAATGACATTATCTTTGGCGGGGTTAGTGATATTAATGTCGGAGATATTGATGGTCGAGATTTACTCTACGGTGGCGATGGAAATGACTTCCTGAATGGCAACGAAAATAACGATACAGTTCTTGGTGGAACCGGCAACGACACTGCCCACGGGGGCAAAGATGATGACTTAATTTATGGCAACGAGGGCAATGATGTTTTATTTGGCGACTTGGGTAATGACACCATTTTGGGTGGCAACGGTAGTGGCAACCCGGTAGGCAATGGCATCGATGATGACCTAATTTTTGGCAACCGGGGCAATGACGTTATTAATGGTAACGAGGGCAACGATACTATTTACGCCGGAAAAGATGATGATATTGCTTTCGGGGGCAAAGATGACGACTTAATTTATGGCGATCGCGGCAACGATACCGTCATTGGCGACTTGGGTAATGACATTATCTTTGGCGGGGTTAGTGATATTAATGTGGGAGATATTGATGGTCGAGATTTACTCTACGGTGGCGATGGAAATGACTTCCTTAATGGCAATGAAAATAACGATACAATTCTGGGTGGAACCGGCAACGACACCGCCCACGGGGGCAAAGATGATGACTTAATTTATGGCGATCGGGGCAATGACTTAATCTATGGCGACCTGGGTAATGACACCATTTCTGGAGGCAACGGCAGCCTCAACCCCGTGGGTACTGGTACAGATGATGACCTAATTTTTGGCAACCGGGGCAATGACATTATTAATGGTAACGAGGGCAACGATACTATTTACGCCGGAAAAGATGACGATCTCGCATTCGGTGGCAAAGATGACGACTTAATTTATGGCGATCGCGGCAACGATACCTTACTTGGTGACTTGGGTAATGACACTATCTTTGGCGGGGTTAGTGATATTAATGTGGGCGATCGAGATGGCCGTGATTTAATCTATGGGGGTGCTGGCAATGACTTAATTTTCGGCAACGAGGGCAACGATTCTATTTCCGGGGGCGACGGTGATGATACGATCTACGGTGGCAAAGACGATGACCTGATTCATGGAGATGCAGGGGATGATTTTCTCTCTGGAGACTTAGGTAACGACTCCATTTGTGGCGGTGATGGTAATGATACCATTATTGGTGGTGATGGCGATGACTTTCTCATTGGCAACTTCGGTAATGATAGTTTACTCGGAGGTGCAGGCAGCGATGTTTTCATCTTAAGTACCGAGGGGGGAATTGATACCATCGCCGACTATGAACATGGCATTGACTTGATTGGTTTAGCCCCTGGTCTAACGTTCGATCGCCTGACAATTGCCCAAGACCATAACAGTACATTAATTCTGGTTGGCGGTCAAACTATTGCCAGTTTAATCGGTATTCACGCTAATTCATTAACCCAAGATAATTTTGTCCTGATAGGTTAATGAACGATTGTTAAGAGTAGATATCAACCCGTGGCAGAAATGATATAATTAGAGTCAATTGTAGTAAAAATACCGCCGCGATCTGTTTCCCTTTCCTCTGGGGAGGAGGGGCAGAACGATCGAAGGCAAAACCCTAAAATCGTTTTCCCCCAACCCGGTTTTTCTTTTCTATTTACAAAGGGTCGCATCTTTCAGCTTCAATTTACTCCAACCTTTTTTGGTTACGGTAAATCTCTGACAGCCCTTGGACGAGTCAGAATTTAATCGTCAAGTCCTGATGAAATATCACCAATTTCCAAACAAGCAAAAGGAAAATATATGTCTGAAGAACTTAATCAAAACCAGCAACCTAACCAGGAAAATCAAGAAAATTCTGCTGCTAATAATTTTCTCGATTTTGAGAAAGAATCAGAAGCGGAGATGAAAGCGTTGGCCAAAGGACTGATGGTTGATTTGGTCTGGACTTTATCTGGAATGAGTAAGGCGTCAGAAAAAGAGGATAAGCCTAAAGATTCTCCCCAGCAAAATTAATCGTCCAGTTAACCGTAATTCCTTGATTTACTATTCTCAGAAACCGGTTTTTTTTACCCTCTTTGTGTAACATCTCGGTCATGGCGATCGCAACCCGGTTTCTGATTCTTACACCGTTTTTAATTAAAAATGCAACAGTAGGGGCGCAATGCTGGCGCCCGCAATGCTGGCGCCCAAATTAATCTTGCTAGAGATGTTCAAATAAAATTTTTGTCCCAATCAAAATTAAAATACAGCCGCCAATAATTTCTACTTGATTAGAAAACCATTCGCCAAACTTTTTGCCCAAAAATACGCCACAAAATGACATGATAAACGTAATCGTGCCAATCAGAATCACGGGCAAAGAGATAGAAATAGATAGCAAAGAAAATCCTAAACCTACTGCCAAGGCATCAATACTGGTGGCGATCGCTAACAGCAATAACGTATAAAGATTGCGGGGATCCCGAACATTATCTTCATCCCTATCGGGATGCAGCGCCTCATAAATCATTTTACCACCAATCAAAGCCAGTAAACCAAATGCGATCCAATGGTCAAAAGAGGCGATCGCATCCCGAAAACCCATCCCTGCCCACCATCCGAGCACTGGCATAAACGCTTGAAAACCGCCAAAAAACGTAGCAATTCTCACCGCATCTTGAATTGTCACCCCTTTGAGGGTCATGCCACTACTTACAGACACCGCAAAAGCGTCTGCGGATAACCCAAACGCAATTAATATGATACTAAATAAATCCACCACCGATGCCCTAATCACGTTTTACTCTGGGTTCAATGTAACACATTTTTTTTAGGGACATCGGCCTTTTTTTGAAGTTAATATAGTGAAAAAAATATGAAAAAATCGTGAAACAAAAATGAAAGTTTCAAGTCCCCTTTTTTAATTCGTAGGGTGGGCAAAAATTTTTACCCACCCTACCTACTATATATGATGGTTGAATGCATACCCACCATACAGGATAAATTGCATCTTTAATTAAAAATGGTATAATTTAGAAATAATATTGAAATAATATTATTAACCGATAAATCACGAGCAAATTCAGCACCCAATTCAGGTAGGGCGTTGGGCAAATTCAAAAATAGGCTATTGCCAGCGCGATCGGTTTATCCCTGGTATCGATCGCATCCAGAGAAGTTTGGGGTATTGGTCTCATCGGTATTCACAAAGTCATCACCAGATTGCCGCGATGATTTCTGTTAGATTCATAATCAGTTAATTCAGCTTTTTTGCCAAAAGCCGACTCTAAAGGTAAAACTTTTAATCCCTCTAGTTTGATGCCATTATAGGTGACACCTTGCAAGGGATGCCAGCGATAAAAAGGAGCCGTTCCCTCCTCATATTCGACTTCCGTTATGACTAAATAACTAACCGTTGAAATTTCTGGAACTAACAGCACGGGGATTTCTTCTCCCCCTGGAGCGATGAGTTGGTGGGTGGGCTGAAAACTTGTCATGGTCAAAACCGGGGTAAAAGTGAACCATTCAGACAAAAGCCTTTTATGCTTATCTTAATTAGTATGAAGTCTTGCCCGCCGTTCTTGTGCGATCGCCCGCACAGAATTCCTGTGATTTAACAATGCTGATTTGGTGATTTATATCACCGAATATCCGATGATTAAACCATTTTGTAAATTATTGTAAATTATTAAAATAATCTTAAATTATCTTAGACAAATTAACGGCTTTTTCGTCCAGCATTCTACCGAAAAAAGATCCGCCTGTAACCGGAAAAAACCGGGTTTCTAGACTAAAACGAGCCAGTAAAAAGCTGAATTTTAGCCAGAAACTCGGTATGACTAAACCGGCCACCTAAACCAATGCATAAAACATGATTTTTGCCAATAATTTGTCAATAATCTTAATAATTATTTACATCTAGCAAACCGGGGGGTGGGGTAATTTCAATTCGCCCCAATTCGAGGTCTACCACGGGGACAATTTCCATCACAAAAGGAATCAATAACTGAGGTTTTTTGGGCTTTTTTGCCTTTTGCTTTTTGCCCGACCCCAAATCATCCTCGCTCAAATTAGCGGATAGGGATTTTGACTCAGCCGCCACCACCAAAACATCGTGACCGGCAGAAATTACATCCACCACCGTCCCCACGAGTTCGCCAGTTTCCTGAAGGAACACCTGTAAATTAATCAAATCACGGACATGATATTCACCTTCTTCTAAAGGCAGGCGATCGCTTTCTGGCACCAGCAGCAGACTACCGCGCAAAGCCTCCGCCTCTTCCACCGTTTCCACCCCAGCCAACTGCACTATATATAAGCTTTTATTAGACAGATAGCGACCGTCCAACAACTCAACGGGGTGAGGTTCGCTGTCACCGGGAGACAATAGCCACCGTTCCCCCGGTTCCAGAAAGCGATCGGGAAAATCCGTACTCGGATAAACGCGCATTTCCCCCTTCAGTCCTTGGGGGGCAACAATTTTACCAATAGAAATCCACCGATCTAATTCTGTAGTTTGCTTTGGAGATTTTTGATTCATTTCATCTGTCCTGTTATCATCCTCACTGAATTTGATGCCTTCTGCAATGAAATTTGCCAGCAGACATAATTTGTTGCTTAATTTATGGCATATATGTTTTCAGCATTTTTTTCAGCATATTTAGCTTTACCAAACCTCTTGGTTAAGAAATAAACTCAAAGCATTGCCGATTCAATACCTGATTAAAAATCAATAATCATCAACCAAAACAAAAATTGAGTGACTAAACCTTCGATAATGAAGGTTGGTATTGAATCAAGCATGACAGCAAGCTAAGTATAACCGATTGTCTATCGGAAAATTACTCTACAGGTATTTTATTGGTTTTTTTTACTTTTACGGTGTTGATTTTCTGAATATTTTATATCCAATTTTTTCTAACAAATCGACTCCCCACCAAACAGCTACACCAGATAAAATCGCCAAAATTACATATAGCAAAGTATTGTTAATTCCGATAAGCTTTTGGAAACCACTCAGAAAAATTATATGCGTGAGATAGATATAATAAGAAGATGACGCAATCATTTGAATCGGCTGCTTGATTATTTGTGGAACTAACAGATATTCCTGCCATAACACCATCATCCCTCCCACTAATAACCAGACGATTAACGATCTAGCGTTTCCTGGCCAATAAGCTTCAACTGGATTCACGCAAATAAATAAGCTAATGGATAACAGAATACTGGTAACGATTTTTTCACCCCTAGATTTAGCAAAATTAATGCACCAACCCAAGGCAAATAGCCAGAGGATCATGTGAGGTAATTGCTGGTTAAACAGATTTTTAGGATCTAATTGATAAGGCATCCAGAAAAATGGAATCAATCGGTTAGTCAAAACTCCTAGCCCCACCAATCCACAACTAAATTTCCAGGGAGATAAGTTAGCTATATAGCGAATCTTTGGCACAGTGAACAGGACTAAAAATATGACAATTACTTGGACAATAACCTGGATGAACCAAACAAAAAATATTGAACCCATTCCTGGGTCGATCAAGTTACTTAAAAAAAGTAACACAGACCATTGAAAGTCTTGTTTATAAAACTGATATCCCCCGACAATCAGAAGATAGGGAATTAGGAGACTTCTGAAGAGTGAAATTACTGGGTTAATTACCCGACCTTCGAGCATAAATTTTGCCTGAAACCTAGCAAAGTTTACGCCACCAATCAGCAGCATTAAAAATCCACCTCCGTAAAGATATTGTTTTGGTAACAAATCGGCATGCTGGGCGACAATTTCACAGATAGCCAAAGCCCGGAAAAAAATGCTTGTTTCCAGGGTGGTAGTTTTTCGCTGCTGGGGTTCCTCTTGTTCTAACTCAAGAATGGTCATTTCTTCCCATCTTGGAGGCAGATATCCCAGACAGCGCTCAAGTTTCATAGAAACCTGAACATAAGATAGGGAATTACCACCCAAGGAAATAAAAGTGTCTTGGGGTTTGACTTGACGCAGGTTTAAGGTTTCACAAAACAGCTTTTGAATTTCTGTATCGGCAGAAAATTCACCGTCAATTTGTTCATTTTCCAGAAAACTGGGCTGAGGTAAAGCAAGACGATCTAATTTACCGTTGGGAGTTAAAGGCAGTGCTGGCAAATTGATAAAATATGCTGGCACCATATAGTCGGGTAATTTATCGTGCAGAAAATGTCGGAGTTGATTATGTAAAGTGGCTTCTTCTAGAGTCACTTCCATATCTTTCGGGACGATGTATGCCACCAGGCGATTTTCGCCTACACGATCTTCGTAAGCTTTGAGGACAGCTTCTTTTACATGAGGATGTTGTTCTAGAAGTGCGGCAATTTCATCTAATTCGACTCGCATCCCGCGAATTTTAACTTGAAAATCTGTCCGCCCCAAGATTTCTATATTTCCATCAGCGAGTTGACGGGCAACATCACCAGTTCTAAAAAGTGTCTCAGGAGTTTCTGGGTTCAAGGGGTTATGAATAAATTTGGTCGCGTTTTCTTGAGGTCGTTGCCAATAACCACGAGTTAAATTAGTCCCAACAATGCAGAGTTCACCGCTTTCACCAATGGGTACAGGTTGTAAATTTTCATCGAGAATATATGATTTGTTATGTGGATAAAGAACACCGACCGGAACATATCCTTGGTCTTGATTAAAGTTCTGCGGCACTGGATGAGCGCAAACCCCTAAAGTTTCTGTTTGACCATAAATGTTAAAAATTTGAGGCGATCGCTCAAACTTTTCACGCACTTGGTTGAGTAATCGACACGGTAGTAAACCACCAGAAAAGACTAAAGTTTTTAGATGCGATCGCCGAATCAGATTTCTTTCTTCTGTTTCTAGGCTATTTAATGCTTGAATTCCATAACGCCAAACCGACGCCACTGTGTCAAAGACCGTTGCTTTAACTTTTTCAATCAATTGGAAAAGTGCTAGAGGATTTTGAAGATGTTCGCGAGTAGCGATCGCCACCTTGGCTCCCCGAGAAAGCGGCAACATCAGATGTCGCACTGACGAAGAAAAAGCAATAGACGCGGTGTGAAGATAAACATCTTTTTCTGTAATGGGAATGACTTGACTGATGGCTTCCAGGTAATACCCAATATTGGCATGAGTGATTTGCACCCCTTTGGGTTTTCCGGTCGAACCAGAAGTATATATGATGTAGGCTAGGTTCTCTAGATTTCCTGTGAGTTGAGGATTTTCTGAACTCATGCGGGCAATTTTGCCCCAATCAGAATCCAAGCAAATTTTAGTCATTTTCTCATCAGGAAGTTCTCTGATTAAGTGCTCCTGAGTGAGGACTAAAGAGACTTCCGTTTCTTCTAAAATAAAAGCAGAACGATCTTGAGGATACTTGGGATCTAAGGGAACATAAGCGCCTCCCGCTTTCAGAATTCCCAAGATGCCAACGGCTATTTCTATGGAACGTTCCACATAAAGTCCCACCAACACCTCTGGTTTTACTCCCAAATCTTTCAGATAATGGGCTAGTTGGTTCGCTCTGTGATTCAGTTCCGCGTAAGTCAATTCCTGACCGTTACAGACAACAGCGATCGCCTCTGGGGTCTTTTCTACTTGATTTTCAAAGATTTGATGAAAGCTCGTCAGATGTTGAGTGTTTCTTTTCTGCATCTTTTATGCATTCCTGGGAGTAATTATTTGTTAAGAATTTTCCAGCCGCACCCAAATTTTTTCCATGATAACCACTCAGCGCAAGAATGGGTAGGTGTACTTCCTCACTCTTGCGCTGGCGCGATTCAGGGATTCTATCATATATGCTTCATTAGACTTCTTGCCCCCCCTCAAAAGCCCCCCTTTTTAAGGGGGGTTGGGGGGATCGATCCGTTATGAAAGCCAGAATTGTCTATTGATGCTCAATGAACCAATACCTTTTGATGAACTTCTGCCGCAACTTTGGCTAATCGCTGCATCCCGGTGGTCAGTTCTTCATCGGTGGCGGTTAAACTAATCCGAATACATTGTTGAGTATGGGGCCAATCTTCGCGCAAACCAGGGAAGAAGGAACTACCAGGCACCACGATCGCGCCGACTTTTTTCAGTTCTTGATAGAATTCCCAATCGGTCATCGGTAATTCTGGCAACCATAACCAGGAAAAGATCGCCCCTTCCCCACGGTGGAGAAACCAAGGCAAATCTTTGGGCATGGCTCGATCCAGAGTATTTTCGACGACGGTGAATTTTTGCTGGTAATGAGGGCGAATCACGGTTTCGGCAATATCCCCTAGGGCGCCAGAGGCGATCGCCCGAGCCGCGATCGCCTGACCGTAGCGGGGGGAGTGAATACACATATTCGTCTGGAAACATTCCAGCACTTGAATCATCTCCGGATCGCCGATCGCAATCCCAATCCGTTCTCCCGGCAATCCTGCCTTAGATAAACTAATACAGTGGATGATATTCTCGCCCATAATTGGGGTCATATCGGTAAAATTCAAAGCTGGGTATGGGGGAGCATAAGCAGAATCCACCAACACCGGCACATTATATGGCGCCGCCAAAGCCGCAATTTTTTCCACTTCCTCCTGAGTCAGCACATTTCCCGTGGGATTGCAAGGACGGGAAAAAATCACACAGCCGGTATTTTCATCAATCGCAAGCTGACTAAAATCGGGACGATACTTAAACCGATTGGCTTTTTCATCAATATCCAAAGTGGGCTTATAGGCAATCAAAGCCTCTGGCACCAACGTCACCCCGCCATATCCCGTATAGTCAGGACTCAGGGGCAGGACAATTTTTTTCAGTTGACTGCCATCAGAGGTATAGCCCCCAAACGCATTTGCCGCATAAAAATAAATCGACTGACTGCCCGGAGTAATTAAAATATTGTTGTTGGACAGGTTCAACCCATAGCGGCGGTTAAAATCATCCCGGACGGCTTCGATAAACGGCTGATATCCTTGACTGGCGCCATAGCGACAAACCACCTCGCCATATTCGGGACTAGCCAACAAATCGGCAGTACAATCGCGCCATAGTTGCTCAACTTCCGGCAAAATCACCGGGTTGCCAGCGCTGAGATTAATAAATTCCTGCCCCTTCCCAGCACGGAGCGTTTCTACGATATCTTTCATAATTGCCCGCACTCCAGTTAAGTGGGACATAAGGGCGCCAATTTTACTCAGGGCAGGATTCATAGGACTTAATGATATAAAGGACAAACTTGACAAAGTAGTTTAACTACAGAAATCTCAACGGTTCAAGCCTCGACTAGATCGGCGGTTTCCGGGAACGGCTGATGTAAACGGCAGAAATATCATTTTCTTGTCCCGATTCCCGTAGGGGCGGTTCGCGATTCCCGTAGGGGCGGTTCGCGAACCGCCTTTACCGTTGATTTTCTATTATATTTTAAGGATTACAGTAGATTAAGAATTTTTAACTTTTTTCTTTAAACTTTATATTTTGGGGCTGAAGCTTCCGGCTGGCGCCGAGAAAAGCTGCCATTAAAAGGTGCGATGAATGGGATTCGCGCCTAAGCGCTTCGGGGCTTCGCTTCACGGGTCCCTTGACTGCACCGTCAGTTTGACCATAATCCTTGTGTGAGGATATCAGGCCGAACTTAAAAGGTCTTCAGTCTATTTCCACCAATCATATAGATCCCAGAATCTCTATGTCAGGATTTTTAAATATTTAAGCCGGGGAATTAACCATAGACACCGGGATAAATCCTGTCAATTCACACAATTTCGACAAAAAATCTTTTCTAGATTAAAATACCCTGAAAATTAGATAGATCGTTTTACTTTCACCGCGTCACCTAGTACAAAAGAAGATATAATCTGGTCTACACCAGGGCAAAAATATGCCCAACAACGCAACAATAAATTTCCTGAAACTCAGGATTGCTAATTAAGGTGATGAATCCATGAAAGCTGTCGAAAAACTCAAAGAAAAGTTACCAATTACCCTCAAACCTTTAGCGGAAATTGCCTATAACTATTGGTGGAGTTGGACTCCAGAGCGCATTTCCCTATTTCGGAACATCGATCCAGAAACATGGCAAAAGTGCAATCATAACCCGGTGGCATTGTTACGATTTGCTGACGAAGTGCGCTTGAGTCAACTTGCCAACGATCCGATTTATATCAAACGAGTCACGTCCGTCTTCAAGCAATTTCAGCGTTACATGAGTGAAGCGGATACCTGGGCCTCTCGCGTGGCTCCGCAAATTTCCCCCACCAGTCCCGTGGCTTACTTTTGCGCGGAGTTTGGCATCCATGAATCCCTGCCCATTTATTCTGGAGGCTTGGGAATATTAGCCGGAGATCATCTAAAATCCGCCTCGGATTTAGGGGTGCCCCTGGTAGCCGTGGGTCTGATGTATCGCCAGGGCTATTTCCGGCAACGGATCAACCGTCATGGCTGGCAAGAAGATTATTATGTGGACAACATTTTTGAAGAAATGCCTCTGGAGTTGATGGTCAACGCCGAAGGCCACCCTATAACCGTTGAGTTGGAAATTCGTCAACGTCTGGTGAAAATCCAAATTTGGCGTGCCCAGGTGGGACGAGTCAATCTCTATTTATTAGATACTGACCGCGAAGATAATGATTTGGTTGACCGTTGGCTGACCGGCCATTTGTATGGTGGGAATGCAGAAACCCGCATTGCTCAGGAATTTATCCTGGGAATTGGGGGTTTCCAAGCTTTAAAAGCTGTGGGAATTGAGCCAGCTATTTGTCATTTGAATGAAGGCCATGCCGCGTTTTGTACTTTAGAAGCAGCGCGGCAAGAAATGCTGAACAGAGGGCAGTCTTTCTATGAAGTGGAAGCGACGGTGCGCGATCGCTGTGTGTTTACCACCCATACCCCAGTTCCTGCTGGCCATGATGTGTTCTCCCGCGACCTAATTGAATCCTATTTTTCCCGTTATTGGAAACAACTGGATCTATCAGAAGATCAGTTTATGGCCTTGGGCGCCCGTCGGTTGGACGATCCCTGGGAACCTTTCGGCATGACGGTGCTGGCATTGCGGATGTGTCGTACTGCCAATGGCGTCTCAGCCCTGCATGGGGAGGTTTCTCGGAAAATGTGGCATATCCTCTATCCCCAAGGTTCCGTGGATCGGGTGCCTATTGGCCATATTACCAATGGGGTTCATGCTCGCACTTGGACGGCGCCTCTGCTAGATGACCTTTATGCAGAATACCTGGGTCAAGACTGGTCGAGTAAAATTGCCGATCCGCAAATGTGGGCGAATGTGGATCAAATTCCCGATCGCGAACTCTGGTGGCGACACCTGATGCTGAAAGAGCATTTGATTACCCATACGCGGGCTAAACTCAAGCAAGCCCGCAAAGAACGGGGTGAAGATCGGTTTTGGATTGAGGCTATAGACCGAATGCTCGACGAAGATGTGTTAACCATTGGTTTTGCCCGTCGATTCAGTACCTATAAGCGCGGTTATCTGTTGCTACGAGATATCGAGCGATCGCTGGCAATTTTGGGCAACCCCGATCG
>JAABRM010000041.1 GCA_011390955.1 Oscillatoriales cyanobacterium | reverse complement strand
CTATCTATTGCACCTGCATCCGGTGGAGAATTTGTCGAAATTGCATCAGGAAACTCTCAGATAACCAATGGGAAATTAGGAGAATTTGACCCGACTCTGCTGCAAAATGATACTTACATTCTGCGGTTGACGGCGACGGATGAGAGTGGGAATAGTGCTTCGACAGAGCAAATGGTGGATGTTGCTGGGGAGTTAAAATTAGGCAATTTCCGCTTATCTTTCACCGATTTAGAGATTCCAGTAGCGGGAATTCCCATTAACTTGACGCGGACTTATGATACCCTAACCACGAACCAATCCGATGACTTTGGTTATGGCTGGCGATTGGAGTTCCGGGATACGGATTTACGGACTTCTGTGGGACGGGATAAACTGTACGAACAGACGGGGATTCCTTCAGTTGGATTTGAAGAAGGTACGCGGGTTTATGTGACGTTACCCGGTGGGAAACGGACTGGGTTTACGTTCAAACCTGTGATAGATCCGGAGATTAAGAAGGCGTTGCGGATGGGAGCACCTTTACCGCAAAGTATGATTTTTTACAACCCAGCGTTTGAAACCGATGATGGGGAACAGGTGACGCTTTCGGCACCGAAAACTCAATTACTTTATAACCAAAATACCGGACAATATTATCATCCCAGTGGCACTCCTTACAATCCAGCGAATTCGTTCTTTGGCGGGAGTTATACGCTGACGACGAAGGAGGGGATTGAGTATAAGATTGACGGTCAGTCTGGCGATTTGTTGACGGTGACGGATACGAATGGCAATACTCTGACTTATTCCGAAGAGGGAATTGTTAGTTCCACGGGGGTTTCTGTTACTTTTCAGCGCGATGCAGCCGGTCGGATTGTTAGCGTTACCGACCCAGAGGGAAATCAAATTAATTATGAGTATGACGAAGCCGGGGATTTGGTGTCGGTGACTGATGTAGAAGAATATGTCACTAAGTTTGTTTATGACGTACCAAATCGTACTCATTACTTAAATGAAATTATCGACCCCTTGAACCGACCGGCAGTGCGTTCTGAATATCAAGAGGATGGCCGGTTGAAGAAAATTATCGATGTGGATGGCGACCCGGTTGAGTTTGTTTACAACCCGGAAAACTCCACGCAAACGGTCAAGGATGCTTTGGGCAATCCGACTTTATACGAGTACGATGCGCGGGGGAATGTGATTCAGCAAGTGAATGCTTTGGGTCATTCAACTAGGCTGGAATATGACGACAATAATAACGTTACTCAGGCGACGGATGCGAACGGCAATGTTGCTAACTATACTTACGATAATCAAGGGAATTTGCTGAGTCGTACCGAGTTTCACCATCCAGACGAAACCAATCCAGAAATCACCCGATATACTTATAATCAATTCGGTCAAACTACCAAAGTCATATTGCCAACGGGAGCAGTTTTCTCGATGGAATATGACGAGTCTGGTAATCTTTTGGCGATGCTCGATTCTGAAGGAAACGCCATCCAATCTTATGTCTACGACCAATACGGTCGAGTCGTGGAAGAAAGCGATTCAACGGTCACCAACTACTATGGAAACTTCGACGCTTTTGGCAATCCGCGCTGGACTAAGGATGCTTTTGGCGAGGAAACGACGATGACTTATGATACATTAGGTCAGCTTGTTTCCATGACCAGCAACGACGAGACTTATACTTTTGAATACGACGGTCGTGGCCGACAAACTCGCGCCGACTATGGTGATGGAATTTGGGTGGAATATGGTTACGGTGCCGAGCAGGATTGGACTTCTTTAAATGCTCCCACCATTGGTTATATTGAACGTCGCTTTACTGATGACGGAAAATTGGGCGGCTGGCTGACTCCCGGTGGGGGCGAAATTATTTTCAAATACGATAAAGCCGGTCGTTTGTCAGAAGAAATTGACCCCAGCGGGCAAGTAACGCGCTATGAATACGATAAAATTGGCCGAGTAAAACGCATTATCGATTCTTCCACTGGTTTGGAAACTATAAATCATTACGATTCTTTAATTGGCATTGACCCAGACCCGGGAGTTGGGGATAATTTAATCGGTAAGCTTTCAGGTCGCACGGTGATGTTAAATGCGGATACGAGCTTAACGACAAGTTCCACTTATTATCCTTCTGGAAATGTGAAAACTTCAACCGACCCTCGCAACAATACTTGGCACTATGATTATACGTCTACTACTTCTACGGTGACGGATCCTTTAGGTCGCGAAACCACAACGGTGCGTTCTCCAGAATATCTGCCGATTGAAACAGTTTATGCCGATGGAACTCGGGAAACAATCGAGTATTTGTTTAACAACAATTTGCAGGAAGCTAAGGATTATCCCACAGTTATTACAGACCGGGCAGGAAACGATCGCCACTTTACTTATGACGAGTTAGGTCGCTTGCAAGCGGCAACGGATTTGGGGGATACGCTTTACAATTTCAGTTATGCAGATAACGGACTGGACAAAGTGTTTTCGCCGACGGGTGAAATTCTGCTCGATCGCGATTACAACAGTTTGGGAGACTTGCAACAAGTCACCTACCTTGACGGCAACACCCGGGAATTAACTTATTACGAAACTGACAATCGGATTAAAACTGAGAAGTTGCCCTCTGGAGTTACGGTGAATTATGAATATGATTCGGCAGGACTGGAAGCGCGGCGAGTTTCTTCTTTAGATGGAGAAGTTATTACTAATTGGGATAGCGCTACTGGCAATATGTTGTCCGTGACCGATTCTACCGGGACGACAACTTATAATTACGAAGAGAATACTCAATCTTTTTCAGGATTAGATTATCCCAATGGCGGCAGCATCGAATACGATCGCGACATTCTCGGTCGCGTGGAAAAAGTTATTGCTAAAGCCGCTGCTGACGGGGAGGCTTATACTACCGAGTATAAGTACGATGCGGCGGGGAATTTGGAGCGGATAATCGACCCGAACCTCGGAGAGACTGCGATGGTTTACGATGCAGTCAATCGCTTGGTGGAACGCACTTTACCTAATGGGGTAAAAACGACTTATATATATAAGGAGAATACGGATTATCTTGAGAAGATTACCCATTTGGCGGCAGATGGAACGGTAATTTCTTCGATGGAGTACGATCGCAACCCCAGCGGGGAACCGACAAAGATTGTTCGGGAAGATGGTTCCTATACCGAGATCGCCTATGATGCTTCTTTACGAGTGGTGAAAGAATCCCATTACGACAGTGCGGGCAACCTCGTTGATGAAATAGCTTACAGTTACAATGCCCAGGGCGATCGACAGGCAGTTTCCAGCGGTGCGGCAGAAGGAAATTACACCTATGAAAACCTGCATCAACTGACTCAAATTGAAACAGCTTCGGGCACGGAAAATTACAGCTACGATGCTGGGGGACGGGTCGAAACCGTTACCCGCGATGGCGAAACCCTACGGTTAGAATATAATACAGACGACCAATTGGTTCGGGTCACTAATGGCGATGGTAATCTGGTAGTAGAGTACGAGTACGATTCTTCCGGTCGTCGAGTAGAAGCAACTGATTCCACTGGAGAACGAGATTATATCGTGGCACCGACGATGGGAGATGGATTGGAATCCCCCCATTTGGTAACGGACGGAAATGGAGATGTGGTTTCGGGCTATGTCTATGCGGGCGATCGGCCTTTAATGCGTCTAGATGAAAATGGGAATCCCATCTATTATTTGACCGATGCAATGGGTTCGGTTATCGGGTTGGTAGATGAAAACGGTCAAGAAGTAGGCAGTTTTCTCTATGACAGTTTTGGCAATTTGAGGGAGTCCGAAGGTTCCTTAATTGTGGTGCCAGAGGCGGGGGGCGATTTCCGCTTCCAGGGCCAGTGGTTGGAATCTAATACCGATTTCTATCATTTCCGGGCTCGGTATTATGACCCAGAGACGGGCCGGTTTATAAGTCGCGATCCGGTGGAGATTATTGAGACGGAACCGGAGAGTGGGAATCCGTATCAGTTTGTTTATAACAATCCGTTTATTTATAGCGATCCTACTGGGTTGTTTACGATGGTTGAGTTGCAGTCTAGATTTGTCACCGAAAAAGCATTGAATAGCGTTCAGCTACAGATAACAAATTATGCAAGGCAATATCTGATAGACAAAGCAAAAGGAGTTGCAACTGATATATTCACGGGGGTAGCCAATCGAATATTTAGCGATCTGGCTAAGTTGAATCCGTTATTACATACCGCTATCAACGACGTTCTCTCTAACAAACAAATAAATAAAGTAGGAGGAGCATGGGAAAATTTATTAAAAGGCGAATTCAAAAAATTTATCGGGGAGTTTTTTCCGGAATATCTAAACGCCGTTTGGTTTGAAGCAGAGGTTGCCAAAAATGGAGAGCCTCAAAGCGATGGGATAAATTTAAGTGAAGTCTCAGTGGATCTAAAGAGCAAGAACAGGCAAAACAATCCCAATCCCGATTTTATTATCAAAACCGATGGAGGGCCAGAATCGACTGACTTTGCCCAAGGAAAGGGTAAGAAATCATATCTTGTTGGCGATTTTAAGTTGAGTTGGGATCGGGTTGAAAGCGATCGAAAAAAACCTCAATTTGAGGCAATGATGAACTATGCTCGCTTCATCAACAGACATCAAGTTGTACCTATTGCTCTTTATATTACCATGATTGGTGGTAAAGGTACTCTAGGACTTCATAGAGTCACCAAAGAAGCTATTCAAAACCACGCAGTCTATCCTCAATTTTTGACCTTGTTCCCCGGTATTCAAGGGTTTAAGCAAAAATAGACAAGTCTGTTGAAAATTTAAAAATAAGAGGCTCAGGTAAAAATGTGTACAAAATACTACTATGAACTAGCAAATGGAGATCCAGAGGGAGCTTTTATTGAAGCTATTCACTTCGGAGACTGGAAAGCGTTTATAGCTCTGTTATCGGTTCAAGAAGATATAAATGCAATAGACAACGGTGGCTGCGATTGGACTCCTTTAATGTGGGCAGTTCACGAAGAATCTATGGAAATGGTTAAAGTGTTGGTTGAAGTAGGTGCAGATGTTAACTATAGAGCCAGCGATCCAGAAGAATTTGCCTTGAGTGAGGCGATTTATTGTGACAATCAAGAGATTTTTAATTATTTGGAGCCACTTACCTCGCCAGAACTGCAAGAAATAGCAAGAAAAATCCTAAAAGATAAACTAGGAAATGGTTGATAATCACTGCTAAGTCGTGGGTAATCTCCCTAGGATGACCTTGTATAAATGAGATTGCCATCTATACAAGGTCATCCTGCACCAAGAAACCCAAACTCATATCTCATTGGGGACTTCAAGTTAACTCAAGCTGCTGCTCGTCACGACATAATTGATGAAGATCGTCAATGGGTTGCTATGTCTAACTATGCCAGACGGTTTCAACTTTTGCCGTTTGTTTCTTACATCTCATTGTTAGAAGCGTTCCCCGGGGCTCCTGGAGAAAAAGGTCGAGGGATCTCAAAAAGCGATCGGCAAAAAATGGCAAGAAAAGCATTGGAACAAGGAGTCATTTTAATTCTGGCCAATTTGATTGATTAGATAGAATTTCGTCTTTCTAGGGTTAAGTTTTTCAAAAAGCCATCAAAACCAAAATCGACTATCTAAAAAATTGACGTTTTTTCTGTATATATATTTTTGCTTATGTATTTCGATGATGAAGACTATTATTATCCCTTTACTTTAGAGTCTCTCAAAGACTATACTTTCACTCAAGACAACTCTTTATTCTGGGGACATGACAAACAGGGGCGTGTTTGGGAAGAGCCAGAACTTACGGAAATGCAGAAAAAAGGGCTAATCTTTATATGTAGTCCTCACAAAACAGTTTTCTTTAAAGAAGGCGATCGCAGTTTGCTTGGTTACATACAAGAAGGCTTTGATGGAACTTGGCTGGCACACAGCGGATACTATCCTCCAATGATGGATGGGATGGAAGTTTTCGGTTTCATTAATGAATTTTATGCAGTTCGTTTTTTGCTTCAAGTTATGCAATCGCAATCAGAATATTCAGACTCAAGCCGAGAAATCCCTCAAATATCCTGGAAAATCCCTATAAATTATACATATTATCCCCAAAACCAATCTGTTGAATACCATACTTTTAGTCGAAAATCTCTGGAAAACTATACTTTTACTCTACATGAAGAATTATCCTGTGGATATGACAGAGAAGGATGTGCTTATGAAGAGTCAGAATTTACGAAAATGCAAACAAAAGGCTTAATAGTCAAGGAATGTTCTTACAAAAGCGTTTACTTTGAACGGATTCTTCTCGGCTACATCCAAGAATGTTTCGACGGAACTTGGTTGGCACATAGCCCTTACGAGTTTCTAATTAAGGAGAGTAGGGAAGTTTTTGGATTCCTTGATGAGTTTTATGCAGTTCGGTTTTTGCATCAAGTAATCAAAGCACAATATTTTGAAGAAATTGGAGACGCTCCCGACCTTCCTTGGGGAGAATAAAAGCCGGAAGAATATGAAAACGAATTGACGGTCAGTCGGGCGATTTGTTGACTGTCACCGATACGAATGGGAATGTTCTGACTTATTCCGACTCAGGAATTGTTAGTTCTACGGGTCAGTCGGTGACGTTTGAGAGGAATGCGTCGGGTCGGATTGTGGCGGCGATCGACCCGGAAGGGAATAAGATTCAGTATGAATATGACGAGAATGGGGATTTAATTGGGGTTACGGATCGCGAAGAAAATACGACTCGGTTTGAGTATCACGAGGAACGAGAACATTACTTAGAAGAAATCATCGACCCGTTGGGACGAAGTGGGGTACGGACTGAGTATGATGAGTCCGGTCGTTTGAGTCGAATGCTGGATGTAAATGGCGAAGCGGTTGAGTTGGTTTATGACCCGGATAATTCAACTCAAACTGTGTTGGATGTGTTTGGTAATCCGACTACTTATGTGTATGACGATCGCGGGAATGTTGTTACTGAAGTTGATGCGGTTGGGTTGGTAACTCGACGGACTTATGATGAGGATAATAATGTCTTAACCGAGACAATTATCACCGATGAAAGTGGCTCCGAGGGGTGGACAACCAGTTACACTTATGATGCTAAAGGGAATAAATTAACCGAAACTGACCCGTTGGGGAATGTGACGAGGTGGACTTATAATAATTTGGGTCGAGTGCTGACAGAAACCAACCCTTTGGGGAATACTACAAGTTACAGTTATTCTCCGAGTGGGAATTTGTTATCAAAAACAGATCCAGCCGGACAAACAACTGAATATAGTTATGACTTCCGAGGTTTGACTCTTTCTGTTACTGACGCTGCCAATGAAGTTACTAATTATGAATACGACCAATTTGGCAATTTGATTCGTCAAATAGATCCTCTGGGTCACGAAATTAGCTATACCTACGATCGCAACGGCAACCGACTCAGTAAAACTCAAAATGTCACTACACCCAATGGCATTCGGGAACTGAGAACCGAATGGACATACGATCGCCTTGGACGAGTAGAGCTTCTCACCAATCCAGACCAGTCGATCGCTCAGTATGAATATGATGCCAATGGAAATCAGACTGCTGTTATCGATGCTCTTTTCAATCGGACTGAATACGTTTATGACGAAAAAGGTTTATTGATAGAAATCATTTATCCAGATGCAACACCCGATAATATTGATGACAATTTGCGGACTATCAATCGCTACGATCTTGCGGGTCGTCTAGAGGCAACAATCGACCCACAAGGCCGAATCACTCAGTACAAGTACAATCCATTAGGACAACAGATTGAAACCATTTATCCTGATGAAACTCCATCCACCGATCTCGACAACCCCCGAATCCAAACTGAATACTACAATTCCGGACAAATTAAAGCCAACATTGACTCACTAGGCAATCGGACTGAATATCGCTATAACTCAAACGGACAACTCGTTGAAGTTATTTATCCAGATTCGACCCCCAATAACCTTTCCGATAATCCACGAACTACCTACGAATACGATAAAGCTGGACAAAAAATTAGTGAAACCGATGCGTTAGAACGTACCGTAAAATTTGTCTACGATAAATTAGGTCGCGTTACAGAAACGCAGTTCCCCGATGGGAGTATCACCCGTACTACCTACGATGAACTGGGAAACAAAACGAGCTTCACCGATCGCACTGGCAAGACCTCTGAATATCGCTATAACGCATTGAGTCAGCTAACAGGAGTCAAAGATGCCAACGGCAATTGGACAGAATATGGCTATGATGAAGTCAATCGTCTAATATGGGTTGAAGATGCTAACGAAAACCGAACCGATTACGAGTACGATGAAATAGGTCGTCAAATCGGTACAATATTGCCAGAAGGACAACGAACGGAAACTGTCTACGATCCGGTCGGCAATCTAGTCGGAAAAATCGATTTCAATAATTTTTCCACTGTTTATAAACACAACCCAGAAGAGAATTTTGTTCCCGAAAATTCTTCTGTGATTCAGCAACCCATTCAATATACTTATACGCCAAGTGGACAAATTGCAACGGTTACGGATAGTCGGGGAACCACCAGCTATCAATATGACGTGCGAGACCGACTCATCTCCCGAACCGATCCATCGGGACCTTACATTCCTGAAAGCAGTGCAACAATTGAATATGAGTACGATTCCTCCGGAAATGTCACCTCAATTGCGACTTACACGGGAACGACTCAATATTTCTACGACGAACAAAATCGTCTAGCAAAGGTTATTGACTCCGAAGGAGGAGAGACTCGCTATACCTACGATCGAGTTGGAAATCTCATCCAAACCATACTGCCTAACGGAGCAATTGAAACTCGCTCTTATAATGTTCTCAACCAATTAGAATTTTTACAAACTGTCAAAATTAATGAACTCGGCCAAGAGGATCTGATTTCTAGTTTTCATTATACCCTTGATGCGGAAGGCAATCGTCATGCTGTTCGAGAAGGCAACGGAAATCGGATCGAGTATGAATATGATGACTTATATCGGTTGACCAAAGAAACGATTTTTAATCAATCGGGGAATATAGAACGCACAATTCGTTACACCTACGACTCAGTTGGCAATCGATTAACTCGCGAAGATTCAGTTGAAGGACTCACGACTTACAGTTACGATGACAATGACCGTTTACTCTTTGAAGAACTGAAAAAAGAAGAAGAAGTTATCGTTACCTATGAATATAGTTACGATGACAACGGTAATGTTATTCACCGATTAAAAAATGAAAGTGAAGAAACTTTTTATTTTTGGGATGAAAAGAATCGCTTAGTTGAAGTTGAAACTGACAGCGGTGACTTGATTTCTTACACCTACGATACCGATGGCATCCGCGTCAGTGCGAATATCAACGGTCAAACCACTAATTATTTAGTCGATAAGAATCGGAATTTGGCTCAAGTGCTGTCGGAGCAAGTTGACAATGAACTGCTGGTTAATTATACTCACGGACTAGATTTGATTGCTCAACAAAGAGGCGATCGTCGTTCTTTCTATCACGTTGATGGATTAGGCAGTACAAGAGCTTTAACCGATGTGGATGGGAATTTGACTGATGCCTACAGTTACGATGCTTATGGAAATTTATTGCAATCTACAGGTCATTCGCTTAACAACTACCTTTATACGGGAGAACAGTACGACCCCTACTTAGAAGACTATTATCTCAGAGCAAGATATTACAATCCAAACCTGGGACGTTTTAATGCCCGAGACCCGTTTGGGGGTTGGATGACGCAACCGCTTTCTATCGCGAAGTATCCCTACGCTCATGGAAATCCAGTTAATTTGATTGACCCCAGCGGTCTTTCGGGCGAGCTGTCTATGGGAGGCATTAATGTTACCATAGCAATGGGTGCTATTCTGGCAGCAATGTATTGGCCGAGTGTCAATATTGTGGGGATTGTAGTAGAATCTGAACCTTTGCCGCCACTAGGAGGGTTTGACGAAACCCCACCGCGAGTACCCAATCATACGGGTCGCCAATCCACTCCTCCTTCATCACCATTGGGAGGGTTCGGTGAGGGGCCTCAACCGGAGCTTCCCTCGACTACAGGATTCCCCTCCTGGCAAATGGGTTTGAGGGAGTTGTTGGAGTGGTATGTTTTCTCTTCACAAGGAGAAATAAAAATCTACTATAAAAAAGGATGGGATCAAGATTTAAAAGATATGGCAGATGCGAAAATTGAAGCTCAGAATAGACACCTTGATGCAACCGAAGTATGGGTTCGGTTAAATGCTCAAGGCCGAATAGCTGGGATACCAGATCGAGATACCAAAATAGCCAAAGAGTTTAAGGATGAATATGTACAAACAAATGGTTCGTGGCCAGACAATGCCGAAGTAGATCATATCATCGATCTTCAGTTTGGTGGTACAGATACAAAGGACAATATGTGGCCTTTGAACAGCAGTGTTAATAAAAGTCTTGGACCTCAGATAACCAGAGCAATTAAGCGTTTAGCTAAAACAACAAAAACAAATCTTGTTCGGATTGAGAAAATTACAATCCAAGAACGGCCTCCTGAAAAATAAACAAATACTTAAATATGAATGATCCCAATTTTTTATATTTTTTTCAATCAAAACAAAAAGTAAGCTCTATCAAAAATGGCTTCATTTTTAACCAATACAATATTGGAGAATTAGTTTTGGTTTCCGGTAAACTTGTAGCTTGCGACCCCTTGGTATTTCCAGATAGCGTTCCTTTTACTACTCATTTAACGCCCGGTCGTTATCCAGTTATTCTCAGCGTTGCACAAAATCTAGAAAGTAACGATTGCCGAGTTGCTTATGCCGTTATAGAACTCAGTAAAAAACATCCAGTCAGATGGGAAATGGCTACAGTCCCGGGTCAAGACATAAGTTTGCTAAATGAAGGAAAAATATTTGGTTATGGGGTTGACTCTGGAACAGGTGCTTTTATGGATTGGGAAGTCGGCAAAATTATTGATTCATCATTAATTAATGAAGAAGAGTTTGAAGACTCTTATCCCGGTCAATTACTAGATCTGCTAGAAAAAAATTACCACCCTACATGGTGTTGGGCAAATATGCCCGTATCTGAATTGCCTGAAGCCAATGCGATCGCATTTTCATCGGGATGGGGTGATGGTTTTTATGCGACATACTTTGGTTACGATACAGACAACAATATTGTTAGTGTTGTTACTGACTTTTGCGTGTAAGTTTTTCTGGCTTTAATTCCAAACTCAGCGCTATTTTAAAAATAATTAACAATCGCTCGACTCCAGGGAAAAAAGCAAAAAATGATTCCTCAATTTTTTGAATTAGATTCTTTAAGACAAGAACTAAAGAAACTACCGCATCTTCACCGAGTAGCCTTTGCTGCTTCTATTTGTGAAAGAATGCTGCCGATGTATAATAAATTTGCTCAAATGGAAAACTGGGGGCGACCTTCTTTACTGAGAGAAGCGCTGGATGAAGTTTGGCTAATTCTACAAGTAAAACAAATCGATTTGCCAAAAATTAGTCAATTAATAGAAGAGATGGACGGTGAAAATGTTTGGCCTGACGAGCAAACAGAAGATTTCAATACTTTCGATTACCTTTTTGAAGCTCAATTCACGGTTTCGGCAATTTACTCTACTTTGACAGCTTTATTAACATCAGACTTTAAATATGTCATGGGAGTCGTAAAAAACGCTAGATGGGAAACCATTGAGGGATTTATTAATCAAAGAGACAAGCTATACGAAATAAACGACTGTGAATATGAAATGGAACTAATCGCCAACGATCCGCTGGCGAAGCAGGAACTGGCTAAAGAAATGGAAGACTTGCAAAAGCTGAAAAATGCCGAAACCTTGTCCCACGAACTGGTAAAATGGCTTCGCACCACCTCCGCTGGCAAAAGCTTAATCCCACTGGTGTAAAGAGTCCGCAATGTTTGAAATTTTTTTACAAAATTTTCCCCAGACTAACTCGCGTTCAATGTGAATGGCGTCTGAATGGCGTCCGAGTGCAAACTCACGAAGACACTAGGAATTATACAATGAATTTACGCTTTTACGATTTTAAATCTTTGTCAGAAGAAATTGAAAAACTTCCTCCCCTTGATAGAATTGCCTTTGCTGCTTCTTGTTGCGAACGGTTGCTGCCCAACTACAACGCTTTTTGGCGAGAGGAACAATGGGGCAATCCTTCTATTTTAAGAACATCTCTAGATGAAATTTGGCAAATTTTACAAGGAAAGCCAGTAGATGTTAATACGATTGAAAGGCTAAAAAAGGAAATTTATGCAGATGGTGTCGTCCCACATTCAGACGATTTTAGCGGATATGTGGGAGAAGCACAAGAAGCGGCTTCAGCTATTTACTATACGCTGAATGCCTGCCAAGACTCCACCTCAGAAATGGTTGTTAAAGTATGCAAGTGTATTGCATTTACTTTAGAATTTTTTAAAGACTGGGACGAGACTTTAGAAAATCAAGAACAAATGAAAGCAATTGCCCGCCACCCTTTTACAATCCGAGAAATGGTCAAACAAAACCAAGACTTGCAAAAATTACGAGAGGCCGATCGCCTCTCGCCAGAATTGCTAGAATGGCTCCGAACTTCTTCCTATAACAATGGCAAAAGTCTAATCGACCTATCCTGAACGGCCAACCAACACCATGACCGAAAACATTTCCCCACCTCAAACCCAAATCCCGATAATTCCAAAAAAGCAAATCCGGTGGTTTCGCCAAAAACTTCTTTCCTGGTCTGCTATCAACTTGCGAGACTTTCCTTGGCGGCGCACTACCGACCCTTATGCTATTTTCATCGCCGAAGTCCTGCTGCAAAAAACCGATGCCACCACCGTAGAAAAAATCTACGAAACTTTTCTGACTCGATATCCCGATATAAAAGCGATCGCCGACACACAAATCGAAAAAATCGCCGAACTTTTAACCCCCCTCGGGCTTCATTTTCGAGCCGAAAGACTCCACCGCAGCGCTCAAATTATCCTAGAAAAACATGGCGGCAAAATCCCAGCTACCGAAGCCGAACTGATGGAACTTCCAGGCATCGGCCAATATACCGCCCGTTCCATCTGCGCTTGCGCCTTCGGGCAACCCCTAGCAGTCCTCGACACCAACATCGCCAGAATCATCGAACGTTTCTTTGGCATCAAAGGCAACCGAGTCAAATCCCGCTGCAAAATTCTCTGGGGCACCGCAGAACTTATCGCCCCCAAGAAGAATGTCGGTATTTGGAATCTAACCCTAATAGACTTCGGGGCTGCTATCTGCACCGCCTCGCGACCCCGCTGTCAGAATTGCCCGTTGCAGAGACATTGCCACTATGCCAAAATAAACTCCTGCCACCAAGATAAAACCACCCCATGAACCCAACCCCCGCTGTCAAGGAGAATCGGTTTCAGAGCGATCGCACTATTTGAACCAACTCCTCAACAACTGGCAGTCAGATTTAGAAACATTTCGAGAGATAATTTACCAGAAGTTTTTCGGCGGTGTATTAAATAACGGTCAGTGCGATCGCTCATCGTTTTAGAATTTTTTTATAGGTCGGAGACGGCGAGATCAACAGTCAGTAGGGTAGACCTTGCCCACCCTACTATTTTTTCAGGGTGAATTTTTTCCAAATGTTTCCAGGTACTTTTTCACAAATGTGAAGCTAAACAATAGAAAAATGCCTGAACAAATACCGAACAATTCTTCTTGCTTAAATTTCCGAAAAATTACTGATGACAAGATTTATTCAGGTTTGAGAGAATAACTTTCAAGCCATTTATCTTCTGAGCCAAACCATGCCATTTTTTGTCGGGGATTTGAATGAATTTTACGTTAATATAGGTCGGGTGGGCGCGGACGATGGCCGAGATTTCTACCAATTTTCCCGTCCGGTTGAGGGTCTGTTAAACATCTCGGTGCAACCATTATCCGCACCAGTATCCGTAGAAATACTGGACAATTTTGGTAATGTTTTGTCTGCCTTCAATGCCAGTGAAGAAAATGGTGGATAGAAAAAAATTCAACCCATAAATAAAAAGAGTAAAAGCTATGAAATATGAATTCTGGGATGACTTCATCCTTGAAGGAACAGAAGACTATGTAGGTTTATGGGAAATAATACACGATCTTCGAGATTATTTCCCAAAAGCAAATCCACAAGAAATCCGATTAGTGACTATCGAAGCAACTCGGGAAATCCTTGAGAGTGGCTTGATGGAAATTGGAATGTTTGAGTCGATTGATGGAAAGAATTGGGAATATCAAATATGGAATCTAGATATTGACAGCATCATCAATCGGATTGAAACAGAATGGGGTGAGCTTGGCAGAGCACCTAACATTTGGGAGATAGCTGTGCTAGTTACCACAAAAAAAGGAGAAAAGGAAGCTGAAAATATTTTAAGAAACCGAAATAAAGATTAATTGAAAGTAGCTATTGAGAAACCAGATTAAATCCCTCTACCAATAATATTTTTCAATCGGAAAAGCGCAAGCTGGATCGTAGTTTTTATCGCTAATTATTTCTCCATTCGGCATAATAGTTTCGCCGAGATAGCTATCGCTCAAGTTGCAACCTTCTACAACTGCCCCTCTTAAATTAGCTCTGTACAGAGAAGTTTCGCCCATGATGACATTGGTAAGGTTGGCTCCTTTCAGATTAGCTCGATTTAGACTCGCTTCAACTAGGACAACGTTTGTTAAGTTCGCATTCCCTAAATTAGCTCCCGCCAAATTCGATCCTCTCAGATTAACTCCACTCAGATCGGCTCCTTCCAAATTTATGCCTTCTAGATTGCACTCGCGCACAACGGCACCAGACAAGTTAGCTTCTTCGAGAATGGCATCGCGTAGGTCTGCTAAGTGAAATCTAGCCAGCCTTAAATTGGCATATCTGAGATTCGCATCTGGTAAGCCAGATTCGCAGAAGTCAGTCTGACTCAAGTTAGCACTGCTTAAATTAGCACTTTCTAGGGAGGCGCCACAAAAGTTGGCTTTGCTTAAATTCGCACTACCTAAGTCAGCACTATACAAGTTGGCCTGGCTCAAATTAGCACCGCTCAAATTGACTCTAACCAGTTGTGCTCCTTCTAGATCGGCTCCGACAAAACCTCTCTCCCCAGCCGCGTAGCGATTTAGGAGTTTTTGGAGTTCCACAGTGAAGCTCTGCTCTCGCTTGCTGCCACATATAATCAGGTAGCGATTTAGATAGTTATAAGTTTCCCCGTTCGGCAGGACACAATTTTCGGCGCCGATGTCGCAGTTCACAATCGCGCCTTTAAAATTAGCGTCGATACAATAAGTTTCGCCCATGATGACATTGGTAAGGTTGGCTCCTTTCAGATTCGCTCGATCTAGAGTCCCTTCAACTAGGACAACGTTTGTTAAGTTTGCATTCCCTAAATTAGCACTCATTAAGCAAGATCCCCTCAGATTGGCTCCACTGAGGTCTGCACCTTCTAAATTGACCCTCTCCAGCAAGCAGTCACACAAAGCAGCATCAGACAAGTTGGCTTCTTCCAGAATGGCACCTGTTAAATCGGCGGATTCACCGGAGGCTAGTCTTAAATTGGCATACCTGAGATTAGCCCCTTTCATCTTCGCATAACGTAAGTCAGCAAACTTCAAGTTAGCGTTTGACAAGTTAGAGTTTGACAAATTAGCGTAATCGAAATTGGCACCGCTCAAGTTGGCACCGCTTAAGTTAGCACGACTTAATTTAGTAAAACGAAAATTGGCCTCTTTGAAGTTAGCACCGCTTAAATTAATCCCAATGAGTTCGGCTCGTTGTAGATCCGCCCGGACAAAATCTCTCTCTCCAGCGGCGTAGCGATTTAGAAGTTCTACAACATCCATAGTTCCGTTCCCTGGAAAATTGACTGATGCGATCGAATATAGCGCGATCGCATTACCTCCGACCCGACGATAAAAGGAAAAATAATTGAAGCAGGAGCGATCGCGCAATTTGTGGGTGGGTTCGATGCACTTTCTTTAACCGATGTTCATCCCAGAAGAGAGGGTGACTATGGATTACGGTCTAAACAAGATATCGAACAGCTAAAATGCGCTTTATCATTCAAGGCAGTGGGCGTATAGAATCATAAAAAATTTAGTATTAAGTGGAGGCCAAATGAAACCTGAATCCGAACTTAAGCATTTATGGTATGGTGCAGGGCAAGATGATGCCGTAGAGGGAGTTGGACTCCTGCTCTTCCAAGTTTACTGTCAAGGAAATGCAGATGCGGTCTTAAAAAATTGTCGCGAAGCGCTTGGAATCGTAATAGAACAGTATAAGACGAATTGGCTATCTGAAGCAGAATGGAGAAAAAAATTACCAGATTGGTTTGTTAAAAACTGTGCGCCTGAAGAAACTTGGGAAGAGGTGGAGGAAAATTTAATTAGATGGCGTAATCTTTCCAGTGAAGAACAACAACGTGAGGATGAAGAGGAAAAATGGTCGATGATGCACTGGATTAGTTGGTTTGAACCCACCGATGACCCTTTTAATCAACGTACTTGGTTTTGGTGGGACGCATTTATTAAGGAACCCAACATTCTCATGGTTGTTGTGGAAGTGGTAGATTTCCCAGTTCCATTGGGATCTCTAATGTGGTTACTGCGAGCCTCGGGAGCATTGAAAATAGAAGAAGTATAAAAAAATTATATGGTATTTTTAAACCGAGGTCAATTTAACTTAAAAATCGACGATGTTCTGCTGCGACGCGCCGACAATAGTCCGGAATTTGCGGTGCTATTTTCGGGAAATTTTCCTTCGGATATCCAAGGAGAGTCGCTCAGAAGAGCGATCGCACTATTTGAACCAACTCCTCAACAACTGGCAGTCAGATTTAGAAACATTTCGAGAGATAATTTACCAGAAGTTTTTCGGCGGTGTATTAAATAACGGTCAGTGCGATCGCTCATCGTTTTAGAATTTTTTTATAGGTCGGAGACGGCGAGATCAACAGTCAGTAGGGTAGACCTTGCCCACCCTACTACTTTTTAAGTGTTAATTTTGCCCAATTTTTTCAATTTATTATAGTTATTTAAATTAATATCGATCCAAGAATCTAGGGGCGCAATGCTTGCGCCCCTACAGCAAATCAACATAGAATGTAACGGCGCTTGCGATTATGCTGATTTTTTATCAAAATTAAAATTTACATAACTATAATAAATTGTTTCCTAAAATGCTTTTATCTCCTTTTTGTAGTAATTTTAACAAAAAAATGCTGTAAAAAATTAAAGGTTTAACTCTTAGTAAAAAACAAAAATAATTCTGCCTTTAAAAATCTTTTTTTGCTATGTTTGTTTGAACAAAATCATGCAGAATTATCAGTTAACTTTATACTAGCTATAGCAATCATATTTAAGTTGTAATATTTGGGAAAAATTAACCGATCTGCTAGGGGAAATTTATTAATTAACTCTATAAAAAAATGCGATCGCGCTGGAAACAGTAATCTATAACCCTCTCACAAACGTTCATTTGGGAGAAATTTCTTAATATATAGAAGTGTATAACAATGGCGTGGATCTTCAGTAAAAAAACCCGGTTTCTGATATCTGCCCCTAACCAAGAAATCCGGCTGCTTCAGGATGATTCCCATCCAGGTTTAATTTTGTCTGCGATCGCCGCCCAACATTCTCCCAAAACTACCTTAAACTTTACAAATCTTAAATTTTTGCCCGATTTGCGTAAAACTGCTGACGATTCCTGTAGAGAAAGGCTAGGCTAGTAACAGCCTAATCCTTCATACCCTATAGCAGCTATGACAAAAGAACTGGCGATCGATACTCGCGGACTGACTAAGCAATTTGACCGACAAATTGCCGTCAATGATGTAGATTTACAGGTAGCCTGTGGCGAAGTTTATGGACTTATTGGCCCCAACGGTGCAGGCAAAACGACATTAATTAGAATGTTAGCTACTGCCGAAGAACCCACTACAGGAGAAATCTATATTAATGGGGAACGTTTATTAAGGGATAATTCCAACTCGACCCTGAAACAACGGCTGGGATTTTTACCCGATGATTTTCCTCTGTATGATGACCTCACTGTTTGGGATTATCTGGACTATTTTGCCCGTTTATATCACTTAAAACAACCCCGGCGCCGTCAACGGCTTTATGATGTCCTGGAACTGGTACAACTCAGCAATAAACGCAATAGCTTAATTTCTACCCTATCGCGAGGGATGAAACAACGGCTGAGTTTAGCTAGAACCATTATCCATGAACCGATACTTTTACTATTAGATGAACCTGTCTCTGGGTTAGATCCGATCGCCCGGATGCAGTTTCGGGAAATTATCAAAATTCTCCGAGAAGCGGGGATGACTATTTTAATTTCTTCCCATGTTCTCAGCGACTTAGCGGAACTTTGCACCTCCGTGGGAATTATGGAACTTGGCTATCTGGTGGAAAGTGCGCCCCTGAAAGAACTTTATCAAAGATTAAGTCGCCAGCAAGTTATTATCTCTACTTTGGGTAAATTAGAAGCATTAGAGTCTGAATTGCGTAATCATCCCCAAATCGACGGCTGGGAAATTCTTTCAGACCGCAACAGTTTACGGGTGCAATTTTCCGGTAATCCAGAAGATAGCGCTAAATTGCTGCGATCGCTGGTAGAAAGTGGCATTGCTCTCACGGAATTTCATTGCACCCAAGAAGACCTAGAAACCATTTTCCTCAAATTAGGACATAAGCAAGCCTCTTAATCATTATTTGTTATTTGTTGTTAGTTGTTTGTTGTTTGTTAGGGCTGGTTTGATCCGGATAAACAAAGAATCCCTACCCAACAACACCCAACAACAACCAACAGGGAACAGGCAACAGGCAACAGGCAACAGGGAAGAGGGAAGAGAGAACAGGGAAGAGGGAAGAGGGAACAGGGAAGAGGGAAGAAGGAACAGGCAACAGGGAAGAGGGAACAGGCAACAGGCAACAGGCAACAGGCAACAGGAACTATTGCAATATTCCCTGACAACCGTTCCCCGTTCCCTGACAACCGTTCCCCGTTCCCTAACCAACAACCAACAACAACCAACCAACAACCAACCAACAAAAAAACTATCTGGGAGAAATAAATATGCTCACAATTATCGATCGCCTAATCGATCTAGTCGGTGACTGGAATGCCCAGTTATTTAGAGAACTAAAAGGAAGATTAACCCTGCGTAACTTACTGTGGATCGGAATTGGTTCTTTAAGCTTTCAATTCCTACTCGTTAACGTATTATCTGGCTCAAAATGTATTGAATATGAAAAGAATAATTTATTTAATTCCTGTGTAGAATATGTTTGGGAAATTAAATGGTTATTAATATTTCAATCTCTTTATTGGATGCTTTCCTTGGTCTTATTCTGCGGTGGGGTTTACCTGCTGGTGCGTGATTTAACTCAAGAACAACGCCGGGGGACAATGAATTTTATTCGTTTTAGTCCTCAGTCCAGCCATAAAATTCTGTTGGGCAAATTATTAGGGGTGCCAATATTAGTTTATTTGGCAATTTTACTGACAGTTCCCTTACATTTAATTTCCGCGATCGCTGCGGGAATTCCCATCGGATGGGTGGTCAGTTTATATGCTATAGTTTTGGTGGGGGCTATTTTTCTTTTTTCCTTGGCTATGCTGACTATTTTGTTTAGCAGCGCCGAACATCAAGAAAGCGCCCTAGCTCTCGCGAGTTTTTGTTTAGGTTCATGGTATTTGAGCGTAATTTTTACCCGATTTTCCTGGTCTAGCCTGAAATATTATGGTTGGGAAAGCTGGAAATGGTTTGCTTTACCAATTGGCAACCATTTAGGGTTAATGACTCTCTGGACACTGATGACCGTTGGGACGGTTGCGTATTGGATTTGGCAAAGTTTAAATCGCCGATTTAATAATCCTCATGGCACCTTAATTAGCAAAAAACAGAGTTACTGGATCGTGGGCAGTTTCCAAGTATGGCTCCTCGGATTATTTTGGCCATTGCTTCCTCAAATAGAAGACCAAAACAGTCTATTACTGACTTTATTGACGATTTCCATTGTCACCCTATTTTTTCTTTTGTTTATCGGAAATATGATTTTTCCCCACCGAGAAACTGTGGCTGATTGGTTACAATATCGCCAGCAATATCCAGAACCAAGTCAAAGTCAAAATATTTTCCCAAAAAAAACATTATTTTTCCGGTTCGGTTTGTCCCCAGATTTAGTTTTTGGAGAAAAAAGTCCGGCGATTGTGGCGATCGCGATTAATTTGGGAATCACCACCTTAATTTGGCTCCCTTTTTGGCTGTTAGTCAATAGCAGTATTTCTAACCCAATGCAAGCGATCGCTGCCTGGGTAATTAGCGGTAATTTAATCTTAATTTATGCCATAATTATTCAGCTAGGGCTATTAATGAAAAGCCAAAAAAGATCGGTTTTTACCTTAATTGAATTAACTAGCACGATATTTTTACCAATAATAATTTTATTAGCGGTAGAAAATAAATCTCCGGTGTTGTGGATGTTTTCCGTATTTGGTGTAGCTTGGGCGGCGGTGCCAGAATCCTCCGCGATCGCGATCGGTTTTGTTATACTGGGTCAATGGTTAATCATTGCCGGATTGAGTTTTGGGTTAACCAAAAAATTAAATCATCTCGGTGCTTCTGATTCTCAAAAATTACTTACGTCAATATAGAGACAAATCACCATGAATACAAAAAAAATACTTGCCAAATGCTTTGACCAGTTAAGTGATATCAATCCCCAACTGTTTAGAGAAGTCAAAGGGCGGCTAAAATACCCAACTGTGGCGATCGCCTCGGCAATTTCCCTCGTAGGTCAGATCCTTCTACTGGGGGCTTACGCCAGCCAAATACCAAGCAGCAAACAAATCAACTATTCCTATTATTACTGCTTTCCAAATTACCATCAAGATTACGCCGAAAAAGTCTGTTTAACCGATAGTTATGGCGAAGTGCTAATTAACTGGGATTTATGGTGGCTAGACATCTTTTTGTGGCTCAGTTTTGTAGCGGTTTTCGCCCTCTTTGTGGCGGGGACATATATGCTAATCAGCGACCTAGCCAAAGAAGAAAAAAATGGCACCTTAAATTTTATCCGGGTCAGTCCTCGGTCTACCCAAACAATTTTACTGGGTAAACTATTGGGCGTGCCAATATTACTTTATCTGGCTATTTTATGCGCCATCCCGCTGCATACTTGGGCTGGATTATCCGCACAAATTCCTTTAGGATTAATCATCATTTTTGATAGCGCCGTAATTGCTGGCTGCATCTTTTTCTATAGTTTAGCCATGCTATTTGGGCTAACCACTGCTTACTTAGGTGGATTTCAAGCGTGGTTAGGCAGTGGCTTAGTGTTTAGCTGCCTCGCATTCACATATGTAAGACTAGAGCGATATTCAACCTCAGTTTTTCATTCACCGATCGATTGGCTAAATTTATTCAATCCGATCGTATTACTGCCAAACTTAGTCGATCGGAATTTAGCCAGCTTACAAATTGCCGGGGATTATTTTAACTACAATAAGTTGTATTCTTGGCAATGGTTTTATTCCCCTTTAGGTGCAGCCGTGGCCAGCATTTTTGGCCTCATGCTGGTAAATTACGGTATCTGGACTTATGGGATTTGGCAAGGGCTTTCTCGTCGGTTCCCCAACCCCACCGCCACGATAATTAGTAAGCGCCAAAGTTATAACTTGGTTGCTTGGGTTCAATTTATGATGCTAGGTTTTGCTATGCAAGAAGGGCAACCTGATTCATATAGCGACTTTATTCAGGCGGTTTCTGATAATTTGGCTTACATATTAGTCTTAAATCTATTGCTCTTTTGTGGCTTAATTGCCGCGCTTTCTCCCCACCGGCAAACGGTACAAGATTGGGCGCGATATTCTCACAACAACAGTTTTAAATCTCTCTGGCAGGATTTGGTTTGGGGTGAAAAAAGTCCGGCAAGTGTGGCGATCGCGATCGATGCTATTTTTGCCGCTGGTTTATTAGTCCCGTGGATTTTTTTATGGCCTGAAGAAACAATCAAAACCGCTGCTTTAGGGAGTCTCTTATTGTTCATTACTGCGATTAGCATTTACGCCGTCATTGCCCAGTTAATGTTATTAATGAAAACCCAAAAACGAGGAATTTGGGCGGCCAGTATCGTAGGGACATTAATTGTTTTGCCTATAATAGGTTTTGGCGCGTTTTCCCTGGAACCAGATGACCAACCATTTCTCTGGCTATTTTCCGCCTTTTCTTGGGCCGCCACAGAATATATTTCATTCAATACTGTGATATTAGCTTTTGTGGGACAATTTGCCATTTTAGGTGGTTTAACTTTGCTGTTGAAACGGCGAGTGAATCATTTGGGTGAGTCAGCGACTCAAACGTTGCTGAAACAAGGAAAAGTACCCACAATTTAAGATGTAAATGTGGTAAATTTATCGCTGGTTAAAAATTGTAGGTTGGGTCCACCGTCCACGAAACCCAACCTACGCTAAATACAGATGTAAAGATGGTGTCTTACTGCGCTATTTTTACAATCAATGATTTTTACAACAAGTTAATTAGCGCCTAACGTACCCTACTAATATTAAATAAAAATGTAAAGATGGTGCGTTACGGCGCTATTTTTAGAATCAATAATTTTCCTAACAAGCTAATTAGCGCCTAACGCAACCTACTAATACTATTGATTAACTAATACTATTGATTAACCAAGAAATCAACTCGGTTTCTGGGGGATGGGTGCAAGCGATACGGGTGGTGGTGACTTGTTGGGTGAATCTCACCGGAAGAGGATAAAAATGCTTTTTCGGGGTTTGATGTGTTTCACAAACTCCCATTGAAATGAGAGCAACTAGAATAGTTTATCCGGCGTTATTTTGGACAGATAAATTAAATTCAACTCACAGCAAGAAGCTCATTCAGCTTATTTTTTAAATCAGGGGATGCTATTAAAGGATTATAAACTTCCCCCGCGTAGGGTTGCCAAACATACCTAGAACTAAACGTTCGGAAAAGTGGTAATATTTCTAGCCCTAATGTAAGTTCTTTTGCTAAAACTAATCCGGGAAGAGACAAGTTAGACAAATCCTCCATAAGTTCACTATAAGTTCTAAATTCATCAACTTCAACACCCACCAAAGCATAACGAAACGAAGAAGTAAATCGGAGAGTTTGATATAATAAAATACCTAATTCTGTCATTACATAAGCACTTTCAGGACTATCTATTCCCACTTCACTAATATTATTGGGATAAACCCGACACCACCAATTTTGCTCAATATCTTGAAAAGTGTCTGTGCGACATAAGCATGGGCGATCGTTTGAGAGTATCCATTCTATTCCCTCAAAGTGTTCAGCAAATTTATTGACATTGCTTTCATCCTGGCCACACTCTGCCGATAAACTGAAGATCCACGCCATTGTTATAGACTCCTATGATAGATTAAGTTAATCAACTCTTTCCCAATCATTTTGGGTATTTGCTAATGCCGTCTCGTACCTTTCCAGAGACATTGTAACTCTTGGCAATATGCTAACGTGCGTGGGGCTATCTTGGACAGCCTCTAAGTCTCCCCTAATGTTTTTGTCATCAATTTGCCATAGGGGGTCTTTCCCAGTTCCACCAAATTTTGCCGGTCTGCGAAATGCTGGTAAACTTTCAATTGAAAGAGAAACGGACATTCCCTTTGTATTCCTGATGGCAATAGTAACAAGTTCTCCTCGAAAATCACGTTCTGACTCTGCTAATAAATAGCCTTGGTCATTCAGATAACCTGTGGGCATTTGTTCAATATCTATGTCAATACCAGGTCTAACTCCTAGTAATCTAGCACTGCGACCTATTTTAGGCTTACCATTTTGGTCTGCCATACCACGATAGTAAAGTTTTGCCATCAGCTAATATTGCAGTAGTTTGATATACGGCTACTAATTAAAGCACATTATAACATTGTCAACGGGAGGCAATTGATACGGCCTTGGCGCGGTTGGCGTTGGTGGCGATGGAACAGAATGTAAGCCGCATATTATTGTCCGTTGCATCGGATTGTTAGATAAGCAACTAGAAAAGCATTAAGTTTTCGTTATCATCATTATAATCACTTCGCTTTGCGGTTTCCCAGTAAAAATTTTTAATGGCATCGACTTTTTCGGAAGAAAAACTCTCGAAGTGTTCTGGAGATATAACAAAGTTTTCACAATATTTCAGTATAGTCTTAGAAAGAAGATAGAGTTGATATTCACCAGTAGCATTTATAATTTCATTAGCATAAGACCTTAACTCTTTTTGATCATGGCTCAGATAAGAAAGCAAAACAATTGTACTTTTGTTGTGTGGAAAAACATTGAGAACAATAAATTTTGCTTCAGGTATCTTATTCCGATCGCTGCTGTTAATTGGATTAAATAGGGAGCTTACAGCTAAAGGGCAACTTTTCTCAATGCAAATATAATCGTGTTGAACTTCCGTGAATGAATTACTGTTGTAGATATTATCGTACATCTTTTTGTATAGACAAAAATCAATAGCATTTACTATGCGACAAGTTACAAACAACGATATATCACGATTGTTAGGATCGCACTTTCCTAGTTCAACCGATTTCTGATAAGTAGTTTGTAAATCAATAGCACCTTTAATTCTTGTATGTAATTCACGAATAACTGATCTGTAAGCGATCAAGAATTTTTGCTCTTCGTTGCTACTGTCAAACTTATTAACATCTATAGGACGGAATAACTGCCTATCATGTTCGCTGCATAATCCTGTAAACGTTGTTGCTTTATTGCGTCCAACCTTCTTAAATTCTATTTCTGGCCCTGTATCAAGATTTAGTCTGGCTACAGCCATAACGACATGATTGTTGCTGGCTAGTTGGTCTAAAATCTGACTATTCTGAATTGAGTGTGCGTTGATACAGTCTTTAGTACAATCAGACTTAGGCCATAAGCATTTATTATATTTCTTTTTGAGTTGAGTATATATCAATTCTTTAATCTGATTCATCACTTTTTTATCTTCGCTCATCAGGTTTATTCCCCCTTTTCCTTCATATACTGCTTGTAAAGCGTCGGCAAATTTTCAACTTCTTGATCGGAAAGCCCATAGCTTTTCCAATATTTCTTGGCTTCTTCATGCAATGTTTGGTGGCCAATATCCATCTGTGTTTGATACCTTTTCAAGCAAGCTTTAATCGCATCCTTAAATGCTCCATCCTTGTCACGATCCCATATTGGGCAAAACACAGCAATCCTGCGCTCGCTCTTATCTTCACAAAAACGCCCATATATTGATTGAATGTGTAAATGAAAACCGGGGTCATCCCGCTCGAATGATCCAATGTACCACTCAACATTCTTAATCCAGTCATACAAAATTGCATGACCGAGACTATAAGCAACTACTACGTCACTGCCACCTGGCTCATAAGAAAGTCGATTTTTCCTACTATGTCTTGGGCATGGTCGAACAATTTTCTTTAATTCAGGGGGTAAGCCGTGCATCTCATCACTAGAGAAAATTGCCTCAATCACTCCTCTCTCGGCACGAAAACGATCTCTAGCTGATGGAATTTGAATATTCTTTGCATCATCCAGATTTATTTCCACTCGCTCTTTGGACGATTGAGTTTGATTTCTACTCCGCCTCGCCTGTTCAAGTCGAGATTTTATCAGTCTCGCCTGTTCAAGTCGAGATTTTATCTGTATTTGTTTTTGCTCTTTTACTTCATTTCGCTTACGAATTTGATCATCATAAAGTTGCTTCAACTCATCTTTGCGAACTTGTCCAACTACAGCAATTGTGATTGAATCTAGCCATTCAGGAAGGGAGTTATCAGGATTACACCATAGTTGCTCAATATAAGCAACTAAACTATCTCGTTGCTGCTTAGGGATGTCTTTTGGATCTAGCCATATTTTACTGACCTTTTCGCGATCACTATTATCAATTTCGTACCAAAAGTTAATCTTTGCAAACGAGCCATCATCTAATTCTTTGGCCAGATTAGGATAATCACGCTTGATCTTTGTGATGTGAAACCAAACATTATTTCCCTGTAACCGATTAGCACTCCTAAATGTGCGGCTTACAAAGCCAAAGCCCCTTACTGTATCGTATTTCTGAACATGACCAAATTCGATTTCCACTACTACAACTCCCCAAATTTATCTTGGACAGAATCCAAACGAGATCCATAAGGATAACTTAACCCAAAATCATTCAATAAAAGCAGAAGATTCAAAAACACTGATGATATAAAATACAGTGTAATCCTAACATAGTAAGATCCAAACCGTCAACGTCGCCCAACTCCCCCAACTCCTGCTTTCCCCAACTCACCGAAACCAACCTCCACCAAACCCTGCAACTCCTCTGCATCGATAGCTGCCAATTTGATAACCCCGATCGCCCCGTTGCTTCAAAAAACGGGGCAACCGGGGGATTGCCCCTACGGTCTCCGGGGAAATCATAGACTGGGAAAAACACCCCAGCCTGATTTTCTAAGAAGAAGCAAAACCCCAAGGGGTATAGACACGGCAGTGCCTTGTCCTTACTATAATTTGCTATAATTTCCTATAATCTGCGCGATCGCCTACTAACCCCATCCTACAATGCTCAATTTTTCACCCCAATATCCTCACCTCATCCAAAATATTATTACTTGACTACAAGGCACTATTTGAGAAAGCTAAAAGAATAGGTTAGTCGATATGTAAATTAAGAAATTTTAGTAATTTCCACAATCATTTCTCCTTGGCGCAATTGCTCTAACGCATCAGGCAAAGTAGCAGTCAACAATTGTCGCAAGTTGCGGTTAGTGACATTACCACAAGTTAGCCACAAAATTTTAGGAGGCGATCCTAAACGACATACCAAGTCGATGAAGTCACTGTCTTTTGTCATAATCACAACATTTTCGGCTCGTGCTGCTGCAAAAATTTCGATATCTTGAGCATCCCGAAGTGCTAAATCTCGCAATGCACTCGCTTGCAAACCAAAGGTTTCTGTTAGCCAATTTGCCAGTGTGGGCGGCAGTTGAGCATCGATCCAAATCTTCATGCTGTTAGTCTAGGAAAATCAGTGCGTCTTGCGGCAAACAGCAGACAAGCTTGAATATCTGCTAATTCTAAATCAGGGAAGTCTTCTAAAATTTCAGTAACGCTAACATTTTCCGCCAACATTTCTAAAATATCGGTGACTCTAATTCGCATCCCTCGAATACAGGGACGACCACCACATTGACCAGGAGTTTGAGTAATGCGGTTTAGCAAGCCAGTCGTTAAATTCGTAACAGAATTTTTCATGTTTAATTGTTCATTGAATTCTCTAATTGATTATGCCATAGCATCACCCCAAATTTCAACGTTCCCAGTTCAATAGACATCTCCAAAAATCAGCCCCTCAGCGGCGATCGCCTGCGATCGCCGCAAATTCTATAACGGCGATCGCCCCGTTGCTTGAAAAAACGGGGCAACCGGGGGATTGTCCCTACGGTCTAAGGGGAAATCCTCGGCTGGGAAAAAACACCCCAGCCTGATTTTCTCATCAGAGGCGAAACCCCAAGGTTTAAGGAATTAGGCCAGGGGTTTCCCTAATTTGCTATAAGTTGCTATACAACTTATTCCCAGCAAAAACAAACCGTAAAATCGGGAGAATTTTCTCCACATTTATTCGGGAAAATTCAACACATCTTTCTGCCATAGTCTGAAATAATGTAAGGTGGTTCTGAGAATATGCTCAACCCGTGACATTCTGCTGCGGTTTAATGACGGGGTGCGATCGCTTTCCATCTCCGGTACTTGATGATGCGGTCTATCCAACCAATAGCAGTCTGGAGAATCAGCCTGAATCTTATAATCGATTAATTTAACACAATCACTTTTAGTAAAGTAATGACTCACCAAACTTTCACGGGTTAACTGAGGATTATTAATCGCACTTCCCCCATGCAATAGTTGTGAATGCCAAATGAACACATCTCCTTTTTTTGGCAAAAATTTCTCTGATTTTAAGCCTAATTCTTGAATCTGTTTTTCTATGTAGTTTTGCCACAGGGGAAATTCTTGAGTCACCACATGGGGGCTGCCCGTAGAAAAGCGATAAATAGGAATTTTATGACTTCCCGGCACATAGATCAGCGGGCCGGCGTCGGGATGACAATCCTCCATTGCAATCCAAGTCGCGGCTAGGTGATTATCCGTTAACGGAGTCATATAAAGAGAATCAACATGAAGATATTGTTCAGTCCCATGCTGTAAGGTTAAGGTGTTACAGAGGACGGGGGAATCGGGTAAAATTTGAGTTAAAATTTGGATTAACTCTCGATCTAAACTCAGCGATCGCACTTCGGGATACTTCAAATACAAATCATTCACCTTAAACCGATGTTTTTTCTTGTCTGTGGCAGAGACAGACTTGAGGTATTGTCGCCGGTTGGTTTCTAAATCATCCACCACGATATCATCGATTTGATGGTGATTATTCCATAGTTTTTTTTGCAATTTCAAAACCTGGTCAATCTGCTTTTTTGAAAAAAAACCAGGTAAAATCAAATAGCCATTTTGATCCCAAAATTGGGCTTGTTCTTGTGTTAACATTTGTTTCAGAGACGAAGCTGTTATAAAAATAATCTGCCGCATAGTTTAGCATAATTTCTAAAACATCGGCAACTTTTACGGCCAAGTGCGATCGCTCATGGCGAGGGATATAATAAAATAATAAAACTCTAAGTCTGCTAACCGGGCAGACGATTGTGCAGAAATTATTGGCAATACACGATCGCCATCAGACTCGATAAATTATGACTCAAACCCATCGCCGCTATCACATCACCACCTTCGGCTGTCAAATGAACAAAGCCGACTCCGAGCGCATGGCTGGTATCTTAGAAGATATGGGCCTGGAGTTTTCCGAAGACCCCAACCAAGCGGATTTAATTCTCTACAATACTTGTACGATTCGGGATAACGCCGAACAAAAAGTTTATTCTTATTTAGGCCGACAAGCCAAGCGCAAACAAGAACAACCAGATTTAACCTTAATTGTGGCCGGTTGTGTGGCCCAACAGGAAGGGGAAGCGCTGATGCGTCGAGTGCCAGAATTAGACTTAGTAATGGGGCCGCAACACGCGAACCGGCTGCAAGATTTGCTGGAAGATGTGTTTGCGGGGAATCAGGTGGTGGCCACCGAACCGATTCACATTATGGAAGATATCACCAAACCGCGCCGGGATAGTCGGGTGACGGCTTGGGTGAATGTGATTTATGGTTGCAATGAACGTTGCACTTATTGTGTGGTGCCCTCCGTGCGTGGGGTGGAACAGTCCCGCACCCCAGAAGCGATTCGCGCTGAAATGGAAGAAATAGGCCGCCAAGGTTATAAAGAAGTGACATTATTGGGGCAAAATATTGATGCTTACGGCAGAGATTTGCCCGGAACAAAACCCAATGGTTCTCATTTACATACCTTTACGGATTTGCTCTACTTTGTCCACGATCTGCCGGGAATTGAGCGGATTAGATTTGCTACCAGTCACCCCCGTTATTTTACCGAACGGTTAATTCGGGCTTGTGCAGAATTGCCGAAAGTTTGCGAACATTTCCACATTCCGTTCCAGTCGGGAGATAATGAGTTGCTGAAGGCAATGGCGCGGGGTTATACTCACGAGAAATATCGCCAAATTATTGATAAGATTCGCTATTATATCCCCGATGCGGCGATTAGTGCCGATGCTATTGTTGGCTTTCCTGGAGAGACCGAGGCACAGTTTGAAAATACGCTGAAATTGGTGGAAGATATTGGCTTTGACCAGTTGAATACTGCTGCCTATTCTCCCCGTCCAGGAACTCCGGCAGCCCTGTGGGAAAATCAATTAAGTGAGGAGGTGAAAAGCGATCGCCTCCAACGGTTAAATCACTTAGTGGGAACAAAAGCCGCAGAGCGATCGCAGCGATATATGGGACGCATTGAAGAAGTGCTCGTAGAAGACATAAATCCCAAACAACCAACGCAAGTCATGGGACGGACTCGTAGCAACCGACTGACATTTTTTGACGGTGATATCAATCAACTCAAAGGTCAGTTAATTAAAGTCAAAATTACGGAAGTGCGCCCCTTTAGTTTAACGGGTCAGCCAATTTAATTTTGTTTGTTGTTGGTTGGTTGTTGGTTGTTGTTTGTTGTTTGTTGTTTGTTATTGGTTATTGGCTCTTCTATATAACCACCAACCAAATAACCACCAACCACCAACCACCAACCAACAACTAACAACAAACAACCAACAACTATTCACTACAATATTCGGCGGTAGTTTGCACCGATTTAATCGTCACATCAGCGCCCTGTTTGAGAATAAATTCACTAGCCCCAATGTCACTATCAACGCTACCCCAATCATAAGTATAGCCTAATCTTGTCCAAGGAAAACCATTTTCATTATAAGAAGATGAAATCAGATTTTCCATCCACTTTTTATGTTCTGGATCTACGGGTTCCGTAAAACCCAAATTACATTGAGTATCATCAATTTCTGGGTCGGGACAAGGGCGAAACATATCCGCAGGCTTTACCCACATTTCGACAAACTTAGTTTTACCATTATTTGCCGGTAAGCCTAAATATTGTTCTAATCTCAGGGTTAAATCATTGGGTGACATATTTAACTCTTGACAAAATTGCTGGACTTGGGGAACTGCCGTCACCCAAATTTCCCGGCTTAAAGTCATCGATGAATCGATTTTATTATCATAACCATCCCATGATGTCCAAGTGGCCACCAGAATTTTTTCTTCTTCTTCCTTAGTTTTCTTAACTAGATTCACATTTTCGGCAGAAATCGGCCATAACTTTGTCGAACTCTCTGCTTTTTCCGCATCTTTGGCATCTTGAATTGCTCTTGAATAAGAACGTTTCAACATACTGTCAAATAACTCAGATTTTTTTTCCGCAGCGGCTTTGTTTTCCTCATTTATATCCAGAGAAACTTGCTCTTTGGGAGTAATAGGTTTCCTGGCACCAAGCAGATATCCCAACCAAAAGCTGAAGCCGATCGCAACAATTATTAAAAGCCGAAGTGTTAATTTTTTTTCCATAAATTCATCGAGCAAAATCAGTGAGCGAATCTTTGTATTTTTTGTATCGAAATTGGGGTTTCCCCTGAGCGATCGCTACAATTATCGCTATAACTGCTGTACGATTTGCTTTTGATATTCGTCTTCAGTCATCAAATCCCGCGTATTTTCTACTCGATCTATAAATAGCATTCCCTCAAGATGATCGAACTCATGTTGAAAAATTCTGGCCACAAATCCGGTTAATTCTTGTTTTTGACGTTCACCGGATCGGTCAAAATATTCTACTTCAATGACTTCATATCTGGGAACTAAACCGCGAATTCCCGGAATACTCAAACAGCCTTCCCAACCTTTGACAATTTCAGCAGAATGGTCAATGATTTGCGGATTAATCATGGGGGTGGGTTCCATCAGGGGGGCGCTGGGATAGCGTAAAGTAGGCCGCGATGCCACAATGATAATCCGCTGGGATTCAGATACTTGTGGCGCGGCAATTCCGACACCATTTGCCGGAGTCATCGTGGCAATTAAATCATCAATTAAATTTTGAATTTTGCGATCGTTAATTTGATTAATTGGTTGGGCAATTTGCCGCAGAATGGGATTGCCTAATTGGGCGATAGTTAGCATTTGATTCATAAGGTTGGTTGTTGGTTGTTGATTGTTGATTGTTGATTGTTGATTGTTGGTTGTTGATTGTTGATTGTTGATTGTTGATTGTTGATTGTTGATTGTTGATTGTTGGTTGTTGGTTGGGGAAAGTGAAAATAGGTATCACTATTCACTATTCACTATTCACCCCAGCACTCTTCCCCTACACCCTACACCCTACACCCTACACCCTACATGAGCTTAATTGCTTTCCGAAGGCAGGGTTCCGGGGGCAACATCTAGGGTGATGATTTTGCCGTTGCGGTTGATTTCAATGGTTAATAAATCTCCGACTTCGCTTTGTTGGACAATTTGTTGGACGGTTTCTGACTTGGTGATTTCGCGATCGCCGATTTTTTGAATCACATCACCGCGAAGCACTCCGGCAGCGGCAGCGGGGGAATTGTGTACCACTCGCATGATTAAGACGCCTCGATCCACGGCGATCGCCATGCCACTGCTAGAATCTTGGTCGATCTCTTCCTTGAGTTCCTTATTTAGTGTCATCATTTCAACCCCCAAAAAGGCGTGCGTGGCTTGACCTGTGGTAATAATTTGTTGAGCAATTTTCCGCGCTGCATTAATGGGAATAGCAAAACCCAGTCCTTGGGCCCCACTAATAATTGCCGTATTCATACCAATCACTTGCCCTTGGGCGTTCAGCAATGGGCCGCCAGAGTTGCCCGGATTAATCGCCGCATCGGTTTGAATAAACCCGACGCGCTTATCCGGCACTCCCACTTCCCGACTCGATCGCCCGATCGCGCTAATAATTCCAGCGGTGACAGTATTATCCAGACCTAGCGGATTGCCGATCGCGATCGCCCATTCTCCGGGGTGCAAATCTTCCGAATCACCCAAAGCCACCTTTGGCAAGTTAGTCTCTTCAATTTTCACCACCGCCACATCAGTCACTGAATCTTGTCCCAGGACTTTTCCATCAAAAATGCGGCCATCTTTGAGAATCACCTGCACCGTATCGGCGCCATTCACCACATGGGCATTAGTCAGAATTTGGCCATCATCACTAATAATAAAACCAGAGCCAGTGCCCCGCTCAACTCGCTCTTGAGGCTGGGTGGGAATCCCAAAAAAGCGACCAAAAAACGGATCGTTAAATGGTGCCGGGACTTCACTGTTCACCGTTCGCGCTGCATTAATTCGCACCACCGCCGCACCCACCCGATCCACTGCTTGGACAATAAAATTGGCAGCGATCGGATTCGCCGATAAATTTCCCCGCATTGAGGATTCAGTTTCAGTAGATAAAGAAAGCGGACGATTTACTTCTGGAATCGTGGTTTCCCCTGATTCCCAGAAAAACCGGGAACTGGATAACGTTCGGTGAACCCCAAAACCCCCTCCCAAACCCATCAACAGCAAAAGTAGATACAATGCTGATTGTTGCCACGAAAATTTGCCCCACGAGTTACGTTTTCCCGAACTATCCATGAAAATCCTAACCAAATTGCAATAAAGGTGGTTTAGAAAACTATTCGCCCCAAGAAAACTTGATCCGCACCAGCGATCGCCATTCTCAATTAAGCTTACCGAACAAGCTGCTTTAGCCTCTTCTAGAGATCGGAATTGTTTGATCCAGGTTGAGATCAAATGAAGGAATTACCCATCAACACTATAGCTAGGGGACAACCACGGGGGATTGCCCCTCCTTTCATCCCAAATATAGATGAGTTGCGTAAGTCCTAATGAGGATAGGTAGATTTCAATTATATAGTAGAAAAAATTTATCCTTAAGTATGAGGGGACAGACCCCAAAGAGTCAAGAGTCTCTGATTAATTCCGCCAAAAATCAAAGCAAGACCCACCACAGTAGTAGGGAAGGGTTTAAACCCGTGGTGACTCCCCCAAACGGCGCGATTCAGGGGATCCATGCCGCTATACATAAGTAAATGTTTTTTGACAGTTTGAGGATTTGAGAGGCATAATGGTTCACCGAGCATCAGTGAAAGCATCAGTGCAAGCATCAGTGACAACCCATGAAAATTCTTTTAGTGATTCACGGGTATCCCCCAGAATATAACGCCGGTTCAGAAGTTTATACCCAAACCTTAGCTCAATTTTTAGCGGTCAAACACCAGGTAGCCGTCTTTAGTCGCAGGGAAAATCCCTTTCAACCCGACTATCATCTCTGGTCGGGAGTCGATCCAGCCTTTCCCCAGGTTCAATTACATTTAATCAATTTATATCGATCGCGCGATCGCTACCGCGACCCCCAAGTAGATCAAATCTTCAGCCAACTCTTACAGAAAATTCAACCGGGTATCATTCATATTGGACATCTGAATCATTTATCCACCTCACTGATTAAATCTGGCAAAAACTTACAGATTCCCATAGTTTACACCTTGCATGATTTTTGGTTAATGTGTCCCCGGGGTCAGTTTCTTCAAATGTATCCTGAAAATCCCAACGAACTCTGGCCATTATGTGACGGTCAAGGGGATCAAAAATGCGCTCAAAAATGCTATGCCCGCTATTTTAGCGGGGCTTATGCAGAATTAGGCATAGATTTAGCCTATTGGACTGACTGGGTGAAAAGACGGATGGAACATATTAGAGAAATCTGTGAATTGATTGACTTATTTATTGCCCCTTCTCAATACTTATTAGAAAAATTTCGCGATGAATTCGGCTTACCTGCTCATAAATTAACTTATCTCGACTATGGCTTTGACCGTTCCCGGTTAAGCGGCAGAAAAGCCAGAGATAATTACAATCAACCCGTAACCTTTGGATATATCGGCACCCATATCCCCGCCAAAGGTGTTGACCTTTTAGTCAAAGCATTTGGGCAACTCCAAGGGTGCGCTTATTTGAAAATATGGGGCAGAAATCAAGCAGAAACCAAAAATTTAAAACAGTTAGCCAGTCAGTTGCCTTCGGAGATTAACCAGCGGATTCAATGGATGGGAGAATATGCTAATTATAACATAATTTATGATGTTTTCAACCACTGTGATGTGATTGTTGTTCCCTCAATTTGGGGAGAAAATTCTCCCTTAGTAATTCACGAAGCCCAACAAGCAAAAATTCCGGTGATTACTGCTAATTATGGCGGCATGGCGGAATATGTTCACCATGAAGTCAATGGTTTATTATTTAAACATCGAGATATTGACTCTCTCGCTGCCACCATGCAACGGTTAACTAATCATCCCCAAGATATAAAAAAATTGGGAGACCGGGGATATTTATATTCCACCGATGGTCAGGTGCCTTCCATGCAAAATCACGTTGAAACCTTGGAGAAATTATATGAGCAAATTATCTAACAAAATCAACGAAAAGCTGCCGGTAAAGCCAGGTCCTTGGCGGATTACTTTTGATACGAATCCTGATGACTGTAACTTGCACTGCATTATGTGCGAAGAACATTCGCCCTACAGCGAATTACAGAAAAAACGGCGATCGCTGGGTCAACCTCCCCGTCGAATGAAGTTTGAATTAATCGAAAAAATTCTTTCGGAGTCTGTGGGTACTCCCTTGCGAGAAATTATCCCTTCCACAATGGGAGAACCGTTACTTTATCAAGATTTCGATCGCATGATTGACTTGTGTCAAAAGTATGGCATTAAGTTAAATTTAACGACCAATGGCACATTTCCCGGTAAAGGAGCGATCGCTTGGGCAAAAAGATTAGTTCCCGTGACATCCGATGTCAAAATTTCTTGGAATGGTGCCACTAAAACCACTCAAGAATCGATTATGTTGGGAACTCAGTGGGAAAAAGTTTTAACCAATGTCCGAGAATTTATTGCCGTGCGCGATGAAATAGCTGCCGCTGGAAAAAACTGGTGTCGCGTCACATTTCAGCTAACATTTTTGGCAACCAATGTGATAGAATTACCGGAGATAATTAAACTAGCCGCTTCTTTGGGGGTCGATCGCATCAAAGGACATCATTTATGGGCACATTTTGCAGAAATACAGCCTTTATCCATGCGGCGATCGCCCAGCGCGATGCGAGAGTGGAATCAGATCGTCAGGGATTGTGAAATAGCGGTGGATTCTTTTCCCAAACCCAATGGCGAAAAGATCGTTCTAGAAAATATCTTTCCTTTAGATACAGCACAACCAAATCAATCTCCAGTTGGTGCCATTTGTCCGTTTCTGGGACAAGAAGCTTGGGTGAGTACCGCCGGACGATTTAATCCTTGTTGTGCCCCGGATGCCCTGCGGCGCAGTTTAGGCGAATTTGGTAATCTTTATCATACCACCATCGGTGAAATTTGGCAATCGGAAACTTATCAAAATCTGCAAAAAAATTATCAAAAGTATGCCCTTTGTGCCAGTTGTAATATGAGGAAAACTTTGTGAATTTGTCAAATATAACCAATATAAATGAGAAAAATTTGCCGGATAAAAATTGGCAGGAATTTACCATTGCCCCAGAGGGAACCCATCATCTATATCAAGGCAAATCTGTTTACCCACAAAGATTTATCTCGGTGTTAAAATTTCATCCACCGGGATTAGCCCCTGTTCAAGATCGTGCGGGGGCTTATCATATTTACCCCAATGGCGCATCTGTCTATTCCCAACGCTATCAAAGAACCTTTGGTTTTTATGAAGGCAAAGCATCCGTTAAGTCAGATTCCGGTTGGTTTCATATTAATATTACTGGCGATCGCTTTTACGATCGCTACTTTGCTTGGTGTGGCAATTTTCAAGCACATCGCTGTGTAGTTCGCGATTTTAATGGTCAACATTTCCACATCAAAGATGATGGCACCGCCGCGTATGCAGAACGTTATGCTTATGTGGGAGATTTCCGAGATGGTTTCGCCGTTGTCCAAAGGGAAAATGGCCTGCATACCCATATTAATGATACAGGAAAATTCGCCCACGATCGCTGGTTTTGGGATTTAGATGTATTTCACAAAGGATATGCGCGATCGCGAGACGAACGAGGTTGGTTTCATATTAATTGTCAAGGAATTGCCGCTTACGATCGCCGATTTGCAGCAGTAGAACCGTTTTATAATGGACAATCGCGGGTAGAAGATTTCGACGGGTCTTTATGGTTAATTGATGAAACCGGGCGATCGATTGCTCAATTGCGATCGCCGAAGCCCAGATTTATCTAGAAATTTCTCTAAAAATCTCTAAAAATTTGTTAGCCGAGCCGCAGAATTAGTCAGTTATTCGCGATCGCATATATTAAGATATTTAAGATATTATAGTATTTTCAAATAAGAATAATACATTATTCTGTAGGTTTGGTTGAGGAACGAAACCCAACATTAGAATCCTTACAGGCAATAAACCGGTTTTTTTCACATATAGCGATCTCCAATAGCTGTATCACTTTTATTTGAAATTACTATACTATCTTAAATATCTTAAATATCTTATATTTTACACCAAATTCTATGCTCAAAACCTAGGAAGAGAGACGCAATTGATAGAGAAAAATAGAAAATAGGAGAAAGATGCCTAGAAAAAAAATAGGGGCAAATTTAGGATAAATCTAATGACTATGGCATCAAAATAAAAAGAGACGCGCAATTGCGCGTCTCTATAGGAGGTTAATTCCCCCTGGATCGGATTAAAGCTGCTTCACTTCACTGACAATTTTGGCCACCATATCCTTGGCGCTGCCAAATAACATCATCGTCTTATCCTTGTAAAACAACTCATTTTCAATCCCGGCAAAGCCCGTATTCATACTGCGCTTAATCACGATCGTATGGGCTGCCTTATCCACATCTAAAATCGGCATCCCATAAATCGGGCTACTGGGATTTTCCCGCGCTGCTGGGTTGACCACATCATTAGCGCCAATTACCAACGCCACATCAGTGCGATCGAACTCGGAGTTAATATCTTCCATATCGTACAACTGCTCATAAGGCACATTCGCCTCGGCCAGCAGCACGTTCATGTGTCCGGGCATCCGACCTGCCACCGGGTGAATGGCATATTTTACCTCTACCCCCAGGCGTTCCAACTGGTCAGCCAACTCCCGAACCGTATGCTGTGCTTGAGCCACCGCCATGCCATATCCAGGCACAATCACCACAGACCGGGCATAACCCAACATCATGGCACTTTCTTCTGGGTCGATGCTGTGAACCGTCATATCTGCTGTAGCACCAGTAGCGGCAGCCGCACCGCCACCTTCCCCAGTACCAAATCCAGCAAATAGCACATTGGTCAGCGATCGGTTCATCGCCTTACACATAATCACCGTGAGGATAATCCCCGAAGCCCCCACCAAAGCACCGGCAATGATCAGCATATTGTTCATCACCACGAACCCAGCAGCGGAAGCCGCTAAACCGGAGAAGGAGTTCAACAGCGAAATCACCACGGGCATATCGCCGCCACCAATAGGGATGACGAACATCACCCCTAAGATTAGGGAAATGCCAACTAAGGTCAGAAATACGGGAGTATTGAGGGGATGAATGCAGATGTAGATACTGCCAACCAGAAATCCGCCTAATAATATAGCGTTAACTACTTGCTGGGCAGGGAACAGAATTGGGGAACCACTGATAATCCCTTGCAGTTTGGCAAAGGCAATCAGAGAACCCGTGAAGGTGACGCCACCGATTAACACACCCAGTAAAGCGGTGATGGTGGTATCCAGGGGCGGATTATCAAAGCTGCTGTAATACTTCCAGAATTCTCCCACCGCCACCAGGGCAGAAGCGGCGCCGCCGAAGCCGTTTAACAGACCGACCATTTGGGGCATTTCCGTCATGGCCACTTTCTGAGCCGCGATCGCCCCGATCGCTGCACCAATCGCGATCGCAATCAGAATCATCTGATAGTTGAGTACCTGCCGATCTAATAGTGTTGCCGCGATCGCCAGAAACATAGCCACCGACGCCAACAAATTACCATTGCGAGCCGTAGCGGGAGAACCCAACTGCTTTAATCCCACGAAAAATAATGATGCAGCCACCAGATAGGTAAGCTGTATTCCAGTCGGCAAAAATGCTGTCATACTGTTCATGCCTTGACTTCCTTCTTCTTAAACATTTGCAACATCCGGTCAGTGACGAGGAAGCCACCGACAACGTTAATCGTGGCAAACACCACCGCCACTAATCCCATAATCACTGTGGCGTTCCAATCTTTGTCCCCGGCGATAATCAGCGCCCCTAATACGGCAATCCCAGAGATGGCATTTGCCCCAGACATCAACGGCGTATGTAAGGTTGGGGGAACCTTAGTAATCACCTCAAATCCGGCAAAAGCCGCCAGCACAAACACAAATAAAGCGGATATCAATGCATCAGGCATAAATTAGAAAACTCCTTTAATTGTTGTTGGTTGTTGGTTGGTTGTTGGTTGGTGGTTGGTGGTTGGTGGTTGGGGTGTAATTGATAATTGATAATTGATAATTGATAATTAATAATTGATAATTTTATTTAATTGTCAATTGTCAATTATCAATTGTTAATTGTTCTCCTCCGCTCCTCTGCCCCTCTGCCCTCTTCCCTGTTGCCCGTTCGTAGTTGGTTGTTCGCCCCAAATAACCAATAACCAATCACTAATAAACCTTTAAACCTTAGCGCTCAGAGATTCCAGGGCATCGCGGACTCTGGAGTTGCGAATTTCCCCAGAATGGGTGACACAAGTAGCATCGATAATATCGTCTGCAAAATTCAGCTTAAATTCGCCCTTGTCCAGCATCAGTTCTACCAACGTGGCAATATTCTTCGCATACATTTGACTCGCGTGAACTGGCATCGAAGCAGGTAAATTAATTGGCCCAATAATAGTCACACCGTTGTGAACCACATCTTTCCCCGGTTGGGTCAGAGCACAGTTGCCCCCTTGTTCTGCTGCCAAATCAACAACTACCGCCCCTGGTTTCATTTTGGCCACCATTTCTGCCGTGACCAAAATCGGCGCTTTTCGCCCTGGAACCTGGGCGGTAGTAATCACCACATCAGCGGCAGCCACGGTATCTGAAACCAACGCTTGAGTCCGTTTCTTGGACTCCTCAGAAATTTCCTTAGCGTAGCCACCTTCCGCTACCGTGTCTTCTTCCAGCTTAATTTCCACAAATTTGGCGCCCAAGCTTTGCACTTCTTCTTTCACTGCCGGACGAATATCAAAAGCTTCCACTACTGCACCCAGACGACGGGCAGTAGCGATCGCCTGTAAACCGGCCACCCCTGCCCCCATCACAAAAACTTTCGCAGGGCGAATAGTGCCTGCCGCAGTCGTCAACATAGGAAAAAACTTCGGTGCAGCCGCCGCCGCAATTAACGTGGCTTTATATCCGGCCACCCCTGCTTGAGAAGACAAAGCATCCATACTCTGAGCCCGGCTAGTCCGAGGAATCAGTTCCATACTAAATGAGGTAACGCCTTTAGCCGCCAATTTTTCGCAGACATCTGGCTGACCCAAGGGATTTAAGAACCCGACCACCGCCGAACCTGACCGCATCATGGCAATTTCTGACTCTTTGGGGGGAGCCACCTTTAAAACCAAGTCCGCTTCCCCCCAAAGTTGGGCTGGGTCAGAGACAATTTTTGCCCCCACCGCGCTATAGGCATCATCACTGAAGAATGACCCCTCACCGGCGCCACTAGCCACCAATACCTCAACGCCTTTTTTGACCAATCGAGCAACCACATCAGGAACAAGCGCAACCCGACGTTCGCCCACTTCAATTTCTTTAGCCACAGCTATTTTCATATCATTTCTCCAGATATCTGAGATTTACCAGGCTGACAAATTCTCATTAGTCACCTTAACTTTGAAGCCCAAATCATGTTTTTCTCATGTTTTCCTGGGCAACTTATTTGTCAAAGAAATCTACTTTTTGACCAATTCATCAACAAATCTTAATCATTACTCGATCGTAGTCAACCATTCTGATGATTGCTTGGCTTATTGGCGAATATCCTATTTTTTTATAGCAACTTTTTGGAATATTTTCAATTCGGCACAATATTTTTTTTGACTATTTAGGCATTTTTATGAGGATTTTCCTAGGTATTTTGTGGGATTCCTCCCTATCTTTTAGCGAATCCCTAATAATTCAAGCGCCGCTATTCGTCCGCTCAACATTTATTGCTTGGATTTTCCGTAATTTCACCTAAAATTGTGAGTTTTTTTTCTGTGATGTTTATAGTTTTGTGCAGTTAGGCAAAAAATCAAGAAATGATAACATAAGCCCTAAGTAAGTGGCTACTCAATAAACTACTGAATAATCTAAACGATCCAAGTATATTTCTGGCAAGATCCTTAGAAAATCTTTACTATTGATGAATTTTGACATTTTCAGGAAGCAAAGGGCAACCGCAGGGGCTTTGCCTCTGGCTGAGGCGAGAGAAACCGCCGGGGCATTTGATTCGTCTCTCATCTTATCGGCAGCCAGGAGGGGGCGTTGAAGCGGCAAAAATTAGTCAGAAATTAGTCAGAGTGCCACAGGTTTGTGTTAAGGTTTGTTAAAATTTAACTGAGATAGAGAAAATCGATCGCCAAAACATGACTACCTGGTGACAACTCACTCGTAAGCCCGATGATGCAACCCTGGTTTGTGTACATTTTCTTAGGGGGTATGTGCAGTGGTGGCTTTAACTCTGCCCTTCGCTCAACTAATGGTCATGGTGATGGAGCGAAGAAAAATACGATTTCTATTATTTATAAGTGGTTTGAAGGAGAATCTATGAAACGACTATTATCTGTATTCGCGATTGTCGGTTGTGCGTGGGTGGGGATGCCAGAACTCACCTTAGCCCAGACTACCGGAGGATTTACCTTATTTGGCGGCCCCCAGAGAGGATATGAACTGGATTATTATCTAGCTCGGGGTAAGGCTGATGTCCCCGATCGCTATGAATTGAATATCCCGGCAAATAAACTCAATGCCCCGGTCACTCAGATTGCCATTGACTATCCCAATCACTACCGTGGAGAATTCAACACCAACCGAATTCACGTAGTGGTAGGCAATGAAGGGAAAACCTTGCAATGTCAAGAAAAATCCGCCACCACTGAAGTCAACCCCTCAGAAAACCAATCCGCTGCTCCCTGTTTAGTAAGCTGGGAACCGCAAAGCCGGTCAATTCAAATCCAGTTTACCGAGCCGGTTGCCCCCAGAAGCAATGTCAAATTAGTGTTTGACCGGGTAAAGAATCCGGTGTTCGGCGGGATGTTTAATTTCAACTGTCGGGTGTCTACCCTGACCGGCCCACAGTTGCCCCAATACATCGGCACCTGGGTCTTGGCCATTGATTAAACCAGATTTCCGGGGTGTTAATTAAATAAATGACGCCGATTCACAATTTTCAATGATACAATTGAGAATTGTGAATTTTTAATCCTTAAGTAAGTAAACCCGGAGCAAATACGATGACAAAGCGTACCTTGGGCGGTACTAGCCGTAAAAGAAAAAGAGTTTCTGGTTTTAGAGCTCGGATGCGGACCAAAAATGGTCAAAAAGTGATCAAAGCTCGCCGCAGCAAGGGGCGGATTCGGCTGGCTGTTTAATTTCTAGCTCTGACCTTCCATTGGCCTGCTTTGGGTTGTTAATCCAAAGCGAAATCAACCCAAGCAACTTCGAGAAGCATTCAAGTGTTGCCCAAAGTCAATCGACTCAAGCATCGGCAAGATTTTTCTGCCGTTTACAAATCTGGGACTCGTCGGTCAGACGGAACCCTGACATTGATCGCCAAAAAGCGCACCAATGGATTTAGCCAAGACGTCCCGTGGTCTAGCCCGAATTCCCCTAACGGATCCTCTATCTGCGTAGCACCTACCCGCATTGGCATTTCCGTAAGCCAAAAAGTTAGCAAAATGGCGGTGGTTCGCAATCGGATCAAGCGGCAAATTCGGGCAGCTTGGCGATCGCTCTTATCCCAAGTATCAGCCGGTTGGGATATCGTCGTCGTGGTGCAGCCGCCAGCAAGGCAGTGCAATTATCGACAATTTCTGCAAAAATTAGAGCAGTTAATGGCAAAAGTGGAGGGACTCAATGGGGATTAAAGAAGAAGTTTACTTTGAAGGTCGCCCGCATATCGGCGATCTGATCCTGAACATTTTGTTGGGTTTGACGATTGTTGGCTTGCCCCTGATGATTGGTGCCATTGTCCGCGCCCTGTGGTTGCGTTATCGGATTACTAATCGTCGGGTGACGGTAATTGGTGGTTGGATGGGACGCGATCGCTCTGACGTAGTTTACTCAGAAATTAGCAAAATCGTCACCGTACCTCGTGGCTTTGGCATCTGGGGTGATATGGTGATTACCCTCAACGATGGTTCTCGCTTGGAACTCCGGGCGATTCCTAAGTTTCGAGAGGTGTACGATTATATGAATGATAAATTATCTTCCTCTGCCCGTGCCGCCAGTGGTTCCCTCGGTAAATAACTCCCTGATTCGCCTAAATCTTTGATTCACCACCGGAGGCTGCACCAGAATTGCTGGAGATTTCCTCGTCAATTCCCGATCGATTCCCTAAAAAAAATAGTCAGGCAAAACACCAGACTCTTCCAGTGTAAACCTTGATTTCCTCGTCGGAGAAAAACCAAGCAATGAATCTGGAAAATGTGGATGAAATCAAATAGCAGCAAGACTCGGAGAAAATTGGCAGCGGATTTATCACCAAAAAAATCAAGCAGATATCCAGCGGATATCACAGGGAAAAGGAGTTATTCAGGAGAAATTATTACAGCAGATCGTTAAAAAGAAAAAAACCAATTTTTCCCAGGGAGCAAATGTCCAGCTTAAGAAATTAAGCGGAAACTTTCAGAAAAGGGTTTTTTCTCAAAACCCAGTTATCTCCAGCAGCCTGATGCTGAAGATGACTAATATTTAACTCGGTTATAGTCTGAAAACAGATAGTCTGAAAACAATAATTGTATTAGGTTGATATAGACAGAATGGACTTTGGAGTAGGGTTTCTTTCCAACAACGTCATGCTACCGATCCTAGATTTATTCTTTGGGATCGTTCCCAGCTATGGTCTGGCGATCGTCGCTTTGACGTTAGTAATTCGCTTTGCGCTTTATCCTTTAAGTGCTGGATCGATTCGCAGTATGCGGCGAATGCGTGTCGCCCAGCCACTCATGCAGAAACGAGTTAAAGAAGTTCAAGAACGCTATAAAGACAATCCGACTAAACAGCAGGAGGAAATGAGCAAAGTTTACCAGGAGTATGGCAATCCGCTTTCTGGTTGTTTGCCAGTCATCCTGCAAATGCCCGTGCTGTTTGCCCTGTTCGCCACTCTGAGAGGATCGCCATTTTCTGACGTGAATTACTCCGTCAATCTGCAAATCTTTCCCTCAGAACAGATTGAACGAATTCAACCTCAGTCTTTTGCCACCCCAACGCAAAATATTTATGTAGCCGGTAGCGTCCATGCGCCGGTTGCCGCGTTGCTGCCTAGCGGGAATAAGTTAGTGGTAGGTGACAAAACGAAAATTGAATTTCAAACGGTAGAGGGCAAACCTCTGCAACAGTTTTTAGCAGAGTATCCCGAAAGCGACATTGCCCCGACCTGGCAAGTAATTAAAGGCCAAGAACGAGTTAATGTGTCGGAAGATGGCACGATCGAAGCCCTGCAAGCGGGAGATGTGACGATTCAAGGCACGATTCCTGGATTAGCTTCTAAGCAAGGGTTTTTGTTTATTAAGGCCCTGGGGCGGGTCGGCGCTACGGACGAAAATGGCCAAATTAATTGGGACATTGTGGGCATGGTGCTATTTTTTGGCATTAGCTTGTATGTCAACCAAATTCTATCGGGTCAAGGACAAAGTTCCAGCGATAACTCTCAGCAAGCAACGGTGAATAAACTCACTCCGGTGATCTTTTCGGGGATGTTTTTGTTCTTCCCTCTGCCTGCGGGAGTTTTGATGTATATGGTGATTGCGAATATCTTCCAAACCGCACAAACTTTTATTCTGTCTCGCGAACCTCTGCCAGAAAATCTCCAGAAAATCGTGGATGCAGAAGCAAAAGCCGCAGATGTTAAAGACGGACGACAATCACTGCCGTTTGAACCTGGTCGTTCTAAGAAAAAAGCTTAAGGTAAATTATGAGCGATCGCCCTATTGACCGAGGACAACAGTGGCTCACGCAACTGTTGTCCCTCGCGGCTTGTCCTACGGAAGTTCATGCGGAAGAAAAAACCGATTGCTACTGGTTAACCATAGATCGCAAGGATCTGACCCCAGAGCAAATTGACATCCTGATCGGATCCAAGGGTGCTGTCCTGGATAGTATTCAATATCTAGCGAATACAATTTTGAATCTGGGACAAGACCCCGATGGGCAAGCCGCTTACACCATTGAATTGAATAACTATCGATCTCATCGCCAAGCGGAACTCGAAGCGATCGCATTGAATGCGGTTACTCATGTTCGGGAAACCGGGGAAGAGTTTGAAATTAAATCCCTTTCTTCCGCCGAACGTCGTCAACTTCATAATTTATTTAAAGAATACGACGATTTGGAAACCTTCAGTCGCGGACAAGAACCCGATCGCCGTTTGGTGGTACACAGACGGTAGGGGCGCTTCGGCTTGCGCCCCATCATTCAATGATGCCTCTGGTACCAAATCCGGTTCTCAAAACCCCCCGTTCAAGTCAGATGTCATTCCCGCGAAAGCGGGAATCCAGAGCGCGTTTTAGGGGATTATCATCGTAGGGGCGGGTTTGAAACCCGCCCCTACTTGAAAAGCGGATTTGGGATGAAATCCTGGATAAATAGTTGATTTGAGATTTGAGAGTTTAATTCACTCTCAAATTTCTTTCTTACCGGAAAATTCTTAAACAGCCATAATATGGAGCCCATTTATATTCCTCAACTGACCACCGCCCCCGAGCGAACTGAGGACATTCAGTTTGAGGAGTTTTTCTCGGAATTTGAAACTTTGACTCCCGTCAAAGGCACAATCGTGGTGAAGCACCAAGGAAACTATTTAGAAGTTCTCGCCCAAGCTGAAACCATTGTCACCCTGACTTGCAATCGGTGTCTGCAAAAGTATAATCACCGATTAAGTGTAGATACCTCTGAGTTAATCTGGCTGGATGAAGCCGCAGATCAACCGGACTTAGGTCCGTTGGAACGGGAAACTGCCCTGGAAGATTTAGTAGAAACTTTGTCCCCAAACGGATATTTTGAATGCAGAGAATGGCTTTATGAACAACTTTGTTTAGCCTTGCCACCCCGCCAACTTTGTGATGCGAATTGCTTAGGAATTCAAGCAAAGACTTCTATGGAACCGGATGCACCAAAGGAGATCGATCGCCGTTGGGCATCCCTGGCAGAACTAAAAAAATTATTCCCGAATTAATTGCGATCGCGAAAAAAAGGATATCCAGAATTTTCATCAGATTTTTATTGTTATTTTGATTACCTAAAAATCTGATGAATTAGGCAACAATTGAAAATGATTTTAATACCATTTACAAAAAATCATCCAACAGTCCCTAACGTCCGTAGGGTGGGCAAAAAAATTTAACCGCCCTAGCATATATGATGGTTGATTTTTGCCCACCCTACAATATAAATATTGTTGCATAAATTTTTATAAATGGTATAATAATGAAGAATTCTCAAGTTTTAATGGTTGATTATTGTTGAGGTTCAGATGACATTTAGTGATGAGTTTGAACTGCTTTTGCGAGCCAGATATCCGTTAATTTATATTCCCACTCGCGAAGAAGAACGAGTCGAAAACACAATTGCGGAAATTGCCAAAAAACAAGGCAACCGAGGGATATATATCTGGGATTTTGTAGATGGCTACACGGGCAATCCCAATGACACGGGTTTTGGCAAGCGCAATCCTTTACAAGCTTTAGAATTGGTGGAAAAATTGCCTGCTACCGCCCCGGCAATCTTTATTTTGCGAGATTTTCACCGATTTTTAGAAGATGTGGCGATTTCTCGCAAATTACGCAATTTAGCAAAACTGCTGAAATCTCAGCCGAAAAATTTGGTGCTGATTTCTTCAGATGTGGCGATTCCCGAAGAGTTAAGCGAAGTGTTGACGGTTTTAGAATTTCCCCTGCCCAATCAGGCAGAAATTGCCACAGAAGTGCAAAGACTTTTGGGCGCAACGGGTGAATCTTTGCCCCGGAATACTCTGGATGAAATCGTCAGATGTTGTCAGGGACTTTCTATTGAACGAGTGCGTCGGGTCTTGGCTAAGGCGATCGCCACTCATGGCAAGTTAGAAGTAAACGATCTGGAATTAATTCTCCAAGAAAAACGCACGATTATTCGCCAAACCCAAATTTTAGAATTCTATCCGGCTACGGAACAAATTTCTGATATCGGCGGTTTGGATAATCTGAAAGAATGGTTGCTGCGACGGGGTAGCGGTTTCTCGGAACAAGCAAGACAATATGGTCTGCCTCATCCCAGAGGTTTGCTGTTGGTGGGGATTCAAGGAACGGGCAAATCTTTAACCGCAAAGGCGATCGCCCACCATTGGCATTTACCATTACTACGTCTGGATGTCGGTCGGCTATTTGCCGGTTTAGTCGGTGAATCAGAATCCAGAACTCGGCAAATGATTCAACTGGCTGAAGCCTTAGCCCCCTGCATTTTATGGATTGATGAGATTGACAAAGCCTTTGGTGGCTTTGACAGTAAAGGGGATGCAGGCACCACCAGTCGCGTGTTCGGTACATTTATTACCTGGTTGGCGGAAAAAACTTCTCCGGTTTTCGTGGTGGCTACGGCCAATAATATTCAAGCATTGCCCCCGGAAATGTTACGCAAAGGCCGTTTTGATGAAATATTTTTTGTGGGTTTGCCCCATCAAGACGAGCGCCGTGCTATCTTCGAGGTGCATTTGTCCCGGTTGCGCCCTCATAATTTAAAAAATTATGATTTAGATCGACTGGCTTATGAAACTCCTGATTTTTCTGGGGCGGAAATTGAGCAATCCCTGATTGAAGCCATGCACATTGGATTTAGTCAAAACCGTGATTTTACCAATGATGATATTTTAGAAGCGGTGAGCCAGATTATTCCCTTGGCGCGAACTGCCGCCGAACAAATTGAATTTTTGCAAGCTTGGGCAGCTTCGGGTAAAGCTCGTCTGGCTTCTCGATCCAGTGGTTTATCTTCTCGCATCCAAAGTCAACGAAAATAGCCTAATTTTAACCTAATTTTAAATAGCATAGCGATGAGCATTTTCTCTGCTTTGATCAAATTTTTGGTTGGTTTTCTCTTGGCACTGGTGATCCTTGCCGGTGGTAGTGTTGCCGCTGCTCTTTATTTTGTGACTCGGTTAACGGAGTTGCCCCCAAGACCAGTTTTTGACAATGAACAGCCCGTTAAGCCAAAACCTAGTTCACCGACTCCTGCCGCTAAACAAAATACTCCAGCAAATTCTAGCAGCAATTCCACGGCCAATTCCACAACTTTGGCACCGGGAACTTACCGGGCTCGCGTGATTTGGCAAGATGGGTTAATTTTGCGCGATCGCCCTGGCTTTGATGCCAAGTCAATTGGTGGGGTTGATTTTAATAAAAACGTCATTGTATTGGAAACCACTTCTGATAAAGAATGGGAAAGAGTGCGTGTAGAAGGTGCTAATCAAGAAGGCTGGGTCAAAGGCGGTAATACAGAGAAGATTTAATCCCTGTTCAGCCAAATTTATGACTCAAATTAGCAAAATTATCATCCCAGCAGCTTACTCAGAAAAATCCCGAAATCCCGAAATTTAAAATTAATCTACTCCATCGATTCTTTAATCCCAACAAGCGTGAAGCGAAGCGATCGCGGAGGGCGAATCGATGATTTTCTATTTTTTCCGACAACCCGGAGGTCAGCAAAAAAACCCAGATGGCGAAATCTGCTTATCATCCCAGCATCATCAGGTTATGAGCGGATTTAGCAACAAAAGCGAATTTTGTTAAGAAACTTATCAAAATTTAAAGGTTAATTGCAAAATCGGCGTTAGTAGTTTTGCCAAAAAAAAATCGGTGCTAGGATGTGCGAATTAAAATCACTTTCCTCAACCCTGGATGAAAAATATGTACGACAAAAATTCTCAAGGAGATTTACTCACCGCTGCGGTGACTGCTGGTTTAGGTGCTGGAGTTGTCACTTCTTTTGCCGTGAGTCAAGGGCAAAATCCGCTGATTGCTTTGGGGATTACGGGATTTTCCGTGGTGGTGGCTTTATTGTTTGATTCTTTGATGCGTTAGCGGTGATGGATCGCACCAGGGGAATTAATCAGCAGCACAAAGCCACGAATGATTGCTAAGAATGATTGCTAATTCCGCAACCCTGTTTTTTTGGCCGTTTGCGAAGCGTGGCCGATCGCATGACTGAATTCTGATTTTTAGACTAAACTAAAATCCAACACCCCCAACTATGGATTTTTCTCTTCGCTCTCTGGTTGGGTTGGTGTGAATTTTAGTTTTGGGGCTAAAAGGTCTAAAAGATATGGAAAACTTTGCTTATTTCTGTTTGGCTGATGCCTATAAGACAACCGCAGAAGATAACCTGGTTGACCCGTGGTTTAGCGAATCTGTCGATCGCTTGTTTCAGGGCTTGTTTCAGGGCTTGTTTGCGAGATTAAATGGGTGCAGACTTTCCAGTTTGACCTATATTCGTTGTGCGTCCTTGGGGGTAATGTTGTTGGTGCTGAGTATCACCGGCAACTCCTGGGCCATGAGTCGGGGCGATCGCGGTTCGTCTGTTTCCTTCTTACAACAAGATTTGCGATCGCTCGGTTGTTTTGATGGGTCGATCACTGGGTTCTACGGCCCCACCACGGAAGCGGCAGTGCGCCGTTGTCAGACGGCTCTGGGACTGCCTGCCAATGGGGTAGCTGATTTGACCACCCAGCAGGTATTGCAGCGACGGCTGGGACAAGTCCGTACTCAAACATTAATGCCCAGGCAAACTGCTACCCAGTTTTCCACTCCAGTGGTGACGGCTCAGGCCTTTAACACGGTCACGAGTCTGCCTGGATTAAAGCGAGGCGATCGCGACATTCAAGTGAGAAAACTGCAACAAAGGCTCATTGTCGCCGGTTACTCCAACGTGGTAGTTGATAGTATTTTTGGCGCTGAAACCGAAGCCGCTGTTAAACAATTTCAGATTGGCTATGGGTTTGTCCCTGATGGGATTGCTGACGCCAATACGCAACAAGTGCTCAATCAGAAACTTTATGTAGTGGTCGTTCCCAAAAGAAATAGCACTACGCTACCTCAAGTCAAGGAAATTTTTGGCACAGCATTTGAGGCTCCTTCACCGTTAGGAACCTATATTCACGCTGGTTCTTATTCCAATTACGAGATTGCCAAAAATAGAGTGAAATTCTTACAACAAAGCGGCATAATTGACGCTCGGGTTGCTTATCTTTAAATCCGCAAACCAATGGATAATTGATAATGGACAATGGACAATTTTCTCCTCATTCATTATCAATTATCAATTTTTAATTATCAATTATCAATTATCAATTATCAATTATCAATTATCAATTGTCAATTGTCAATTATCCATTGGATGATTCAGCGATCGCCGGTCTGATGGGTTTATACAGGAGTTAAAGCTCGCTGACAACTGGGACAAATCGCATGAATGGTTAGTTGACAATCTAATAGGTGATATCCTTCTTTTTTGGCTGTTTTGCTGCCGACTTTGAGAATTGAATCACTTTTAAACTCAATAGTTTTATTACAGCGGACGCAAATCAGGTGATGGTGATGATAAGGATAGGGCTGATTGAGTTCATAATGCTTATGTCCTTCTGCCAATTCCAGTTCCCGGAGAATTCCCATTCGTGCCATTAACTTCAGGGTTCGATAAATGGTCGATAAACTAATATGTTGATTTTCGCTTTGGAGAAGCTGGTATAAATCCTCAGCGCTGAGGTGATGACCCTTATTCAAATTCTGAAAGACTTGTAAAATCTGCTCTCGCTGTGGAGTCATTCTCCATCCGCGCTCGTTCAGTTCAGCTTTCAGGGAACTCGCGGTATAAAAAGACATAGGAACGCTCTCAAGTTATCAATAAATTATATTTATTGAGAATCATACCTGCTTATTTGTAAAGTTGCAACAATTTCCGCTTATTGACGGGTAATTTTCCCCGTCCTAGGGAGTCGAAATCCCCTAAGCATCGGTGCAGGAGTCTAAGAAACCGGGTTTTTGAGCATTTTTCGGGACAAAACTGGCCAAATATCCATGAAAAATCCGGTTTCTGAATCCCCTGAATGGTTTTTGTACTGTTTCAAGTTAATGATTCCAAATAGTCCCGAACGCGATTTCGCCGTTTTGGTTGGCGTAATTTTTGTAACGCCTTGGCTTCAATTTGACGCACCCGCTCCCGAGATAAGTCTAAAGCTTTGCCCACATCAGAGAGAGAATAGGGATGACCGTCGAATAAGCCAAATCTCATTTCAATGACATCTCGCTCACGACTGGTTAAATCCGCTAAGAGTTCTTTTAAGTCCCGCTGTAAAGATTCCCGGACTAGGAGGTCTTCGGGAGAGATTTCATCGGTTTCTAGTAAATCCCCGAGTTCGGTGTCTTTCTCCTTGCCCACTTTCGTTTCCAAAGAAATAGACCGAGGAACGCGCAATAAGACCTCCCTCACTTCTGGGGGCTTCATGCCTAATTCGCGAGCAATGTCATCAATACTGGGAGTTCGGCCTTTTTCTTGAGAAAGTTTCCGCTGTGCTTTTTTAATTTTGTTGAGTTTTTCGGTAATGTGAACGGGTAGTCGGATGGTACGGCTTTGGGTGGCGATCGCCCTAGTAATCCCTTGACGAATCCACCAGTAAGCATAGGTGCTAAATCGATATCCTTTGGTCGGGTCAAACTTGTCTACGGAGCGTTCTAAGCCCAAGGTGCCTTCCTGAACCAAATCTAGGAGTTCTAAGCCGCGATTTTGATACTTTTTGGCTACGGACACCACTAAACGCAGGTTGGCCTTGATCATGTGCTCTTTCGCCCGAATACCCTCGGTTTGGATCCGATCCAGTTCCTCCACGGTTAAATCGGCAATTTCTGCCCAGGCTGCTTTGCCTACGGCAATTAGCTTTTTCAGTTCCGCTACCTCCAGTTTGGCATCTCTGGCCAATCTCGCTAAAGGCGGTCGATGGCCCAACTTGGCGGCAAGGCGATCGCGCAAATCCATCAACTCCACATATTGACGCATGATGCCTTCTTTTGTCTGAGCCGCTTGGGTCCGCAACTCCAGCAACTGCATATAACGTTGCACTCTTTGGGCTTCGGCAACTTCTTCATCCCGACTCAACAGGGGAACCCGACCAATTTCCTGTAGATATAAGCGAACTAAATCCTGGCTCCGAGAACGAACTGCCGGTTGCAAGGTATTGCTAGTGACATCTTGTTCTAACTCCGTTTCTAACTCCGTTGAGTTTTCGTCAAATTCCAGAGATAAACTATCGATATCTTCCACCTCAACATTGGCGGCATCATTGGCGGCATCTAGTTGCTCGTCATCTTCTCCAGAATAATTTTTTAAAGAGGTGTTTTGCATAAGCTAAGTATCAATTACTCCCGGTGACAAAGATGGTCGGTTGGCAGATGCTTCTTTTGATTATCCCCACGATCGATTGAGTAAATGGACATTTATCGGGATTCTGTTACAGAACTTTACTCTCTCAGTATGAACCAAAATTTCTCGCAGTTGTGGCAATCAATTGCTTAGGTAAAAGAGATGACCGCTCTTTTTAGGGCATCTGCGTGACAGAGAAATGCTGATGAACCATTAGCACTTATGGTTAGTATAGAGAGTGATGCTTCCGAGCTAAGTGACCTAGGTCAAGGGATCTATTAATATTCATCACCCGCGAAACCTCCTGCGATCGTTGCCATCGAACGTTTATAGTGATACAAATCCTGCGGCACACAATTCATGGCTAGGCGAAAAATCCCGGAAAATTTAAGGGTTTAATCTCGTCTTCGGGGCAATCGAGCGATTACCTGGAAGAAGAGGGCGCGATCGCATCCATCTCCATCCCTTGACAAACCAATCATCAGAAGGCTAAAGGCTGACCGGATATTTTATTGGTAAAACCGGCGGTTGCCTCAAGCCGAAATCCTGATAGATCGATGGTTATATTCTACCTAACGATTCCCCAGTTTTTTAAATATTTCCGTTTCACTGTCATAAGGTTCGTCGCTGACAATAGAACGCAGCCCTTCAAAAGTTGCCGGGATACTTCGGGGATCCATAAACATCACTTTACTACTATCGCTGCTGCCAATTTTGATACCCATTTCTAGATACTGTTGCGCCAGTAAAAACTGAAGTGACTCCCGGGCATTTGGTTCATTTTGCAGTTTTTTGGCCACAATTTGTAAAGCTTCCGCCGTGGCTTGGGCTTTAAGAATTTGCTGCTGCCGTTCTGCTTCCGCTTTCAAAATCAGGGCTTGTTGTTCCGCTTGTGCGCCTAAAATTGCCGCTTTTTTGCGAGATTCCGCTTCCAGAACTTGGGCTTCGGCTTTTCCTTTCGCCGAGTTAATCGCTGAATCCCGTTCCCCTTCAGAAGTGAGAATCGCTGCCCGACGTTTCCGTTCGGCGGTCATCTGCAATTCCATCGAGTCTTGTACCGCTTTAGAAGGAATAATATCCCGCAGTTCCACGCGAGTCACTTTGACTCCCCAAGGGTCAGTGGCTAAATCTAATTCTCGCAGCAAGGTTTCATTCACATCAGCGCGAGCGGTAAAAGTTTGATCTAATTCCAGTTTACCCATTTCTGCCCGAATTTGGGTTAAAACTAAATTCTGCATGGCTAAAAGCAGATTTTCTACCTTGTAATAGGCTCTAGCCATATCCACAATTCGCCAATAAACTACCGCATCTACGCTGATAGAAACGTTATCGCGGGTGATACAAGTTTGCTTGGGGATATCTAATACTTTTTCCCGGATGGTTTCGGTATAAACAATTTTATCGAAGAAAGGGTTAATAAAGTGCATTCCCGCGTTCAGTTTGCTTTTATATTTGCCTAAGCTTTGCACCAGGGATTCATTACCTTGGTCGATAAATTTTATGCTGCGAAACAAAACAGTGCTGCTAAAGATGGCGATCGCCAAGAAGACTGTAGCTGGATTCATATTAAACCTCTCAAATCATTAATTTGGAAAAAAGGAATCAGAGAAAATCAATTAAAATCAACTAAACCCAGAATGAATCAATGATGAATGAATCAGCGAAGATGGATGCGAAGAATTGACAAATCCCATCGGGGTTTAAGAGTTCAGAAGATGTTCTGGCATCACGATCAAAGTCGTGCCTTCTCGACTGATGACATAAACTTTTTGGTTGGGCGCGATCGCCACCCGGTCATCAGCACATCGTGCTTGCCAGGAATTGCCTTCAAATAACACTCGACCTGTTTTGCCTTCCGGAATTTCCGTTAAAGTTTCCGCCTCATTTGCGTCAGCCAGCAAATCGAATTTTTGCCGAGACATGAAGAATTGACGACCTCGGAACACCAAGACCCCAGATAAACCCATCCAAAGCAACACTTGTAAGCCCAAGTGTGGCAACACCAAAGCCACTCCAGCCACGATCAGGGCACTGACACCCATCATCATCGACACGAAGGCATTGGGCAGCATCAACTCAAACCCACACAAAATTAAGCCAACAATTAACCAAATGACACTAGGACTCATAGCCAGTAGGGGAAAAGTCATGGCGAAAAACTACAATGGATCATAAATTACTTCCATATTTATAGGTGAATCACTCTCATTGCCCAATCTTAACCAAAAGATGCCGAATTCATTGATTAGAGCATCTCCGGGCTAAAATTAGGTTAAATTTTCCTCTATTTTAGATAGTTTCGATGTTTTTTTGGGAACACAGGCTCCATTCGTTGATTTTCCGGGACTATTCTGCACAAAATAGATCAGGCTACCACCAGTTTAGGCTGGCTGTGGGCAATGAGCGCCACCGGGCTTATGTTATTTTCCTAATTTTACTGTGATGATCGTCGCCGCTTATGACCAGTTCCAGCCCCCAGCAAATTGATTGTGTCAATCCCGCTTGTCCCAACCCAGCTAACGATTTGGGGCAAAAGTATTGTGCAGCTTGTCAAACTCCCTTGACTTATCGGTATTTGTGGGCAGTGGGCTCCCAGGCAGCCCAATTCCCGCCAGAGTCACTCATCGCCGATCGCTATTATGTGGTCAGCCCGCAAATTTGGCTAGATACCACCCCTGGGAAACCCCCGGCATTGCCCCAAGAGATTCCCCAGGCCATCTTACCTTATCTAAAATTGTATCGGCAGCGCTTGCATATTCCCCAAGTTTATGGGTTTTGTCCCCTAAACGAGGAAGACACAGAGGTGCTACTCCTGGAAAATGTGCCGGTCAACCCAAAAACTGGTCAACTCTATCCCACGATGTTGGAATCATTAGCCAGTGCTACCCCAGTACGGCAAGTTTATTGGTTTTGGCAAATTCTCCAACTCTGGAAGCCTTTATTAGAGTTGGGTTTGACTTCTAGTTTGTTTCAACCGAAAAATATTCGGGTGCAAGGCTGGCGAATTTGGTTATCTGAACTATATGGGGATCAGTCCTCAGTGACTAAACCGGATTTACAAGATTTGGGCTATCACTGGCTGACTTGGGCGGGGAAAATTTCTCTTCCTGAAGGGCAAAACTTTACCGGCAACTATGTTGACCGTCTCAAAGAAATTGGCAAACTGATGCGGGTTCCCAGTGCTGAAGTTAATCTGATTTACGCTCAACTCAACCGACTTTTGCTGGAATTGGCAGGTCAACAGCCGTTACGTTTGCGATCCGCCGGGGCTACGGATTCGGGGCCAGAGCGATCGCATAATGAAGATGCCTATTATCCCACCCAGGCGGATTTACCCCAACCGGGGACTAAGCCAGTCCCGAATTCTCTGGTGCATAACTTGGTGATGGTTTGTGACGGCGTGGGGGGCCATGAAGGGGGTGAGGTGGCTAGTCAATTAGCGGTGAATACTTTGAAACTAGCGCTGCCCAATTTGCTCAAAGAAATTGCCGCCCAACCGGATATCAGCCTCCCGACCTTAGTCTCTGAAGAAATGGCGGCTTTGATTAGAGTGGTGAATAATACTATTGCCAGCCAAAATGATGCCCAAGGTCGGGCTTCTAGACAGCGGATGGGGACTACTTTGGTGATGGGATTGCAGTTAGCCCAACAAGTACCCAGGGCTGATGGGTCAGAGTTACCCAATAGCCACGAATTATACTTAGTTAATGTGGGGGATTCTCGCGCTTATTGGATCGCGGAAAATTACTGTCAACAACTTACGGTTGATGATGATTTAACCACTAGAGAAGTCTGCATGGGACGCAGTTTTTATCGCGAAATTAAACAACGTCGAGATGCAGGTGCTTTGACTCAAGCTTTGGGAACGAAAGAGGGCAATTTTATTAAGCCTAATATTCAACGATTTATTATCGAAGAAGATGGCTTGTTGATGCTTTGTTCTGATGGTCTGAGTGATAATGGTTGGGTGGAAAAATCTTGGGCAGAATATGCGCCGCCAATTTTAGAAGACCGGGTATCTATTGAAGATGGGCTGAAAGCTTGGATTGATTTAGCTAATGAAAAAAATGGCCATGATAATACTTCTATCGTGGTGATGCGTTGTCGGATTTCTCCAGAAAAGTTGGTACTTTTTGAGGCGAATAAATTACCGAATCAAGAGGTGCTGGACGGGGAAATGTCTGATGCTTCTAAGGCTTTGCTCTATGATACTGAGGCAGCAGTGGTGAATGAACCCCAGCCGGTGGATAAAGCCGATCGCCAGGGGGATAATAATGCTAATAATGCTAATAAGATTTGGCCAGCGATCGCGACTTTCTTTTTGATCTTACTGGTTGGAGGCGCGATCGCTTTGGTCGGTTTTTGGCAATTAAACCCGGAAGGCTTTAAGCAATTCCAAGAGCAATTGTTTCCCTCAGATTCTCCCGAACCGTCTCCAGAGTCGGAAGAGTCAGCATCTTAATGATTTATCCCAGCAATTTACGGAGTAAATTATATGTTTTTTTTGCCAGTTAAACCCATCCTTAAAATCATCATTAGTATGGTTTTAGTTGGCTTACTTTCCGCTTGTAATATTCAGTTAAGCCTCGGTGGATTTCAACCGAGCCGCTTAATCGTGCAACAAGCGATCGCTATGCAATTAAATCTCACCAAAGCGGAACTGGAAGAACATCTAAAACAACATCAGATCGATCGGAAAAAAATCCCGAATTATGATATTAATCGAGTGGTGGTTTTGCAGGAAGAACCTGTAGTCATTCAAGATTTAATTGCCTACCATATTCGGGGTACTTATAATTTGACTTTTAAATTGCCCGATGGCCGAATTACTGACCGAGGCAATCCTTTTGACATTTACTTGCAATTGCAAAAAGAAGCTAAAAGTTGGCGTCTGGCAATCCAAAAATCTAGTGGGAAGAACGATCGACCCATTTGGGGGACTTATTTAATTAAACCGAAAGGTTATGTTTAAGATCCCCCTGGGGATCGATGATTAAATTTTTGGGAAGTTTTGCCTTAGAGATAAGATCGCGCCGGATTTCTGATAAAATAAGTTCTGACTGAGAGCGATCGCCGCCACCGGATTGGCGCAATTCTCGCCTACCCCTGGATATTCCACTTGGATATTTCACTGCGATCGCGTCATCCAGACCAGTGCTAGACCAGCGTCAGACTGTCTCTGCCGAAAAGCCCGTGAGTTAACAGCACCCAAGTGTCAGGTAATCATCACTACTCCGGGTTCTCCCCAGACCCAGGAAAATTTTGATCGGATTATGCCATCCCTGCTGAAATTGAGTCTAAACTGGTCTTAAGTGAAAACCTCAAAATTGATCTGAAACTTTAGATATAGCACTTGTCATAGTTATGAAGTACAAAAAAACCTGTCATTCCCGCGAATGCGGGAATCCAGAAAACCTCTGTACTTCACCCGGATCCCGAACCGCTATATCAGCAACCTATTACTGCGAACCATGCAGTCTGTTGGTTACTAACTAAGTTAATTCAGCCAAATCAACCCTCACAATTTGATTATTAGGAGATAACATCATGGCTGTTGAAAAAATGAACTCTTCCTCAAGTTTGGCAGAAGTTGTCGATCGCATCCTTGACAAAGGAGTGGTGGTTGATGCTTGGGTACGGGTATCCCTCGTTGGCATCGAACTGTTATCTATCGAAGCGCGGATTGTTATCGCTTCTGTTGAAACTTACTTGAAGTATGCGGAAGCAGTTGGTTTGACGGCTCAAGCAGCAGTACCAGCTAACTAACGGCATTTTTTCTGCGTATATCTCTGTAAGAATAAATTTATTCTTACAGAGATATTGGTTGTTAGTTGTTTGTTGGTGGTTGGTGGTTGGTTGTTGTTAGTTGTTTGTTGGTGGTTGTTAGTTGTTGGTTGGTGGTTGTTAAGTAGGTGGGCAGAAATAAATGCACCACAGACCATATTAAAAGAAAAACTGTCATTCCCGCCGATGGCGGCCTTCGCGGGGGTAAACTCCGACGGGAATCCAAAGCCTATCGGCGGGGAACGAAAAGTGGAATTAATTATCTTCACCTACTTAGTTGTTTGTTGGTGGTTGGTGGTTGGTGGTTGGTGGTTTTATAGCACACAATCACAAATAACAAATAACTATTATAAATGCCAGAAAAATCCGATAAAAATCAGATAAAACTTCGATTTATTAGAAAATATCCAGAAAGTTCTCAGAAAAAACCCAAAATTTTTTGCAGCATCAATCATAGGAGGCTGGAATAATGGCTCTTTTCAATGAATGGCAAGCCCAAAGACAGCAGCGTCAGCAAGAGTTACTGAACCGTCAGCAACAAGTGAGTGAGGATTTGGCACTTTGGCGAGAAAACCGGGTCAATATGGGCCGAGAAGTGCGCCAGTCTCTCAGCGATTGTCACCAAGAGATCCGGGTTCAAACCCAAGATTTTTTAAGCAATTGTCGCGATCGCCGCTATCAGGATAGTCAGGTATTGATGCAGTCATTAGATGAATTTGTCAATGCTTTGGCGGCAGAAACCAGTCAGTTTCTCCGCGATGCGGCAGAAGCCCGTTCGACAATGGCGATCGCCCAAACAAAATCATTGCAGGATTTTCACCACGATCTGAATCTTTGCGTGCGCCAATTTTGCCAAGAATGTCGCGATCGGCGACTGGACATGAAAGCTGAATTGACTGAATATTTGCATCAGTTTATCGAGCAACTTTCGGCGGATGTGGCGGACTATTTAGATGAGTTAGATTTCCAACAACAACAAGTTGCCCAAGAGTTACAAGAAACTTTTCGGGCAGATCGGCAGCAGCGATCGCAAACCATGCAAGGGTTATACAATCACTTTGCCAATTTACGTTTGCACCGGCAACAAGAAATCGTCACTTTGCAAGAGGAAATGTGGCGCAATGTGAAAGAATATCGCCTCAATTTATTTAATCAGGTTTGGGGCTATATTCCGGCACCCACTACGCCAAAAACATCCCCGCCATCTTCAGCCGCGATCGCCTCTGCACCCGTGACCCCAGTGGCTTCAGCCGCGCCACCAACCGCCGCGCCACCAAAGGTAGTCACCCCAACCGCAGCGCCACCAACCCCTGCCCCACCAGCCCCGGCGCCACCAGCCGCCGTGACCCCCCAACCGTCTCCAACCCAAACCAGTCAGACCCCAGACGCCATGATGCAGCAAGCGGTCTATGATTACCTCAAGCAAGTAAAATCGGCGCGGATCAAAGATATTGAAGCACAGTTCAAGATCACCCGAATTCAAACCGTGGATATTTTACGCGCACTGATTACTAAAGGACTGGTTACGCAAAATAATCGGGACTATATGATTGTCTCAAAATAAATAGAAATGGGTTGATGGTTGAAGGTTGATGGTTGATGGTTGATGGTTGATTGTTGATGGTTGATTTTACCTTCAATAGTCAAAAATCTCCCTTGTTTTCAGGGGTCAAAAGTCAACCATCACCTGTTCACTTTCTCCCCTCAGCCTCTCTCCTCTGCCAATCAATAGAAACAAATTACTAGAAGCAATTAAAGTTATAGTAATTTCAAAAAAAAAGTGATACATCTATTGGAGAGCGCTATATGTGACCAAACCCGGTTTATTGCCTGTAATGATTGTAATGTTGGGTTTCGTTCCTCAACCCAACCTACAAAATAATGTATCATTGTTATCTGAAAATACTATAACTAATCATCACCGATCGAAACCAAAATGGCCACTGTCATCCAAGCACGTCCACGACAATTTGTGAATACACCAGCGGTGGAACGCCTTGCCAAGCGTACACTGAGATATTTAAACTCTGGATTTTCCATCCACTTACGCGGGCCTGCGGGGACGGGAAAAACTACTTTGGCGCTGCATTTAGCGGACTTAATAGGGCGTCCCATGATGATCATTTTTGGGGATCACGAGTTAAAATCTTCAGATTTGATTGGCAATAAAAATGGTTATACTCGCCGAAAAGTCGTGGATAATTTTATTCACAGCGTTGTCAAAATTGAAGATGAATTAAAGCAAAATTGGACTGATGCCCGGTTGACTTTAGCTTGTAAGGAAGGGTTTACTTTAGTTTATGATGAATTTAACCGATCGCGCCCGGAAGTGAATAATGTTTTGCTCTCAGCCTTAGAAGAAAAACTGTTAATTTTGCCCCCAGGCGAAGGGCAATCAGAATATATTAGAGTCAATCCTAATTTTAGAGCAATTTTTACCTCTAATCCGGAGGAATATTGCGGGGTTCATGGCACCCAAGACGCCCTATTAGACCGCTTGGTGACGATTAATATGCCGGAACCAGATGAGCAGACCCAACAAGCAATTTTGCTACAAAAAACCCAGATCGATCCAGAGTCTGCTTTGCGAATTGTGCAAATTGTAAAATCATTTAGGGAGACGGTGAAGCAAAGTATTCCGGCAAGCGGCCATTATGCGGAAAGTGCTAAACATTCATCGCCTTTGCGGTCTTGTTTGATGATTGCTAAGGTCAGTCAAGAACATAATTTGCTGGTGGAGGAAAATAACCAGGATTTTCGAGAAGTTTGTGCTGATGTCCTGCTGTCTCGGACTAATTTAGAGTGGGATAAAGCCCAGGAAATTTTGAATCGCTTTTTGGATGCCAGAGTGCCGATCGTTTCACTGGCTAAAGATCCGGTTAAAGACCCGATTAAAGAGCAAAAAATACCCGGTGAAAATGGGTTAAACCAGCCAGAAATTGTTGGGGGCAATTCTAGCAGCGATGGTTCAAGCATTCCACCAGGGGCTGAGGTGAATCATTCAGAACCATTGAGTGCAGAACCGTTAGTTGTGGAAGAACCGAATTATGATGAAAATGGTCATAAACTTGACGGCAGAGAAAGTCAGGCAGGTTTAAAAAATGGGCAAGCTTTGCTGAATGGGAAATCAAGTTCTCTGAATTTAGCTAAGTCTTTCACCCAAATGCGATCGCCTCAAGAGAAAGATCGGGATGGTGAAGCAGAAGTGTATCACTATTTGGAAAAATCTGAAGGGATGCGCGTTTCCCAAATTTCTAAAGCTTTGGGATTGAATCGATTTGAAACTATTGATGCCCTGCGATCGCTGATGAAAAAGGGTTTACTTATTCAAAGAGACGATCGCCTCTATGTTGCTTCACAGGATAAATTATCTTAACGATGACACAAAGTTCTATTAACAGTACAAAACGCGATCGGATTACCACATCAACTTCCGGAAGTACCTTGGCAGATATTCTCGAACGGGTTTTAGATAAGGGAATTGTGATTGCTGGTGATATTTCGGTGTCTGTGGGTTCAACGGAGTTGCTAACCATTCGGATCCGGTTGCTGATTGCTTCCGTGGATAAAGCTAAAGAAATTGGGATTAACTGGTGGGAAAGCGATCCATATTTAAGTAGCCAAGCGGTTTCTTTGGTAGAATCAAATCAACAGCTACTCGAACAAGTTAAGACTTTACAAGAAGAAGTGCGAAGTCTTAAGGCGATCGCGGCTAACCAGCAACCGATTTCTGAATCATCTAAATCATCTGAATCATCTGAATCATCAGATTAATGGGAGATACCGTTATGGGAAATAAAATATCCGCGATCGATAGCAAAACCGAAAATCCCACCGTAAAAATCTCCTGTGCTTACTGCCAAGGTACAGGTAAAGATCGATTTGGCATCATGTCCGCCCTTTCCACTTGTCCCGTATGCCACGGCAGAGGATTTCATGTCGTACAATATCCCTTAGTCAATTGTGCTTACTGCCGTGGGACTGGGGTTTCTCCCATTGGGGGACGGTACTATTGCCTCGCTTGTCAGGGCAAAGGAGTCCATCATCACCCCAACAGTCAACAAAAATGCCCTGAGTGTAAAGGTTCGGGAGTGACTAAAGGTGGCAGCGGTTTTTACTGTTCCACCTGCCACGGTTCAGGACTAAAAAAGCGATAAATCATCGTATTACCGTATTTTTTTATCATAGAAAATCATAGAAATGGGATAGACTAAATCCATGAATTCACCCGATCGCCTATCCCCAACAGACATTATCCAGCCGCAAACCACCAAAAGCAACGCGGGTTTAGCCCCCCTGCTGCTGACGGTGGTCGAGTTAATTCGTCAGCTAATGGAAGCGCAAGTAATTCGGCGCATGGACGCGGATCTTTTAACCGACGAACAGTTAGAAAAAGCCGCCGAAAGTTTGCGGCAACTTGAAGTTCAAGTGGTACAACTTTGTGAGATTTTCGAGATCGATCCGGCGGATTTAAATATTGATTTAGGGGATTTTGGCTCGTTACTGCCCACACAACCAGGGGGATATTATCCCGGTAAACCCTCTCAAAATTCTGCCTCGATTTTAGAATTACTCGATCGCCTGTTAAATACGGGAATTGTCCTGGAAGGAAGTGTGGATTTAGGCTTGGGTGAATTGAACTTAATCCATGCTAAGTTGCGTTTGTTGCTGACTTCTAAACCCATTTGAACCGAAGATATAAGTACACGAGCAGAAATAAATGCACCACAGACCCCATTAGAAAAAAACTGTCATTCCCGCGAATGGGGGAATCCACAGCTATTGGTAGGGTGTGTTAGCGAAGCGTAACGCACCAATACCCCATATATAGATTCGTTGCGTAAGTCCTAGGATTTTTAATTCCCCAGCGCGGGGGCAGGAACGTGAGGATATCTCTGCTGTCATTCCCGCGAATGCGGGAATCCAAAAAGCCAATACATCTTACAATATTTCTAACTGATATAACTTGACTGCGGTCAATATCACGCCTTTGATTTATTTTAAAAGCCAACTATGAAATTAAAGGAACTATTACAGGAAAAACGAGAAGCAATTATCGCAATTGCCGCCAAACATGGGGCATTTAACGTGCGGATATTTGGTTCAGTTGCCAGAGGAGAGGAACGAGAAGATAGCGATATTGATTTTTTGATTGACTATGATTTAGCTAAAATTTCCCCTTGGTTTCCCGGAGGGTTATTGATGGATTTAGAAGAATTTCTCCAATGTAAAGTGGATATTGTCACAGATAAAGGCTTGAGTCCGTTAATTCGAGAAGGAGTTTTAAAGGAGGCTAAACCATTATGAATTCAAAACAGGATATCGTCTATATCCAGCATATTTTGGAATGCATCGATCTCATCCAAGACTATACACAAAATGGCAAGGATAGTTTTATCAATGAATCTTTGGTGCAAGATGGAGTTTTGCGTCGCTTACAAACAATGGCTGAATCCACACAGCGACTCTCAGATGATTTAAAGGATAGTATAACGAATGTGAATTGGCGGGCTTTATCTGGGTTTAGGAATGTTTTAGTTCACGATTATCTAGGAGGTATAGATTTAGAGCGAGTTTGGGATGCTGTTGCCAATGATTTACCCAGCTTAGAACAGGCAATGAAAGAGGTGGCAGAGCAATTGCAGGGAGAGTCAAACCATTAACTCTTTGATTTGACTCATTAGCCCAATAAATTAAAATTGAGGATCAAATCATCAAATGCCTATAACTTCGATCGTCAGGAGGTTTATCTTATGAAAAATTTAGTTCAGAAAATTATGGCAAGTGGGTTTTATTGCTACCAACCGCATCTGATTGGAGGATACCGGCTTTGAAATAGTCTTTTCGATCTCATCAAAATCGATTGAAAGATGCAATGAAAAGATAATTACAGCGGATTGTATATTAATCTACTGTATAAATCAACTTGGTACAATTAAAAATATTCTCGATCTAAATCTTAACCAATGATGGAAACAATTACTATTCCAGTTGACCCAGCAATTGCCAAAGCTTACCGCGAAGCTGACCCGGAAAAACAGCAAAAAATAGCAACTATTGTTAATGACTGGCTTAAATCAATCATCCAGGAGAAAGAGGAGAAATCTTTGGAAGAAATTATTGAAGAAATGCAATACCAGGCCAAAGCCAATGGATTAACCCAAGAGATTTTAGAGCAAATACTAGCAGAATGAATAAATTAAGAATTGTTATTGACACTAACAGTCTAGTGAGTAGTATTTTGATTAAATCATCTTTACCCGATCGGGCTTTTAAAGCCGCCAGAAAAGCCGGGATAATTTTGTTGTCAAATGACACATCACAAGAATTGCAAGAGGTATTGACTCGTACCAAATTTGATAAATATATTTCGCTAGATATTCGGGAGTAATTTTTAACTAAGCTCAAGCTAGAAGCAGAACAAATTTTCATTTCTGAAATAATCACAGAATGTCGAGATGCCAAAGACAATAAATTTTTAGAGGTTGCAGTTAATGGAAATGCCACTCATATTATCACCGGAGATGGAGACTTATTAGAATTGCACCCTTTTCGAGGTATTTCTATTTTAACCCCACGACAATTTTTAGAAGTTATTGGAGAATTACAGCCATGAGATTAACCCCACAAATTTCCGATTTGTCAAACTGATTATTTTCTTCAATAATTCTTGATTTTCAATCTCAAATTGATCAATAGGTTCGGTTAGCGATAGGGTAGCCCAACGATGCTTTACACATCGCACTAGCAACTGTCTATAGCTTAGATTATCTGTTAACGTGGAACTGCAAACACATGGCAAATGCTCAAATTCAGCGGAAACTAGCTAACATCAGTTCCGATCTGGGTTATGTACTGTAATTTGCACTCCCTATGAGCTAATCGGGTATAATTCAGAGGTTTAGTTATGTACAAAAATGAAATTCTTGATGAAATTTACAGACACAGGGAAGAATACGCTCGCTCGTTTCATTATGATTTAAGAGCTATTTTCAATGACTTGAAACAAAAGGAGCTAGTTCATCAAGATAGACTTGTAAGAATTCCGATCAAACGCAGGTCTAACAATAAGCTGCACCCGATCGCAGGATTATCCGATTAAACCGCAAAATTTCTAGTAGCGGGTAAGCTTGACCGTTAGCTGGCTTCGGTAACGGGTGTTGACGGTAGAAATTTTAGAATCTATTCTCAATGATGAAGACTAAACGAATTGTCATTGATACTAATGTCATAGTAAGTGCTTTAATTTTTTCTAAATCCACTACTATACATCAATACCCTCGATACCAACCAAGTCAATGGGGTTATACCTGATTGACTTGGTTGAAGCGAAAGAAATCAGAAGCTCCAAGACTGCCTCTGAGATCAAATGTGGGATTTCATAACTCGATCGCTATTTACGAAAACTGAATTAGACTTGCTAGGTTAAGAAAAATGGAAATTTTTTATATATTCTTCAAATACTGGCAACAAAGTGAATAATATTTCATCTGAATCGACTTGACTTAATAGATATCGTCTACTCAAAGACTGTAACCCATTGACAAGTTCCAAAGAAGACAAGTTTAAAGATTTTCTTAAATCATCTCTGGAAATCGGGGCTTTTGCCTGACTTATCTCTAAACTGAGTTCTTGTTCCACCGGAGATAACCTCATCCACAGAGAATCCCAAAGCAGTTTCATATCTTCGGGAAAAATTAAACTATCCTCAGCCATCAACTCATCGACGCGACCTGAGAAAACCTCTTTAATCAAACTAGAGATAGATTGCAAATATAAAGGATGTCCCTGATAAAGGTTGCTTAACTCAAGTAAATTTTCTTCAGGGGGTAATCCCTGATATTGGAGAAAGTTTCCACCGTCAGCATCTAACCCTCCTAGTTCTAAAGATTTCTTCGGATATAACTCAGCATCCAAAGATATCATCTCTGGCGATTTTTCTTGACTCATCAGGATTAAACAACTTTGATTTGCAATCTCGGCCATCATTTTGAAAAACGTTTTATAGTCTGTATATTCAGGTTTATACTGTCCCGCGAATTGTCCAGGGATAAACAGATTTTGTACATCATCAAAAACCAGCAAACATCGGCGATCGGATAACAGTTCAAATAATTGAGTAATCTGTTCATCAAGCCCTAGACTCTTTTCCGTTTCTTGGTTGAAAGTTGCCAAAATATCATGCAGCAGATGAGTTAGGGCTTTCGGAAATTTCAGACTTTTCCAAATGACTGCATCCAACTGTGGCGAATGTAGGTCAATAAATCGCTTCACCAGCGTTGTTTTGCCAATACCACTTAATCCCAACACTGCCATGAGACGAGTGGGTTGATGCAAAATATACTCAGAAAGTTTTTCCAGTTCCTCCCTGCGTCCTTCAAAGTGAGTAATGTTTGGGGCTAGTGCTAAATCTATAGAATATTTTACACCAGATTGAGTGCTTGAAGAAGAATTTTTCTGCTGTTTATCTGATTTTTCTGGACATAAAGTAAAGTGGCTATAAATTCCTAATCCAACTAACTGAGACGAATTAATTGGGATATGTAGCCTTTCAATTGTTGCCCGAAAATTAGATTTATTTACCTCTTCTGATAACCGTTCTGACAAAATTTGCCACAGCTTATAACCCACATCCCTAACCCGACTCTCACTGCGATGACATTCTTGGGCAATTTTTTCATAACTTTCCCCTTGCCAAACCCCTTTTACCACAGCCTTTTGAATGTCATCTAAGTGTTTTCCCGTTTCGGCAAAGACGAGGCGATCGGCAAATTGTAACACTTCTGTAATAATCATACAGCTAAGATGGGGTAAGGGTTTCCGCCATTATAACTCACTCCGACACGGCATCGCACGATATTTCACGATTTTGCTTGAAATATTTCTTTATAAAACTCAGGATGAAATAGGACATTTAAGTATTTTATTCTGATTAAATCAAATGATATTATTCATCATAATTTCTATGAGAGAGGGTATTCACTATGAGTGAAAAAATCCAGGTGAAAATCCAGGTTAGTCCTGAACAAATTAAAACGACTAAGCCAGATTCTTTGTTTAAGAACCGCGCCACTTGCCAACGTCGTAGCTAGATAGCTATGTTTTTTGCCTATCATGGCTTTTGCATTCAAATAGTCATGGTAGGCCAATATATTTTTTTATCTAGATCCAGGAAAAATTATATGGAAGCTAAAACTTATCAGAAGTCTCGCTACTTTCATTCTGTCGATGGTGGCAATGGCAGTTTTTTAGTTTATCATTCTCTTTTTAATCAGCCACGAGAAGTCGAAAAATCTGTTGTTAATTTTATCAATCTTTTTCAAGATCATAAAACACTTGATGAAATTGCAAATTACTGTGAAGGTGGTATAGAACAGGTAGTAAAAACTGTATCCGACTTACATTGGCTAGAAGCTGAGAATAACGAAGAGCTTGAGTTACTAGAATCGTTGCATGAAGATTTTTTAACTGAATTACAACAAGGACATAGACTTCAGCGATTAGAATTAGCCATTAGTAACGCTTGTAATTTTGGCTGTAAACATTGTATGCACTTTCTCAATAACGAATTTCAGACGAGAAATTCGCCAGAATTAAACATGAGTGTTGAAACAGCGAAAAAAAGTATTGACAAATTTATTGAAACAGTGAGAGCCAGTGGCAATTATTTTGTCAGAATCCATTTGGGAAATGGTGAACCGCTGATCAATTGGAAAACTATTCTTTTTGTTTTGGAATATTGTGAGTCAATACCAGATATAAAATTTGCCTATGCAATTAATACGAATTTAAGTTTGTTAACCCGACAAAAAGCAGAAATACTCAAAAAATATAAAGTTAAGATATCTACCTCTATCGATGGATTACGTGAAGCGAACGATTTAATCAGGATTGATGCCAAAGAAAGGGGTACTTTTGATATAATTTTAAGTAAAATTCGTTTACTGCAATCAATTGACTATCCCATTGATGGTTTTTCGGTCACGGTGACAGATGCGAATTTCCCCCTGATTGACGAACAGGTCATAGATTTGGGAAAATCTTTGGGAGTCAAAGATATTTCAATGGATTTTGATCTAGTTCGTTCAACAGAAATTCCGATTGAAGATTGTGTCAATAAGATTATATGCTTACGGCGTTATGCTCATCAGCAGGGATTAAATTTTTATGGGACTTGGGAAACTCCTTACAGAATTTTAATGTCAAATTCGTGGCTGTCTGAGCCTCACGCTTTTTGTCCATCAATGGAAGGCAGAACGATTGAATTTAATGTAGATGGAACTCTAAAAACTTGTGGGCATACCAATACAGTTGTAGGAAATTCACTAGAATTTGACAAATGCTTTGAACCAGGTAGTCAGTATATGCAACTTATTAAAAGTCGTTTACCTGGTAATAATGAATTCTGCAAGGGTTGTGAAATTGAAGGTTGCTGTGCAGGTCAATGTCATGTCACCTTAGAATCTGCTAAAAAAGATTCAAATTTAGTCGAGCGTACTTGTGAACTGATGAAAATGACAACCAAAGCACTTATTGTCGAATATTTACAAGGAAGAGAAGGTTTAAATTATGGTTAATTGCTCGAAGGATTAAGGAGGTGGGCAATGCCCACCATACTTATATCTTTAAGTCAGAGTAAATTTTTTAGGGATGCCCTTGAATCATAAAAACGCAATTCCTAAACTAACATAAACGTAGGGACACGGCATTGCCGTGTCCTGATTTTAGTTGGCATAAGCGATCGCCCCTC
>JAABRM010000040.1 GCA_011390955.1 Oscillatoriales cyanobacterium | reverse complement strand
TGGAGAATGCGTAGGGTGTGTTAGGCGGCAAAACCCAGATTTTTACCCATATTTTATGAATTAAGCCGCCGTAACGCACCAAATTTAATCGAGCATAAATAGTTGGAGAATGGGTAGGGTGCGTTAGGCGGCAAAAACCAGATTTTTACCAATATTTGATTAATCAAGCCGCCCTGTAAAAAAAAAGAAACCGGGTTTCTGTGGTGGATATCCACAGTTATCTGTTTTCAGCGCACAAGAAACCCGGTTTCTGGGTTCTACAGCAATTTTCTGTTTAGTTGGAGAATGCGTAGGGTGTGTTAGGCGGCAAAACCCAGATTTTTACCCATATTTTATGAATTAAGCCGCCGTAACGCACCAAATTTAATCGAGCATAAAAAAATTTGGTGCTGGATATCTATGGGTTAATGGTGCGTTACGCTTCGCGCTTTCACATCCTACGGATAGTTAATGGTGCGTTACGGCGCTGTATTACGATTAATGATTGGATTAGGCGATCGCTGAGAGCGCAAAGACACACCCTACTGCTTATGCTCTTCTGGCCGATGTTGCTCCGCAACGCATCCGCGATCGCTTATATTTCATCACCAGAAAAGTACCACCCATTGCGGTTAATAATCCCAAAATCCAAGCGAGAGAAGATATCGGATGTTGGGCAAAAGTTGCCACTTGATAAAATAGGGTGGCCGACCAGTAGGCAAGTCCCGTAGTCCATCCGATTACGAACATCGTCCAACCGAGGTTAGTTTCCCGATATACTGCCGCCACTGCTGCCACACAAGGACAGTACAACAGGATAAACAGCATATAAGCAAAAGCCGCAGCGGATGTCTGAAAGCGCATCGCCATTTGGCCAAAAGCCCCACCGCCCAAAGCGGATGCAGCGTTGGCGGTATTCCCACCACTGGCGTCATCCACCGCAGAAAGTCCCAGAGGGTCGAGTAATGCCCCCGGAATAGTGGCCAAATTTGCCGGAATGGTGGCAAAGGCTTCGCCAATTCCCGACCAAAAGTCAAATTCCTCATCTTCCGCGTCATTGTCAGGCGCTTCTGCCAATTCTTGATGGGCTAACTGACTATACATTGATTCCAGAGTCCCCACGGTGGCTTCTTTGGCAAATATGCCGGTAAAAATTCCCACAGTCGCGGGCCAGTTATCTTGTTGAATGCCCATCGGTCTTAATATTGGGGTAATAGCTTGGGAAGTCGCCACTAGGACAGATTTAGAATTAGTTTGATTGCCAAAAGATCCGTCAGTGCCCACGGAGTTTAATAACCCCAAGATCATCACCATTAATAAAATCACTTGACCGGCGCGGAGGATAAACCCTTGGAGGCGATCCCAGGTCCGCAATAACATACTTTTGACGCTGGGCAGATGATAAGTGGGCAACTCCATGACAAAGGGAGTGGGTTTTCCGGGCAATAAGGTATTTTTGAGCACTAAACCCGTAAATACTGCCGCCAAAATGCCAATTAAATAAAGACTAAAGACTACATTCTGTCCGCCAATGGGAAAAAAGGCGGCGGCAAAGATGGCATAAACCGGCAACCGGGCAGTACAGGACATAAACGGAGTCATTACAATGCTCATTAGCCGATCGCGCGGATGTTCCAATGTCCGGGTAGACATCAGCGCGGGCACATTGCAGCCAAAGCCGACAATCATGGCGACAAAGGACTTTCCGGGCAGACCAATCAGCCGCATCAGTCGATCCATCATAAATGCAGCCCGCGCCATATAGCCAGAGTCTTCCAAAAACGAAAGACATAAGAACATTAAGCCGATGACGGGGATAAAGGTGGCCACGGTTTGCACCCCACCTCCGGCACCGTCTGCCAGCAATACGACTAACCATTCGGGAGTGCCAACGGTTCTGAGGAGATGTCCGAAACCATCGACAAAAATCGTTTGGGCTAAGATATCGAAAAAGTCAATAAATACGCTGCTGAGATTGATGCTGATGAGAAACATCAGATACATGATGAAGCCAAAGATGGGAATTCCCAGCCAGCGGTTGAGGACGATGCGATCGATTTTGTCCGATAGCTTGACGCTGACTTCTCCCTCTCTTTCCGCTGCCCCTTGCAGCAATTTATGAATACTGCCATAGCGACTATCCGCGACAATAATATCGATGTCTTCACCTAAGACCTGATGAATTTGTCTGCGGTGCTTGACTACGATGCGATCTAATTCTGGGCCTTGGATTTCCGGGGCGACGCGATCTTCATATTCCAGGAGTTGAACCGCTTTCCAGCGGCGATCGATCGCGGCATCCGGGTTTTTTTCCTGGAGTAAAGCCACCACAGCAGCGATCGCCTCTTCCATCACTGGGGGATAAGCCACTAATGACTTGGGACGGGGCGGCTGTTGCAACCCTTGAGACATGGCTTCGAGCAACTGAGGCAGTCCTTCCTTGCGGATAGCGCTGATGGGAATTACCGGACAACCTAGGCGATCGGCCAACGCATCCACATCAATTCGCAATCCCTGGTCGCGGGCCAAATCCATCATATTCAAAGCCAGGATAATCGGCACGCCCATTTCCATAACCTGCGTGGTCAAGTAGAGATTGCGCTCTAGGTTAGAAGCATCAATAATATTGACAATTAAATTCGCCTCTGCCGACAGCAGATAATCTCGCGCTACCAACTCATCGAGTCCGGTTTCTCCATCTTCCGCATCCAGAGAATAGACTCCGGGCAGGTCAACCAGAGTGATTTTGCTGCCGTCGTGGACATATTCCCCTTCTTTGCGCTCAACGGTGACACCGGGCCAGTTGCCGACCCGTTGGTTGGCCCCGGTTAATGCATTAAATAAGCAAGTTTTGCCACAGTTGGGGTTGCCCACGATGCCAACGATTGGGGTCTGTGTCCCCTTTGCCGTTGACCGAGTTCGATCGTTCGTGGTTGAGGCAGTCGATCGCTGATTCACTCGCAGACCTCCTCCACCAGTAGGGCTGCCGCTTCCGATTGACGCAAACTCAGACTAAAACCCCGGACGCGAATTTCTACAGGGTCGCCCAGAGGTGCATAGCGGGTAATGGCAAATTCTGTTCCCGGAGTCAGACCCATTGCTAACAATTTGCCTTTATAGCCACGGGTGATTTCTTGGTAGCCTAAAACCCGCCCTTTGGCACCTTGGGTCAAGTCTCCCAAGCAGATATTTTTGATCGGCGATGGTTTTTGGTTTTGCAAGTCAGAGGGTTTGACTTGGGTGCGTTCGATTTTCGTGGGTTGGGAATTCATTAAAATTACCTTTGTCACCATAATGTGCTGCGCTTGAGTTGCCCCAAGACCAAGGGAGCGATCGCCTAATGCCACGATCGTCGAACCGCTATCCATCTGGCTGACCAACTGAATTTCCTTCCCCAGACATAATCCCATGTCCATCAGGTTGCGTTGGGTTTTCGGGGATCCGTTGATTTGCACAATCAACAGGCGATCGCCAGGACGTGCGATCGCGTAGCGTTGCGGATGCAACATCGCCAGAGGAAAAAAGGCCAAACCCTTTTCTATATCTTGGTTTGACTCTTTCTGGAACCGATCCAGGGAAAACGACTCGCTGGAGTTCTCGCAATTCAAATTCTTCAGGGAATCTTTTAACCCATGCGGGGTTTCCCCATAAAACGTAAACCCCCAAGTCTTTTCTGGCGGCTGCTTTGGTGACGGCTGACTCACCGGATTTAGACTGAGCCACTTCCAGAGTCGATTATTCATAATAATTGTCAATAAACTCATACAAAGATTCCCTCTTCTCTTTTAGTCGTTAGGTATTCAGAACGATCGCAGTCAAAACTTATTCAATTCAAGGTTTTCCAGATTCGCAGCTAGATGATGCATACATTTAAATTGCTAAATTCCCAGTCACTTACTCATCTCACCCACTCATCGGTAGTTTTTTGCACCGAGGGCGATGATGTTTATTCAGTACAGACTCAGGAAAGGCTGCTGTACTTGCAGTCCAGTTCATTCCCCAGATTCATATTGCTGCGTCGCCATTGGTCTGTAGTAATTTTAGGGTTTTCGGTTGATTTCATGGTTTGAAGGGGATAGATGGGCGATTCGCTGACACGATAGCTTCGCTTGACGCGCTTTTATTTAATTAAATATCTTACCAGACTTAATAAAAATTATTTGCAATAGTGAGGTCTATTTCTTAGATATAACAGATTCCCACTAGGAGGGCTAGGGTTGTTATAAATGTTTACATTTTGCCAGGGGTCAGGGAAACGGCTCACTGCAAGTTCTGTCAATGGTCTTGGGTTGATTATTTTTAAACAAGAACTTGCCCACTAGGATTATACCCCTGCAACGATTTAATCTCTATAAAGTTATATACCATACCAAGAGAATATATAGATCGATTGCGAATATCAGTTTTTCTAGGAGGCTGCCCTTTAATCTATAGAGAATTATTTATCTTTACTCTGGTTATTGCTTATTTTGTATTCTTTACTTGTTATATATACTCATCTGCCCCTTCGGGGTGTAGGGTGTGGGGAATAATTGATAATTGATAATTGATAATTGATTAGGGTATTTAATTGTCAATTGTCAATTGTTAATTATCAATTGTTTTCCCTCGCTCCCCTGCACCCCTGCACCCCTGCTCCCCTGCACCCCTGCTCCCCTGCTCCCCCGCTCCTCTGCTCCCCCGCTCCCCCGCTCCCGATGGCGGCCCCACACCGATGGCGGCCCCACACCCCGAAGGGGCAGAAAGCTGAAAGAAATATTACAGATTGTTGCGTTTGCTAAGAAAAATGACGCGCTGAGGACCGAAATCCCCTAATCTTATTGATGACGGTTGTTTATTTATCCAGGTAGACCCTCATCTTCGGCAAAAATCAAGAAGACATTTGTGAGAGTTATCAAGCAGATTACTGAGAAAGTAAGATTACTGGGTTGGCAACTTAAGCTTAGTCACTTCTTGAATTTCTGGACGAGGACTGTAGGCGATCGCCAATAACGGATAATATACAGATAACATACTTGATATAATGGAGAGTCTGACGTGTCACTTCCTTTGCTAGAGTATTCCTACACATCCCAAAATCAGCGGGTTGTGGGATATGAGGTTGCCAGTGAAGAGCAACCCACGATCTATACCACTGAAAATACTCCCAGTTCTACTGAAATGGATGAGTTGATTTGGGCAGCTTATCGCCAAATTTTCAGCGAACACCAAATTTTATCGACTACTCGTCAAAAATTCCTGGAATCTCAGCTAAGAAATTGTCAGATTACAGTGCGTGATTTCATTCGCGGTCTGCTGTTGTCGGATTCTTTCCGTCGGCTGAACTATGAAACCAATAGCAACTATCGCTTTGTCCAAATCTGCGTGCAGCGGGTTTTGGGTCGCGATGTTTACAATGAGCGCGAGAAAATCGCGTGGTCGATCGTGGTTGCCCAAAAAGGCATTCAAGGATTTGTGGATGCTTTGCTGGGTAGCGATGAATACCTGAATAGCTTTGGCTTTGATACGGTGCCTTACCAACGGCGGCGGATTTTGCCACAACGTGCGGCTGGTGAAACTCCCTTTAACCTCGATACTCCTCGCTATGGCGAATACCATCGGGCACAACTGGGTTTCCCCCAACTCGTTTGGCAAAACGTGGTGCGTCGGTTTATCCCCCAAGAACAGCAGCCGAAAGCTGGAAATCCTTCCTTGTATCTCGGTATGGCTCGCGAAGTGGCTCCACGGGAAGTCACTACCCCAAGAGTGTCCACCAGCAATATGAATTACTTGGCGTTGGTGCCTCGTAAGTAAGCGATTTTTACGCTAATAATTACGGATCGATCGGGAACGAGGGCTGAGGAATTGGGAGGAATCTCTCAATTTTTGATCCCTGGTTCCTGATTTTTATGTTTGTCGGGTTTTTCTGCTGAATAGCATGAAATACCTATGTCCTGAGTCGATCGAAGGGATTGACACGGGTTGCTTGGGGGTGTTGGGTTACGCTGTCGCTAACCCAACCTACAAAATAATTAGACAATTCTGGTTTCTGATTTTTATGGTTTAGGACTTACGCAACGACTCTATATCTAGTGTCTTGGTGCGTTACGCTTCGCGCTTTCACACCCTACGAATAGCGTTTATGCGTAAGTCCTATGGTTGTCTGTTGCGGAGGACTTGCAGCAGGGTTTGGAAGGTTTTTGGCAAGGGGGCACAGACTTCGATCGCTTCTCCGGTAATGGGATGTTGCAAGGTGAGTCGCCACGCGTGTAAAGCTTGACCGGGGAGGTTGACGCCAACCGATCGCCCTTTGCCATAGATTTGATCCCCGACAATGGGATGCCCAATATGGGCGCTATGCACCCGGATTTGATGGGTGCGTCCGGTTTCCAGTTGAAAATGGATCAGGGTGTAGTTGCCCAGACGTTCTTGGATTTGCCAGTGGGTGATGGCGACTCGACCACCTTTTTCGACGGGGACGATCGCCTGTTTTTTGCGATCGATGGGATGACGACCAATGGGTAAGTTAATGGTGCCACTTGCTTCGCGGGGGGTGCCGTAGACGACGCCCAAGTATTCCCGACGGGCAGTTTTGGCTTGAATTTGTCCTTGGAGGTGAGTATGGGCCTGGTCGGTTTTGGCGATCGCGATCGCGCCAGTAGTTTCTTTGTCCAAACGATGCACAATCCCCGGACGTTGGACTCCCCCAATTCCCGCTAAAGAATCGGGACAATGGGCAAGCAAGGCATTGACCAGGGTGCCTCCGTGATGACCGGGCGCCGGATGCACCACCATGCCTGCTGGTTTATTAATAATCAATAAGTGATCGTCTTCATAAAGAATGTCCAGGGGAATTTCTTCGGACGCTAATTCCAAGGGTTGCGCTGGGGGAATGGTAATGGCTAGGCGATCGCCCGGTTTAAGTTTGCTTTTTTTTAACTGACAGACCTCTCCATTGACCCGCACACCGCCGTCTTGAATAATTTTTTGTAAGCGGTTCCGGGAGATATCCGGTAACTGTGCCGATAGCCAAATATCCAGGCGATTCCCGCCAGGGCTGGCAGCATCATCGGGCACTTCTAGATAAATTTCTAACTCAGAATTGGTCAAGGTTTTTAACTGTCTCCTTTCAGTATCAAGGGTGGCATTAATTCTAGGGGTAACTTTTGCTAATAATTTTGGTGGGCAATGCCCACCCTACGAAATTTTAGTGGGCATTGCCCACCCTACGAATTGCTTTCAATACTGTCATTCCCGCGCAGGCGGGAATCCAGAATAACTCTGTAATTTCCGAACGACAATAACCGCTATAATCATAATTTTGCTGGGCATTGCCCACCCTACGAATTGCTTTTAATACCATTTCTAATTAAATATGCAATCATTTGGGGCGCAAGCATTGCGCCCCTACAAGCATCTGGTGATTTATCTGTAGGGGCGCAATGCTTGCGCCCAAATCAACCTCGAAATCATAGCAATAATTTTTGAAATTGGTATAATCATAATTTTGGTGGGCAATGCCCACCCTACGAGTTAGTAAAATTTTAGATATTTAACTGGAGTTTGATGCAGCCGGGAGAGTAAAATAAAAGGTACTGCCACAACCTAATTCTGATTCTACCCAAATTTTCCCGCCATGCCGCTCGATAATTTTTTTACAAATAGAAAGACCCAGCCCAGTACCGGGATAATTTTTCACCGTTTCTATTCGTTGAAATACTTGAAAAATTAGCTCAAAATTGGCTGGATCGATGCCAATACCATTGTCATGGATAGAAAAGATTAATTCACCATTGGCATCCGCTTGGCAGGTTATTTGGATTTGCGGCGGAATGTTCGGACGGGCAAATTTAATGGCATTTTCAATTAAGTTTTGAAATACTTGTTCCAGTTGCACGGCATTGCCCATAACCTTGGGCAAAATAGTGGACTGACTTTGAGGATTCAGGGATGGATCGCCCAGAGAAATTACTGCACCAGTTTCGGCGATCGCCCCTGGTAAATTATGTAAAACTTGGGCTAGGATCTCTTGACAGTCAACCAGTTCTAATTCTGGATCGATATGTTCAATTCGGGAATAAGTCAGCAAATCTGAAATCAAATGATGCATGCGATCGCTGGCTTTGGCAATATAGTTGAGATATTTTTGAGTTTTACGATCGAACCGTTGAGATTTAGCTGAAATTAATCCAATCATGCCAATCATTGTTTGTAAAGGCGATTGCAATTCGTGAGAAACAACATAAGCAAACTGGGCTAATTCCTCATTAGATTGGCGCAATTGTTGATTCAGATAATTTAGTTGTTTTTGTTGCCGCTTCAGGGTGAGTTGATGTTCGATCCGTAAAATCACCTCTTCAATATAAAAAGGCTTGGTGACATAATCATCTCCTCCCATCTGAAATGCCTGAATTTTTTCTGGTAAATCCGTCACCGCAGTCAAGAAAATGATGGGAATATCCGCCGTTTTGGGATTAGATTTGAGTTGCTGACAGACTTCATAGCCGGACATATCTGGCATCATAATATCCAGCAAAATTACATCGGGCAATTCTAGGTTGACTTGATTTAAAGCAACTTCCCCACTCACCGCATTAATCGCTTGATATCCTCGTTTTTTTAACATATTTGATAACATTCTTAATGTGATGGGGATATCGTCAACAATCAGAACTTTTCCTTTGGATTCCGCCGCATCTGATGCTTGACTTGACGGCGGTTGGTTCGGCGAATTTTGGCGGTTCATAAGTGATTTCTTTTTCGGCAATCTAATAAATTTTTTAGGGGACATATCCCTAAAAGGGGGGCTATTTTTCGCCAAAAAATAGCGCCATTTTAGCTAATCACCGCCGACCCCAGCGGATCCTGATTGCCACGAGGAAGAATTACCCGTGATTGGTCGATTGGAGGGAAAGTTAAATCAAGACTAAGTTATCGCGGTGAATGATGGTTTCTGCACCCACATACCCTAAAATCTCCGGAATTGCTTCTGATTTACAGCCCCGAATTTTTTGGAGTTCAACACTATTATAGTTAACCAGTCCTCTGGCGACTTCTTTTCCTTCTGCGTCACATAGTACCACAGCATCGGATGGTTGAAAATCTCCTTCAATTTGAGTAATTCCAGCGGCCAACAAAGATTTACCCCGATCGCAAATTGCTTTAATTGCCCCGGAATCTAAATACAATTTGCCATTGGGAATTAATCCATAAGCAATCCAGCGTTTGCGAGCATTATTTGTATGCAGTTGGGGGGCAAATTGAGTGCCAATACTTTCTCCGGCTAAGACTTTGGCGATATTGCCGGGAACCGCCGAGGACATAATCACCGTGCGGACTCCAGCACTGGTGGCAATGCGGGCTGCTTGAATTTTCGTGGCCATGCCGCCAGTGCCCCAATTACTTCCCGCCCCCCCAGTTTCCACTTGTAATTCTTCGAGTTCGTCGAGACTTTGTACCAGGGCGATCGGTTGGGCGTTGGGGTTGCTGCGCGGGTCTGCGGAGTAGAGTTTGTCTACATCCGTTAACAAAAATAGCCAATCGGCTTCGGCTAAACTGGCAACCATTGCGGAAAGGGTGTCATTGTCGCCAAATTTGAGTTCTTCAACGGCTACGGTGTCGTTTTCGTTGACCACGGGAATGACTTCGAGACGCAGCAGTTCTTTGAGGGTATTGGAAGCGTTGAGATAGCGGCGCCGTTGTACCAGGTCGTTGCGGGTGAGGAGAATTTGCGCGATCGCCTGTTGTTGCAATGTGAACAAATCATCATAAACGCGCATCAGTCGCCCTTGTCCCACCGCAGCGATCGCCTGTTTGCCGACAATGGTTTTCGGCCTTTCCCGCAGACCTAAGCGGGCACAACCAATGCCCACGGCCCCAGAAGAGACTAAAATCACCCGGTGTCCCTGCCCACGTAAACCGCTTAAAGTATCGACCAAACTGGCAATAGTAGCGATCGCCAGGTGGCCGCTATCCGTAGTCAGACTAGAGGTGCCAATTTTCACTACAATCGTTTGATGCAATCCGTTCAAGCCCTTAAACTCCTTACCTTGCAAATCTTGAAAAAGCTAAGTAGGTGAACATAATTAATTGCACTTTTCGTTCCCCGCCGATAAGCTGTGGATTCCCGCATTCGCGGGAATGACAGTTTTTCTTCTCATGGGGTGTGCGGTGCATTTATTTCTGCTCGTCTACTTATAACGCCAAAACCCGCTACAAATTAGATTGACAACGTTCCAGATAAACCCGAATCGCCCGATCTTTCGGACATTGGCGTAAACAATCTTGAAATAACTTTTCCGCTTCCTGATAAGCCTTACGATAATACAGCATCAATGCCTCTTCAAATAAACTGGATGTCATCAACTTTTGTTCGCGCAATTCGGGCTCATCCCCATCAAACACCTCAAACACAGCTACTTCATGGGATTTGCCTTTAACTTTTAACCGCTCAATAATCCGAATATTATAATTCGTGGCATTAGACAACCGTAAAAAAGTCTGGTGGGAAATTAACAAAGACACCCCATAGATTTTGGTCAAACCTTCTAAACGAGAAGCCAAATTAACCGCATCACTAATCACTGTACTATCCATGCGGGAATTGCCCCCCACAGTGCCCAACATCAAATCCCCAGTATTGATGCCGATGCCAATTTCAATGGGGACATAACCAGCCCTTTCCCGCCCTTGATTATATTCCGAAAGGCGTCTGAGCATAGAAATAGCCGCTTCCACGGAATCATCGGCTCCACCAGGGAACAGGGCCATAATTGCATCGCCAATATATTTATCAATAAACCCGTTATTTTCCACGATCGCGGGTTCCATGCTGCTTAAATAAGAGTTAATAAACTTAAAATTTTCGGCGGGGGTTAAACTTTCCGAAAGGGTGGTAAAAGCCCGAATATCAGAAAATAACACGGACATCTCCTGTTGGACATTATCCCCTAACTGAACATCTACGATACTTTTCTTCTTTAAGAAATGGAGAAACTGACGGGGGACAAAGCGTTCATAAGCTTTATTTAATGCCGCCATCTCGGTATAGTAGCGAGAATTTTCAATAGAAATCGCCGCTTGACTGGAAAGCAAATTTAACATTTCCAGGCGATCGGGAGTAAAAGCCCCTGGAGTCAAATTATTTTCCATATAGATAATACCATACAGTTCCCCTTTACTCATCAAAGGAGCACAGAGAATTGACTTGGTTTGATTTTTTTGCAAATAGGGATCGTTAGCAAATTGTCGGTACAGATCCGCCTTAGATGAGTCATTTTCTCCCGATGAAAATTCTTTGCCGATTTGAGTGGCGTCATGGAGGACGACATTTTCTTTTGTCCGCGCCACATAGTTAACAATTGCCCTCGGTAAGCTGGGGTTTTCTGTCTCACTTTCTTCGATAGAAATTGACTGCAACACCTGAATCACCAGTTCAGGAAGACTGGACTCTTGCACCGGATCTGTCACCATCGATCCTTCGGCTTCAATCAGCAATTTGCCCTGATTGGTCAAAATCAAAAAGCCTTTTTGTGCCCCGGCATTTTCCATCAAAATTTTCATTAACTTTTCTAGTAACTTATCTAAAACAATTTCCTGGGAAATCGCTTGGGACGCTTTCATCACCGTAGCCAGATCCAGAATCGCCACCTCGCTATTAGATGACATATAAGTGGTGGTGCGCGACAGGGTACTAATTAAAGGACTAGATAGGGTACTAGAGGGTTTAATTTGATCGATCACCTTGGCTTTTTCTTCCGGGTTCATCGGCAATAATGAGGCATATTTTAACTCTAAGTCCTCAACTTTCCGTTTCGCCCCCCAAATTTGGTAACAAGCGCGAGCTTTGGCTAGATAAAGTGTGGCAAAGGCTTCTTTTTTTTGTTCTAGCCAAAACTTAGCGGCTAGTTCATCTGCCAATGCTCTAATTTGGATATATTCATGGCCTTGAACTAATTGAATTGTATAATCATAGAGATTCATGGCATCAACGATATTGCCATTGATGCGAGCAATTTCCGCTTTCACCAATAAGAGTTTGGCTCGAAAATTATCGGGACAGTTATTCACCCATTTTTTCAGCTTTCTTTGATAACTGGTTAACTGCGTTAAAAAGTTAACCTGTTGCGAGTCGGCAACCTGTTTATACGATGCTGTCAGAATTAAGCAATAAAAGAAAATATATTCAAAGTTGGCTAAACTTCCCCGAATATAATGAATAATATTTTCTATATCTTGGGCTAAAGCCATTGCCTGGGCATACTCTTCATACAAATATAAAATTTGCATTTTGTATATTTTGTATAAACAAATGCCCGCTAAGTCTTGTTGGTGATTATCAGAATTTAAGTAGGCAGATTCACTATAATATTTAGTGGCAAAGGTGAATTTATCAGCGGTTTGGCCAGTTAAATTGGCGATCGCGATTTCACTGGCTAAAATAGCTTCCGTTGTCCAACGGTTATAACGACTGGGATTCAATTCCTTACAGTGACTTACATCAGCCATCAAGTGAGCTAAAAATTTCCCTTGATAGAAATAGTTCACACATTGATTCATCAGTAAATCTCTAGCTAATCCCAAATCTCCTGCTTTACGGGCGATTTCATAGCCGTGACTATTAATAGAATTGGCAAAACTGATCGGCTTAAACCAAATGCTGATGTTATTCGCATATAAATTGTAGGTTAAGCATTGGGAAACGGGATGATTAAACTTTTTGCTCAAACTGAAAGCGAGTTCCCCAAACTCTTCGCTAGAGCGATCGTCTTCAAAAACTGCCGCGACCATGATGCTATAAGCCGCGTAAGCATAAGCAGATTCGGGCAGATTGCCATATTGGACGCTCAAATTAACGGCTTTAACGATCAGCAAATCACATAAGTTTTGACTAATTTCTTTCGCGGCCAATGATAAGCTAGTTAATAATTTAATTAGCTGATGTTTCGCCAAATTCATCGGGGGTTCTTGATCGAGCAAATTTTGAATTGAGCAATTGGATAAATACTTATTTAACCGCTGCACTTCTTTTTGGATTTTTTGAGCGATATCCGCCTCCGAGTTAGGGATTTCCACCCCCAACCATTTTAAAGCTTTTCGTCCCAAGAGGATCGCTTGTTTATTTTTATAAACTTGCAAGTAATGTTCGACGATCTGGTAAGCGATTTCTGATTTTTCCAGAGGAGAATTTAATTTAGAAATCAGCAAATATAGATAATCTTCTGCTCGATCGAATTGGTCAGTGGCCAACTCGATATCCGCTAACATTTTATAGAGAGCGATCGCCAAATCATAGTGAGTTTCCCAGCAAGTATCGGGATTCAATAAATTTCTAGCATTAGTTAAATACTCTTTAGCTAAATCATAATTTTGCTGTTCTTGGGTATATTGCGCTGCGTTTAAATTTAATTCCGCCAATTCAATGCGGGCGGATTCATCAACAATTAAATCCTGGGCTTTATTTAAATTATCGACAGTTTTGAATAGCTGCATGTTGGAGTTCAGCGGATTTTGTGATTTGAAAAAATTACCAATTTTTAAATTAAGTTGCTTTTGGACTTGGGGATCTGAAATCATTTCAAAAGCAGATTGTTGGATGCGATGAACCGAAAATTTAAAATTTTCAAACAATAAAAAAGGTTCGTTGGCTTCTACTTCGATAGTTTCCATTTCTGATTGAGGCAAAACAAAACCCTCTTGAATTGCTGGCCACAGACTCTCAAAAGTTTCTCTAATTGATTGTTCATAAATCACCGATAAAGTCTGTAAATCAAAATGATTTCCCAGACAAGCGGCTAAATGTAAAACTTGTTGAGTGGCCGCTGGCAATTTCCTCAATTGCTCCACCGGCAATTCCGAGAGATCGCTGGGAATTTCTACGTTTTTTACTTGTTCAATGTCCCACGTCCAGCGAGGCTTTTGTAAACTTTCACCTTCAGGGCGATTAAATTCAAAAGTCAGTAGCTTTTCTTCATAAAGGGTTGTGAGAAATTGCCGAACTAAACAAGGAATTCCCGCAGTTTTCCAGAAGATAATTCCGGCCAAAGACTTGACCGCCTCATCATGTTGCTGTAAGGTTTGGGCGATTAAGTTGGTAATCTGTTCATAAGTCAAGGGACTGAGCCTAATTTGCTCAACTTTAATCTCTGCTTGCTGAAGGATCTCTAGATATCTAGTGAAGCCAGGGATCGGCATTTCACTGGTTTCCACTGTCTCATACTGGCGATAAGCCAAGATGAGCAACAGGCGATCGATCGCCGGATCGACCATGATTAACTCCAGTAACTTGAGGATGGCTGGGTTTGCCCAATGGATCTCGTCGAGGAAAATCACAATCGGATGGTCTGGATGGCAAAATACGCGCAGAAAAGATAAAAAGGCGCGATCGATCCGATCGTCCGATAGATTTTGAGGATTTTCCGGCTCAAATTCGTTGGACTCCGTAGGGTTTTCCGGTTCAACTGCACTGACATCAGAGGACTGATTCAACATCAGTTTTAATTCGGGGACGATCGCGATCGTAATTGGCAGTTGCTCCCCCAAAACTTCCCGGAGTTTAGTTCGCCAATGATTGAGTTGGGCTTCACTTTCCGTGAGGAGTTGTCGGATTAAGCCAGAAAAAGCTTGAGCGATCGCTGTATAAGGATCCCCCCGATCTGGGGCAAATTTTCCACTGAGTAAATAACCTTGACTTTGGAGCATCGGTTGATAAACTTCTTGCACCAATGATGACTTACCAATTCCGGTTTCCCCGGACAGAATCACTAGGGATTTTTCCCCCTGAATAACTCGTTCAAAAGCGGCCAACAGGGTGTGAATTTCTAACTCTCTACCATAGATGGTTTCCGGCAGATGAAACTGTTCAGAAATATCCTGGGTTCCCAACGGAAACTCAGCGATCGCCCCGTGGCGTTCTAATTCCCTGAAACACCGGGCTAAATCCTCTCGCAGACCCCAAGCACTTTGATATCTTGCTTCAGCAGTTTTCGCCAATAACTTGAGGATAATATCTGACAATGCTTTCGGAATATCTGGATTGATTTTATTTGGCGCTACGGGTTCTTTAGCAATATGACAATGAACCAACTCTATATGATCCGTGAGGTCGGTGACAGGGAAGGGCAATTTTCCGGTCAGCATTTCATAAAAAGTCATGCCCAAAGAATAAAAATCCGTGCGATAATCAACGGTTCGATTCATGCGTCCGGTTTGCTCTGGAGACATATAAATCATCGTCCCCTCTAAAGTGGTAGTCGGTTTACTGCCATTGGTAGAGATGACAATGCGACTAGAAATACCAAAGTCAATAATTTTTATTTCATTTGTATCTGGATTCCAAACAATATTTGAGGGATTAATATCCTTATGAATAATCTGGGCGGCATGAATTTGGCCGATCGCTTCACTAATTTTTATCCCTAAAGGTAAAAATTTTTCTACGGTAAAATGCTGAGTTTGCAAGTAATCACTCAAAGAAATGCCGCCAAAGTCCTCCAAAACGATCGCTAAAGTATTTTGATAGGATTCGAGGGCGTAGGCTTGAACGACACTTTCGATATTTAAAGAATGCAGGATCTCATATTCTTGTTGATATCTACTGAGATCCTTCGGGGTGGGATAATCTTGTTTGAGTAACTTCAGGATGACAGGTTGATTGTCTTTAACGCGGAGTCCTTTATACACGCGAGACTTGTGGCTGTCGTGAATTTGCTCAAGAATTTGATAACCGGGAAGATTTTGCATGAGTGGGTTCTGGTGATTCAAGGGTTAGATCCATAAAATGGTTGCGGCAGTGGCGAGGCTGAAAGCAAAACAGTGATAGGAATTTATTAGACGCACCCTAAATCGTAACCGGAGATATTTACAAAGTTTAACATTTTTTCGTGAACCAGAATTAGTTTTTTCCCGCCGCTACTCCGCCGGACTTATGCCCGCATACCATCAGAGTCCGATATTCAAGGGAAGATCGCCCTTGAATATCGGACTGAGTAAATTTAGCTATTTTTCGATCATTTGATCGATTTTTTCCCGGAAGGCTAAAGTGCTTAAAGAGCGCAACAGGAACAATAGGGATAGACCGCAAAGTGTAAAGGCAAAAATCGCCCAGGATGGGAGATTGCCGCTGACAAATACAGCACCCCCTAAGAAGGTAAATCCGGTTAAACAAGCATAAATCAGGGTTTTGATGCCCAGGCTAATTCGTCTCAGGACGCGATCGCTGTCCATCGACCGAACTTGTAACTCCAGTTCCCCTTGAGCGATCCGTTCTTCCAAATGGCGGATCGCCCGTTCCGAGGCACTGGGTTGCTGCAATTTATCCTGAATAAAACTACGAGTTTGCTTGGCCAATGCTTGAATCAGACTACCGCGTCCCTGGGATGCGGTAATGCTTTTCACGAACGGTTGAGCCGCTGCCACTAAATTATATTGTGGATCTAAAGACCGTGCCAACCCATCCAGGGTGGTTAAGGCTTTGAGAATAAAAGTCATCTGGGCTGGCAGGCGAAATGGCTGCTGTTCAAACATCGCATAAAGCTCACCTTTGATCTCGCCAAATGCCTGAAAATCAATGGGTTTTTCCGTAAACTTATCTAACAAGAAAGTAATCATGCGGCGTACCGGCCTCATATCGGAAACCCGCGAAATCAGTCCCATATTAATCAGGGTGGTAATCACCTCATCCGTATCTTTTCTGAGGACGGCAAAAAATGTTCTGATCATCTCTTCTTTATTTAAAGAGTTGACTTCTGACATCATGCCGAAATCATAAAATATAATTTGTCCTTCCGGGGTTAAGGCCATATTGCCCGGATGAGGGTCCGCTTGAAAGAAGCCATCAATTAATATTTGTTTTAAATAACAACAAATACCAATTTGATTAATTTTTTGCGGACTTAAGCCAAATTTTTCAATAGTTTCCCGGTCATCAATTTTAATTCCCGGTAGATATTCAATGGTTAAGATTTTTGTAGTGGTTCTTTCCCAATAAATTTTCGGGACAATAATTTCTGGATATTCTTTAAAGTTACTGGCGAATTTTTCCGCATTTTTTGCTTCTTGTACATAGTCAATTTCTAGATACAAAATGTTAAAAAATTCGTCATAAATGGCTTCTAAGTTATAGGGTTTTGTCCAAGGCAACCAGCGGCGACAAAATCGTAATAGTTTGCCCAAGGCTTGAAAATCTAATTGAAAGAGCTCTTGTAATCCCGGACGCTGGACTTTGACCACCACATCTTGTCCGGTGTGGAGTTGGGCGAGGTGAACCTGTCCTAAACTGGCAGCGGCGATCGGACGGTCTTTGAAATCTCGATATAGGGCATAAATGGAACTGCCGAGTTCTGATTCAATCAGCGCGATCGCATCACTGGCACTAAATTCCGGGACTTGATCTTGCAGCGAACTCAGGGCTCGCACATATTCCAAGGGCAAGATATCGGCGCGAGTAGACAAAGCTTGACCAATTTTAATAAATGTTGGGCCTAAGTCTAGAAGCTTCTGCACCAACCACTGAGCGCGACTTTTCCTGAGTTGCGGCGAGTTTCTGCCCAGCTTTTGATCCAACCACAAACAAAAGAGAAAATATCCGGCAGCGCTGAAGACTTCTCGTTGCCGAGCTAAGGGAGAATATTGAGTTTTTTGCCAGCGGAAAGTTTTTGAAGCAGAATTTGTGAGCATTGTTTGGGCTTGGGAAATCACAGCACCAGGATTACATTCAGTAGTGTGCCATAGTCAGGCAACCAAAAGCGAGTCAGGGGCAGTCTGACTCGCTAAAATCGATCCGGTTGGGTCATAGTCCAGTCAACCCATGCCAACCATTGCCAAAAATCCCCAAAAGTTGCCAAAAGTTGCCAAAAGTTGCCAAAAGTTCCCAAAAGTTCCCAAAATTCCCCAACCGTTAGACTTCCGGGATTTGAAGTTGCAGGGGCAAGGTGACGGTAAAGCAAGTTTCCCAGGGCACCGAATCATCATCGCCATTTTCTGGGGGCTGTAACGGCACGCTGGTGACGGTGATGGTGCCATTTAGTTGAGAAATCAATGACTTGACCAAGGCTAAACCTAGTCCAGTGCCTGCTACCGCTTTTTGAGTCATCCCTTGACCGCGACGAAACTTGTCGAAAATATGGGGCAGATCCTCTGGAAAGATCCCGGCACCAATATTGGTGAGTTTGATGGCGATCGAGCTAGTTTCCGGCTGCGGCAATACTTGTAAATCAACGGTGGTGGCTGGGTCGGAATATTTACCCGCATTGGTCAGCAGTTCCACGATCGCGTGTTCGAGATTTTTGGGATCCGTTTGAATTTTCAGGGATTTTCTTCCCAACCGTAAAGACAGGGTTAATTCCTTGTCCGACCAGGTTTGCTGAAAATTATCGACTAAACTGGCCAAAAATTTTCGCAAATCGAGCATTTCTAGTTGAATGCCAGAATGACGAAACTCTAATTCCCGCAACTTCAGCAAGTCATTGACTAACTTGGTTTCTCGGTTTAATTGCGCTTGCATCATGTCTAAATACATGGCTTGGCGTTCGGGGGAAATTCCGGGACGGCGTAAATTTTCGATCGCCATTCGCATGGTCGCCAGGGGGGTTTTTAACTCATGGTTGAGGGTATCCAGAAATTCATCTTTGACCTCATTTAACCGTCGCAGTTGGTCAAGTTGCTGGCGGGTAAGTTCGTAAAGTTTTGCCTGCACTTCCATCGATCGCTTTAGTTGAGCATTGCGGTCTTCTACTAAGGCTTGAACTTGGTGCAAAGTTTGATTTTGTAAAATTGCATTGCCTAGCTGAGTGCCGACTAATTCTAAAATTTTTAACTCTTCCGCTCCCCAGTCGCGATCGCCCGAATCTTGTAATACTAAAAACCCTAAAATCGTATTGCCGCTGCCTCCACTACTTAGGGCGATAATCGGCACATTAATCCCCGATCGCATCCGATCTATTTCAAAAATTTTGGTCATCACCGTCTGGGAATTTTCGGCATCCTCCCTGGGCAAGGGCATAACTTTTGGCAGATCGGTCGGTTCTGGGGCATTCAGAAAAGTTGCTTCACACCAAGGACAATCCGATAACCAAAAAGATTCATTCACCAAAGAAGAAGACGGCAAAGATAGCTCATTTTTATCCTTCAGACTTTCAGGGGCAACAGCTAAACCATTTTGACAAGCCACCACCACTTTTGCTCTGGGGACTCTTTTGCTGCGTCCTTTCTGTTTATCACCTTGACTTAGGGAGCGACTTTTATATAAAGGATCTTGATATTTCAGGAGTAAAATTAAACCTTTTTCAACGGCTAACGATTCCACCAGTTTATCAATCGCCATCAGGAGAATTTGATCTAAGTCACTCCAGTGGTGAATCGCCATGGTCATCTGATGGATTAAGTTTTGTTGCTGACGAATTGATGTTACTTTTTGTTGATAAGAATTAATTGTCCGCTGTTGATCCAAATTGGCAATGGCGATCGCCACTTGGTTTGACACTTCGTTAAGCTGTTGCATCTTTGTTTCCGTCCATAATAATGGTTGCATGGAGATCAGTACCAACCCGCCAAGGGGGAGTCCATTGGGTGGTGTCGCGATCGCGATCGACGATCCTTCAAGCTGCGATAGCCAGTTGGATCCCTCCAACCCCGAAAACACTGCCCGAGCTTGAGAAATTAAAACGCGATCGGGATCTGCCACGATTGCATCCCACAACGGTTGCAAATCAGGTTCAGACGGCAAAGATGTTACTTCTGAGCCAAACCGTTCTTGAAGTTGTGATGATGTGCTGACATACCAGTCAATCCTTGATGCGATCGGTTCCTCAAAGTTCCTCTTTACCGCCATCAAGCAGCAGTCTACATTAAAGGTATTTCTGATTAGTTCAACAATTGACGACACCATAGTCAAATCATGAGGATGATTCAGCAGGATTTGAGCTATCGTAGAACTAAAATGCCGATCGGGGGATTTCCCGTAGGTTGGAATAGAGCTACCTGTGTCAGAGTCAGTAAACATACGGATCAAATTTTTTTCCATAATCACCAGGACAACAATACACTCCCGATCGATATTGCCTTAACCTGACCTGATTGGGAGAATTTCCTTGAATGTAACATCCTTGGTTGTTGCCTGGGTTGCCGTAGCCTGCGAGTGCCATTGTCTGTCTAATTCCCAAAATCATTTAAGGGTCGGCTGTGTATTTTTACTGACGATAAAAGCGGCTGACTGTTATGGGGAAAAAATTTGCGGAAATTTGCGAATTTTCCCCCTCTGGCACAGAAATCTATCTATTAGCTTACTCTGAGAAGCCATACCATGACATCAGTAATTTTGCGAGCATTTTTGCTTAGATCGTCTGAGTGAATTTACCCTGAAATTTCAGTGTTTTTACAGACAAACTCCACTCAAGACTCTGTTCAAGATTCTGTGAAATCGGAGAATTCAAAAGTTTGTCCCCGTTTGACAAACCCCAAAAATCCCGCTGCTGTAGCGTCGGGCAATGGGCCGGGTTGATATCCATATAGCCACATTTTCTGTTTGATTGCGGCGGGTAACTTCACCAAATCATTGTAATGGGCATGAACGGGAGTGGGGAATTTTGCTGTTTCGCAATCGTGGAAAATAATATCGGCGCGATCGTAATAATCCTGCATTTTTTCCACCTGTAATTGGGTATCGGTGGTTAAGAATATTTTTCGGCCATTTAATTCAAAAAATAAGCCATAGCTGGGCATCAGATAATAGCCAGTATCAACATGGATCGTTTGCACCAATTCAAATTGAATTTCTTGCCAAGTAAAATGACCATTTTTGGCAATTTTATGCACTTGAAAAAAACTCTCTAAATCACTAATATCCCCTTGCAACGAGGTTAACCCACCGGATAAAGTATTTTGCCACAGTGGGGCAGCGATATCTTTACTGATGTACAAATTGGGTTTTTCGCACCGGGGATCGAACTTGGTGGTAAAAGCCATATATTCCAGCCCCCCGACATGATCGGAATGTAAATGGCTGACATAGATATCCGTGATATCTAAATAAGAAAATCCGGCAGCGTGGAGAGACCAGCGAATATCTGACCCACAATCAATCAAAAGGCGATCGCCCTGTTCATGGATCAACAGTATATTTGATTGATAATTATCCGCCCCAACGGTAAAAGCCGATCCCGACCCTAGGAAAAGTAATTTAGTCATGTTTTTTGCCTCTAATTGCCCAATCGATAAGATTTTTTTATCCGCGAAAAAAACCAGCATAACCTGGGAATGAAACTTCAGCATTCCCAGGTTAATATAGCACCGATCAAAATTATATAGCGGTTTTTATTGGATTACAGAGGCTTTATGGGGTGAGACATTTGTATAGGACGGAAAGTTTAGCTTCAACCGCTGGAGGTTGGGAGGTAAACTGAATATAAAAACAACCGGATTCGGCGGGTTTTTCCAACACTTTAGCATAAAAATCTTCACTGACTTCTTTCTCTGCATCCGGGGAGATTAAATTCAGCTTCAGATTGCTTAATGGGGGCGGTGGAAGCTGATTTGATAATGCCTTGGGGATTTGCACTAATGCCCCTTTAGCGGCAAGCTGAATTAAACTGGCGGAAAATTTGGTGTCGCCAACATTTTTGCCATCTAAAATTGTGTATTGCAAAGGGAGTGCTGCTTCCAGGGGGAAGAAAACTTCTTCGTCTTTTTGCAGATATAAATTATATTTTCCCCGAATCCCACCCACATCATAAATAGCGATCGGTTCTTTGACTCCTTTGGGGGTTACTTCTTTTCTGCCGTTGATTTTAATTAAGCGCTCACCGACATCTTTTAGGGTACTTTCAGCGATGAGAATCTGTCCCCCAGTGGTGTAGGATTCAATTCGATAAGTTAAGTTGACTTGACTGCCGACGATCCCGTATTTGGTGCGTTTTTCTGAACCGATATTCCCCACTACGACTTCCCCAGTGTTGATGCCGATGCCCATTTCTAGATTAGACAAGCCCCACTCTCTCATTTTTTGATTGACTTCATTCATGGCTAATTGCATGGCGATCGCACAGGCGATCGCTCGTTCCGCGTCGTCGGGTCTAGGGGTCGGAGCCCCAAACAGCACCAAAATGCCATCGCCCATAAACTCATCAATTGTCCCTTGGTAGGATGTAATCACATCCGCCATCTTGCTGAGATAGAAGTTAAGAATTTTAATCACTTCTTCGGGAGAGAGTCTTTCCGATAAGGCAGTGAAACCTCTTAAATCGGAAGTAAAAATAGTAATTTTGCGCCGTTCTCCCCCCATTTTTAAACCTTCGGGGTTTTCTAATAAATTAGACACCACTTCCGAGGTGAGATAACGACCAAAGGTTTTTCTAATTTCGGCGGCACTGCGAGCAATATAAGCGGTGACGGCGATCGCGGAACCGGCTAAAGCTAAACCCGCAGGCACCAAGGGCAACCACAAACTTTGTAACATGGCTGCATAAGTGCTGCCAAATAAGGCCAATGCCGCAATGATTAAGGCAACAGATTTTTGCCAGGAAAAGGTTTTTTCCCTACCCGTGGATCGCCAAGCCCAAGTGAAGGACGCGCCAATGGTACTCCAAAATAATATCCACAGCCATTCATAATATTCTGGCCAACTTCTAATTAAGGGGCGATCGTCGAGGACGCTGCTTAAAATTTGGCCGATCTTATGGGCATGAATTTCTACTCCAGCCATCCGTTCGGGCAGGGTCAGCAGACCGCTACTATAAGGAGTAAAAAATAGGTCGTTAGAACTGTCGCTGACCGCACCAATTAAAATGATGCGATCGCGCCCCCAAGTTTGCGGCACCTTGTTGTCCAAAATATCTCGCATGGGTACAGTCTCGAAATGCTGACTGCCCCCGCGATAGTTCAGCAACACCTGATAGCCCGCCATATCCGCCCGCACATAGCCGCCATAATTGGGGTCTAAAGGGGGAAACTCAGTCCGACCAAACCGCCAAGTGCCTGTGTCTGGATCTTCTTCTGGGCCAATGCCGTCAGCACTTAAATAAGCACCGGCCAACAACATCCCAAAACTGAAATATGTCTGCTCCGGATCCGGTTGCACATAAAGAAAACTACGGCGCACCTTGTTATCCGCATCAACAATTAAATCATTTGCGCCAACTTGAAAAAAGTTGCCCGCCAAAGCGGGGGGGCCACCCACCAGTTCCCTGGGACTATCCCCCACCACTTTCTGAATGGCGACCAGATTTGGGGTGGATTGAAACACTTCGACCAACTCTTGATGACCGGGTTCTATCGGTAAATCCCGATAAATATCTAAACCAATGGCTCTCGGTTGCATGGCCTTGAGTTTGCGGATCAAATCCGCATAAACCCCATCAGGAACGATCGCCTGACCAATTTTTTGCAGATCGAGATCGTCAATTCCCACAATGGCAATTCGGCGATCCTGGGTTTCTTCAGGGCGCAACCGGAGGGACTGATCGAAAACTGCCCATTCCCAGGCTTGCAATAACCCTCCCCAGCGCACCAGAATGACTAGGACTGCCATACTAGGGGCAGTTAGCCAGACCCCACGCCATTGCCATATCAACTTTTTCCAGGTTGACCACATCTTGAGACACCCCTTTAGTTGTTGTTTAGTTGTTTTGTACGGCACATTGGGCGATCGTATCAGTCCCCACTTGTGCCTCTAAACCCATCCAATTTAACAACTCTTGCCATTTATTTTGATCGTCACAACGATTTTCAGCCAATAAACTCACCAGTTCATTATAAATCCCGGCATTGAGGTAGGCTTCCGCTTGTTTCCAACTATCTTCACCGGCTTTTTCCAGATTCGTTTGTAGTTGGTTCAGTTTATCCGCTTCTAAGTTTACTCGCTCGACCCAACCTTCCCGAAAAATATCTCCACTTCTGCGTTGGGGATTGCAAACGATTGACAACTGCCAGGTATAGACTTCACTTGTTTTTAAAGAAACATCTGGGGGGAGATTTTCTTCAATAATTGTCCCAGTTTTCACCTGACTCAGATCGATGATTTTACTATAAACTTCTTGGTCATTTTGATCCAAAACTACAAATTCTGCGGTGTTTGCTTTAGTTGAAGGAATATACCAGAAAAATTTGGGGCGCTCGGCAAGAGTCGTCCAGACATTATTGGTAGGAATTAATGCAGTCGGTTCGGGTGAATTCTCGGGAATGCAATCATCGCCGCGAGTACCTCCGCCAATGGTTCTGGCTGGGGCCCCACGATACGTTGGTTGAGGCCACCCCCCACCCCCGCCACCCCATTGACTAATTTGAAACTCTTCAGATTCATAAGATTTTGCGATTTGATGCGGCAGCAAGCCAACACCAGCAATTAAGGTCGAAAATAAGAATAATCCTGCCAAGATTTTTGCGCTATTTTTTCGTTTAATCATGGGAATACCTCGTAAATATCCTTGATTTCTTTGAGTTTATTTAAATCTATCTCATCCCGCTATAATTTAGCTGTTTCCCAATCGGGTAAATTGTACCCAATTGCCAATTTTCGGGGATCTGATTCAGCTATCTGAGTGAAGAGCGATCGAGTCTTGTCTGTTTAATCCATGAAGATGTGAGATTAGGTTGGCATATACAGATCCATTATATTCTCTACCGCAGGTGGTTGCCGGAAAAAATCGGAGTTTTTGGCGACAAATTCACCCATAATTGGCAGAAATATGTCCATAACTCCGGTTTCTCCGATCGCTGCCCTGATATAGCAGTTCTTTAATCTATGAAGTACATCGTTTTGTCATTCCCGCGAATGCGGGAATCCACCGACATCTCTGTATTTTATAAACCTGCCCCCGCGCCGGCGGGGGTCTGAGAACTGCTATAATCAAGTCAAGCGTGCAGGAAATGATGACTTTTGACATGGCTTTACAGCAGCGATCGATGGGTTTTTGCCCCTCCCCAGTCAATCGGATAATTTCCCGGTATTTTTCGATCGCTGGCTCAAGTTTATAAATGTTTACAAAACTTGATTAATTTTAAACTTACCCAACCATCCCCTTGACCATCAATTAGGCAAAAATATGGCAATAATTGAAGCAAAAATACTCTATAGATATCGTATAAATATCATCCAGATATCGTCTAGATGCGTGGCTGGGGTTTAAGGTTCCCCGGACGGTAAACATCAGGTAAATATCCAATTGGATGCTAGATGCCATCAACACTGCTGAGAAGACCGTAAAGTTCGGGACGGCGATCGCGGAAAAAGCCAAAAGCCGCCCTTGTCCGGGTAATTTCGGCGCGATCGAAGGTGGCATAAATAATCCCCTCTTCCTCTGCACCTAATTCCGCCACTTTATCCCCGAAGTGATTGGCAATAAAAGAATGACCGTAAAAAGTTTGTCCGTCTTCGGTGCCGATCCGGTTTGCCGCCACCACCGGGACAATATTCGCCACTGCATGACCAATCATCACCCGTTGCCAAGGGTCTTTAGTATTTAAATCCGCCTGTTGGGGTTCGCTGCCGATCGCCGTGGGATAAAGTAAGATATCTGCTCCCATGAGCACCATTGCTCTGGCACATTCGGGAAACCATTGATCCCAACAAATCCCTACCCCAATGGTGCCAAATCGGGTTGACCAAACCCGAAATCCGGTATTTCCCGGTCGGAAATAAAATTTTTCTTCATATCCTGGGCCATCGGGAATATGACTTTTGCGGTAAATCCCCAATAAAGACCCATCCGCATTGACAATGGCCACACTATTGTAATAAGACTGGCCTGCTTTTTCAAAAAAAGAAACCGGCACGACGACCCCTAATTCGGCGGCAATTTTCTGGAAATGATGAATGGTGGGATGTCCTGCGACGGGATGGGCCCAGTCAAAAAATTTATCCTGTTCTGCTTTACAAAAATAATGTCCTTCAAATAATTCTGAAGGTAAGATGACTTGAGCGCCTTTAGCTGCCGCTTCTCGGACGAATTCACTGATTTTTTGGACGTTGCGGTGGTGTTCTTCGGAATAGGATGTTTGAATGGCCGCTGTTTTGATGAGTTGAGGGTGCATAGATGTGATTTTTGACTTGAGCAAAACTTATTCTAGCAAAACAATTGAGGTGCGATCGCATGGTAAACTAACAAAATAGGGAGCGATCGCTATAGCAATCCTATTTAAGTTGTAATATTTTGGGAAATTAAACCCATATCGTAAGGATATTTCATAAATTACCCCTACCACAACCTATCTAGGATTGCTATAGTTACTAAACTGGAATTATTATCACAATTAATTGTTTCAAAACTTCTCAGACAAGAAAGAATATTAAGTTTACGTGCATAAATTAATTAACCACAAAATTAGAGTAAAGAGTAAAGAGTAAAGAGTAAAGAGTAAATATATTCTCTATTCTCTCTCCTCTCTTCTCTCTCCTGCCTATACGCGGGAATCCCAGGATTTTCGCCTGGATAACGAAAAGTGCAATTAATTATGTTCACCTACTTATGTAGGGGTTTCAATTAAGCTTGATAAAATTCTGAGGGGCGCAAGCATTGCGCCCCTACCAAAGTTATAAAATTTAATGTTTCATTTTTATTTCAAATAACTATACCTCTTCGGTCACTCTGAGAGATTTCAACGAATTTTCGCCATCACAGCCAACGAAGGAATCAGTGTTTGAACCCGATCTGATAGAAGCGGGTTATTAGAGAGGTGAGTAATTCCCTGGTGTTGCCCCTGACGTGGATCGATCGCATCCAAGCGGGATGATTCGGGTATTCGGGGATCCGGGCGCCCAATACCCCGATGCGACCGATGCTGGGATATATGCCAGACACACATATATATATATAGTTATTGTGGTATATTCTGTTATACCTATAGTCGAGTCGGTCGAGGCAAGAAGTGAATTGCCTCTACATCTTGGTGGTTCGCCCGTTGCCTCGGTGCTATCGAGGCCAAAACGATCGCCAAAACTCGGTTGCTTCGTTCGGACTTCAATGGTACTTGAGCCAAAATTACAGAAAACATGACAAAAATCCAGTTTTTCGGCGACTACTCCCGTTGCTCTTTGACATGGTATTGTATTTATGACTACTATTTTTTATGCTGATGCTAATCTAAATTGATTAGAGGTTGTTCAATTTCTAAAACTCTCCAATCTTAGTCTGATTCAATATTTCAGCTTTTAAGCTTTTGCGAGAGTAAAATCATTGGTGAAAATAAGTGATTCAGATCACCGAAAACAATGAGAGCGATCGCACAGGGCGGAAAACCCAGATCACCCAATTGTGCGATGGAGAACACCAAAAATTTGTTAGCGCGATCGCACTGATACTGGGGAGAAGTGCCGAAGATAAAACTATAACGACCAGTTCGTTATGTTGTTTAGTGAAAAATTATCGGAAGGTATCTAATGACTCTTGCATCCAGTCTCTCTGGCAAAACCTCTCGGAAATCCCCAACTCTGTTCGATGTGTTATTGCAACCAACTCGAAATTGGATTGATTCCATAAAAATAAAAGATCAACAATTTGCTAGATCCGTTTGTAAATTGATTCCTGCACAATGCCCTTTTGAGCGAGACATTAAACTATTTGGCCGAACGTTATTTCACATTCCCCCAATGTGTAAACTCAATCCGTTCTATGAACAATTCGTCGCATTACGTTTTCGGGCTTTGTGTTACCTCGCTGATGAATGTGGCGAAGATGTTAGCATCTACTGCTGCTAAGTAAGCGGCTAATTAAGCTGCTAAGTAAATTCTGAGGCAATTTCGCCCATTTCCCTTCCGAGCGATCGGATTTTTCTTCTTTTGTTCAGTCTTTTGTTCAGTCTAAAGAACGATCTAAGCTTTTGTTTTGATTTTCTTTAGATTTCTAGCCAAAGCGTCTAATTTATGTCTCGATTCAAGAATGTTGCCAAATTTGACTCTATTCCTGTAACGCCCCACTTTTTGCACAGGTTTTTGTCCAAATCTCCATCATCACCCTTCAAAATAAAAAACAGCCTGGAAACATTCAGGAAACATTCATAAAACATTCAGAGCGAATCACCTCGCGGTCATTCAATAATTAATTAGAAGTAGAGTGGGCATCGCTCACTCTACTATGTTGCTATTATGTTGCTATTTTTTGCCGTCATCATTCAACAACCATTCAGCAACTATTCCGCAACCATTCAGTAACCATTCAGCAATCATATAGCGGGCAATACCTCTACAATGTCTGGAATACATCATCTGAATCCCATCATGGTCAGACATTTTTAATATTTTGTGCTATATAGTAAATTTATGTAGATTGTCAGAAAAAAAATCAGCAATAAATTAAGATTTTCTGACAAAAATTGTGTTAAAAATGACTTTTTTTGTCAGCATTTATCCCGATGCTAAGTTAGCGGAAGAGTGAAATAATCTTGGCTGTATGGCGATCGCTGACTGCTGAATGCTGATTTTCATTGACCTGTGAATGGGTGAGGAAAATTTTCAAATGTTTAGATTAATTGAAAAACGTCTGGGGAGTTCGGTTCAAGAAATTAGCCGATTAGCTCACTTGACGTTTATCGGCTTTTTAATTATGGGCAGTAATGCCATTGCTTTAACCATTGGTCGTTCGTTATTTTTGACGAAAGCAGGGCCAAAGTATCTGCCCCTATTTTTAATTTTGATGCCGATCGCTACGATGTTAGTATCTGGGGGTTTTAGTCGGATTATTGACCGTTGCGATCGCCCCAAATTATTTCAGTGGGCTTTGGGCATTTCCAGTGTGATTGTCCTGGGACTGCGATCGCTGCTGAGTTGGAATATTGTAGCAGTATATTTTAGTCTCTTAATCTTTGCCTGGGTTGCGTATGTTTTGCTGTTTAGGATTAAGTTCTGGACTTTAGTTAGTGACTATTTTACCTCCTTAGAATTAAAGCGATATACGCCAATTTTGTCCCTAGGTTCTAGCATTGGCTATTTCCTCGGTAGTATCTTGGTCGGGTTGCTGTCCAAATCCGTAAACTTAGAAAATCAGTTGCTATTAATGCCAGTTCTCTATGGTCTGGCGATCGCGGAAATATATTCTTTACAAAAAAACGAAAAACCGATTAACAAACCGGCAGCAGAAAAACCGAATCAAGAAAAAATTATTAATAATAGATTTAAAAATATCCCCCAGCTACTTGCAAATTACCCCATCATATTTTATTTGGCAATTAGTGCTTTTGCCTTGGAGATGGTTCGATCTATCAACGAAGTTCAACATTCGATTATTTATACCGAAACATTTGCCAATGCTCAAAATTTAGCCAGTTTCCTGGGATTAGTCACCGCCGCCCTAACCGCCCTGGAATTAATATTAATTGTCTTTTTCACCAGACCCCTAATTCAAAAACTGGGAGTCAGACAGATGAACCTGATTTATCCTCTGGCTAACTTGCTCACTTTTATTGGATTAGCGGTCAGCTTCAAATTACCTTCAGCTATTGGCGCCAACTTTACTTATCGCACTTTATTATATAGTATCGGCATTCCCGTGACAGCCTTAAACTATAATGCGGTGCCGCCCCAACTTAGTGGCCGAATTCGGGTACTCAGCGAGGGAATTTTTACCCCAATGGGGCGGATTTTCGCTGGGGTAATTCTCCTGGTTGCCCAGCCAATTTTGACCCACTTACAAGTTAGCTGGATAGGGATTGTCATCAGCACAATTTTAATCGTAGTTAGTTACTTCACTGGCAAAAGCTATTTAAAATCTTTAGTGGCCATGTTACGGAACGGACAAGTTAGTTTAGACCATGTAAAAAGTGGGATTCAACATATCCGATATCCATCCATTGACCAAGTTCGCGCTTTGTTAAGTAGCGAGAATCAAAATGCCCACATTTTAGGCTTACAATTAGCCGCTTATCTAAAAAATCTCCGCAAAATATTCCCCGAATTAGAAGCATTGTTGCCAAATGCAGATGCCGCAACCCGTCGGGCTGTGGTACGACTGGCAACCCAAACCCACAACCGGGCATTAATTCATAAATTTGAGCAGTTATTAGACTCTCCAGACTCGACCACTCGAAGTATTGCCTTGGAAGTTTTGATCGCCAGTGGTTACGCGGTGAAAGATGAGCAATTGTCGTCATTATTAGCAGATGAAAATCAGGAAGTAAAGGCGATCGCCTGTGTTGCCGCCACCAGTCAAGGAACTAGCGCCGAAACCGAAACAGCTTGTGAACTTTTATGGCATTCAGAATCAGAACCCACCCCCGCACAAGCGGCGGTGAGAACAGTTTTAAGTCGCTATAGTCGCCAACCAGAATTTATTTCTCAGCTTGAAAAAATTCTCCGAGGGGCTGCCCCAGAGGTGAAACGGGAAACTTTAGAAACTCTGGCAACTATTGCCCAACCCCACGACCGTTTGATTGGCAAAATTGCGATCGCGCAAGTCAGCCATCCCTCCCCAGAAGTGCGCGGGGCTGCCTTTCATTTGTTGGGGATTGTCCATTGTCCGGAAATGTTGTCATATATGGTCAGAGGTTTGGAGGATGCAGACCCAAATGTTCGCAACCAAGCGGCGATCGCTTTAGCTGCTTATGGGGATTCCAGTTTAGCGGTGGTGCAGCCTTATTTGTCCGCGTCCCAACCAGAAGTTGTGGATACGGCAATTGCCGCGATCGCCAAAGTGGGTAGCAACCAAGCTGAAGCGGTACTGTTTGAATATCTTGATGCGGATTTTCAACTAATAACGCAAAGTCTGCGGTGGCAGCAAGAAATGCCCTCGGATCGATCGGATTTAAAGTTCTTTTTTGCGGCGATCGAAGACTATCATCAACGCATTCTCGATCGCCTATTTTATGTCCTATCTTGTTTCGGCCATTCCCGCACGGTCAGCTATGTGCAAAGACGGCTGAGTTCCCCCGATCAAAGAGAACGGGCTAATGCAGTGGAAACCTTGGCATCTTTGCCACAGCGCCGGTTTGTCCTGCCCATAATGCCCCTTTTGGAACAGTTAGCTTCCGGCAAAACCACTCCGCCCAAATCTTCAGTTAATCTTGCGGATCTTTCTCCATTAGATGAAACCCAACGGCAATTACTTCAAGAAGCATCAGAAGCAAGCGATCGCTGGATTAAAATAGCGGCTTCATTCGCCCTAGAAACCCAGCAAAATAACCATGAATCTCCTGGAGAATTGTCCCAGCAAGGTCTATTATCTGAGGCTGTTTTGCCAGTTTTCACAGACCAGTTATTATTGCTCAAACAAATTGCCCTATTTCGGCATTTAAACCTAGATCAGTTATCCCTAATTTCGCGAGAAATGATGCCCCAAAATTTTCTGGCAGGGGAAATAATTTTCACCGAAGGCAGTTTAGGAGACATTTTATATATTGTCAACTCCGGCACCGTGAAAATTATGCGACAACCCCGAAATGCTCCGCCGAAAGAAATCGCTAAATTATCCGTCGGGGAGCATTTTGGGGAAATGACCTTATTAGACGATCTGCCCCATTCCGCCACAGTCATTGCTGTGACGGATTGTAGCTTATTAGCGTTGCAGAAAAATAGTTTTGACCAGTTAATTCAGCAACATCCGCAAATTTTATTAGAAATTTCTAAAGAATTAAGTTTGCGTTTGCGAGCCGCTAATGAATTGGCGCAATCTGCTTAATTTTTGTAGGGGCGAAGCATTCCGGCCAATATTTTTCGATATAGTTATTTCAATTGTGCTTGATACAATGCTGTAGGGGCGCAATGCTTGCGCCCCTAAGATATCTGTTGATTTGCTTCTTTGGGCGCAATGCTTGCCCCCTCGATCTATTGTCTCAAGTGTACTTGAAATAACTATAAAAAACCGAGGTTTATTATCGGAATGCTTCGCCCTTACCCAAAACGAATTAAACAAAACGCCACAGATTTAAATCCGTGGCTATTTAGTTATGGGTTTAATTATGGGTGAATTGTGCCATCAGGCATAATCGCTCCCGATAATTTAGTCCCGGTAAGTTTGACCAATATTTTACTTTTTGTTCCCACTTTAGCGCCGGTTAAATCTGCCCCACTCAGGTCAGCCCCACTTAAGTCAGCCCCAATTAAATTACAGTTGCGTAAACACGCTTGGGTCAGGCAAGCTTCTAAAAGATTGGCTCTAAATAAATTGGCATTTTCTAGGTTGGCTCCACTGAGATTTATTTTATGCAAAAAAGCATCACTTAGGTCAGCGTTTTGCAAGTTAGAATTGCTGAGGTTTTTGCCAGATAAATCCTTTTCTTTGAAGTCAGCCCCCCGAAAGTCACTGCCACTGAGATCCTGATAGTAGGGCGATCGCTTCTGAGAATTGCTCTGAGAATTGGTCTGAGAGTTACTCTGAGAATTGGTCTGAGAGTTGGTCTGAGAGTTGCTCTGAGAATTGCTCTGAGAATTGTTCTGAGAATTGCTCTGAGACTGATGGTTTTGAGTTTTTGATTGATAGTTTTTCGACTGAGATTGATGGGTTTGCGATTGGGATTTATAGTAAGAATAGCGCGGAGTTTGGGGCCGATCGCGGGTAGTCGAAGGAGTGGGCGATCGCTCACTTCTACCATTGTTAAAAGTTTTTAAGTCAGATTTTCTAGAACGCAATTGGTCACGAGCATGATTAATCTCTTTGAGCTTTTCTTCAGCTTTTTCCTGCAATCTAGGATTATCGTTGGGAATGCGATCGGGATGCCAAATAAATGCCAAGTCTTTATAAGCTTGGTTCACCTCTTCCCAAGATGCTCCCAACTCCAGTCCGAGCACGCGATACCATTGTTCTAACTCTTTCATAGTGACTTTCCCAGGGTTTTCCTAAATTTTCAAACAACACCAGCGGTCAAACTTCCGGAAACAATGTCAAGTTATATTGTAGCGACATCTGAGTCGCGCGATCGCGGCAGCGGAGCGGAGTTCTTTCGCACCACCTGCCAAAAACAGCCGCAGCAACGATCGGTGATGATGCTAATCAAAATCATCAGTGTTTGCTAATCAATTTTTGCTAATTGGTATCTGTTTTTACAAAAGTAATTAAATTTTCATGGAACTATACAGATAGTTACATTGATTAATTAAATAAAATTGTTGTAAGTAATACCAATCTTTTCCTGGCTCAACTTTTTTTATTGAGTAATTTTAATCAAAAAAATATAAACACATAAGATAATTAAATATTTTGAGCAATATTTTCTAATTAAAAATTTTCTAGCCGATCGCTTGTGACGGATTATCAAGATTCTGTGAAAAAAATTTTGTCAATTTTGTCAATTTTGCCAATTTAGAGAATAAACATAAAGTGGGCAATGCCCACCCTACAAAGCTATATTATAGAGAAACCAGTTATTTTCCGACTAAAGAATTAGTAACAATTCGCCGAACACCAATATTAACTAAAGCTTGCAAGTCATCGGGATCGTCCACCGTCCAAACCACAATATCCACGCCGCGATCGCGGCTTTTTTCCACCAAAATGGGATTATTTAACAACAGATGATATTCGCTAATCATCACCGAATTGCCTTGATGAATTGCTTTGGCCAATTCTGCCTCATAATCTTCAACATTAGCCACAATATAACCCAAGGTTAACCCCCGCTGAGTCTGGCGAACTTGTGCCACAAACTGAGGATTAAATGAGGAAACGATCGCCCTTTCTTGCCACCCTTGAGCAATCAGCATCTCGACTAATTCTGCCACCTGCAAGTCAGACCATTGGCAATGAGGTTTAACATCTAAATAAATATGCTGGGGTAAGGGCTGGAGAATGGCTAAAGTTTCCGCTAAGGTGGGAATTTTTTCACCGGCAAACTGAGGATGAAACCAACTGCCTGCATCTAAATATTTTAACTCAGTTAAAGTTTTTGCCGTGACATTTCCGGGGGTTCCGGTAGTTTTGTCTAAGGTGAGATTATGGATGACTACGGGAACCCCATCAGCGGTTAATTGCAGGTCAAATTCCACCGAATCAGCAGAATTTTCTACGGCAGCAGCAAATGCCGCGAGAGTATTTTCAGGGGCGATCGCCGAAAATCCCCGATGAGCAATAATTTCTAATTCCATTTCGATTTCCATTTCTATTTCCATTTTCTTAATTTACAATAATTTCCAAAAAATGTTTATGGATTCCCGCATATAGCGCTGACGCCCATGCTTCGCTAACGCGGGAATGACATCTGATAAATCGTAGGGGCGATTCGCTTTCTCTCCCCTACGATTGAACCGGATTTGGTATAACATAATTATTCTAAGAGATATTTAGGAAAAATGGACAAGCAAAATCAGTTTTTTTGGGATTATGTACGGCAGGAATTTCGCCGCATTTGGGGATATGAGGATTTTCGCCCACCCCAAGGAGAAATCGTCCAAACTTTATTAGAAGGAACCGATGCCCTGGTAGTCTTGGCAACCGGGGGCGGCAAATCGATTTGTTTTCAATTACCGGCATTATTAAATAACGGTTTAACTTTGGTGGTTTCTCCTTTGGTGGCGTTAATGGAAAACCAGGTGCAAGAGTTACGCGATCGCCAACTTCCCGCTGCCTTATTACATAATGAAATTAGTAAATTACAACGAAAAAAAACTCTAGAAGCGTTACAAAAAAATCAGTTACGCTTATTATATTTATCTCCAGAAACTTTATTCAGTAAGCCAGTTTGGGACTGTCTGACTCAACCCCATTTACCCATTAATGGTTTAATTCTCGATGAAGCCCATTGTTTAGTCCAATGGGGGGATACTTTTCGCCCAGCTTATCGACGCTTAGGAACGGTGCGATCGCACTTACTAAAATCTAAACCTCCGGGGAGTAAAATGGCGATTGCTGCGTTTACCGCCACGGCGGATCCAGTTGCCCAAAAAACTATTTGTCAAGTTTTACAATTGCAAAAACCCCAACAGTATTTATATAGTCCTTATCGCCCAAATCTTTATCTGCAAGTGAAAGTTGCCTGGACGCCACGGGGTCGCCGTCAACAGTTATTTAATTATATCAAACAACGCGAATCGGAATCCGGTTTAGTCTATGTGCGATCGCGCAAAGATAGCGAAGACCTTGCCCAAATTTTACAACAAAAAGGATATAATACTCGCGCTTATCACGGGGGACTGAGTGGATCGGAACGGCGTTTTATTGAACAAGCTTGGATTAACGGAAACTTACCTTTTGTGGTCTGTACTTGTGCCTTTGGTATGGGGGTAAATAAACCGGATGTTCGCTGGGTGGTTCATTTTCAAGCCCCAAGTTTATTATCAGAATATATTCAGGAAGTAGGACGCGCTGGTCGGGATGGTAAACCCGCTGAAGCCTTAACATTAGTCAGTGAATGTACCGGGTTTCTTGACCCAGAAGATCGCCAACGACGAGAGTTTTTAATCCAACAGCAGCGATCGCTTTCTCAACGGGCTCTAGAACTAGGCAAAAAATTACCCAAACAGGGAAATATTGACGAAGTTGCCCGCAAATATAAGGAAGGTGCGATCGCGCTTTCCCTCTTACATAGTCAGAATCAATTACAATGGCTCGACCCATTTCATTATATCATTTCTCCCAAGTCAAGTCAACCGCTAAAAACTGATAGCAATGGCACTCAAATAATGGCCAAATATCTCACCACTCGGAGTTGTCGGTGGCATTTTTTACTCCAAGCATTTGGCTTCGATAGAGAAGCCAAACATCTACTCAAAAATCTCAAATGTGGACATTGCGATCGGTGTTGTTCTTGATGATTCACTAATCTTTTGAGATGCCCGCTGAATATCTAAAAGAGTGGCAATATCTCGTTTATTTGACATAAGTATTAGTTGGGTAAATAACTTGAGCAGTTGATAAAATTTCCTGACGACGAATCTGGTTTTGACTTCTGGCGATCGCCCGTTTGCTCACCAGATCAACTTTTCTTTGCAACATTGTGGTTAATTCTTGCTGCATTTGAATATGATCGAATAAACTCCAATCAGCATCAGGAATAAATGTAACTAGCAAATCGATATCGCTATCCGGGCGAAAATCCTCCCGCAGGACAGAACCGAATAGAGCCAATTCACTTACTTGCCATTTGGTGCAAAAGTTTTTTATTTGCTCAAATGGTAAGTTAATGTTTTTAGTATAGCTGCCATGCAAATTGAGCATATAATGAATTTGCATTAACCTAATTTTTTATAGAATCATCTAAATTATACTCTATATAATCTAATTTTTACTGGGATCGGTTTTTTATTCATCACCTTTCAGCTTTCAGGAATTCCCATAATTGATATCTAAACGCCTTAACCACAGGTTCAAATTATTAGAATTAGATCAAATTAAAATAAGTCCGCTAAAAGCGGACTTATTTTATGTTGCCACGGGGTAAAACCCGTGGTCTGAAACCAAATATCTGATAAAAAATTATCTTCAGCCTACGCCATTTCGTTTAAACCAAGCAATCATTCGCCCCCAGGCTTCTCTGGCTTCTTTCTCTCGATAAGTCGGACGATAATCGGCCAAAAAACCGTGAGGCGCACCGGGATAAACGAAGATATCTGATTGACTGCTACCCTGGAACAAAATGCGCCGCATATTCTGAACCGTATCCATCGGAATTAATTCATCATTGCCACCATAAAGTCCCAGAACTGGCACCGCTAAATTGGCCGCAACGTTAATCGGATGCTGCGGAGTCAAGGGCGAAGAATCACCGACTAACCGACCATACCAAGCGACTCCCGCTTGAATATTTGGATTATGCACTGCATAAAGCCAAGTAATTCTTCCACCCCAACAAAATCCCGTAATGCCAACTTGATTCATGTTGGCTTTTCCGCTGTTTCTAGCCCAAGCAATTGTGGCATCTAAGTCGGACATAACTTGAGCATCGGGAACTTTTGAAACCACTTGAGAAATAATTTCTTCTACGGTTTGTAGCTTAGACACATCTCCTTGCCGGACAAACATTTCTGGGGCGATCGCCATATATCCAAATTTTGCCAACCGGCGACAAATATCCTGAAGATGTTCGTGAACCCCAAAAATTTCTTGCACGACCAAAATCACCGGAAAATTATTGCCTCGATCGGGCATCGCTTGATAAGCAGGAATTGCGCCGTCAGCTACGGGAATTTGCACTGGTCCTGCTACCAAACCAACACTATCGGTTGTAATTACTTGGGCAGAAATCGGGTGGGTACAAACGGCAAACCCAGCGGCTAAAGTGCCCATTACGATAAATTTACGCCGAGACAGATCGCCCATTCTTTGTTTCCTATTTTATGTGACTGTAAATGGTGATACAGAAATTACGCCAAAATCATCGCCCCAATAATATTTTGGGAATATTTTTGGACAATTGCGTAACTCCTATCAACGAAAATTTTAGCGTTTTTTTGCCAAAAATGCGATCGACAATGATTGCCGAGTTTTGATTACAATCGGTACTGTTGAAAAACTTCTGTTGCGGCTCGATGCAGCAAAGAATGGCGATAGACTAAATCATTCATATCGTTACAATAACCTCCACCAATGACACAAGCGACGGGATAACCTGCACCTACACAGGTAGATAATACCTGCATTTCTCGACGAAAAAGACCGCGATCGCTCAGAGAAAGTTTCCCTAGGCGATCGCCCGCATGACAGTCTACCCCTGCGTCATAAATTACCAAATCCGGCTTGACTTGAGTCAACAAATCTGGTAAATAATTGGCTAGAGTTTGCAAATATTCATCATCTTCCATGCCCACGGGCAACGGCACATCTAAATCACTTTTTTGCTTGGTTCCCGGAAAGTTGGCTTGACAATGCATGGAAAAAGTAAAAACGCTTTCGTCATCTTGAAAAATCACTGCTGTGCCATCTCCCTGATGCACGTCTAAATCCACAATTAAGACTTTTTTAACTTGGCCAAGCTGTTGCAAAATCCTAGCCGCGATCGCCATATCATTAAAAATACAAAAACCCGAACCAAAACGAGGAAAAGCATGATGAGTTCCCCCGGCTGTATTACAAGCTAAACCCGTTTTTAAAGCCAACTCAGCAGTTAAAATAGTCCCCCCTACCGCAATACAAGTGCGATCGGCCAATGCCGCACTCCAGGGTAAACCAATTCGCCTTTGGGCTTTTTGATCTAAAGTGCCGCTACAATAGGCTTGGACATAATCAGAATTATGTACCTGACAAATCCATTCTTTCGCGGGAAAAGTTGGGGCATGAAATTGGCCTGGTTCAGCCACTCGATCCGCAAGTAGCATTTGATGAAGCAGGCTAAATTTTGCCATCGGAAATCGATGATATTCCGGCAAAGGTACGACATAATTAGGATGGTAAACAATTGGCAAATTCATAGAAATTTTTATTTTCAGCGGTCAGCAGCCAGCGGTCAGGTATCAGCCGTCAGCCGTCTTATGATAACTGATAGCTGATACATGATGGCTGATAGCTAATTACTATTTATAGATTAGTTGACTAAACATAAAAAATATCAGAAAACATCTTTTAAGCAAGTCGGGAAAAAGAGTTTGACATCTATACTGCCACTATACTGCCACTATGGATGGTTTAATGGTTTGATTTGGGTTTTACCACTAAAACCGAACAGTGAGCATCAGCCACCACTTGACTGCTGACTGAACCAAGTAAAATCCGGTTAATTCCCGTCAAACCCCGACTACCAATTACAATTAAATCAGCCTTATAGATGTTGGCTAACCGGATAATTTCTTCTGCCGGATCCCCGGTGACAATTTCCAATTCACTAGGACAAGAAAATTCCGCTTGCAAGGGTTCCATGAGCTTTTTCATGTGAATATAAGCCACATCTTCTTGATCCGCTTGCGGGCGATCGGCAGCCACGTCCACGTCAGCCCCGGTATTAGGAATTACATAAGACAGGATAATTTTAGTATCGCTGCTAAGTTTAATTTGATGAAGAGTGGCGATCACTTGCTCGGATAAATCAGACCCATCAATGGCAACTAGGATATTTTGAATCACGTTCTTTTGCTTACTCCTTCAGTTCAACACAACTGCATCTCCACTCGTTTAGGTATCGAGGCAAGATTGCGGTTAAAATTATACTGACTATTATTTCACAGTTTTTGATAACCTTTGACCGTTAATGGTTGATTGTTGACCGCGATTCGCGTAGCGATCCGGGAATCGCATTTTTCAGCCCAGTGCATTACGCAATAAAGCTGATTTATTCAATAAATGGGGCGGCGGTTGCGTAGACAACCGAACCGGAAGGGACGGGTAACACGAAAAATTATCTATACACAGTAACTTTACATTTTGTTACAATGAGAACAACGAATCGAGAAAACACCTCGCCAAGCTGAATTAAGAGGAAATAACTATGAACGGCAGTTTTCGCGTTGGTAATTTATTTGGCATCCCATTTTACATCAATTCTTCCTGGTTTTTGGTCTTAGCTTTAGTCACATTTAGCTACGGCAGTCAATTAGCTACTCAATTTAACTTAGGGATAATTTTACCCTGGATTTTGGGATTATGCGCCGCATTGTTGTTATTTACCTCGGTTCTAGCCCATGAATTAGGACACAGCTTTGTGGCGATTAAACAGGGAATTGAAGTTAAATCAATTACCTTATTTTTATTTGGTGGACTCGCGACCCTGGAGAGAGAATCAAAAACCCCAGGAGAGGCATTTTGGGTAGCGATCGCCGGCCCATTGGTCAGCTTCATTTTATTTGGCATTTTCACCGCCATTGGTACATTCACCAATATTTCTGGGGCAATCGCGGCGGTGGTGCAACTCTTAGCTTACATCAACTTGGTCATTGGCACTTTTAACCTAATTCCTGGTTTACCTCTTGATGGGGGCAACATCCTCAAATCAGCGGTTTGGAAAATCACTGGCAACCCGTACAAAGGAGTTTTATTTGCCGGTCGAGTGGGTCAAGTTTTCGGCTGGATGGCCATTGTTTCTGGACTAATTCCTGTGTTAGTATCTGGTAGCTTTAATAATTTCTGGAATGTCTTAATTGGCGCATTCTTGCTGCAAAATGCTGGCATGGCCGCCCAATCTGCAAACGTCCAAGATCGGCTGACCAAATTTACTGCTGCTGATGCCGTCACCCCAGATAGTCCCTTGATTTTCGCTCACCTTTCCCTACGAGAATTTGCTAACGAATATGTGATTGGCAAAAACCCCTGGCGGAAGTTTTTAGTCATCGATGAAAGTGGCAAATTTATGGGCGAACTTTTGGTAGATGACATGAAACATATTCCCACCCACGAATGGCCAACTACTCCAGTAAAATCTCTAATGAAACCAGCGGATATTCAGTTTGTTAAATCCACCCAAACGCTGTTGGAAGTGGTGACAAAACTGGAAGAATATAAAGTTACTGAATTGCCAGTAATTGATGAAAATGGAGTAGTTTTGGGCATTCTGGAAAAATCGGGAATTAAAACCTTGCTGCAAGATCGAGCAACCATGAAAACTGCTTAATGTTGTCGCTTGCTGTTGCCCCATTTAGCATCCATATCTTTGTAGCCACGGCTTTAAACCCGTGGCTATACCTCTCAAATGCTTAAAGCACTTGTCAGAGTTATGAAGTACAAAAAACCTGTCATTCCCGCGAATGCGGGAATCCAGAAAACCTCTGTACTTCATCACGATAATAACCGCTATAAAGCAGACTGAAAAATGCGATCGCTTCCCAGAGGTCAGTTCCAAGATCCGGTGGTGCTGCGGTGCGGGAGGTGCGATCGCTGAATCTGAATCCGCCCTACTTGACAAATCCTGGGGTTGTGGTTATATAATGTGATTCTAGTGTGATTTTGGAAACAAAAGTCACCAAATTACGCGGATGTAGTTCAGTGGTAGAACGTCAGCTTCCCAAGCTGAATGTCATGGGTTCGAGTCCCACCATCCGCTTACTCTCAAACCCTCTCCAGTCAAGGTTTTAGCCCCTGTCACCTAAATCGGTTACAGGGGTTCTTAGTTATCAAGTCGGGAGATTCGAGGGGAGATTTTAAGGGGAGATTCAAGGGGAGATTCGAGAGGAGAAAATTATGCCGTGCAAGTGGCGGTGCAAGTGGCGGTGCAAAATCCCCGGCAACGTCTCCAGAACCGGAAACATCCCCTGCGCCCCGTTGCCGGAATTTTCCTGAGCCTTCATATCGCGCTCTAACCAGAAAGCAAAAATCCGATCCACGTCTATGCCGTCAAATTTGGGCACGGCAAAATAGTGGCGGATAGCATCGGCCCCCGTCCCTACCCGGCACGCATATTTTTTCTGGTAGCCAATAAGATCCAAAATGGCATTGATGCGATCGCCCGTCAGCAACCGGAATAAAGCCAACGGAACTGGGACGACAGTTCAAACAGTAACTCTGCATACTTTTGCTTGATTTGTCCTAAGAACTCAGTCACGTTAAAACCCAGTTGAGATACATAAATATGGAGTTCTTTATTTATCTCAGCAACGACTAAAAAACACTCTGGATTATCCTTTATTTCCAGTTGATAATTTTTCGGGTAAACTTTTTTGAAACGAACGAAATAAAAGGAAATCTCAGAGTTACTCAACTCATCTATATTTTTAGCGATTTCTATTAATCGCCATTGCTGACCTGACTCTCTGGGTAATTTGGGCAACACGCTGAGAAATTTGTCTGGACTTGTTACTTGAAAACGGTAATCACTTAGCACGGTTTTTGCTAAGTCAGGGACTAAAGAACCGTAATAATCATCAAGAACTCGGATGATTTCAGCCTTAGTTAACCGTGACCAGTCCCGCTTGACGATGCCAAGTCTGGACTTAAAAAAGTTGCGAGTGATTTTGAAGGCAGTCCGACTGAGACGGGACACCTTAGCTTTTAACTGACGGATAGTGAGGGTTGATTACCGTTAATCATAAACTGTAGAAAATGTTGTAGAATGGTAGAGAAGCAAAAACCAAGCTTAAAAACTTAACGGCTTGACATCCGGGAACAAAACTCTTAAAAGTAGGAGACCTGTAACAAGGCAATTGGGTATATCCACCAGTTTTAAACTTCCTGAAAATAATGGAGTAGAGTAGCTTTGCTGTCAAATAGGGCGAGTTGCGCCCGATTTTAAGCCTGTGGACAGAGTGCTGCCGACAGTTCGCCGTTGTTGCAGGAAGCGAACTCTCTATTCTTCGGAATAGTTAAAGTAGAACCAATTTTCTACAGTTTCGTACAACGGTGCAACCTAATGAAGTGATTATTTGGGTGCCAGACGATGACGCGGCATAACCGCAACCCTCGATCGCTGACCAATTACCTACCCCTAACCGGGTAGGTTTTTTGTTGGAAGGGCCGGTGGCGGTGAGATGCGGATGAGTGTCACCCCGTTTGGCGGTGCCGGATGTCCCCCGCGATTAACGTGGTTTTGTGCTATTCTCATAAGTAATGTGCGATCCTTGTTTTTCAAGGTTTTGAATCACCCGTGTCAGCGAGGTAACTTTGGTCGGTTACGCTGACACGGGTTTTTGCTTGTCATGCTCTATATTAGCATATCAGTACAATATGTCAATAATTATTGCTAATTTTTTGATTTAAAAGTGCAATTAACCTAACACATTTAACAATCGTTGCAATGGAAGCGTAAAAAGCTATGCTTAAAGTGTTGAGTTCTCAAAAAACTATGATTCGTTGGTGCCTTTCTGAAGTTATGGCACGGTACGACATTACAGGTGTGCAATTAGCGAAAAAAATGGGAATTACTGATACTGCTGTAAGTCGGATGAAAAAACGTAAATCTATGCCTGCTTTAGGTAGCGATCGCCTAGCTAAACTCTGTGATGCTCTCAACGACTTGATTAGAGAAAGCGATCAGAAAGTCACCGTGACCCCTGCTGACCTAATTTTTTACTCTTACGACAAAGACAAAAAATCTGCATAGACAATCATCTATATTCACTTCACAACCTACCCCTAACCGGGTAGGTTTTTTGTTGTGAACCAGGGTCGGTGGCGGTTTAGGTGGCGGCAGGGGTCGGATATCCCACAAAAAAACGCGGCCATCAACCCGGTTATACTTTTTCCCCGACTGGTTTCAACCAGGGGATGTTAAGCGAATGGCATAAATAAATGGTTCTTTCAATTGAAAAACATAATGCTTTCTAATCAGTTCTTTGACTCGATAAAAATTCGCCAGCCATTTTAAGGTATGCCCGTAAATGATGCCTTTTTGATTTTGATGCGCTGCCGGGAATGATAATAAACTGGAAAAAGTCGAGAATCCCAATTGATTAATCATCATAATTACAATGGGATTTGCACTAATGGTATAAACATTTCTGCCCCTGGCGATCGCATCTTCAAAGGCGGCATAAAATAAGGTTTTGCCAATTCCTTGGCCGCGAAATTCTTCTCGAACATATAAAACGGAAATTTTCGTCCAGTTTTGGCCAAAGTCAGTATTTAAACTAACTCCAATCAGATGGCCATTCTCATCTTCCGCCACCCGAATATTCTCCGCTTGCCGCCATTCTTGGCCAGAGTAACCGACAATATAAGGAGTTTGCTGGATTTCTTTGACCAGTAACTCCGCTTCATCAGGGGTGACTTTTCTTTGGATGATTTTGCTCATGGGTTGATTTTTTGTAAGTTAGGATGGATCCGCTTAATTATGCGGTGTTAATAACAAAATTAACGAGAGAGAAAACATAAATAAAGCCAGATAAATACTTAAATTAGATCGACAAATTCTTTTTAAGACATTTAAGGAATTGTGCTGGTTTTCAAATTCTTGATAACTTAATTTAAATTTGGATAAACCATGAGAGGTTTCTTGAAAAACCGTTTCATAATGAGAAAATCCCCAGAATATAATCAGCAAAACGATCGCCACTACAATCACTCCCACCCAAAACCAGGCTTTAGCTGCTGCCGATAAGGTATCTCGATTTCCAGAAAATTTACTGGCACTGATTTCAAATAAAATTACCGTGGCTAACCCACAAAACAAGGAAGTATAGCGTTTAGTTAAATTAATTAAATCATAGCAATATTTTTGAAAAATATCTAGAATACGATCTGGCGTTGTCTCATCTTTGATGGGGTTTTTGCCGATTGATTCAATTTGACGTTTAATATTCAGGCTTTGCGATCGCAGTTCCTGCAAATCATCGATCGCGGCATAACCACCGCCCGCAAACATCAAGACCGCTAAACCAAAATTAATTGTTGAATAGGGCAAATATAATAAGTAAGGAAGATGATAGTGAAAAAACTGCTCTTTGGCCGTTAAATTTGGATGCAATTCTGCGGAAAACCTGGATAAGAGTTCGTTTGGCCCAGTCCATAAATGGTGATCTAGTAATAAACCGGCGATCGCCAATGAAAACAACAGAGTAAATAACCGAAATAACCGAAAAACTCCTTGGGTATCTTTCAGGGGATGTTGCCCGGAAAACAACTCGGCAGTTTCCGAGGAAAATTTAGTGGCAATTAGGTAAATAATGCCCACAATTAATATCATACTCCGAGCCAGTTCAATAATCCAACCCTGATGGCCATAAGCTTTTAACCAAGGATCGCTTTTGGCTAAAACATAACTACCTAAAAGAGATAGGGTGCTGATAATTGCTAAAGCCAGCCCGATTTTACTCAACAGTTTCGGACTTAAATCTGGTCGATCGGCGATTGGCCGATCGCTTAGTTCATCGGTTATTTCCTGGTCGATAGAATTGGGATCTAAATTAGCTAAATTATCGGAAATATCTAATAGTTTTGAGGGTTTTAACCATTGCTGCCAAGTGGGAGAAAAACCAGCCGGATTTTGGCAAATTATTGGCAACCAACTCACCCCCGGATATTGCTGATTAAAGGCATCTTCTAAGATTCCTCTGGCATAACGAACTGAGGCAGAAAATGATTCTCCATTAGCAAAAGCCCAGAGGAATTCTTGTAAAAATTTAGTGGCTACTTCGTCGGGGACTGGTTCCCGCATGACAATGCTTTGGGGTAAATGCAATTGGGCTAGTTGATTGGCTAAACCCAACCCGTCGCAGGAGTTAAAAATTGCCAGTTGTAACCCATTTTCTTGAATGGCAATATCTAAGGAGTTTTTTAAGTCAGCGATCGCCATCCACTCGGTTTGATTCAGCTTAAATTTGCCGATTTCCCCATGTTCATCGCTTTGGGAATGACCGGCAAAAAAGAAAATATGCCAAGATTCTTGACGCAACAATTGGCGGAGTTCTTCTGGGGAAGGTTGTTGTAGCATGGTAATTTCCGCTTGGCGATCGCGCAACTCTTCTAATACTTGTCGATCGATGTCCAATTGCAGATGCCTTGCATAACCGAAAACCGCCAAAATTTTCACGGTTTTACCCCAGGGAAGATCCCGTTCCGGTCGTTGATAGCTGCGGGGACTTAAAGCAATATCGGTTTTCTTATAATTTCCCCGAACAAATAAATCCCAAGTATGCCAAGGAAGTCGCCGCAAATTAATATCTTCCGTTTCCAGAATAACGCGGATTTGTTCGTGGGTATTTTGTAACAATAAATCCCGAATTCCCCGCCATTGTCGATCCCCAGAATTCAGCCATTCATTTAAGCGATCGGCTAATGCTTGGGCGATTTGAGGATCTGGGGATACCACTTGACTGGATATCGCTTCGAGTCTCGATGTTTTTACGGATTGATAACTAGAACGCCATCGATTGAGTAATTCGGGCATTTCTGGGGCCGGTGGCAGGATGCCCGGAATTTGGATTTGCGTTTCCGTTGGCGGATCATCGCCCCGAATTTGCAACAAAGCCCGAAATCCTTGTTCAAAGTTGCCCTCTTGCAACATCAGTATGACTAACTTCGCCATCAGTTTTTGATAACCGTCAGTGGTTTAGATGGTAATTAAATGACAAAACTTTTGCCGATTATATCATTGTCTAGGGAAATATTCACCGTAAACGGTTCTCCGACATCCCCTTTAAAGTCTAATTGTAAAAAACCACTGGTGGTATTTTCGGTCGCGGTTGTGAGAACGGGGTTATTTTCTTGGTCAAGGAGAATTAATTTTAAATTGGCTGGCAGATTGGTTGCTTGTGGGGTGGGATGGACTTGCAGACAAATCCGAGTTTTTGTCTCAGTTTCACCGGCTAAAGCTACGACTAATACGAGTGATTTGGCGGCGATGTTGACTAACTGTCCCCGAATAATTTCTGGTTCCCAAGCCGATCGCCAACCAAAGGCTAATTGCATTTGTGTCGAATTTAATAATGCAGCGATCGCCTGCCAACCGGCTGGAAAAATATCCTGCCGCCATTGACTTAAATCGATCGCTTCTACCACTTCTTCGATCGCTTCTATTTTCCAACCCGCAATTTCGGTTAATTCGCCCCGGTTAAATAGGGATTTAATGCGGTTAAATCCCGCTGCCGTTCCCGCAAATTCGATAATAATCGATCCGGTGGTTATATTCATTATATTTTGCCCTTTGTCTCCAGTTATTTCCCGAACTAAGGTCTTAATTTTATCGATTGATTCTGGGGTTAAATTGACTAAATTGCCGCAAAGCTTGAGTTGCCAGCGGACAATTGTCTGGTCTCCCTGCTGTTCTATGTCTGCGGTCAATTCGTAGTCTGGATTTGATGACGCGATCGCCTCATTGGTGTTTCCTGAAATAGTCGCAGCATCCGCTACATTACTTTTTGATTCAATGGAGGCGGGTGACATTTTTAACCACTTTGTTTCTAATATATATTTAATAATATCCCCCGGTTCTTGACTGGGTAAATCTAAGTAAAACGATAGTTTTTCTGCTTTTGCCCCAGTTTTCACCGAACGCAAGTCAGTGAGGATTTGCAATTCCTCTAAGTGCGCGATCGCATCTTGAATTTCCGCTTTCTTTTTTTCACTAGGGTAGGCTATTTTAGTCATCAAATTAACCAAATTTGCCTTAGTAGTGTAATGGACAAATAACCGATAGCGATCGCGCTGACCCTCTTGCCATTCTATCTGAAGCAGATCGCGATCGTCGTTTCGACTATATAGCAATACCTCCAAAAATCTCCTCACTCGTTCCTGGGGAATTTTTCCCCAAGTCAGATTTTTTCTTTGCGGCATTTCCTCCTCCCAATATAACCACAGGTCAAGCAACCGACCGAACGACTATTCTGGGATGTCCCAGAATAATTTCCTGCCTCCCAGATGCGGAACTCTTCAATTATAAGGCTTTTGAGGTAATTTTAATCAGCCTTCTGGGAGATTGACTCGTTTTGGACTCCCAATTGATGATTTTGATAGGCGGAATTCAGGGAATTATCGCTTTCCAGTATATCTAGGATTTTTGGCCAAACTTACTCATCATTCTGAGATGCTTATGTTAGAACAAAAAAACGAGTTAACATTTCCCATTAGCACTTTTTTTGCTAAAATCAAGGGATTAGAGTTAGGCCCGATCGCCTATAAATTGATGCACCCAGAAACCGGGGCAGGATTAAGTTACCCCCAAGTCAGTCGCGCTTTAACTCGTTATCTGATGTTTCTTTGCTTAGTTTATCTTTATCCCAATGTAGCGATCGCCCCTAGTCGAGAAATTGACCAAGTATGGCATCAGCATATTTTAGATACCAGCAAATATGCCCAAGATTGTCAAATGCTTTTTGGTCGTTTTATCCATCATTTTCCCTATTTTGGGATTCGCAACGAAGGCGATCGTCAACAACTCAATGCCGCATTTGCCCAAACTCAAGCATTATTTAAACAGCACTTTGACATCACCCTCACGGCAGCGGATACTGATGCTTCCAGCGAAGATAGTAATGAGTCTCAAAAACCGGGGGTTTGTGTATTACGAGAAAACACTCATGCCCAACGTCCTTCCGTAGAAATCGCAATTCAACTTCCCGACTTTTTTAGTTAGATATTCGGACACGGGGCTAAATCCCGTGTCTTTCTCATAATTTATCCGCAATTGTTCTTATATTACCCAATAATTTGCTTATGTCTTGTCCTTACGAAAATAACCCAAATATTAAACAACTGCCCTGCCATTGGGTAGAACATCCCCACAATCCAGACTTGCGAATTTGTGATATTTGTCGGAGTTCTTATAATATCAATCAGATTAACCAGTCACCTCCAAAATGGTTAGAACCAATTCCCTGGATTTTGACTGGTTTTATTATTTTATTATTGCTTTAATTGATATTTCGGCGTTAATCAATCAGATAATTTAGCCTTTTTATCGCTTTTCATCAGCCAAAAATTATCGGGGACGAGCAATAATAATCCCAATTTGACCATCAACTGCTTGCACATAAGATTGTAAATCACGGGATATTTTTACTTCACCACTGGGAGAAGCGTGGATCAAGCCAATGCCCCCATCGGAAAACCGATAAACTAAGCCCGTATGGGTGACATCTAATCCCGGAATATCCGTGGCAGTGGCAATAATATCACCGGGTTTTAAGTCAGCATAAATAGTGGCGATTTCGTCTTGAGGAATATAGTAGATATTCAGGTTCGCTAGTCTGGCTTCTTGGTTAAGCATACATTGGTAATCAGACTGATTAGCCAGTTGGGGATAATATTGCCAATTTTCTGTCATAAATTTGAGGGAATTATGCAGAAAAATTCCCCCTAAATAGCTAGTAATATTATCAACAAGCCGTCGATTTTGATTATCCTCGATCCAGTCGGAAAAATAATGGAGACGGCTGCAATATCCGTTGAGTTTACCACCGCGATACCGCTGTTCTTCGATGCGATCGCGGAAATTTTCATAGTTATAATCTTGCTGGGCAACTCCCCTGGCGATCGCTAATACCGTCTCCACAAATAAAACACAATCAAATGCGGTTAATGTCACCACCAGGGTTTCTTGTTTTGACCGATCTAATAATCCGGCAGCGTAGGGAGTGCCGAGAAATTGTTCGGCGATCGCTTGCATGATTTCTCCCAAAGGGCGATCGCTTAATTTTCTCTCAATAGCATATTGCATCACCTGATTAAATCGCATCAATTCGGGGTCTAAAGATTCAGAAATCGGCAATTCTGGGGGCGGACTATTTTCTGGTAGTGACAAAATTTCCTGATTTGCCACAACAGAACTAGAATCTAAATTATCTTGATTTTTAGCAACCTGCTTTTTTAAGTCTTGTACTTGATTGGCCCTGAATAAATTATCCTCAAGGAGAAATACCTCGCGATTGAGAGGGACTTCAGCTTTTGCCTGAATCGACTCTGAAGTGTTATAATAAGCCGCAGCTTTCAATCCCCCCAAGATTAGGGAAATTAAGCCGATAATTGTTAAGAAATATAAACAACTTTTGGAAAAATACAACTTACTCATATCCGGTTATTTCTAGATTAAAATATAATTTATTCAAACATAATTTTGAACTGCCCCAGCCCCGTGGTTGCCCCTGGGTGTGAGGGGCTGCCACCGCCAAAGGTTTGACCCCCTAATGTCCGACCACCGACCGCCGAAAGCCGACAGTCTATCCCCTGAGATACCATGAAATACATTTTAGCTAACCTCTGTGCATTCGCGATCGCCAGCCCTAGTTTGGCGCAAAGTCTGGGGCAAATTGTCCCGGATAGCACCCAACCTGTGAACTCTATGGTGACAGTTGATGGCAACAACCACATTATTACAGGTGGGACAAATTCTGGTAGTAATCTATTCCATAGTTTTCAAGAATTTTCTGTCTCTACCGGAACGCGGGCAATTTTTGACAATCCTTTAACCGTTGACCATATTATTACCAGAGTAACTGGGGAACAAATTTCTCAGATTGATGGGTTAATTCAAACCAATGGCAGCGCGAATTTATTTCTACTTAATCCCAATGGAATTATTTTCGGTCCAAATGCGGCTTTAAATGTTGGCGGTTCTTTTTTTGCCAGTACCGCCGAGAAAATCACCTTTGCTGATGGTAACGAGTTTAGTGCCATAAATCCCCAAGCCCCACCGCTATTAAATGTCAATGTGCCGATCGGTTTGCAGTTGGGAGAAAATCCGGGAACTATTGTCAATTATTCCCGCAGTTCTATAGATGAGCAATTGTTAGGTTTGGCGGTACAACCGGGGCAAACTTTGGGACTGATTGGCGGAAACCTGAATTTAGCAGGCGGTCAGATTAATGCTATTCAAGGCCAAGTAGAATTAGCTGCAATTGTGAATAGTGAATGGCCCTTATTTACTCCATTATCTACTAAGGTAAATCCGGTGACAGGCATCGCTGAAACATCGGAATTTCTCGCAAGCGATCGCCTGGGAAATATTCAGTTATCCCAACAAGCAGTAGTGAATACCACTGGCTTGGGGGGCGGGGAAATTAACATTACTGGGGGGTTAATTTCTCTGACCGATAATTCCCAGATTTTGGCCAATACAGGGGGAGATTTTGATGGGGTGGGAATTACCATTAAAGGCGATCGCCTCACCTTAGAAAATAACTCGGTTATTTCTTCCTCCACCTTTGGCGCGGGGGCTGCCGGTGACATTACTATTACAGCGGGGAATGTAGAAATAATTGGTAGTGGCGACGCTAACTTATTGTTAGCCCTATTAAGTGGAAATTTAGCCCCAGAAATGCTCAAGAATGGGATGTTTTCGGTGACGGGAGGCGCTGGGGCTGCCGGTAACGTGACTCTCAATATAGACCGCTTAACTTTAACCGGAGGGGCGGCAATTTCAACCACCACTTTTAGCCCAAACCGAGGCGGAAACTTAACCGTAAATGCCACTGACTCTGTAGAACTTTTTGGCGGTTCTCTGTTGGCTACCGGCAGCGCTCAAGCAGGTGCAGCCGGGGATATCACTGTTAATACTGATATATTAAGAATGCAAGATGGGAGCTTAATTGGTACATCCACCACAGCGACAAGTCAAGGCAGTGGTGGAAATCTGACAGTCAACGCGGGAAATTTAATCGAAGTCAGTAATATTCCCGTGGGGCGACCTGTTCCGGGGGGGTTATTTACCACCACATTAGGGGCTGGAGATGCGGGAGATTTAGCGGTCAATACCAGACAGTTAGTATTGCGGGATGGGGCGCAGATTAACTCCTCCTCTTCCGGTCGAGGAATTGGCGGAAATTTGACGGTTAATGCCAGTGAATCTATTGAAATTGATGGCACAACTCCCGATATTTCTTGGATTAGTGGGTTATATACCAGTTCATCACTATTAGATGTGCAAGGATTATCCGGTGCTTCTCCAGCAGGGACTTTGACGGTAAATACGGGGCGATTAACTATTAGAAATGGTGGCATTATATCCGCTGCCAGCGAAGAAGGTTCCGCCGGTAGTTTACAAATTAATGCTACAGAATTATTAGAAATTACCGGAGTAACCAATACAACTACGCCGGAATTGGCCAAAGGTAGTTCTTTGTTGGCCAATAGTGTGGGGGCAGGACAAGCCGGGGATTTATTGATTCAAACCGATAAATTAATTGTGAGCGATCGCGCCTTTATTACCGTGAGTGGAGAAGGAACGGGAAATGCGGGTAATTTGCAAATTTCTGCCAATTCTATTCACCTAAATCATGGGAGACTCAGTGCCACTACTGCCTCTGGGAAAGGCGGGAATATTTTCTTAAATAGCCAAACTGTACAGTTACGGGAAAATAGCAATATTTCCACCGAAGCCAGAGGCATTGGGGATGGGGGCAATATTACTATTAATTCCCAGATTATTACTGCTTTGACAAATAGCGATATTATTGCCAATGCGTCCCAAGGATTTGGCGGTCGAGTGGTGATTAATTCTCAGGGAATTTTTGGCACAGAATTTCGCCAACAACCAACCCCCGATAGTGATATTACGGCCACTTCAGAACTAGGGCCACAATTTAGCGGTGTGGTGCAAATTAAGGCCCCAGATGTTGACCCTGGTGCGGGTTTGGTAGAGTTACAAACGGAGGTGGTTGATATGCAAAGTTTAGTCGATCGCGATATTTGTGCCGAGGCAGGAAATAGCTTTTATCTTACCGGACGCGGTGGTTTGCCTCCAACTCCCGATCAATCCCTCAGTAGCGATACTTTATGGATCGACGATCGCCCCATTTACGATAACCAACGGTCAACGGTTAACCATCAACTAAACTATCCAAAAATTATCGAAGCTACCGGATATGCGATCGCTGCCAATGGGGAAATTATTTTAACAGCAAATCCCGGATTTATTCCCCCAAATACCGAAAATGTGCGATCGCCTTCCTCTTGCCAAAAGTAGCCAAAAGTAGGATGGGCAAAATTTGCCCACCGTGCGAAAGTAGGGTGGGCAAAATTTGCCCACCCTACAATGCTATAGTAATTTAAGAAAGTAGGGTGGGCTTTTGCCCACCGGACAATGCTAATACCTAACGATAAAGTTGTACGGTAAACTCATCACTATTCATAGTGCCAGAAAGTTGCCAAGTTTCTTCTAGCTGAAATTCAGATGCTAAAACTTTTCTAATCGCTTGTTTTTCCGTTTCTGTGGTTGGCTGCGACCAAATTGGGGCATGACTATCGACCCAGAGAACTTGCTCATAAGCCGTTGATTTTTCTGCCAGGGTTTTCTCCAGATCGATCGCTAATTCCGGGGCGGGTGCCGCTAATAGCATCACCGGCATAGTTGGGGGAATATAATAGGCTAAACGCATCACATGACCCCAAGCTTTTGAGTTCATGGCAATTAAAGTGGGACGCGGCGGTTCTGGAGTAATTTCTGTACTAATAATATCGGCAATTTGATGAAACATTTCTCGCGGTCTGAGGGTAAAATCTCCCAGATTAATGCCTAAATATAATAATAGCACAAATCCGGCAATTTTTGGCCGCCAACGGTCTGAGGCTGAGGGAGAATTAGACCTGCCCATGATTAAAATAGCCATCAATAGTAAGCTGCCGGGGAGAATAAAAATCATGCTTCTGCCCCAACCAAATCCCAGGGTAAATTTACCGCTAATGATATCCACCGCTAAGGCAAGGCATAGGGGGAATAAACTTAATAAACAGCCTAAGATTAGCAGACGATGATGAGAATCTATCAATAATTCATTACGGTCAGTTTCAGGATTTGGCTGAAAATTTTTCCAGCCATAAATTATCCCGAAAATGAGTAAGCCTACAATCATAAAACCCGCGATCGCCGGGATATTCGCCGGGATATAATTAGGTAAGCTAGTCACCCAATCGCCAATCAGTAAATGAATGCCCAAAGTATTAGCAACATCTTGTAAATGTTGCCCCATACTTGCCCAAAATCCAGGGGGTGCATTAAAGCGACCAAAATCAGCATTGCGGAGTTGCTGTAATGTGCCCCATAATGCCCAAGGAATTGTGCATAAAACTCCCGCCCCTAAGCGTAATCCATGTTGCCACCAATGTTGCCGATCTAAAAAAAGTACCACCACTCCCAGGGTAATCATCCAATAGGCAAATAAATAAAAGGTCATACAACCAGCGGTGACACTAGCAATTAGTAATAATGTCCAGAGTAGTTTAGAAATTGTAGGGTGGGCAAGATTTGCCCACCTTACTTTATGTAAGCGAATTAATTGCAACAGAGATAATGTAGTTAACAGCGTCCAAAGAACTAGGGGGCCATACATCCGTAAGTTGAGGGAATGAAACAGATAAAATGGATTAACCGCTAATAAAGCCGCTAGAAAAAGTCCGCCACGATGTCCCAGAAGCAGTAAACCTAAATGATAAGAAATCGCGATCGCGCCAATACTGATAAGTACCCCCAAACTCCGCATGGCTGCCTCACCATTGCCAAACAAATAAAGCCAAAAATGTTGACTCAAATAAAATAGTGGGGGATGAGGTTCACCCCCGACAATTCCTCTGAGTAAATTGACCAAAGTGTTGAGAAAATCACCCACCCCAGCCACCGGAGGTAAATTCAGTAGATCGGAATAAGAAGCTAATTTTACCGGCAAGTTTTCTGGGGTTTCATAGGCAATTTTTTGGCCATTACTCAGCAGTAAAGATAATACTTCATCATACCATAATTCGCGATCGCCCAGGTGAATAATTCTCAGAAAAATTCCGGCTGCGATCGCGCCTAATGTCCAGAATTCCAGAGAAAATAAGATAATTTTACCTTGGAAAAATTTGCCCCGCATAAAATACCGCATCAAAGAATAGTTAAATAATATTTATACCAAATCCGGTTCATGTAGGGGCGCAAGCGAATCGCCCCTACATCTAATTCAGAATTCTACAAAATTAATCGATCGATGGTTTCTAACAGCACTTCTTGGTTAAAACTACTCTTAGTAATATAGGCATTTGCCCCCGCTTCTGCCCCCCGTCGCTTATCATCATCTTTCGCCAAAGATGTCACCAAAATAATCGGCAACTCACTATATTCTTTATGTTCGCGAATTTTCGCCGCGAGTCCTAAGCCATCAAGATTGGGCATTTGGATATCCGAAACCACCGCATCAAACTGGCGAGTTTTCAATTTATTCCAACCATCCAAACCATCCACCGCTGTCACCACTTCATAACCCGCACTTTGGAGAATGCGCTTTTCTTGGGTGCGGGTGGCAATGGAATCTTCTACTAATAATATCGCTTTTTTCCGTTTTTCTGTGATGCGATCGTCAATGGTTTGGGCATCGCTAATAATAATACTTTGCTGGCGAACTGATTTCACCAAATCTTGGGGATTCAGTACCATACAAACTTCCCCGGTTCCTAATATAGTGGCACCGGAAATATTGCGGACTCGCTGGAGCAATTTACTCTGAGGTTTGAGCACCACATCTTGCTCATCAATCAGGGCATCTACGAGTAATCCTAAACGTTCTTCGCCGATTTGCAGAATAATACAAGGCACTTTCCGATCCAGAGAAGCTTTGCTATCTTCTTGATGATGTTTAATTTCAAAAGCGCCATGACTCCGACTGACTCGCATCCGTTCGGGAATATTTGAGTTAATCGGCAGTAAATCGCTCAATTGGGCTACGGAAATGGGTTGACCTTCGACAATCATCGTTTTCCGGTTTTCCAAAGAAAAAATCTCTTCTTGGGAGATAAACTTGGCCATTTGAACCGCTTCCACCGGCAAAGCATAAACCAGTCGATCCACGAGGATGAGCAAAACATGAGCGGTGGCTAGGGTGGTGCCTAATTGGAGTCGCAGGGTGCAACCTTTGCCCGGAGTGGAGTGAACCGCGATCGCGCCTTTGAGTCGTTCCACATTCGTCCGCACCACATCCAAACCCACACCTCTGCCGGAAACTTCCGTCACAAAAGTGCGGGTGGAAAAACCGGGGGCAAAGATTAAAGCTTGAATCTGATTAACGGTCATCCCTGCCAGTTCATCAGCCCGACAAATGCCCCGTTTAAGGGCAGTTTGCTTAATTTTTTCCAAATCCAGTCCCCGGCCATCATCGCTAACTTCAATAATAATATTGTTGGTAGTTTGGTAGCACTTAATCTGAATGGTAGCGGTCGCGGGTTTGCCCTGCTGAATCCGTTCTTCTGGGGTTTCAATCCCATGATCCACCGCATTGCGAATAATGTGAATCAGAGGGTCTTTCATTTCTTCCAAAATCAACTTATCCGCTCGCGTTTCTGCCCCGTCTAGAATCATATTAACTTGTTTTCCATGCTCTTTAGCCAATTCCCGAACCATGCGGGGAAACAAATTTACAATCGTGGACATCGGCAACAATCGCAGAGTTCTGATGCCTTCTTCTAACTCATCAACTATCAGATCCAATCGCGCCGTATCTTCATAAATAGAACTTCTCAGACTGCCAATTAACTCACCGAACTTTTGCAGTCGGTCTTCGGTACGATGATGAAAACTTTTTAACTGCTCCAAAGATCCATTGCGATTGCCTTTAGTCACTTCATCCAGACAAAAACGATTGGTAAAAACATCGCGGTTCCACTCTTCCCACAGGCTGACAATTTCCTCAACTTCCGCCAGTCGATGGTTAATCCGACTCTTGGTGACGGTCAACTCACCGGCTTGAGTCATCAACTCATCCAGATTTCGCGTTTCCACCCGAATGGACTCAATCCGATAAGCCCCGGTTTTGCTCGATGTACTGGCATCCGTAGCCGTGAAGCTTTCTAAATCCTGGGTTTTGGCCTCCGGCGATCGCGTTTCCGAAGATAAGGGTTTCGCAGGTTGGGCAGGGGTGGCGGCGGGGCGACCCGCCATCGGCAGAGGAGCAGAAGGGCGGAGGGGCAGAGGAGATGAGGCGGTTTCGCTCCCCTGCTCCCCTGCTCCCCCGCTGATGGCGGGCTCCCCTGCTCCCCCGCTCCCCTGAACGGTGGCGGCTTCCTTGCCGCTGGGGAAGCGATCGCCAGGGGTGCTGACCTTTAATTGTTCCAAAACATCCGGCACATTCACCCCACTCGGTTCGCCGGTAGTTGCTTCATTCACCAGTTGGCGAATCGCTTTTAAGCCGGAATAGAGGCGAGAGAGCTCCGCTCCGCGATCGCGATCGCACGACTCCCCAGTCAGAACCGTCGTTTCTTCCTTTAAAGTGCCTAACAAATGCTCCCAGGCATGGGCTAAAGTCGCCACATCTTTAACTCCCAACATCCCCGCATCCCCTTTGAGGCTATGGGCTTCCCGTAACATTTCGGCCAATTTTTCGCGGTCTTCGGGATGAGTTTCTAAATGTAACAACCCTTGATCTAATTTTTGTAAATGATCTTCACTGGCAAATTGGAAAGTCATCCGCAATTCTTCATCATCAATCAGCAGCGAACTGGCTATTTCCGCTTCAGGGCTAACCGATCCCGCGATCGTTTCTGGTACTTCCGGGCTGGCTGGGAGTATTTCTGATAAGATCGGGGCTGGCGATCGCACTTCATCCCGGACAGATGGTGTAACAGATGGTGTAACAGATGATGGCGGTGCGGCATCCGATCCACTTTCTACGGATTCCGAATGAGATTTTGCTCCCATTAATTCCGCCAATACATAAAAGGTATTAACCCCACTTGGTTCCCCTGTCACCGCTTCATGTACCAATTTACGAATGGCATCCAAACCTGCATAGAGGCGATCGTAAATCCCCTCTTTCAAAGAAGCTTTGCCATCCTTTAATGTCCCCAACAAATACTCCCATTGGTGGGCCAAAGTTGCCACATCTTTGACTCCCAACATCCCGGCATCCCCTTTCAGGCTATGAGCTTCTCGCATCATTTCTGACAGTTTTTCCTGGTCTTCGGGATGTTCTTCCAAATATAACAACCCTTCATCTAATTTCTGCAAATGTTCTTCACTGGCAAACTGAAAGGTCATGCGGAGTTCATCATCTTCTATCATCATCGGTTTGTGTCCTTCAACGGATTGGGCAAAATTTTTATAAATTAATCATCAACGCTCGTCAATATAGTAATCAGTAGGGTGGGCAAAATTTGCCCACCCTACAAATGGCTTGAAATGATGCCTTGAAATCAATTATATCTAATCCCTGGACTATTCGCACCTGATAAGCAGATATAACATCACCATATCAGGGGCAGGGTTTACCCCGTCTCCGGCTACCTACATTACCGTTGCTACAGCCCGGTCGAACCCGTTCACCCTTAAAGCATCTCATCCAAAGTTTCCGCCGCCGATTTTAGTTGATTGGTGCTATTTTTAGTTTCAGCAATCCCGATCGCCGTTTGTTGGGCACTATTATTGAGAATATTCATCGCCCCCACTACTTGTTGAATAGCCGTTGCTTGTTGCTGTGCGGTCAGACAGATTTTTTGTGAATTTAACACAATATTATTGATCGATTGCACGATTACCTCGGCGGTAGTTTTGCCATCTTCGGTGGCGGAAACCGTTGCCACTGTAGCCACTTGAATATCTTTAACCAAATGGTTAATTTGCACCGCAGATTCTCGACTGCGATCGGCCAGTTTGCGAATTTCTGTCGCCACCACCCCAAAACCCTTCCCTTGTTCCCCGGCCCGTACCGCTTCTACTGCCGCATTAATCGCCAACATATTGGTTTGGTCGGCTAAACTACTCACCAGTTCGGCAATGGTATTAATTTGCTGGACTTGGTTACTCAAATTTTTAATTTGATCGGCAATTTCGGCAACTTTTTCACTTAAGCTAGAATTGTAGCTATTATCCCATTCTTCATCTTCCGATTTGTGCCCATTTCCTTTAACCAATAATAACACTTGTTTGGCTCCATTCAGTGCGGCTTCCGCTTGCTCCGCTGATTTCTGCGAAGAAGCTTTGAGTTCATCCATTGTGGTAGTTGTTTCATTCACCGAACTAGCTTGGCTAGAGGCAATCCGTTCTTGTTCTTCAGAAGCGATCGAAATCCGCCTCGCACTCTCGCTAATCTCACTCACCGTATGTTTCAGTTTACCGATAATCGCTTGACTAATAACATAGCCAAACGGCGAGGCACCCACTACAGTCAAAAGGACTAAAACCCCAAAAATCCAGAGAGTTTGGGAGAAAATATGATTAGCTTGTTCCCGTTCTACCGCCGCATTTTCTATTTGTAAATCTCTTAATTCTCGCAAATAATTACTAATCGGGTCTATGGCTAAATAAATGGCATTTTGAGTTTGAGTTAAATTAGCAATATCTCCGGTTTCTAATAATCTTTTTTGTTTTTCAATTTCTCGGTCTGCCTTAATAAATGAGCCATACAATTCCTGCATAATTGCTTCTTCTTTTTCACTTTGTTCCGTCTTGGAATATCTATCTAAACTTTGGCGAATTTCTGCTTGAGACAGAGAAATTAAAGCTAAAGCGTCATCAGTGCTAATAATCCCTACCCTAGCCTTATTCGTGGCATCAACGATCGTTACGGCATAATTATCGAGTAAAGCATTCACTTCTCTTAAAGTAATTACATGATCGTCAAAAATTTTCCCCACTTGTCGATCCATGCGGTAAAATGAATATAGCGAGTAACCACTGACTGTTGAGAGAATCACTGCGGGGATAATAAAAAACCCTAAGTACAGTTTATTCCTTAAAGTATTAATCTTGCTCATAGCAAATTTGTGGTGTGACTGGTAATTAAGAGTTAATTTGCGTAGACGGTCGGAATTAGGCGATTACCTCCTGGAAGCTTCGCGATATTGCTCAGGTAAAAGGGCGACAAGTAACCTACAAGGGAGGGGCGCAATGTCCAACTAGACTTTAATGGATAATGGATAATAGAGAAAGTTGTTTGTTGTTTGTTGTTTGTTGTTTGTTGTTTGTTGTTTGTTGTTTGTTGGTGGTTGGGGTGTAATTGATAATTGATAATTGATAATTGATAATTGATAATTGATAATTAATAATTATCAATCGTGGACTTTTAGCTCAGACAATCACTTTCAGATCGTCCATAGCGGTGTTTAATTGTTCGGCTGTCCGTTTGACAACGGAAAAGTTATTGCTCGTTTTTTCCATACTCGTGGTTAAGGTCGAAATTGCTTGGGTGACTTGATTGATGGTTTGGGCTTGTTGCTGAGTATTCCGGGAAATTTCTTGAGTAGTTTCAGCGATCTGATTTAGTGCCAATAGCAAATCGGCGCAACTTTGTTTGCCGTTTTCCGTAGCCGTCATAGTGAGAGAAGTCGCTTGGTGAATATCCCGCACCAAAAGATTAATTTGATCTACGGACTGACGGCTTTGTAGGGCTAATTTTCTAATTTCGTCGGCAATGGTGGCAAACCCATTTCCCAATTGACCCGCATGAACCGCTTCGACGGCAGCATTCAGCGCCAGCATATTGGTTTGATTGGCGAAACTGTGGACTAAATTGGCGATCGCATCAATTCGCTCTACTTGTTGATTCAACTGTTGCGTCTGTTGGGAAATTTCCCTCACCCGGTCTGAGAGTCCCTGACGGAATGTTTCCGGGACGCTAACATCTGGTACGCTAACATCCGGGACGCTAACATCGGAGACGCTAATACGGTCGGTTTCTCGATCTCTGTGCATTTTTCCTCGCGTCTTGCTATCCACTAAAACCAAGATGGACTCTACCCCAAAAACCACCGTTTGCGATCGCGTGGCAGTGCCTTGAGACGATCCGCTTAACTGGGTCATTGCCAGAGAAAGTTCGGTAAAAGCCGATGTTTGATTTTGGCCTATTTGTTCATATTCGGTGACAATTGTCAGTAATTCATGGGCAGAAGTAGCCAAAGAACTAACGGCGCGATCGATTCGATGCCGCACATTTGCCGCAATTAAGTTGCCAAAAATTAAGGCCACCATACTGGCGATCGCGGTTCCCAGAGCAGCGATCGCCCATAAACTTTGAATCGCCGCTTGATACTCCCTTTGTTCCGTGGCAATCTGTTGTTCTTCTACCTGCTTAAATTCCGTATAAACTGCTTGGATGTCGCGAATGAGATCGCTGGTTTCATCTGTAGCAAATAATTCTAGGGCAGTGGCTAAATCACCTGACTGCACCAAGCTTAAAATTTCATCCTCAGCCGCTTTCAACTCCTCACTTAGAATCGCAACTTGAGCAAAACGGTGCCATTGTCCGCGATCGTCGCGAAAGCTGAGGCTAGATTTTATCTCGGCGATCGCTTGATTAAAAGACTCACGCCCCAGACTCACTCCTTCTAGATGACGAGATTTCTGATTCACCAAATATCCTCGCATCGAACGTTCCATGCGAATAGCATGAAGCGTCGCTTCTCCCATAAGATTGATAATTTTATTTCCCTGTTTGATGTTGTCAGTCAGTTGAGTAACTTTTTGGACATTGACCAACACCAGACCCGACAGAATGGCCAGAAAAATAATCGGGAAAGCATAACCCGTTAAAATCTGACCTTTAAGTTTAAATCCGTTCCAGGGCATCATTTTGTTTCACTCACTGGTAATAAGCCATGAATCCCCATGATCTACATCGATATCAAAAAATCGACATCCCCAAAATTCCCCAAACTACCCCAAACTACCCCAAACTACCCCAAACTACCCCAAACTACCCCAAATTTAAATTACCCTAAACTACTCTAAAACCCTCTAAAATCCTCTAAACTATCCCAAACTATCCCAAACTATCCTAAAATAGCCCCAACTACCCCAAAAATTGACGCAGCGATATTGCAGCAGCGATATTGCAGCAGCGATATTGCAGCAGCGATATTGCAGCAGCGATATTGCAGCAGCAAGATTGCAGCAGCGACATTGCATTCGCAGCCAGGGGCGCGGCATTGCCTCCGCAACGGTATAATACCCGCGCATATTTTACCAGAATCCTACAGTTCTTCCTTCAATGTCATCGCCATATCATTTAACTGTTTAATCCCGACTTTGGTCTGATTAATCCCATTCACCATTTCTTGAGCGGACTGATTAAGGTTATTCATCGCAATCACCACCTGTTTCACTGCCTCTGCTTGCTGTTTCGCGCTCAAAGAAATTTGTTGGGCATTCACCGCAATATTATTAACTCCAGCCAACAAACTCTCAACATTTCTAGTTTTAGCATCCCTAATTACTACCGCTGAATTGGTGGTTTTTTGAATATCCATCACCAACTTATTAATTTCCAGGGCCGATTGTTTACTTTGATCCGCTAACTTTCTAATTTCCGCTGCCACCACCGCAAACCCCTTGCCATTACTGCCAGATCGAGCCGCTTCTACTGCCGCATTCAAAGATAACATATTGGTTTGATTAGCAATTTCGCTGACCAAATTAGCCACTTGATTAATTTGGTTCACTTGTTCAATTAAATATACAATTTGCAGAGAAATTTGTTCCACTTGTAATCGGCTGGACTCGGAATGTTCCGCAGCTTGGCGGGAAGATGCTGCCAATTCGTCCATTGTCGAAGTAGTTTCATTCACCGATAAGGCTTGCTGAGTAATCAGATTTTCTTGTTGTTCCACCGTGGTGGCAATTTCCGTGGAAGAAGAGGCGATCGTATTGGCGGTATTATTTAAAGTTTCAGTAATTTTTTGAGTTAAAAACCAGCCGATTATAATTGACAAAAAGACAGAAATTGAAGTGCCAAAAATTACCGCTTGTCTTAAAAAAATTATACTGGAATCAGACTCTTCGCGTTTTTGTTGTTGATTTAATAACTCCGTATCTTGAAATTCTTTCACAAGGGCTTCCAGTTTTCTGCCAGTGTCTTGATAATTAAAGGAGTTGAATTCTTCTAAGGCTGCTTTAATGTTTCCCGCTTTTGTCTGGTTAATCAAGCTGGAATTAAACTTAATTAACGCTTCAGCTTCCTGAATAATTTCATCCAAACGTTGCTTTTGATCTTGGTTATTAGCGATTAAAGGCTTTAAAGCAATTACTGAATCTTGTAAAAGTTGGTTTCCTTGCTCGAATTCAGTGAACCGGACCGGGTTTTGATTCAGTAAATAACCTCGGCTGGCTCGACCGATCATCAAAATACTGAACGAGATATTCCGGGCATTCTCTACGACTTGTCCGACCATCACTTCTGTTTTATTTTTTTCTTGAAATTTATCAATTTCTAACGTAACCATCACCGCCACGGCGATCGCAAATAACAAAGGAACCGAATAGCCCGCTAGAATTCTTTCTCGAATCTTCAAAGAATTGAATTTGAGCATAAGAAAAATTTTCCTAATAATTTCCTAATAATTTCCTAATAACTTGATAGCCCCTAACATTTGTAGGGTGGGCAAAAAAATTTACCCAATCTACCATAGATGATGGTGGAGTTTTGCCCACCCTACAATATTCGATCGGTAGCTTAGTAGGGTGGGCAAAAAAATTTACCCAATCTACCATAGATGATGGTGGAGTTTTGCCCACCCTACAATATTTGATAGGTAGCTTAGTAGGGTGGGCAAAAAATTTTACCCAATCTACCATATATGATGGTGAAGTTTTGCCCACCCTACAATTCTATGCATCCTCTTTTCTCTTTCCTCTAATGAAGTCTGTAGTGAATTGATTTATGCACATCGGTTTATAAGATTATAAGATTGTCTTCAAACTTTCCGCTTGTTTATTCAAAGTTTCTACTCCCTGCTTAGTGTAACCGATCGCTTTCACACTTTCCGCCGATTTTTGATTCAGATCGACCATAATATGCACCAATTCTTCCATAGAAGCTGCTTGTTTTTTCGCATTGAAAGACATTTGTTGATTACTAATAAACACCTGATTGGCTGCTTGCCGCACCCCACTAAAAGCTTGAGCCGCTTGTTCCGCAACAGTCATCCCAGTTTCCAGGGTTTTTGCCCCCGCTTGGGTGGCTTGAACCGTAGCCGCGATCGCTCCTTGAAGTTCTGGCACGATCGCATTAATATTTTCTGCTGCCTTCCGACTTTCATCGGAAAGTTTGCGAATTTCGGAGGCCACCACCCCAAAACCCTGCCCATGTTCGCCAGCGCGGACTGCTTCCACCGAAGCATTCAAAGCTAACATATTCGTTTGCTTGGCCAAATCGCTCACCACGCGAGCTAAATTGGTAATATTACCAATCTGAGAGGTTTGACTTCCTAATCGTTGCGCTTGCTGAGAAATAACGGCCACTTTTTCTTGCACCGAAAGCAGCCCTTTCAGAGTGTCTTGTACCAAGTTATCTCCCCGATCTGCTAAAGTTAATGCTTGCTGGGCATTTTTCGCCACCTTTTCCGCTTCTTGGGCGGTTTGTTGGGCAAATTTTCCCAGATCCTCCAGAGTATTGCTAGTATCATTCACCGTTGAAGACTGATGGTATAAAAGAGTCTCTTGTTGATTTAAGGTTGTCAAAATATCCAAAGAAAAATTAGAAATATTATTAACTAAAATTTTTAAGCGATTAATTAAATTACGAATTTGGATAACCGCAAAAGGTAAAACGATCGCCAACGTAATCAAAACAATAGAAACATTAAATTTTTTCAATTCGTCAACGGGCTTAGTAATTTGGTTTCGGTCAGTTTGAAAAATTAATTTTAAATAAGAGTTGTCGGTTTCACTTAAAAGAATACCATAAAAATTAAAAAAAGTATTATTAAAAGTCAACCCATCAACATCCTGGTTGAGTGAAATTAATTGACTGGCTAAATCTGATTGATAATCTTTAAATATTGTTTCATTATGATTTAAGTCAAAACCCCATTGCTTTTCCGGATCTTTATGATATAAGTAATATCCATCTTGATTCACTAACATCACTTCAGTTGTTTGATTAAGGTGAAAACTTTTAATCAGATCAAACACAGGTTGAGCGGACACCTTACTCATCAGCATTCCTTTTCTTTGACCCGTGACATCAAAAATTGGGATCCCATATTCAATGACTGGCCGATAAGGGGTGGTAATCTTGCCTAGCTCTTTATTTAATTGTAAGGATGAAGTATAAATTTCGCGATCGCTTAATTTGCTCGTTTCCTGAAAAAATGCTCGATCGGACTTATTTTCTAGCTGATTGGGCGGACTCACGGTGATATTTTTACCATCTGAATCCAGTCTGACCATTTCCTCTCCTTTTTCATTTAAATATCGAAGCTCCATATAAGCAGAATTATTTTTCATCGTCGCTTCAAAAATCCCATTCAGTCGTTGTACCCAAATCTCATAAGAAGAGTTTTGTTGCCGATCTATGCCTCCTGCTTCTCTAGCGCGGATAATTCCTTGAACGGGCGGCATTTCACCTAAAACTAAAAGGTCTTTTTGAAAAATTTGTAAAAAATTGACGATTTTTTCCGTGTTTTGCTCTCCTTGGTTATTCGTCTGCTGTAAATATAAGTCCGTTAAAGCATTGGAGTAAACCGAAATGCTATAACCTCCCAGAACGAAAACCGGAAGTAAAATACTACAAATTAGCAGAGACACCAATTGATTTTGGATTTTTTTGAAGAAAGCGTTCATAATTATTGATTAATTTCCTTCTTTAAACAATATTTCAACAAGATTAAATAATATTTCAACAATATTAGACAATACTTTGCAGGGTTTGAGCCGCTTGGCTGAGTTCTTGGGTGCGGGTTTTCACTTGACTAATTCCCTGAACATTTTCCCGAGCCGATGAGTTCAAGCTATTCATCGCATCGACCACTTGTTGAATGGCCGTCACCTGCTGTTCCGCGTTCAAGGAAATTTGCTGGGTACTAAGGACAATATCATTAATCGCATTGCTGACCCCAGAAAAAGCTTTCTCTGTCTCTTGGGCAATTTTTACTCCGTCTTCTACAGTTTTTGTCCCTTCATCAGTCACCATTACCGTGAGGTCAATAGAATTTTGGATATCTGCTACTAATGTATTAATTTTCTCAGCGGAATTTTTGCTTTGATCGGCCAGTTTACGAATTTCACCGGCCACCACTCCAAATCCCTTGCCATGTTCACCTGCCCGGACTGCTTCCACGGAAGCATTCAGGGCTAACATATTGGTTTGGTTGGCTAGGTCAGCCACAATGGTGGAAATATTGCCAATTTGATTGGTTTGTTGGCTGAGTCGCATAATTTGTTGCGCGATCGCCCCAACTTTTTCCCGGAGAGTATTCATCCCTTCGAGGGTATCTTCTACCGCATTACTGCCTTCCTGAGACAAATTTAAAGCCTGACGAGCCCCGTGAGCAGACCCTTCCGCTTGCTCTGCGGACTGTCGAGCGGAATTATTCAACTCATTCATAGTGCTAGTGGTTTGATTCACCGCCATCGCTTGTTGGCTGGTACTGCGTTCTTGCTGTTCCATTGTGCTGGCAATTTCTACCGATGATTCCGCGATGACATTGGCAATTTCCGTAATCGTGCGGGTAGTGCGGTTGGCAAATAAAGCCGCAATAATGCTCACCACTACAGAGGTGACTAACACCACCACAGTCAATACCCAAAACAACTGTTTTTCTGTAGCAAAAACTTCTTTCGTATCGTGAGTGACGATCGCACTCCAGTTAAGGTTGGGTATTTCAGCGATCGCGGGCATGGGGATATAAGTAATCAGTATATTTTCCTTGGTGGCAGGATTAAACAATTCTTGACTGATGCTTTGCTTATTTTGGGATAACTGGCGAAATTCGGGAATATGATTCTCAATTTTTTGCCCCACCAGACTGGGGTTACTAGAGAGAAATATATTCCCTTCCCCATCAATAAGATGATAATTTTCACTCTGAAATTTTTCTGCCCCTTCCGCTAACCGTTCCGCCGCGAAACTCACAATACCTGCCAACTCTTTTACGGGCATGAGCGTCCGCACCACGCCGATCGGCTGCGAACTGTTGATATTCCGTAAAGGTGCGGCCATAATAATCACATACTCACCTCCTTGTTCTTTACGTTTGACAACGGCGATTTGATTGGTGCGTTGGACTTGCTGAAAATAGTCTTCGTTGCCAATGTTAGAGACAGAAGCTCCTTGGGTTTGTAACATCACTTTGCCCGTGAGGTCAGAGACCAAGATGCTTTGATACATCCCATAAGATTGGCGAAAAGTTTCCATCAGCACATTCAGTTGATTATATGTTGTCCCGGAAACGACTTTTTGCTCGTTGAACATACCCAAACCAGAGATAACTTCCAGATCGTTGACCCGTTCGCTCGTCAGTTGATGGATGCGATTGGTGATGCCAATTGCCAGGGTTTTTTGATAGCGAATAACTCCAGTTTTAATCGTTGGATTAGTGATCCAATAAGCAATGATGCCGGTGGCGATTACCGGGATAGTTCCGAGGGCGATCGCAAAAATAATTGATTGATTTCTTAATGACATTTTCTGAGACATTCTTCTAGACGACCTTGGTTCAGTGAAAGATTTTTTTCCGGAAGAAGAAACCGGGTTTCTGGGACAATTTATGCTTCGTCCTGATAGCTTGGTTAAGAAACCCGGTTTCTGGAAGTGGTTTTTTCTAGTTTATTATCTTAGCATATTAACTTAAGGATGAATCATTAATTTTTTAAAAAAAAGCAAAAAGGAACGCCTCAGATCGTTCTGAGGCGACAGCAGAAGATTAAATGTTGTAACTTTAAGGCTGATGCAGCCAATGTACCCTTCGCTATAATTTTGGCAAAATATGCGGCAATCGTCTTTACTTTTAACCAAAATGCTTTTAAGTCAAGCTGCGGCATCCCCCAAAAATAACTTTAAATCCTCGGCAAGTTGTTTAAGTTTTTGCATTTGAAGATTGGTTTCACCAATTCCACAAGCCGTGGTCATGGTGGCTGCTTCTAATTGTGCCGTAGTCTGCAAAATTTGCTCGGTTTTTGTCACTTGATCCTGGCTATATGATGCTAATTCTGCCATCTGAATTTTCATCTTTTCACAACGCAGTACCAGCCGCTCGATCGCTTCACCAGGAATCGGCGGAAAATCATTAATGACATCATTAATGACATGATTACTGACATCATTACTCACAAAAGTATTGCTAATATTATTGGGAATTTCCCCTGCCGCACCATGATTCCCCCAAGTGGGCGGGGTAAATGATGAAATATGCGGTTGAATATCCTCGGATTCCCGGACAATTTGATTCAGAGTTTGGGCGATTTTTTGAGCCTGATTAGTCAAATTTTTAATTTCTGTATTTAATAAAATAAACATCCGAGTAGTTTCTGGATTAGTTTGCCAAGTTTTGAGACTAATATTCAGGGAAATTTTTTTACTGTAGTCCACTAAGCGATCGCTCAACTCTCTTAAATCTTTAATTTGATTAAACTGCTCCCGAATCTCCCGTAAATTTAGGGAAATCTCTTCGAGATGCTGACAAATAGAGGTGGTTTGTTCTAGGACAACCGGGGAAAATTCATGCACTTCTCGTAGTTGAGGAGTGGCAGCACTGAACATGAGGGCTTGATTGTGGGTACTCTGTTCGTGTTCGTTCATTTCTTGGGCGATCGCCACGGAAGATTTCACCATCGGATCGAGCAACTGATTCCCCCTTGCCAAAATGCGATCGGTCATCACCAAACCCAGGGCGATCGCCAACAGGAAAAAAATCACAGTAGCTAAAGCCCCCATGAAAATTAACTGCCTCACTGAGGTATTAACTGCTTGAATTTTTTGCGATTCTGCCTGAGTTTCGGCAATTCTCACTTTTTCAATTTCTGCGGTTAAGTCTAACCAGATTTGCCGACTTTCGTCCGCACCAATAGCCCGAATCGCCTGTTCAGTTTTTCCGGATTTAATCGAATCTAAAATATATTGATTTACACCATTTAATTGTTGAGTCAATAGCAAAATTTTTTGTCCGTAAGTTGCCGATTCGAGGGGCATATCTGTTCCCCCTTGACTCAAAACAGCGATCGCCTTGTTCAATTGCTGAAAACTGACATAATAAGACTCAACAAAAACCCGATCTTTTGTGCTAACATAGCCTAAGATAGATTCTTGCATTTTAATTTTCGACTCAGCCAGTTGATTTGCCAGTAAGTTTTGGCGGATTTCTGGGGTTTGGTAGACAAATTTTTGAGAATTTAGGTAGAAGTAAGCCGGAGCGATCGCCCCTGGAATACTTAAAAACACCAGATAAACTAAATAAGACAAAAAAAGGCGGGATTTCAGCTTTAAATTAGCCAACATAATTCTCCTAGATAATGATGCATTAACCCTTATGTACTAGGTCAGGAATTGCCAACCAACTCTTTTATGCTCAATTCTCTTATTCAGGGATAATCCGCCATGATCCGTATCCTGCTCTAGATTTGATGTTGGCTGTTTGTTGTTGGTTGTTTGTTCTTGGTTGTTGGTTGTTTGTTGTTGGTTGTTTGTTGTTGGTTGTTTGTTGTTAGTTATTGGCTATTTGCTACTAACTATTAAATATTATCTCTGGTTCCCAGGGTCTCCCTGGGAACCCCACTAAGCGAGGCTCTGCCTCGTATCCGCATATACTACCCTACACACGAGGCAGAGCCTCTATTCGGGCATTCCCAGGGAGACCCTGGGAACGAGAATACTTTGTTCTTTGTTCTTGGTTGTTGGTTGTTTGTTGTTGGTTGTTGGTTGTTTGTTGTTGGTTGTTTGTTGTTAGTTATTGGCTATTTGCTACTAACTATTAAATATTATCTCTGGTTCCCAGGGTCTCCCTGGGAACCCCACTAAGCGAGGCTCTGCCTCGTATC
>JAABRM010000092.1 GCA_011390955.1 Oscillatoriales cyanobacterium | reverse complement strand
CTCATTATTCGCTATTCTATTTTGCCTTGTTTTCGGGTGCAGGTAGCAGAAACCGGGTTTCTTGATGAACCTGGGATATTTTCCCCAATTTGCGTAGAAACCCGGTTTCTTGTCTCCTTCAGGGCACAGAGTTACACGGAGGAACACGGAGGGCAGCAGAAACCGGGTTTCCCCCGCATTCCCGGATTTCTCCGTCCCCCGTCCCTTCGACTGGCTCAGGGCAGGCTTCACGGGGGCAGGCTTAATTAATCTGGGATATTTTCCCCAAATTTCCGTAGAAACTCGGTTTCTTGTCTCCCACTCTCAGTAGATATTTAAAGCTATTGTAAAGCTGACCCCCGGTCTGAAATTATACTTAGTATAAGTTGAACTTATTAATAAGCGAAAAAATCGTCATTATCCCTGGGCAATGTCCGGCTTATGTTAAGACTTTTTATCTGATTTAATCCCAAATCTAATATTGAGTAAAATTTGACGATATTTCGAGGTTATTTATGATAAAATTATTATAATTTGTTAAATTAATAAGAATGAGCAATTACTTCAATAATTTTTTATAAAACTTAACTATTTAAAGCTTGTGTAAAGTCTAGAAATTTCCGTTGACGATCGCTGAAGAGACTAAGTAATATTATGGATGAAGGGACAAGGAATAACCCAGAAAAAGAAAACCTCAACGAACTTGATTTTCTGGAATTCCGCCCTCGGAAAAATGAAAATCAACTAGGAGAACCATAATGCTTTTTAATACGGTTCAAAAATTATCCTTGGCTACTGCTAGTGCTGCTTTATTATCCTTCGGCGTTGGAGAAGCCGCATTTGCGATCGGATTTGAAGGAGCTTACGATCCAACCAATTGGACATTGACGAATAATAATGCTAATGGTTATGTAGATACTAGCAATGCTCCTGATTCGATTCTGCAAATTGGCGGAGATAACGGATCGGGGTGGGGTGGTCAAACTCTATATACTACATCTGCGGCTGGTTCTGGCTTAGTCAGCTTTGATTGGAATTACTCGACCTCGGATTGGAATTCTTCTTGGGATCCTTTCGGAACCGTTCTCAACGGGAACTTTACACAGTTAACTAGCGGCTTTAGTACCAATGAGTCAGGTTCCTATAGCTTTAATGTATCTCAAGGAGATAATTTCGGATTCGGCATCAAAACAGTTGACAATGTTATTGGGTCTGGAAAGGTAAAAATTTCTAACTTCAGTGCGCCTGTTCCCGAACCCATCACTGGCTTAGTCCTGGCTGCTGGGATGGGTGGTGCTGCCCTGAGTCGGGCTAAGAAAGCTAAAAAACGCTAGATATCTAATTTAGGAACGCATTGTTAACATATAAGCCAATCAATTCGGTCAAATAAAAAAATAAGGAACGTCACTTTAGTAACATTCCTCGCATTCAAAATATTTAGTTGGTTCGATTATAACACCGAATTATCGGCATTGTCTATATTTGCACTGAGCAAGCTGCTCAGTGCTATTTGTTTTTGGGCAGCGGATTGGCAACGGATTAGCGTGGGGATGTGGCAACGGATTAGCGTGGGGATGAGCAACGGATGAGTAACGGATTGACAACGGATATCCGTTGCCAAACTTATCCGCTGCCCAGAAATAGCGATCGCCCACTTAATATATATCCGTTGCCCAAATATATCCGCTGCCAATTAATTACCCCAGCCCAAGCTTATCCGCTGCCAAACTTATCCGCTGCCAAATAGCGATCGCCCACTCAATATATATCCGTTGCCCAAACTTATCCGCTGCCAACTAGCGATCGCCCACTTAATATATATCCGTTGCCCAAATATATCCGCTGCCAAATAGCGATATTTTCCCCAAATTTGGGCACCAGAAACCCGATCGCTTGTCTCGCAGTCTCAGTCGGTCTTTAAAGCAACCATGAATTTAACTGCCTGAAATTGAGAAAATTCCAGTAACATCAAAATTAGTTTAACTCTGACTGCTACTCTGACTGTTTAAGTATTTGACTAACTCGTGAACTTGTGTTGATGGGTTATTCTGTCCAGTTTTAGTCAGCTTTTCGGCTCGCTGGATGGCTGTTCCTTGGTAATCTTTTAACGGTTGATATAATGACAGATTTTTTTGATAGCGATCGCCCTTTTTCAAGATGCCTGCTTTTTTTGATTCCCTAAATACTCAATAAATACTCAGTCCACTAATAAAAGGAATGGCTCCATATCTACCTAACAGATAACCTCGCTGCAATGATTCATCTTCCCTAGGGCGAAATTCCAGCAAAGAATATAACTTGGTTTGACTGTGATTTTTTTCCGTAAACCAAATCTGATCCGCACGAAATATCTCTCTATCTAACAGAGTAGTATCGTGAGTGGTAAAAATTAACTGGGCATGATTTTTATTGATTTCTGGATTATTAAACATTCTGACTAACTCCCTAGCCAGAATTGGGTGCATACTGCGATCGAGTTCATCTATGATGATAATGTTTCCTTGTATTAAAACTTCTAGCACAAACCCAGCTATTTCAAATAAACGCTGAGTTCCTTCTGATTCTTGTTCTAATTGTAATTCTCTAAAATCATTTTCAGCATTTTCTAATTTATGCATGACAAAAATTTTTTCTGTTCGATCTAGTTTGAATAATTGGTATAGGTCTTCAACGACTGGTTCATTAGATTCTTGCTGAAAAACTTGTTTGGATAAAAACGAAGGTATGGCATCCAGCAAATTTCTCTGATGACTTGGTAATGCTTCAGTTTTAACCGCGATGTCATAAATATCAAAATCTGCTTGTCTAAGTATGGTGAGAATAAAGTTTTTTAATTGGGGATTTTTTTGACATAGTTGGGCTGTATATACTCGCAAAAATATATTTTCAAAATTAATAATTTTTAGATCATCCAAAAACCAGCTAAATATTTCTGTAAGTTCAGGGTGATTATTCTGAGCAGCATGGGAGAGAAATAAAGAATTTGAACGCACCAATTGTTGAAGGCGCTTTTTTTCTCCTTTTAATGAGGGAAAAGACCATTCATAACCATGATTTTCTGGTTCTAAATCAGGATTTTCTGGATTATATCGACGAGAAAACCAGGTTTGTGCCCTTCCTTTGGGATAAGCGAGTAACCACTCTTCATATACCCGCTTCTGGTCTAAAGATATTCCATAAGCATAACGAATGTTATCCTGAATAAAAATAACTTCAAAACCAGTGGGTTTTTGCTCATAAACAGTATCGAATAAAAAGGGTTGAACAGGAAAGCGATCGCCCACTTGCATTCGACTGGCAGAATTCAGCACAATTCTCTGAAAAGTTTGAATAGCTTGCACCAAATTACTCTTACCGGAAGCATTTGGTCCGTAAATCGCTGCACTTGTCAGTAATCGCATTTTTTTACTATTAGGCATCGGAAAACTATTACTTTCGAGCAAAGTTTCTTCTGTAGATGCCACCATGCTTAAAGTTTGTTTTTCCTTAATTGACCGATAATTTTCCACGCTGAACTCTACAAGCATAATTAAAACCTCAATTAGCTTTTGGCATTATAATATCAGGTTTAACAGGTTTTAATTCAGGAAAATAGCAACCGGGTTTCTTCTCCGTGTAACTCTGTGTCTCTGTGGTGAAATTTATGGAATGGAACCACTTCAGACACAGAGTTACACGCAGGAAAGAGGGAATAGTGCGCGATCGCCCACTTAATATATATCCGCTGCCAAACCTATCCGCTGCCAATTAATTACCCTCAACCCAAACTTATCCGCTGCCAAACCTATCCGCTGCCCAGAAATAGCGATCGCATGAATGACTAATTGATTCAATTTGATTCAATTACTTATTAGTTTGCAAATCTAAAAAAGGCATCCCACTGGTAGACATAGGTAATTGACCATTCCATTTTTCCAGGGCTTCTTTCTGAAGCAATTGGGGAGTAATTGATTCACTCAAAACTTTATTCGCTTGAGCATTAATGCGGGCAATTTCCAATTCGGTTTGCGCTTGTTTTAAGCGATTTTCCGCTTCTGCCGCTTTTTGGGCTGCGGTTAAGGTGGCATTAATGGAATTTTGTACTTGCTGATCTACTCGCAAAGCCCCTACAAAAGTCACTAACTGGACTTGAATTCCTTTCGACCCTAATCGCTGATTCAGGATATTTTTTACCTCGGTTAAAACTTGTTCTTTACCGGGACCAAAAATATCCGTTACTTTCATTTTACTGGCGACTAAATTAATCGCATCCCGCACTTGCGATCGAATAATCGTGGATGTAATTTCATCGGCAGTTTGGCGATATTCCTGGAAAACTTGCGGCACTTTTTCCCGTTCAAAAATGAAGGAAATCGCTACGTCTGCATTGACTACCGCCCCTTCTGTACTATTAAAAGTAATCGATTCATCGGTGTTACTGCCTTCATTAACATCTTTTGTCCAAACATAGTTTTGGACAAAGACGGGAAATGTGTAAATTTCTTCCGTCCAGGGATTATACATCACCCGACCAGTTTCTAATGTATAGTCCTGAACCCCGCGATCGCCCCCAAAATTATTAATTCTAATTCCCACATATCCGGGTTTAATAGTGGTACTACAAGAACTCAGCCCTAAACCCACTAAGCTGGCAAAAATTATTTGGGTAATTTTCTTCATAGCTAACTCTCCTACTTTTCATTTTTATTAAAAAACTTGCGTAAATTAGGAAACCAAAAAAAGAGGCTGCCAATGCCAAAAGCGATCGCCGATACAATGAGTAAAAATCCCCAAGTCACCGCTGCATCACTGGGTTCTGACACCAGTCTAAACCCTTTGGTCAGAATGCTAGAAAGAATAAACCCTTCAATAGCGATGCCCAAAAACTTAAGTGCTAGTTCCATTTTAACTTCCGGCTTAAATTACTTAAACAAGCGTTTGCACAGGGTTTCCATAGATTAGCCCGGTTTTATTTGGTCATTTCCATAACAGAAATATTTTCTATATTATAGTAATTTATGCTTTTTGTCACCAGAATGAAAATATGTTAAAAAGTGTAACATTTTCTGCATAGACAATTAGATAATGTTAGAATATGAAAGAACATCTCAAGTCAAAAAACTTAAAGAAATCTAAAGATTAATGGGCAAGGCACATTGATTAAAATATAGCGGTTATTGTCGTTCGGGAAGTACAGAGGTTTTCTGGATTCCCGCCTTCGCGGGAATGACAAATTTTTTTTACTTCATAACTATGACAATCGCTATAGATGCAAATTACCGCAGAGGTGGATATCTTTTATGGGCATAATAATTGCAAGTATTGTCTTGGTCTTGTTGGTAGCCGTGATTATTATTAATGGTTACAATCACCTTGTCACCTTGAAAAAACGCTATGAAAATGCTTACGCGCAAATTGATGTACAACTGAGACGGCGCCATGATTTAATTCCCAATTTAGTGGAAACCGTCAAAGGGTATATGGCTTATGAAAAAGAAACCCTAGAAGCGGTGATTGCCGCTAGAAATGCAGCGATCGCAGCTACGACTCAAGCGGCGGCTGCCCCAGGAGATCCCCAAGCCATGCAGCAACTGGGACAAGCAGAAGCCGCTTTGACGGGTACTTTGGGTCGATTATTTGCCTTATCAGAATCATACCCAGATTTAAAGGCCGATAAATCAATGGGACAACTAATGGAAGAGTTGCGTTCTACGGAAAATCGGATTGCTTTTGCGCGGCAAGCGTTTAATGATGCCGTGACCCTTTATAACACTAAGCGAGAAGTTTTTCCCAGCAATTTGGTAGCTAATACTTTTAATTTCCGAGAAGCTCAACTCCTCGAAGAATCATCCCCAGAAGTTAAACAAGTTCCCCGCGTTTCTTTCTAACCATCCATGAATTTCTTTGAACATCAAGACCGGGCCACTCAGAATACTTTTTATCTCATCGGCTTATTTGGGGTAGCGATCGCGACCATGATTTTCCTGCTGTATGGGGCGATCTTATTTATCTGGACGGAACAACTCACCTGGCAACCGGAACTATTTGCGATCGTTGCCTTGAGCACGATCGCCTGTATTGGGTCGGGAAGTCTTTACAAATTAATCCAACTACGGGCCGGGGGCAAAGTAGTGGCGGAAGACTTAGGGGGAACCTTAGTCAACCCCATGACCGACAATGCCGCAGAACAGCGCTTACTCAACATCGTTGAAGAAATCTCCATCGCTTCTGGGGTGCCGGTTCCAGCGGTTTATATTCTCCATCAAGAACAGGGAATCAACGCCTTTGCCGCCGGATTTACCCCCAGTGATGCGGTGATTGGGGTGACACGAGGCTGTATAGAAACCCTCGATCGCGATGAACTGCAAGGGGTGATTGCCCATGAATTCAGCCATATTCTCAATGGGGATATGCGTCTGAACCTGCGATTAATTGGTGTCCTCCAAGGAATCTTAATCATTTACCTCCTGGGACGGACTTTGTTGCGCGTCACCGACTCTTCCGGTCGTTCTAGTTCATCTAATAACAAGCGCAATGGCATTTTGCTGACGGGCTTGGCTATGTTAGCAATTGGGGGAATCGGCTTTATCTGCGGAAGGCTGATTAAAAGTGCGGTATCTCGGCAACGGGAATTTTTAGCCGATGCTTCTGCGGTTCAGTTTACCCGCAACCCCCAAGGCATTGGTAACGCCCTGCGAAAAATTGGCGGACATGGAACAACTTCCGAAATCAGAACCCCCAAAGCCGAAGAAGCCAGTCATCTGTTTTTTCAAGAGGCGGTAGAAACTAAGCATTGGTTTTTTGGCCAGGGTAAGGGAATTTTTAGCAGTTTCGCGAACGCTTTTTCTACCCATCCCCCCATAGAAGAACGGATTCGCCGAGTAGAAGGTTCGATCGCTAAAGTATCTTCCTTTAAGGGGCAAACTCCTCGTTCCGTTTCTCGGTCTTCAACGGACGACCGAGTTGCAGGGTTTACCGGGGCATCATCCCCAAAACCTCCAGCCAAGAAACTTTCCGTTTCCCCCGAACGCGTCGTTGCCGGAGTGGGAACCACCAGCCCCAAGCATTTGCAACAAGTGCAGCGGTTTTTGGCCCAACTGCCAGAAGCGGTCAGAACCGCAACCCGCAACCCGAATGGGGCAAGGGCAATTGTCTATGGTTTGCTGTTGGATACGGATGCGGCAATTTGCGATCGCCAACGGCGGTTATTGCAAAAGTCCGAGTCGGCTGAAATCCTGGAAATCCTAGAAACCCTTCAGCCTCACCTGGGAAAACTCGATCCGCGCACTCGTTTACCCTTAGTTGACCTCATCATCCCGGCTTTGCGTCAGTTATCCAAGGAGCAATTTGCCCGGTTTTTCCAGCAAGTGAAAAAACTCATCCAAGCGGATCAGCGCCAAACCCTGTCGGAATATGCGGTGTTACTGGTTCTGCGTCAGCGTCTCAGCAGCTATTTTTTCAAAAAACCCCCGGATCAAATCGTTCAGTTTACCCAAATGAACCAAATTTGGCCCGACTGTATCACGGTTTTGTCGGCTTTGGCTAAAGTAGGACAAGAATCCCCCGATGCGATAGCACTAGCCTTTCGGTCGGGACTATTTCGCCTGCCGGGGGCCAGCAAGCAAACCTTACCCAAAGAACCTGTTAATTGCAGCTTAACGGAGGTAGGTAAAAGTCTCAAACGCTTAGAACTGGCCACCCCAAAACTCAAACAAGCGGTGGTTGATGCCTGTGCTTATACGGTATTAATGGATCAAAAAGTCACCTTGGAAGAAGCCGAACTCCTACGGGCGATCGTTATTTCCCTCAACTGCCCCATTCCACCTTTTTTAGATGCACCCGCTTAGGGTCGAAAATGGGTATCTGGGAATGTGATGGTTGGCGAACTTTCGGAGAACAGTCAAACGTCAACAGTCAACAAGTAAGTCAACAATTAATATTGTGACCGATTTAGATTTTTTCCTCCTAATTATCTATTTAACCTGCATTTCTTATGTATTATTGCAGATGGTTTCTGCCTTGTTTATTGAACAGGTAGCAATAACTTTTGACAAGCAAGATTTACAAAATCAACTAGAGTTACAACTATTACAAGAGGTGATTAGCATTGAATTTAAAATGAAACCTAGATCCGATCGAACTGCTTTGCCTTCAAGTGTAGACATAATTATTAAGAATATTTCTCAGCATCAATGGATTTATTTAGATTGGGATTATAGTTGTTTGATTTCCGTCGATGGGGAATCCAAACGCTTGGTGCGCGTGCCTCCTGGTTCTACCTTTGACCTATTACCCCCGCAAATGTTTACGGTTTTATCACCGGGAACTAGGTTTAAAGAAAAATTAACCAGCGAAACAGCATTAACCAGAGATCCGGAAACGGGAACCTTGAAACTTGATGGCGCTTTGATTAATCTGGCAAGGCTGAATAAAGATAAGCGAAGACGCAAAAAATCTATGCGCCTCAGTAGATTACTACAAGAACCGGCCAAGTTTTATATTCGCTTGGTACTCCGCATTGAAGATAAGTCTCAAGGAAATTCTAAAACTGCTTTTTATACGATCGATAATCTTTTTCTGGTGAAAAAAGTCCCTTGGGTGCAACAACTGCCTTGGAAGGCTCCCCGACCAAGACCTGAAGAGCTAAAGCTGTAATTTCCCCCTAGGGACACCGGGCGCGATTAATTATGATGTGATTAATTATGATCTGATTAATTATTACTAATGAGTCAGTAATTTCTCGTAGAGGCGAAAGAATCCCTACCCGTTTGCCCCTCACCGGCGTGATTAATTCTGATGTGATTAATTCTGATTTTTGACATCCTCACCGCCGTGAGCGATCGCCTCGATCCTGTGGCCTTGGATCGTCAACAAGGGAATGTCTTCCTGGGTCGCGATATCATGGCCGAACGGGATTTCTCTGAAGAAACTGCCGCTGCCATTGATGATGAAGTCCGCAACTTGGTTGAGCAAGCTTACCGACGCGCCAAATATCTGCTGGTGAATCGTCGCTCGGTTCTGGATGAATTGGCCAAGATGCTGATTTCTAAAGAAACCGTGGATGCGGAAGAGTTTAGGACTTACCCATAAACGCTATCCGTAGGGTGTGAAAGCGCAAAGCGTAAGGCACCAATACACCATATATAGATTACTTGCGTAAGTCCTAAGTTGCAAGAACTTTTGATCCAAAGTGATGTCAAGATGGCAGCGATCGCCTAATTGACCGAACCGCTAGATAAAACTTACCCAAACTTACCCATCAAGTCTGAAAGCTTGATTTTTACTAAGCTTGAGTTGGTTTTACAACAGCTTCTACCAAGGGAGTCGGCTCGCTCTTGTCCACAGGCGTAAATTTGGCCGTAGCTCGACCGATTTTTTCAAGATTTATTGCGGCATTTAAATCTCGGTCTATTTTGAGATGACAATGCTCGCAGTAAAACACTCTTTCTGATAACGGTAATGAGTCTTTAATTGCACCACAGTTTGAACAGGTTTTACTCGAAGGATAAAACCTGTCAACAATGATGAGTTGTGACCCATATAGTTCACTCTTATATTCCATCTGTCGCCGAAACTCATAAAACCCCATATCGGCGATTGATTTCGCCAGTTTATGATTCGCTAACATCCCTGATACATTTAAATCTTCTATCACATTGATAGCGTATTGCATAAGTGTGATGTCAACTTATGTAACGTATCTTTTCTGATATTGGCGATTTTTCTATGAAGTTTCTGGACTTTTACTTGGGCTTTATGCCCATTGGCCGATTTGAATACTTTTCGACTAACTTTTCTTTGGAGTAGTGCCAGTTTTTTCTCGTGTTTTCTATATGACTTTGTTCCTTTTATGATTTCTCCAGTGGATAGGGTAGCCAGGGCTTTGATCCCCAAATCTATCCCAACCACATCTACTATTTTATCTGTGGGGGCAACGGTCACATCGATTTTAAACGAAATAAACCATCGGTCTGCCTCTCGACTAATTGTGACATTTTTGGGGTCGGGAACTACCGGGAGTCTTTCATAAGTTTTTAGACAGCCGATAACTGGTACTTTCAGTTTATTTGATGATAAGATTTTAATTGTCCCATCCAAGGTAAAGCTGTCCTGTCTGCCTTTTTTCTTAAATTTTGGTCGAGCTTTCTTTTTTTTAAAGCAATCTTGCCACCCTTGGGCGAGATTTCTTAAAGCGTACTGAGGAGCACATTTGGAAACTTCATAGTACCAGGGACTTTCTGGCTTGACCAGCTTATTTAACCATTTATGTAAGTCAATGGCTGTAGGAAATTTGATTTTTTCTTCGGGGCTACAATGAGTATTATGAGATAAAATCCCTAAACATAAACCGTGACCCCAATTGTAGGCATGGCGAGCTACTCCCGCGTGACGAGCGAGTTGTTGCCGTTGGGTTTGATTGATTTTAAGTTGTGTTTTAAACCCTAATAACATGGAGTCATAATTCCGACGCGCTTAACCAGATCCAATCTTACCACCACTAATGACCAGATTGACCATTCAGTTTCTAAAAATCGCAGCTCTTTGCTCTGGAAATTTCTGACGATTTGAGTAAGTTTGGGTAAGATTGGGTAAGTTTTCGGCTTCTGTAGTTAACCCTTGGGGCATTTGATGGGATCTCTGATCCAGTGATTCCATCTCCCTCAGATCAAAAATAAGGCAAGTTATCAGAGTGACTCTGAAACTTGCCTTATTTTTTATATTGTAACAAAATGTAAAGCTTTCAGAATCTTCACAAGTTTTTCACAATCCCTGATTATCGTAATAATTAATAAAAGTCCACACCGGATAAATAGGCAGTTTAAAACCTGGTTTCAAAATCGCTGGCCAGCATTTTAGTATTTAGCTTGAAATGCTTTATTTAATAAGAAAAGCGCTGGTCAGCCGATCGGAAAAATGGGTCTAAAACCCTGTCTTTCAAGACGGGTTTACATTAGGAAGACTCTTTTTCCTGGGTTTACTATTAGTATTCGTGCAGATAACTAAGCCAACTGTAAAAAAATCAGTGTAGTTCAATTCGGTTTATTTAGCTGGAATCAAGCCAATAGGGAGAATATCATGAGTTTAGAAAATCGCGTTAAAGCAACCGCTAAAAATATTGAAGGTAAAATTCAAGAAACAGTGGGAGATGTGACTGGAGATACCCACACTCAAGCGGAAGGACGAGCCAAGCAAGCGGAAGCAAAACTCCTCCATACGGTTGAAGAGGTAAAGGACGCAACTAAAAAAGCTATTGACTAATCAGCGATCGGTTATCAGTTATCTGTAGTCAGTCTATTAAATATTACACTGACTACAGATTAATCAATTGAATATTTTTGATGTCAATATTTTAAGGGCAATTATAGTATTATTATTTTTGAGGCTGGCTTGGTTTATCCGTAGTCAGGTTTTTCTATGTTATAAAATATAAAATTTAAAATCAATGGAAGATCCCCAAAAGACACGTATTATCCCCGTTGGAATTATGGCAGGAATTGCCGCCTGCTTAATTGCTGTGGGTGCAGGGTTAAGAACGGTTATGGATTCTTCTCTATCTTGTCCTCGCTGTGGCTATTTAAGATTTGTCAAAAACGGAAGCATTCATAATAAAAAACCAAAATATAAATGTCAAGAATGTGGTCGGCAATTTGCGGAAAATCCTCAAAAAAAACGATGATAGAACTAAAAAGATGATTAATAATCTATTGCTTGAACAAATCAATTTAGCGGGAATAGCCAGAGCAACCGGAGTATCAGAAAAATGGATCCAAAATTATGTTAATTCCAGATAAGAAGAGGTTCTCAGGAAAATTCAAGTATCAGCAAAAAAGCCAGTAAAACTTATAATTGAGTGTGATGAAGCTTGGTCTTATGTGAATAACAAAAATAATAAACAATAGACATCTCCGAAACTCCCTAAATACCCTCTATGGCTACTTTTTAGGTTTCTATAACTAATGTCCCTGGTTCTCCAAAAGTAACGAATTTATAGGCTTTTTGATTTTTGTTGATAATAATTAATCAATTTTGTTTCTGAATCCCAAGCATTTATTACAAAATTTATTCACAATTCTTAGATCATAATACAATGGCTCCTATTCGCCATCTTATTAGTCCACATACTGTTAAGATAACTGCTTCGGAATTTTGGCGATTTAACCGAAATATTTCTGAAGCAACTCGATAAATTTTTATCGGCCTTATTAAATTATTAAATGTTCGACCACAATCCTTTCTTTGGCTTTTAATCGGGTTTCTTCTTTTTTTTCAACCGATATCTTCTGATGAATCGGTTTTTTATGCGGTGGATTAATTGCTGCTTCTCCTACATAAGCTAGAACCCCTATGTATTTTTGCTATTTTCCTAGTTTCTGCCTTCTTTCTCTCCACAATGTAATATCACTTGTTGCGCCGGGATAACCAACGACTACATCTACTATTTCTTTCCCGTTTGGCATGACAATTACTTGATTTTTAAAGCTATGTGTTTTTTTCTGACCCGAATAATATTTTTTCTGCTCTTGATTGTCTATAGGTCTTTCCCGAGGCTGTTCATAGCTATCTACTACTAACTCAACTTCGAGCAGAATTTCTTCGATCCACTCCCAGTCACTCTCGTTTTTTTTGACTTGTTTTCATCAACTGGCTGGCAGCAAGTCTCTCAAAATTTTTATCCAGCGATGGAAAATATCATTCGCTGTCGATTCACTCACTTCAAACTGTAATCCTAACATTTGAAATGTCGGCATTTGATGCAGATAAATTAGAGTTAGTAAGATTTGTGACTCTACAGATAATTTATGGCGACGCCCCCCACCTCCTTTAATTAACCTGATTTTAGTTTTTTCTTTTTACTCTCGGATTTTTTCCTCTAATAACTGCGCGGCTTGAATCAGTTCTATAAGTTGCTCAGATTCCATCCCTAATAGCCTTTTTGCTTGTTGGGGATTTTTGTCCAGATAGTCTTTTAATTTACTCATCTCTAATCCTCGCTAAAATTCTATTGTACCATAAAGCATCCCGCATAGTTTCTATTTCGGAGATGTCTAGTAGATTACTAAAAGAACCGGCCAAGTTTTATATTCGCTTGTTACTGCGAATTGAAGATAAGTCTCAAGGAAATTCTAAAAGTGCTTTTTATACTATTAATAATCTTTTTCTGGTGAAAAAAGTCCCTTGGGTACAACAACTGCCTTGGAATGTCCCCCGACCAAGACCTGAAGAGCTAAAGCTGTAATTTCCCCCTAGGGACACCGGGCGCGATTAATTATGATGTGATTAATTATGATCTGATTAATTATTACTAATGAGTCAGTAATTTCTCGTAGAGGCGAAAGAATCCCTACCCGTTTGCCCCTAACCGGCGTGATTAATTCTGATCTGATTAATTCTGATTGATGAGTTAGTAGTAACGAAAATTTGAGCAATCTGCTACGATCGATTCAACTCAGTTACATGAACTGAGTGCTGCATCTGATTCTAAGCCGATGGATCGGCTGATGGAAATGAATCCGCAAGCTGGCTCTGTCTAAAGACTTTCACTCAAAAGAATAGCGGTATGAAATTACAGCACAAAATCGCCGCAGCCTATGTCACCACCCTGGGTATTGCTGTCACCGGGACGACGATAGGCTTGCTCTTAGGCCGTTACTACCAACAAAAAGCCCTAGATTCTTGGGGTGCAGTGGTTCAAGAATACACCCTGCTCAATCAGTTGCAGTTTAAAATTCTATACAACCGACCGGCCCAACAACTGTCTCCCTACTTACAAGATCGATCGCGCTTCCAGCACGCGATCGCTGCTTTTTTGTCCCGCTTGAAGGAAATTAACGGAGTGCTGACAGAGTATCAACAAACCAACCTGGGCATCACCGAAGCCGACTTATCACTACTGCAAAACTACCAACAAACCATAACCACCTTTGCCCAAAGACTAGAAATCTTTGCCACAACCGTTGCCCCTCTAACAACCCAGCCCCAACAGGCGCCCGCTGCGGAAAAAGCATTAATCGAACTCACCAGAAGTCCAGAATTTACTCGCTTTGTGGAAATTCAAAGTCCTCTGATGGACTCAATCGATCGCACCCAAGATAGAGTCCAAAGTGCTACCACTGAATTGTTACGGGCAGAAAGCCTCCGCACCCAGACCGCGATTTATTCTTTACTCCTATCAGTAGCGATCGCATCCCTAACGGGGATTCACCTCAGTCGGGCGATCGCCCGTCAGCAACTTGACTGGGAAGCGGAACGCGCCTCCAGCCAACAGACATTACAAGCAAGCCATATCCGCTTACAAATGGCAATGGAAGTAGGCAACATGGGGACTTGGGACTGGCAACCACACACCAACCAAGTCGAATTTAACCGGGAGTGGAAAGCCATGCTGGGCTATGCCGAACATGAAATTGGCAACTCCGTAACCGAATGGCAAAATCGGGTACATCCAGAGGATATCGAGTCTGCCTTGGCGGAAATTGGCCAGCACGTCCGAGGAGAAACGCCGATTTATGAAAAGGAACATCGCCTGCGGTGTAAAGATGGCGCTTACAAATGGATCTTAGCCCGGGGACAAGTAGTCGAAAGAGATGCCCAAGGACAACCCTTGCGGTTTCTTGGAGTTCATTATGATATCTCCGAACGCAAAGCCGCAGAAATTGCCCTGAACGAACTGAGTCAACAACTAAAAAAAGCCCAGGAAGTCGCCCACTTGGGTCACTGGTCTTTCGATCTTCTCCCCAGCCAAAAAATTACTTGGTCTGAGGAAGTTTTCCGCATTTTTGGCTTAGACCCCCATCAAAAAGAACCGAGTTTTGCGGAAAACATCCAACTTTATCACCCCGGCGATCGCGATTTCGTTGTAGCTAATATCGCCGAAGCCAACCAAGGTATTCCCCAAAACTTTGACGCTCGCGTTGTCCGACCCAACGGAGAAATTCGCTATATCAATGTTCGCATTGAAACGGAATGGCGAGATGATGTCGCGGCGCGGATTTTCGGCATCATCATCGATATTACCGATCGCAAAACCGAGGAAGCCCTGCGAGCCCTGCTCAGTCGCACCCAACTGTTGAATTATATTAGTACAGAAATTAGAAATTCCCTGGATTTAGAGACGATTTTAGCTCAGGCAGTTAACGCCATTTTTGTTGAACTGAAAGTAGATATTTGTACTTTTGCTTGGTATCGGCGAGAACTCGATCCGCCGGTGTGGGAAGTCCACAAAGAGCAGAAAATCCCCGAAATAAACAGTTGGTTAGGGACTTATAATATCGAGCAATTCCCCGAACTATTTAGTCGGGTACTAAAAGAGCAAATATACTCTTGTGATTTTCGAGTAGCAGAAGATACTAACCTTAAAGCATTTTGCCAGGAATCTAACATTAACTTCTATCTATCCATTCCCATTCAAATCGGAGAACAAATTGGCGGGTTTGAACTAGGACGAATCGGCAGCGATCGCCCTTGGCAGGATGACGAAATTGCTTTACTCCAAAGTATCCGCACCCAAGTAGCGATCGCCATTCAACAAGCCCAACTCTACCAAGAATCTCAAGCCAAAACCCAAGAACTCCAAAAGGCTTACCACGACCTCCAAGCCACCCAAATGCAACTAATTCAAGCGGAAAAAATGTCTAGCTTAGGTCAATTAGTAGCCGGAGTTGCCCATGAAATCAACAACCCCGTCAGCTTTATTTATGGGAACTTAACCCCAATTTCTGACTACGCAGATGATTTACTATCCCTACTGGAACTTTATCAAGAATGCTATCCTCAACCACCAGAACAAATCAACAATTTAATCGCCGATATTGACTTAGATTTCCTGGTTGAAGACTTACCAAGAACCATCAAATCCATGAAAAACGGAGCCGAACGAATTCGGGATATCGTCAAATCTTTGCGGACATTCTCCCGACTCGATGAAGCAGATTTAAAAGCCGTAAACCTCCATGAAAATATTGACAGCACCCTAGTAATCCTCCAAAATCGCTTTAATGGTAAAAACGGAAAATCGCCAATTGAAGTCATAAAAAAATACGGAAATTTACCCCTATTTGAATGTTATATTGGTTTATTAAATCAGGTGTTTATGAATCTATTGGTAAATGCAATTCAGGCCATTGAAGAACGCCAAGAAGTCGAAACCACTGAATATACTGGTCAAGTCACCATCACCACCACCCTGAATTCCGACCAAGGAGTATCTATCTCCGTTAAAGATAATGGTATCGGCATGAGTCCAGAAGTCCAAGCCCAAATATTCAATCCTTTTTTCACTACCAAACCTGTAGGTCAAGGGACGGGAATGGGCTTACCCACTAGCTACCAAATTGTCACCAAAAACCATCAAGGAGAGTTTACTTTTACTTCTGTTTTAGGGGAAGGAACTGAATTTATCATTCAGCTACCTTTCAGGCTTATGTGATATAGTCATTTCAATTGTGCTTGATACATATAGCAATCCTAAATGATTTATAAACTACGAGGCCCCCCTCTCCCCTTTTGGGAGAGGGGTCCGCCATCGTGAGGGCTTATTTCACGATTGAAATAGGACTGCTATAGAGGAAAGAGGATGCAGATGAAAGAGGATGCAGATGAAAGAGAAAAGAGGAAAATTCTCTATTCTCTCTTCTCTATTCTCTCTCCTTCTTATATGCGGGGCACCCGTAATACTTGCATCCGTACAGCAAGTCAACAACGGAGGACACTAATGCCAGTTGAATCACAACCTACTTTGTACCATCAGCTTTCTCAGGAAGAGTCGATCGCCAATCTCCGCAGCAACGCAGAGACAGGTCTAACGCCAGAAGAAGTAGCCAACCGCTATGCAATATATGGCTGGAACGAACTGCAATCAAAACCGGGAAAACCCGCTTGGCTGAGATTTCTCCTCCAATTCAATCAGCCTTTGCTGTATATCCTATTAATTGCCGGGGCGGTAAAAGCATTCTTAGGGTCTTGGACTAACGCAGCGGTCATTTGGGGAGTAACGGTGATTAATGCAGTGATTGGCTATGTGCAGGAAGCCAAAGCAGAAGGCGCGATCGCCTCCTTAGCCAAAGCCGTCACCACCGAAGCCACAGTATTGCGAGACGGGCAAACCCTACGCATACCCTCGCGGGACTTAGTACCAGGAGATTTAGTCTTACTAACATCCGGGGACAAAGTACCGGCAGACCTGAGACTGCTAACTGTCCGCAACTTGCAAATAGACGAATCCGCCCTCACTGGGGAATCCGTGGCAGTGGACAAGGCGATCGCCCCCCTAACATCAGCGGACGTTCCCCTAGCAGAACGAGTCAACATGGCTTATGCCGGAAGTTTTGTCACCTTTGGTCAGGGGAAAGGTCTGGTCGTAGCCACCGCCGATCGCACCGAAGTGGGCAAAATCTCCCAATCTATGGCTAGTCGAGTGAACCTCGCCACCCCCTTAACTCGGAAATTTGCCCGATTCAGCCATACCTTACTTTATGGAATATTAGCCCTAGCCGCCCTCACCTTAGCCATTGGCATAGGACGAGGAGAATCCTTTGCCAACACCTTTGAAGCAGCGGTAGCCTTAGCAGTTTCGGCTATCCCCGAAGGACTGCCCGCTGTAGTCACAGTCACCCTGGCGATCGGGGTAAATCGCATGGCCAAACGCAACGCGATTATCCGTAAGTTGCCAGCGGTAGAGGCTTTGGGCAGCGCTACGGTAATTTGTTCCGACAAAACCGGCACCCTGACGGAAAATCAAATGACCGTCCAAGGGATTTATGCCGGAGGACAGCACTATCGCGTTACAGGCAGCGGCTATAGTCCCAAGGGCGAAATCGGTCTAGTTCTCAGTCCCAAGGAAGGTCTTGGGGAAAGTTCGGGAGAAAGTCCGGGGGAAAGTCCGGGGAAACCACTACAACCCCTACAACCCTTGCCCGATGAGTTGCCTTCAGCTTTGAGGGATTGCCTGATGGCAGGATTACTTTGTAATGATTCCCAACTAAAGCAGACGGGCAAAGATTGGTCGGTGGTCGGCGACCCCACGGAAGGGGCGCTGATTACCGCTGCGGAAAAAGTCAGTTTAAGTCAGTCGGGACTGGTGGCAGCAAAACCCCGGTTAGATGGGATTCCTTTTGAGTCGCAATATCAATATATGGCGACTCTCCATGACGGCAACCCTCGGATGATTTATGTTAAGGGTTCGGTGGAAGCATTGATGCGCCGTTGTACTGAGACAATTGCTGTGGATGGTCAGACTATAGCCCTTGACCCAGAGAAAGTTCGGCAAATTTCTCAAGTTGTGGATAGTATGGCCGAACAGGGGCTGCGGGTGCTGGCTTTTGCTAAAAAAGTCGCCCATCCTCACCAGCATTCTATTGACCATGAGGATATCGCCACCGACTTGGTATTTCTGGGGTTACAGGGGATGATTGACCCGCCCCGTCCAGAGGCGATCGCCGCTGTGGAAGCCTGCCAGAAAGCCGGTATTCAGGTGAAGATGATTACCGGAGACCACGGTGTCACCGCTAAGGCGATCGCTGAACGAATGGGCATTAAGACCGGAGACGGTGTTGTAGCTTTCACCGGAACAGAACTGGGTCAAATGAGCGATCGCGACTTAGCCCAAGCGGTAGAAACTGGTTCGGTGTTTGCCCGAGTTGCCCCAGCGCAAAAGCTGCAACTGGTGGAGGCGTTACAGTCGCGAGGGGAAATCGTCGCCATGACCGGTGACGGGGTGAATGATGCCCCCGCCCTCAAGCAAGCAGATATCGGCATTGCTATGGGCAAAGGGGGGACAGAAGTAGCGCGGGAAGCAGCGGATATGCTGCTCACCGATGATAACTTTGCTTCGATTAAAGCCGCAGTAGAAGAAGGTCGCACCGTTTATCGGAACTTAAGAAAAGCGATCGCCTTTTTGTTGCCGGTGAATGGGGGCGAATCCATGACTATCTTAATCAGCACCTTGCTGGCGCGGGATTTACCGATTTTAGCCTTGCAAGTTCTTTGGCTGAACATGATTAACTCCATCACCATGACCGTTCCCCTAGCCTTTGAACCCAAGTCCCCGGGGACAATGCAGCAGCCACCGCGCAACCCCAAAGAACCCTTACTCACACCGAAACTGTTGCGCCGCATTTTCATCGTCTCCTTATTTAACTGGGTGCTAATTTTCGGTATCTTTGAGTGGGCTAAATTCACCACCGGAGACATTGCCGTAGCCCGAACAATGGCTATTCAAGCCCTAGTTGCTGCCCGAATCGTCTATCTGTTAAGTATCAGCCAACTAGGAATCAGCTTGGTCAACTATTTGCGCGATCGGTCAACCGCGATTACCAATGCGCCAATTCTTCTCCTGGGGATAGCGATCGCCGTAGCTTTGCAAATCTTATTTAGTCAGTTGAGTGTAATGAACGCATTATTTGAAACCGCATCACTGACCTGGAATCAATGGTTAATTTGTTTACTCCCCATGTTGCCCATGATTCCCACCGCTATCTTAGCCAATTGGACTGACTCAGTTCAATAGCTTTTTTGTTGTTGGTTGATTGTTGATTGTTGGTGGTTGTTCTTTGTTCTTTGTTCTTTGTTCATTGTTCATTGTTCATTGTTCAGCAACCACCAACAACCAACCATCAACAATCAACCATCAACAATGTCAGTATCGATTAGGATAATACTCATCGTTAATTAAATCACTGATTGACGTTGTTCTCTAAGAAAAGTTAAAAAATCATCGATAGACTCTTCTTCTGGCCAAAACTCAACGGTGAGTTCTTGAGGCTGATTGACCGTAATTGGGTTTTGAGATTCGAGTAATTCATCGAGTGAAACTCCTTGCCAAAACTGATGACTTAGTTGTTCGATATCTCCTTGTTTCATCAATATTTGCAAAACTTGCTGACGTTCCCAGGAGGATAGTTTTTGAATAGCTGCGTTAGCGAAGCTATCGCGTCAGCGAATCGCTGCTTCAATTTCTGCACTCATAATAACCTGATTTATTAATTTACTAACTTTTCTATGTTTTTGTTTGTTGTTGGTTCTTGGTTTTTTGTTGTTGGTTGTTGGTTGATGGTTGATGGTTGTTGGTTGTTTGTTCTTTGTTCATCAACAATCAACAATCAACAATCAACAATCAACAATCAACAATCAACCATCAACAACCAACAAAGAACCAATAATGGTTTTTATCCCATTAAAATCACTGTATCGATTACATGGATAACCCCGTTAGTTGCCTCAATATCCGCCGCCAAAACCGTGGCATTTTTTACTTCAAAGATATCCCCACAGCGAATCGGAATCGGCGAACCTTCCAAAGATGTTAAAGTTGACAGATTTTTTAACTCATTTGTGGTATAATGACCGGCCACTACATGATATTTTAAAATCCGCTGAAGCTGGGGAATATTCTGGACTAATGTATCCACTGTTCCCGGTAATAACTTGGCAAACGCATCATCATTCGGGGCAAACACCGTAAATGGTCCGGGTTGTTGTAATGCCTCAACTAAGTTTGCTACTTTGACAGCAGTCACCAAGGTGGTAAAGGCATCATTACTGACAGCGATTTCGACAATATTAGGCATTTTGTTGTTTGTTGGTTGTTGTTTGTTGGTGGTTGTTTGTTGGTTGTTGATGGTTGGTGGTTGTTTGTTGGTTGTTGGTTGTTGTTTGTTGGTTGTTGATTGTTGGTTGTTGATGGTTGTTTGTTGTTGGTTGGTGGTTCCTCTCGTTCCCAGGCAGAGCCTGGGAACGAGGAATGTGACACGAGGCAGAGCCTCGCTGATTAGGATTCCCAGGCAGAGCCTGGGAACCAGAGATAATAATTGTCAATTGTTAATTATCAATTATCAATTATCAATTATCAATTTTACCGATAGTCCTGCTGTTGAATGTCCGTTAACCGGGCTTCGGGACGCAGGAAACGATCCATTTGGGCTTCAAAGAATTGACGATTTTTTAATAAGTGTTCCGGGTTGGGGTCGTCTAAGGGATAGAGTAAAGCTGTCCGTAAGGCTTGAATTACAGCAGAAGTGACGTTATACATCGATCGCTGAAAAGTAATCCCTAGTTGAATCAGTATATCATCTTCCCCCCGACAATGTTTCTGGTAATATTCTACTAGATATGGGGGCAAAAAATGCAGCATATCTTGCATTAATAATGTGGGAGGAATGCCCGCCGTCCCCACCGGGAAAACATCGGCGTACAAAATGCCATAGTGAAAGTCTTTTTGCTCCGCTGGCACCTGTTTGGCTTGGGCGTTATATGATTTTGTCCCCCGGAACGGTGCGGTGCGATAAAATACTGCTTCAACGTAGGGTAATGCCGCTTCATAAAGCCACATAAATCCTTCGGATTTGGGGATGATTTCATAGCATTTCCCATCAATATAAACATGATGATAGATGGGGCGTCCGGCAGCGATAAAGATGCCATTGACCAGAAAGTTCATGGCGTCGGGGACGGTTTTAAAGTCTCCGGCATCGTAGCGATCGCTCATTTCAAAGAATACCGGCGCCATCACTTCCCAGAATTGTCCCAGGTTGGCATAGTAGGACAGTTCCCGGACTTTTTCATAGAACATTTCCGGGAATAGTTTATATAATCCCAGCATCAAAGGATTACCTTTAAAGTAGGCAATGATTGCGCGATCGCAGTTAGCGATATATTCCTCGCTTTCCAGGTAATCATAAAATTGACCGCCCATTCCTTGATGCCACAACATTGCCCGCATACAGGCTTCGGCAAACTCCATGTTAATGCGATCGTGCCAGAGGTGATGGAACAATTTCGGGAGTTTTTTCTTTAACTCTCCTTTGTCCATAAACTCCAACAATTCCGGGTGAGCGGTTGCCTTACCTTTTTGCCATACGCGATAATCTGCGGTATCCCCAGCATAGTGATTGGGCAGGTCTAAGTATTCTTGGGGCAAGAAGTATTTAAAGAAGGGTAACGGGTCGAGAAAAACTCGCTCGGCAATATAAAGTAAATCGCGCCAGTAAAAGTCCATCGGCACGGCATAAGCTTTATAAATGCCGATAATTTGCATTAAGTTTTCTGGGGTATCTGGTAACATCGAACCGCCCGCTTCTAGGCGATGAATCACATCAGCATATTTGTGATTAGATGGTTGTTGGTTCATTGTTGTTTGTTGTTTGTTGATGGTTGATGGTTGTTGGTTGTTGGTTGTTTGTTGGTTGTTGGTTGTTGGTTGTTGGTTGTTGGTTGTTGGTTGGTTGTTGGTTGTTGATTGTTGGTGGTTGCTGAACAATGAACAATGAACAATGAACAATGAACAATGAACAATGAACAATGAACAATGAACAACAACCAACAAACAACCAACAATTAAAAAGGTATATGCCGCATCATTTCCTTGACAAAGGGAAGATTATCAATTCCTTTGAGAAGTGCGGGATTATAGGCATCAAATTGCCCTGCGCGATCGCTCATCTTTGGATAACGTAATTGAGCGACTATGGTGGTGCTGGTGGGTTCCATCCAACGCAATAACCAGTTAGGTTGAATGCCTAAAAATAGAACGATCGCCACGAGGACTAACG
>JAABRM010000091.1 GCA_011390955.1 Oscillatoriales cyanobacterium | reverse complement strand
ATGGGGGCAACTTGGGCAGAATACGACGCCTACTCCCAAGAAATTACCATGCTGCGGCAGCTAAATCATCCCGGAATTGCCAAATATATTGATGCCTTTCAAACCCCGGACGGCTTCTGCATGGTACAGGAATATTTAAACGCTGAATCCTTAGCCAGCCCCCGCAGTTGGACACCGAAACAAATCAAACTTTTGGCCGAATCAGTCTTAGAAATATTAGTCTATTTACAATCCCAAAATCCCCCAATTATCCACCGCGACATCAAACCCGAAAATATCTTAGTTGACGAAAAAGATGAACAAATGCGCGTCTATTTAGTAGACTTTGGATTTGCCCGCATGGGGGGAGGAGAAATTGCCGCCAGCAGCGTCGTCAAAGGCACAATGGGATTTATGCCCCCCGAACAATTATTTAACCGGCAACTCACCAATGCCTCAGATTTATATGGCTTAGGTGGCACATTAATTTGCTTGCTAACCGGCACCAAATCCGTAGATATTGGCAACTTAATCGATGCGGATTATCGCATCAAATTTCGCCATTTAGTTCCCCCAGTAAAACGGGGTTTAATTAACTGGTTAGAAAAGCTAACCGACCCCAGACTCCCTCACCGTTATTCCAGTGCAGCCTCAGCATTAGCAGCGTTACAACCCATTGACGTTGACCGTTTACCCAAAGTCCGATTTAGCCATCAAAACCTAGAGATTACTGCCACAGAATTTGGTCAAATTTTAACCGAAACCATCACCATTACTAACCCCATTCCTGAAACAACTCTTTCCGGGCGATTCTCCGTTGTCCCCCACCCATCAGACCCGCCCCATACTCCTTACGACCATGCTTGGATTTCCTTTAATCCCCAACAGTTTTCTGGCAATGAGGTAGTCTGTAAAATTACCATTAATACTTCTAAACTGCTGGCGAGAGAAACTTATACTCGTGAGGTATTATTAGATAGTAATTCTGCCTCAGATATTGACTCTTTGACGGTTAACCTGCACACTGCTTCTTTGCCGAATAATCAAAAAAACTTAGATTTTTGGACACTATTAGTGATATTACTTCCGGTATTTGTTGGTGGTTACTTCTTAGGACTGCACCCCCTTTTATTCATAGGATTACCCTTATTGATACCTTTTGTGGCAGCATTAGATACCACGGGTTTACTCCAAGTAGAATATGGGGAAGATACACAGGGTTGTGGTAGCCGCTTTTCCGTCGCTTCTATGTTTCAAATTTTGGGGATGATTGGAGGGGCAATGTTGGTTGGATTTATTGAATTTTTATTGGGAATTTATTCAGCAATAAATATGTCCGACAACGATCTACCGGCAATAATACTAGGCGGTTTATGGGTGACAATTATCTTACTTTCGCCTTGGATTGGCACTTGGCTATTCGCCAGCAATAAACTGGGACTGGAAGAAAGCCTAGAAATTATTTTAGAAATGATTAAACTGCCAATATTTATTTTATTTATTGGGCTGACTATTGGGTCGATCTTAGTAGGCTTAAATAATTTCGGGGTTTTTGGCAAAGTTTTGACGGGTTTAATCATCCTGGGGATTATTATCAGTCAATGCTTCGGATATCCTCGAACAAAATTTAGCATAAATTTAAAGTCGATGCTTTTTGATCCGCTTGTCAATCTGTTAAATCCACAAAGTTCGGAGCTATCAGTTAGCTGGTTGACCTGCATACTGGGTCTGTGCTTAGGGGCTAGTTATCTGACTTATGTTACGACAATCGAATATTTTGCCGAGCTTTCCATTGAGAAAATTTTCTGGATTGCTGGTCTGGGATTAATTCCAGTTTTGATTACCAGTATTCCTTTGATATCTTACCTAATCAAACTGATGCAACAAAAGAATAATGTGGCGAAATATCGGCGTTATAAATCTACCCTGATTAAGCCTTAATAGTCAGCTAACATTCAGGACACGGCATTGCCGTGTCCCTACAAAACCAATTTCCCAAATCCAAAAATATCATGTGCATTCCCCCGTTTTTACCAAAAAGATCATGCTCGTAGGGACACGGCAATGCCGTGTCCTCCTGCCGTGTTCTCCAGATTGCCTTGTCATCAAATCCCATTTAACGAATTGCCATTATGACTACTAACAATTTTCCCGACTTTACCAACTACGGCTATCAAGTGACCCGCGAATTAGGCCATAATCGGGCTGGGGGTCGCGTCACCTATTTGGCTACAGAAATTAATAGTCAACGAACTGTAGTCGTGAAACAATTTCAGTTTTCCCGTACTGGGGCTAATTGGACGGAATATAATGCTTATGAGAAAGAAATTAAAGTGCTAAAAACTCTGGACTATCCTAATATTCCCCGATATTTAGATTCTTTCCAAACATCCGGGGGTTTCTGTATGGTGCAAGAATATAAAAATGCTTCCTCATTGGCGGATTCTCGAACTTGGAAACCCCAACAAGTTAAACAAATCGCCCTGTCAGTGTTGGAAATTTTAAAATATTTACAAAGTCGCATTCCCCCTGTGATTCACCGCGATTTAAAACCAGATAATATCTTGGTGGATGACCAAATGAATGTCTATTTAGTAGACTTTGGTTTTGCCCGCAGCGGGGGCGGAGAAGTGACGGTAAGTAGTGTGGTTAAGGGTACTTTAGGGTTTATGCCTCCAGAACAAATGTTTAACCGCGAAATTACCATTGCTTCTGATTTATATAGTCTCGGAGTAACATTAATTTGCTTGTTGTCGGGAACAAATGCTAATGATGTGGGCAGTTTAATGGATGAGACGGGGAGAATTAATTTTCAGCAGCTAAAAAAACGCTTGCCTCCCCTCAATTCGGCTTTTCTCAACTGGCTGGAAAAAATGGTCAATCCTAATTATAAAGACCGTTATGAAAATGCTGAGACAGCTTTCAGGGCTTTGGTGTCCCTGGAAGTGTTGCCTCCGTGGGAAATGCCGAAATGGGTATTCCCAACAGTGGCAGGTTTGACGGTTTCTACGGTAATAGTGGGAATTGCGGTAACTGGTGTTTTAAAATTGTTAAATCCAGCGTCAGAAAAGCAAATATCAGCCGGCAATTCTTCGGTGACTATTACTACAAATCCAGAATCTAGTGAGTCTTTATCACAAGTTCCCATGAGTGAAAAACGAGTCTATTTTTCGGTGAATTTATCCAAAATTAAGCCAGGAGAATATACTGGATTTTGCCAGCTATTTGATGGGGTGGGAGCGCTGGTGGCAATGGGTGAAGCACCAGTGAAAACAGCGGACAATCGTTTGCAGGCTTGGTGTTGGTATGATTTTAAGAATACCGAGGAAGTGCAGCCCGGAGACTGGAAATTTAAGTTTTATTTGCAGGGAGAATCTGTGGCAGAAACCAGTTTAAATGTGACACGATAAAATTTAACAACTCGCAATAAAAAAAGATACCATACTTTTAAAATCTGGGTATCTTTTTTTATTCTCACACCCATTAATTTAATTTAATAGCACCATTAGGACATTGCATAGATCCGTTGACAAGTTTGGGCATTGTTGTGGGTAAAGGATTTTCTTGAGTCATTACACAAACAATGGCATCATCGACTATTTCTTCTGTTTCCCCTGATGCAGAGGTTTGGGGTAAGCTATAGACAAAACCCAGGTAATTTGTTAAAAATAATTCTCGCTTCTGCGCGATCGCTATTCTGACTGAACCCTGCTGATTAGAAATAGCTGACTGATTTAAATCTTGTACCGGCATCATTGTTTGCACAATGCGGTAGCTATATTTTCTGGTGTCTGCCTGAGTTCCTAATTCTATTTCTTTAAGTGAATCGGAAAAGCGCTGATGTTTTAAATAGTAATCTTTTTGTTTACTATTGATTTCATTGATCCGATAAACAGGACCCGATCCTTTGTAGTTGTCCGCATCGTCAAACATTTTGTCAATATCATAAAAAATGCCCTGATTGTTGACGTAAGAGGGGAGAATCATTGCCCCAATAACACTGAGATATATTACCATTCTAATTGGTAAATTAGCCAAGGTGAATATGGAATGAGAATTTTCGCTACTTGTTGATTTACACATAAAGCGTTATCTATTGATGATGATGTTTTTTTTTGGGGAAAATGCCATTAACCAAAATCCAGGCTAGATTAGAAAAAACCCGGATTATAGTCACGTCTATTCCCCCAGTTTATTTGCCCCATTAGGACATTGTATAGATCCATTAATTACCTTGGGCATTGTTGTGGGTAAAGGGTTTTCTCTTGTCATTTCACAAAGAGCAGCACGAGTGATGATTTCGGTTTCTCCTGATGCAGAGGTTTGGGGTAAGGTGTAGACAATACCGAGGTAATTTTTGAGATCAATATCTGCGGGACTAGGACGAGTATTTCCTTTGATGTTTTTATAAGCGATCGCCATTCTGACTGAACCCTGCTGATTAGAAGTAGCTGACTGATTTAAATCTTGTACCGGCATCATTGGTTGCACAATGCGGTAGCTATATTTACTGGTGTCTGCCTGAATTCCTAATGCTATTTCTTTAAGTGAATCGGAAAAGCGCTGATGTTTTAAATAGTAATCTTTTTGTGTCCTATTAATTATATCTATCCAATGAAGCGGGCTAGTTGTTTTGGCAGAATTCACCCGTTGTATAAATTTGTCAATATCATAAGAAATGCCCTGATTGTTGACGTAAGAGGGGAGAATCATTGCCCCAATAACACTGAGATATATTACCATTCTAATTGGTAAATTAGCTAAGGTGAATATGGAATGAGAATTTTCGCTACTTGTTGATTTAGACATAAGGCGGCCTCTATTGATGATGATGTTTTTTTTGGGAAAAATGCCATTAACCAAAATCCAGGCTAGTTTAGAAACAACCCGGATTATACTCACGTCTATTCCCCCAGTTTATTTGCCCCATTAGGACATTGTATAGCTCCATTAATTAGCTTGGGCATTGTTGTGGGTAAAGGTTTTCTTTCGGTCATTTCACAAAGAGCAGCACGAGTGATGATTTCGGTTTCTCCGGCTGCGGATGTTTCCGGTAAGGTGTAGACAATACCGAGGTAATTACTGTAGGCAATAACTATCATTTTTTTTGCTTGATTTTCTTCTATTTTTCTCTGACCTATCGCTATTGTCATTGAGTTATCCCGCTCATAATTAGCTGGCATATTTAAGTCTTGTACCGGCATCATTCGCTGGACAATGCGGTAACTAACTTGCGAATTTTCTGTCTTAATTCCTATTCCTAGTTCGGCGATTGCATCGGCAAAATTGTTATGTTCTATATGGTAAGCTTGTTGCGATCGGTTAAGCCCTCCCAGATCGTTTCTAGCTGGGACTTGCGCCCCACAGTATCCAAACCGCGTTCCCCCGAACCAGTGTTTAGTTTGGGAAGAACAACCTCGTCGAAGCTCGATCGCCGCATAAGAAGGTAAAAAAACCGAAGCAAATACGCTGCCATAAAGGATGATGCGTACCAACCAGCTAACTAAAGAAAACTTAGAGTTAGAATTTTCGCTACTTGTTGATTTAGACATAAGGCATTATCTATCGATCGTGATGTTTTTTTGGGGAAAATGCCATTAACCAAAATCGAGGCTAGTTTAGAAAAAATCGGATTATATTCACGTCTATTCCCCCAATTTCTTTGCCACTTTAGGACATAGATCCGTAACTAATTGACTTTTATAGACCCTTTAGGACATTGCATTTCTCCGTTAATAAGCTTGAACATTATCGTTGGGTAAGGATTTGTATCGGTCATTTCACATATAGCAGAACGATAGATCGTTTCGGTTTCCCCGGCTGCCGATGTTTGGGGTAAGATGTAGGCAACACCGAGGTAATTTTCGTATTGATTTTCTTTTATTTCTCTCTGACATATCGCCATTCTCATTGATTCCTGACAATCATAATTAGCTGACTGACTTAAATATTCTAACGGCCTCATTGGTTGCACAATACGGCAGCTAAATTGCGAATTTTCTGTCTTAATTCCTATTCCTAGTTCGGCGATTGAATCGGCAAATTTTTGCCGCTCTAAATAGTAAGATAGTTGTGCGTGGCTAATCGCGCTCACATTGTTTCTAGTTGTGATTTGCTTTCCTCCACAATTGGACTGATCTCCTGGCCCCCACCAGTGTTTACTATTGTAATAGTTTAAACCGGGGCAACGGTGCAGATATTCGATCGCCACATAAGTCGCCACATAAGAAGGTAAAAAAACCGAAGCAAATACGCTGCCATAAAGAATGATGCGTACCAACCAGCTAACTAGAGAAAACTGCGAGTTAGAATTTTCGCTACTTGTTGATTTAGACATAAGGCTTTTTTCCTGAAATAATTAATTTTATTGCGATCGCTGTCTTGGTAGGGTGTGTTAGCGGGGAATTAACATCATGCGGAAGTCCAGTAACTTTTGTTTCCCCGCGTAACGCACCATTATATTTTGAGAAAGGACGAGTGATAGATGACCGGGCGATCGCTGGGTAAAATCAAGCTTATTTATGATAATTCCCATTGTTAGGCGAAAAATATCAGAGAAATATTAATTTTTTTAAAGATAATCTGAGTGGTGCGTTACGGCGGATTTTAGATTTGGGAAAATGTCTCCAATTCCTGTCACCGCCTAACGCACCCTACCTTTAGGCTACAAAATCAAGAATATGTTTAGCGGTAATTTCCGCTTGTTCCAAGTGAGGCACATGACCGCAATTTTCAATCCAAATTAACCGACTATTGGGTATGACTTGGGTAAATTTTTCTGCATCACCAGTGCCTAAGATTATGTCAGAATCTCCCCATAAAACCAGGGTATCTTGTTGAATTTTGGCAAATTCATCAGTATGATTCGCCAAAAAATTATAACCCCCACTTTTGGTAAAATCAATTAGGGCTTTACTCCACCCCGGCATTTGCAAGGGTAAAGCCGCACAAAGTTCCGCATCAGGAGTGACAAACTTCGGGTCTTTGTAGGCATTAAGGCTAATTTTTCGCCGCACATTGGGATTTCGCAAAAATTCAGTAGCCAAATATCCCAAAGGGGGAATTAAATATTTACCGATCGCTGGCCCTTTGGCAAAACCCGCACTATCAATTAAAATGAGTTTTTGAACAAGTTCGGGATAGGTGAGAGTAAAATCAAGGGCAACCCCCCCGCCCATAGAAACCCCAATTAAAATCATCGGCTGACTAATCAGAGTTTTCCAAGTGTAATAGAGATGAGTTTTAATCGCAGTGGGATTAAAAGGAGTGCCTGCCATGCGGTCGGTAAACCCAAACCCTAATAAATCGATCGCATAAGTTTGGTAATGACTTGCGAGTAATGGCAAAAGTCGTCGGCTTTCCAATACGGAACCATCAAACCCATGCAGAAATAACATCGGTGTACTGCCATTGCCTTGGCAAACATAAGCAGTAGCAATGGCTTCAGGGGTCAAATTCGTCACAATATCTTGGCGCTGAATTTTTTCCGCCAGGGAAATTGAGGTTGATTCCGTCAATTTTTGCACGTCGGATGGGAGAAAAGAGGCAAACACAATTTTTAGGTGATTTATTCAGAAAATGTATTTTCTCTATCCATGATATATTATATAAGTATAAGTTTGCATTTTCTGTAAATTTTTTACAAAAAAATACCTGGACAATTAAAGAATTATGATAGCTACAGCAACGGATCTGACTTTACCCCATTTAAGCCCATCGATTGATGGCTTGCCGAATATCTGCGGGTGGGAAGCAGACTTGCAGGCGATCGCCACCCAAGATCGACCCGTATTTTTGTCAAAGACGAATATTAAAATTGAGGACATTAAAGCCGCATTCGCGATCGCGCTACACATGCACCAACCGACGATTCCTGCGGGGCAAAATGGCGAACTAATTAGCAACCTTCAATATATGTTTGAACATCCCGGAGAAGGGGATAATCATAATGCGAGGCCATTTGCCTATTGCTACAGTCGCATGGGAGATTTTATTCCCGAATTAGTAGCCAATGGCTGTAATCCCCGCGTGATGTTAGATTATTCGGGAAATCTCCTCTGGGCTTTTCAACAAATGGGGCGAGAAGATATTCTGAATAACCTGAAAAAAATTACCTGTAATCCCGAATATCAACCTTATGTAGAATGGCTGGGAACTCTCTGGAGTCATTCCGTAGTTCCCACTACTCCCATTCCCGATATCAAACTACATATTCAAGCATGGCAACATCATTTTGCCGCAATTTTTGGCTGGGAAGCTTTAGGGCGAGTTAAAGGATTTTCTCCCCCAGAAATGCACTTACCCAATCACCCGGATACTCTGTTTGAATATATCAAAGCCCTGAAAGAATGTGGCTATCGCTGGGTGATGGTACAAGAACATTCCGTAGAATCTTTAGATGGGTCTTATTTGCGGGAAAAATATCTGCCAAATCGCTTAGTTGCCCGCAATTCCCACGGGGAAACTATTAGCATCACCGCATTGATTAAAACCCAAGGTTCTGATACTAAATTGGTGGCGCAAATGCAGCCCTATTATGAGGCCAAAACTCGCGATCGCCAGCAACAGGTTTGCTTAAATAAACCCGGTTTATCTCATTCTATTCCCGCTTTTGTCACCCAAATTGGCGACGGGGAAAATGGCGGGGTGATGATGAATGAATTTCCCGATGCTTTCAAGCAAGCAACCTATAAAATTCAGGCAGAAGGTGGGGTAAAAGCGGAGGTGGTGGCTTTAAATGGCACCGAATATTTAGAATTAATTGAAGCTGCCGGATGTCACCCGGAAGATTATCCCCCTTGTCAGGCGATCGGGCAACATTTAATCTGGGAACGAGTGGATTTAAATCATTGTACCCCGGAAGCGGTAGAAAAAGCGATCCAAGATGCGAAAAAAGAACATCATAATTTTCATGTTGATGGGGCTTCTTGGACAAATCATATTAGCTGGGTGAAAGGATATGAAAATGTCTTGGAACCGATGAATCAATTAAGTGCCAAGTTTCACCAAAAATTTGACCCTTTATTAGCTGAAAATTCAGCAATTACTCGTCAGGCAGATTATCGCCAAGCTTTGCTGTATAATTTATTACTCCAAACCAGTTGTTTTCGCTACTGGGGGCAAGGAGTTTGGACAGATTATGCGCGGGAAATTTATCGTCGAGGTGAAGCCTTGATGTAATTTTTAGCAATTCGGGAATAGGGTGGGCATTGCCCACCCTACGGCGATCTATTTGGGCAAAAATACGCTATATTTAATCATAGACAAGAAAACTTTCATCCGGGATCGATCCCCCCAACCCCCCTTAAAAAGGGGGGCTTTTTAGAGTGAAAGTAATAAGTCTAATCAGTTTATTTTTGCTCCGAAGGGGTAGGAATTTAGCCTAATTATATGAATGCCGATGTTATTCAGCAAGTAAAAGAAATTTTTGCCCAAATCGAAGGACAAACTGCCGCCTTGCAAGCCGCAACTGGGTTACATTGTCCGGCTGGTTGCGGTCGTTGTTGTGAAAACCCAGAGGTGGAAACGACGGTATTAGAAATGATTCCCTTAGCCTTAGAATTGTGGCAACGAGGAGAAGCTTTGGAATGGCTTTCTCGATCGCCAGCCGTGGAAAACCGGGGCTGTTGTGTGTTCTACCAACCTGACCCTTTTGTACCGGGAAATGGTCGTTGTTCTGTTTATGAATTTCGTCCCAGTCTTTGTCGTTTATTTGCCTTTGCTACGGTGACAAATAAACAGGGAAAACCGGAATTAGCCGCTTGTATTCGGCACAAAGAAATGATGCCAGAAACCGTCGCGCAAACCAAAGCCGCGATCGCTGATGGATTACCCGCCCCGAATTTTGCTGAAATATCTATTCAATTGGCCATGCTAGATCCATCGGGAATTGAAAGATTTCCCATTAATCAAGCTTTAACATTGGCTTTGCAACGAGTGGGTTTAATTGCCCAACTTACTGGTGATGGCGGTGCATGATATTTTGCCAAAAAAATCGCTGCCAAATCACTCTAAGGGCGAAGCATTCCGGGATTAAATTTATCGTTTCAGAAACCGGGTTTCTTAATCAAGTTTTCGGTATTAAGCATAGATTGTTGCAGAAACCCGGTTTCTCCTGCGGTCATGCTTCGCCCCTACAAAAAATTGCTTTACAGCGTTTTACACTGTTATGAGGTACACTAACTTATCGATCGAACCTTGTAGGGACTTGGGCCAGCCGTGTCCCTACCACAGTTCATAAATATGGAATCTGCTTTAATGCTTTAATATTAATAGAAATTCAGAATTGTGTTTAATTAATGAGCTTAAGAATCTACGGCAATCGCTTATTAAAAACCGTCCCCGGACAGCAAACTCGACCGACCTCAGCGCGAGTCCGCGAAGCTATTTTTAATATTTGGCAAGGAAGTATTTCCGGCTGTCGGTGGTTAGATTTATGTGCCGGGGCTGGTTCGATGAGTGCAGAAGCATTGTGTAGAGGGGCTGCTGAGGTAGTAGCGATCGAACAGTCCGGTCGGGCTTGGGGAATTATTCAAGAAAATTTAGCTAAAGTTGCCAATGATGAGCAATGTTTTCAAGTTTTACGGGGAGATGTGGTCAAGCAGTTGAAAAATCTGGCGGGTCAACAGTTCGATCGCATCTATTTCGATCCCCCTTATGCCAGCGATTTATATCAGCCAGTGATTTCCCTAGCCGCGTCTCTGCTGGCGCCCGATGGGGAAATGGCCGTCGAACATGACCGCGATATGCCTCCGGTATGCTTTGGCGATCGCGACTTATCCCCAGAAACGCCGGAAGAACAAACGGATCGGCCAATTTTAGAAATTTGCCGACAGAAAGTGTACGGAAATACTGCCGTCACCTTCTATCGGCTAGTTACAGACTAGGGTTTACCGCTGATACTGTTGATAAGCCGCGACAAATAAACCCGTCAAAGTCACAAAAATCAGTCCCAGGACGATACCAGAAAGTAAGGGTTCTACCACGTTAAGTCTCCTTGTTACAAGTCAGAGATAAGATACAACAATCGTTAACCTTTATTACCAGTTTCTCATAGTAACCCGTTTCTAAGCTAGATGCTTGTCGATGAAATTCTCGGTTTTTTGGCAAAATCAGGGATCTGGTCTGCTCACACCCTTGCTTGTTAGGTGCGGAAATATTAAGCTATGTAATGGAATTAAAAGTTATATTTACAATCTTCTTTAACCAAAGTGCTCTTGGATAATCAGGTAGGTCAACTGGAAAACCAAGCTGAGGCGAACCGCCCCAGCCTATCAGGTCAGCGTACAACCAGAATCCTGCTTCTGGCGTTTGTCTTGGCATTCGGGCTGACTATTACAGCGATCGCGCTTCAGTATCAGGTTTCCGATCCGTACACAAAAACCGTCCTCTCTATCAATGGCGACGCAGTGCAGGGACACGCCATTTTTCAAATGAACTGCGCTGGTTGTCACGGCCCCCAGGGGAAAGGCCAAGTTGGGCCGAGTTTGCACAATGTTGCTGGCCGTAAATCTCGCCCTCAAATTATCCATCAAGTGATTAGCGGTCAAACCCCACCCATGCCACAATTTAAACCTACCACCCAAGAAATGGCTGATTTACTCAGTTATGTGGAAAAACTTTAGATTTGTTGTTTGTTGATGGTTGTTTGTTGGTGGTTGTTTGTTGGTGGTTGGTTGTTGGTGGTTGGTGGTTGATTGTTGTTGGTTGTTTGTTGATGGTTGATGGTTGATGGTTGATCAACAAAGAACAAACAACAACCAACAAAGAACAAACAACAAACAACAAATAACTAACAACCACCAACAAACAACAAACAACTAACAACCAACAACTAACAACAAATATTATATCGATTAAACCCAGCCTTTAAACTCAGACTCAATTAAAGATTTTTCTATCTTGATATATTCGCTGCGTGATGCCGCTAAAATATGTTTCATCATCACAGGTTCCCCCGCATCCGCCGCAATAAAAGCCGCATTTAAGGCAATATTCTTAATATTGCCCCCAGCCACAGATAGCTGGGCTAATTTATTCGGTTTCAAGTCTTCTGTGGGAGTTTCGGATGGAAAAATTCTTGCCCAAATTTGCTCTCTAGCCTTAATATCTGGGTAAGGAAAAGAGATAATAAAGCGAATTCGGCGTAAAAAGGCTTGGTCTAATGACCCTTTTAAATTAGTCGTTAATATAGCTAACCCTTGGTAAGCTTCCATCCGTTGTAATAAGTAGCTGACTTCCACATTGGCGTGGCGATCGTGACTATCGCGGACTTCAGTTCTTTTGCCAAATAAAGCATCGGCTTCGTCAAATAATAACACCGCCCCACCGGACTCTGCCGCATCAAAAATCCGCCGTAAATTCTTTTCGGTTTCGCCAATATATTTACTGACCACTACACTTAAATCAATCCGGTAAAGGTCGAGGCGAAATTCCTGGGCAATCACTTCAGCGGCCATTGTTTTTCCGGTGCCACTCGAACCGGCAAATAAAGAAGTCATGCCTAAACCGCGATTATTTTTATTGGCAAATCCCCACTGTTGATAAACTTTAGCCCGTTGGCGAAATTGAGCGGCAATTTCTCGCAAAATTTTTAGTTGGGGTTCCGGTAAAATTAAATCTTCCCAGGTGGCTTTGGCGTCGATTCTTTGGGCGATATCATCTAATCTTGGTCGCGCCATTGTCCGGCAAATATTCCACAAATGCTGAGAGATTGGTTTGGTATCGGTGGATTTGGCTAATTTATTTTGATGTTTTTGCAGAGAATTACAAGCGGTTTTAATGGCTTTTTGGCTTAGGTTAAATTGAGCCGCGATCGCCTCCACATCTCCATTCAATTCCGCCGCCAAGCTACCCAAGTTTTTATTTAACAATTCTAACTGTTCTGGATAACTAAGCCCCGGAATATCCCAGGATATCAGAGGATTTCGCGGATGATAAATTCGCTCTTCTGTGGAGATAATTAAAGGAGTCTTTACATCGTCAAGAAATTGTAAAACCGCCCCTAGTTTCAGGGGTTCCCTGAGATTTAATCCGTCACAGTCGAGTAACAAGATACTTTTGGTCAGGGCAAATTCTCGCTGCCACCGATGAATAATATAACTAATATTTTCTTGATCCGTGGGCAGGCGATCGGCCAACAAAACTTTTACCGGGCGATTCATTCTCTGGCAAACCGCAGCGGCGATCGCTCGTTTATCCGCCGTTTCCCAACCGCACAATTGCACCATAGATGAGTCCATTGATGAGTTCAGTAAATCATCCCCAGAATCCATAATTGCCAGCAATTCTTGAACAATTTTCTCATGGGAATTGGGTAAAGTCTCAGGAACAGAATCCTCTAGAGATTTAATTAAATGAGAGAGGCGATCGTCCTGATAAATTTCTCCCATCAAATAATGTAAAATAGCCTCATCAATTTGCAACGGACATTGAGTAATCACCGTCCCCGTTCCCACCTGCAACAATTGCCAACGTCTTAAAGGTGCATGGGGGGTAAAAGCACTCCAATGGGCATTAGGAAACAATTGCAAACCTAGGCCAAAAGTAGGGTAAGGCATTTGGGGATTTTGGTGCAACTGAGTACAAAGAAAAGAAAAATCAGGAAACACCGCCACCCCCACCCCCATTAACAACAGATAAACCTCAAAAGCAGAAAGGTTAAAAGTGGTGCAAACTTGTTCTAAAGCTGTAGGTGGAGATAATTCAGGAATTTCGACCAGTGGTATTTCATGGGGTGGCGCCACGCGATCGGGATTTTGTTGATGCTGCCACTGTTGCTGCAAGAATTGCTGTAAAACTTTAACATTTTTTAACAAAAAATGAGAATTCACTTCAGACCATTTATGATTCATTTTATTGCCTCACTATTGCCTCACTATTGTCTCAGGATTTATAATTAGGGCATTTTCTAATTGTAATCAGAATTTATCGATCAAACTGGGTGGTTATTCTACATACCCTGCGGCTGGCAAAATATTAAGAAATATTAACCAAACACTTTTAGAGAAAATCTTGACTTAGGATAAGATATTGATTCTTACAACTATCACAAAGTCAAAAACAAATTGTCTCCCTTTGTCTCCCTTTGTCTCCCTTTCAGGAGTCAAAAGCGCCGCATCTTCAATGTAACAGCAATGTAACAGCAAGTCTCCAAAGCAATCAGAGTAATTAGATAGGTGAGATTATGACCCAGACCAAAGCGCAAAAATCCGGATCCTGGACGCCACAAATTCAGAAAAAAGCACCATCCTTGGCGCCACCACCTATCGTCGTGCAGCGTGACGCGATCGCAGCGCCCACCAGCGAAGCACCGTTATCCGAATATACTCCCCTAGAACCCAATGCCCTGCAAAATCATCCGTTAATGGGGAATATTTCTGACTTGCCGCCCATTCAGACCAAGTTAACTATTGGCGCCCCTGGGGATAGGTATGAACAAGAAGCGGATACCATTGCCCGAAAAGTAGTCAGTCAAATTAATTCACCTACAGCCCAAGCAAAACCAGCCACCAAAGTTTTGCAACGGCAGCCCGTTGGTCGGGATATCACCGTTTCTCCCTTTGCGGGAATGGTACAAGGAAAAGAGGCGATCGCTGGTGGGCCTGCTTCCCAGGATTTAGAATCTTCCATTAATCGGGCCAAAGGTGGGGGACAGCCCTTAGATGCCGGTTTGCAACAGTCAATGGGGCAGGCAATGGGGGCAGATTTTAGCGGGGTGAAGGTACATACTGATGCTAATTCTCACCAGTTGAATCAATCAATTCAAGCCAAAGCTTTTACCACCGGGCAGGATGTGTTTTTTAAACAGGGAGAATATAATCCTGATAGTAAAGACGGACAAGAATTAATTGCCCACGAGTTAACTCATGTGGTGCAACAGAATGGTTCGATAAGCAATACAAATAACTCGACTATTCAATTAACAAGAGAACGCAGCAATGCTATTACTAAGCCAGTAACAAGAGAACGTAGCAATGCTATGACAGAGCAAGACCTGGCTTCAGAGCAACTAGATTATTTACAAACAATCAGAACGCGATCGGGGAGAAATATAGATAATATTCTAAAGTTTAATTTTGCTGGTACTGGAGAAAAAGCCTGGAAAACGCATAAAGAGAAGTATGCCAAACCTGGAAAACAACAAATGAGTAAAACAGATCATATCACTCGTGGGAAGAAATACTCAAAACAAAAGCGCAGTTTAGAACAGGATAAAACAGTATTTGAGTATGCAGGTCCATTGGCCAAGTTAGGCAGAGATTCAGGGGAGAATAGTACAGATAATAACTTACTCGATGCTCAATTGACATTCAATTCTTTCATGGAAAAATTTATTGATTTTATGAGTGGTGCGGGAATTTCCCGACCAGAGTGTCCAAAGGTACAGGTAAACATCAAAGGGTTCAGCCGTGGTGCCGCGACAGCATCAGTATTTGCTAACTGGATTAAATCAAAGAGTGGCTATAAGGATTTAGTAAATATAAATTTAGTTTTAATTGATCCTGTTCATGGAACAGATTTTTTGGGAGTCGGAGCAGGCTTGATGCCTGGTGAGCAAGATGTAGATGGAATTTACGATCGAGAAAATGCACCGGATATTACCGGAACTACCCTACTATTGCCTGTTCAATCAGGACACACTTCCCTTGGATCTGCCTTCACACCACAGAAAATAAAAGGAGCTCAACGCATTATTATTGCCTATGGCAAAGGGGTTAAACATTCATTTGGATTGGGAGAATCAGAAAAGTCAACTTTGAAATATGAGAATCAACCTTTAAAAGGAATGAAATTATCGACACTACCTAAAGGATTATTTGCTGTAGATGCAGCAGACATGAACATCCGTAAAGTACGTGATATGAAACAATGGATAGAAGAATATGAAAAAAAGATTCTCAAAGATGCAAATAAAAAAGAAAGTCGAGATAAATTTGTTCGTGAAGCTATTCAGGAATTTTTTATATGACGATTAAGATATAAATCAGTATTTATATGATCGTTCATATCGATGGTAATCTAAACATACATTTGACTTGCAACTTGGTGAATTTAACCACTTTCTCTGAAGAAGATTGCCATTTGAGGAAGGAGGGTCGTTTTTAAAGCTTGATTTCGGGGCGATCGCCCTCCAAAGAAACCGGGTTTCTTCATATCAGCAGTTATCTGTGGGATGCGATCGAAGAAACCCGGTTTCTGGATGGCTGAGAAGCGATCGCCTCTCTCTTGGAGAATATTCCGGGTTTCTTCTGTGAATATTAGGAGTTATCGGTAGGATGCTATCAAAGAAACCCGGTTTCTGGATGGCTGAGAAGCGATCGCCTCTCTGGTCGTTTGGCTAGTGAGGATGAAACCTAAAGTGTTACAATCTAGCTGATGACGACAGAAATTGCGCGATCGCAATATCAGACAAAAAATGAGCAGATCGGACTGGTGAACCAGAAAAACAAATACTTGGGGATGTTGGTGGTGACAAATAATGCCTAGTGTAGAACAAATGATCGCCTGTGTGCGAGTTTGTCAAACTTTGTCTAACTTCTATACCGATATTCATCTATTTCGCTATGACGAAAAAAGAAAAGAAATTTACATTTTAGCCGGGGAGACGATCGGCATCACAATTTTTAGCAATGGAACTTGGGAGTTAGATGATGACACAGAAGCTTGACTTTCAAAAAATGAGCCGAAAAGAACTTAGAACTTATGTTCTGAACCACCGGGAAGATGAAGAAGCTTTACGGATCTATATGGATAGAATGCACAACGATCCTGGTGTTATTCGACAAATTGGAGGCTTGAATGAAGCGGATCTCAAGTTCCTTGAGCAAGCGATCGCCAAACAAGTGAAAGATCCCTAATTTTGCGCGATTCCCGCTTCGGGATTCGATCGAAGCGCGATCGCCTCTCTTTTGGACAAAGAAACCGGGTTTCTTCATATCAACAGTTATCTGTGGGATGCAAAAAAGAAACCCGGTTTCTGGGTGGCTGAGAAGCGATCGCTATAATTGGAGAAATGTCTCCATTAATCTTTATCTTATGAGAAGCCAGCCAATCAATATCACCTACGAAATCGATCTACAACCTGGTGAAATGCTTCATCTACCTCCCGAATTAACTGCCCGGATTGGCGCCGGACGCTGGTTGATTACAATTCAACCAGTATTATCTCCTCAGTACGAGCCAACGCGCAGTCACGATGCTTTTCTGAATAGCTATGCTCCAGAAGACGAGGGACTCTATGATGATTACACCCGGTGATATTTGGGTTGCCGAAATCCCATTTACCGACGGGAGTGCTGCCAAAAAACGCCCGGTCCTAATTTTATGGCTGGACGCTCAAGACGCGATCGTTGCTGCGGTAACATCTGCATCCCCAAGATCGATAACTGATGTAATCCTCCAAGATTGGGAACAAAGTGGTTTACGAGTCCCTTCAGTCATTCGACTTGCCCGATTAGATTGTTTGGAAAAATCTCTCTTGATTGCTCGCATTGGTCATATTTCTCCAGCCGATGCCCAACAGCTTATAGATGTCTGGATTTCTCATGTCAAGCCCAAGTTTTAGTGCGATCGCATTTTACTCGCCTTTTACTTGATGGGATCAATTTTTACACAAAGAGCGATCGCTTTCAATCTAATCCGATCGCACTACAAGATCGGCGATCGGATTGAATTGAAAAAATATCAGCGATCGCCTCTCTTTCTCTATTTCCAGCACTATTTTAAGGAAAGGCGCGATCGCAATTGCACTATTTTGGTATAGTAATAGTATATAATTTATAGCATTGAGCTAATGTGGAATTTGAATTTGACGACGCTAAAAGCCAATCTAACCTAGTCAAACACGGAATCGACTTTTTAGATGCACAAAAGCTATGGGACGACTCTGAGCGAGTGGAAATACCCGCACGAACAGAAGACGAACCGAGATTTCTTTTCATCGGCAAAATCGCTCAAAAATACTGGTCAGCCATCATTACCTATCGAGAAAACAAAATCCGGATTATCTCAGTCCGGCGATCGCGAAAAGAGGAGATCGCTATTTATGAAAGCAACAGAATTTGATGACAGATTTGAGCAAGAGGAAGACATTACCGAATTTTTAGACTTTTCCCAAGCTAAACGTCCTGGACATGAGCCGAAACGAGTTAACGTTGATTTCCCAAGCTGGATGATTTCAGCATTAGATCGTGAAGCGAAAAGATTAGGCGTCTCCCGTCAGTCAATTATCAAAATATGGTTGGCTGAAAGATTAGATATTATCCCTAAATAATATAGTAACATTCTCCAGTAAAAATTCGGGAAATCTGGTTCGCCCAGATAAAATTGAGGCGCGATCGCCTCTCTTTTCGAGAAAGCAACCGGATTTCTTTTATGAATATCAACAGTTATTTTTGGGATGCAAAAAAGAAACCCGGTTTCTGGGTAGCTGAGAAGCGATCGCCTATCCTTGCCCTTGGATAGAAGGATTACCGGAATCTCGGCGTAATTGTTCTATAAATTCTGGATATTTCTCCATATCTTCTAAGGTATTCAAAGGCGGATAAACTACTCGGTTTTTTCTTTCATGTACTTTATCTACATAAGCATAAAAAGCCTCATTATCTTCTCGATGAGACAAAATATAAGTTTTTAATTCTTTCTCGGTCATAGTTTTGAAATCAGGTTTTTTATTCATTGAATCCACTCTCCACTAGGTTTAATTTCAATTTCAATATCTTCACCAATTAGCATGAATATATTCTTAGTTCTTCGATCGAGTCGGATTAAGTTAATTGGTAAATAAAACTTGGTTGCCCAACAAGATAGAGTATAACATTGTAATAATTGTGCTTGTGTAGGAATATTTTTTACCCCCAAAAATCAATCATGTAGATTATAACATCATAAATCAGTGCGATCGCTATGATAGAAGAATGTCCGAGCATAGGAAAAGCAAGTTAATCAAGCGGCAATTTACCAGGGAAGCGGCATTTTTTAGACAGCGATCGCCTCTTTTCTTCTATTCCCCGCCCTATTTTAATCAGAAGCGCGATCGCAGGGGAATATTCCGGGTTTCTTTTATGAATATCAGCAGTTATCTTTGGGATGCGATCGAACAAACCCGGTTTCTGGATAGCTGATGCGCGATCGCCTAGCCTTGCCATAGAAAGATTACCGGAATCTCGGCGTAATTGTTCTATGAATTCTGGATATTTCTCCATATCTTATTTTGGCTAAGGTGGATGCTAAACTAAAAACAATAACCATCAAAAATACGACAAATGGAACCACAAACTTTAGAAGGAACTTGGGAAGAAATTCTCCAACATAGTGCTGAATTAGCTGGTCAGCGAGTCAGACTGACTATTTTACCCCATGAATCTTCAAATGCCTCGATGATTCCCACTCTAGAGCAAAAATTAAAAGGAAGAGTTGGACGAGTAAATTTTCAACCATCAGACTTATCTGAACGAGTTTCAGAAGCTTTTACAGAACTTTTAGATACTCAAGCTTCATCATTAAATCAATGACAATTTGCGATGCTTCACCCCTAATTGCCCTCATAAACTCAGGCGATCGCAATCATCAACGCTGCCTGGAAATTTTACCATATCTGTCAGACCCCCTGATTACCACTTGTGCTTGTTTTACTGAAGCAATGTATTTGTTAGGTCGATATGGGGGGTGGTTCGCGCAACAAGAATTATGGGATTATGTTTCTGATGAAATCTTAGTCATACACCATCATAGTTTAAACGAACTCACCAGAATGGAAAGTTTAATGGCTCAGTATCAAAATGTACCAATGGATTTAGCGGATGCTTCTCTAGTAGCGATGGCTGAAGTGCTTCATCAAAGACAAATATTCACTCTCGATCGTGATTTCTATATTTATCGATTGTGGGGAAATCAATCCATTGAGGTTGTCCCCTAAACCGATCGCAAACCAGTCAGAAAAATCACGGCGATATCCAACAAAAAAAGACCTGAGTCAATTCTATCGACTCAGGTCTTATCCAATTTACCTATCTAGCACCCAATTTAGGGTATTAAAACTAGCGACGAATCACCACTTACTTAGTTTCCGAAAACTCCGCATCAATCACATCATCATCGCCACCACTGCTAGAACCACCGGCAGCTTGTGGGCCAGCACCAGGGGCGCCCGCATCTGGGCCGGGGGCTTGTCCGCCCGCTTGTTGGTACATATTCGCACCAATTTGATACAGAGATTGTTGCAATTCGGTAGTCAAAGACTTGATTTGATCGAAATCTTCCTTAGTCACCGCATCGCGCAAATCTTTGATCAAACCTTCTATCTTGGTCTTATCGCTATCGGCCACCTTATCACCGAACTCTTTAAGCTGTTTCTCTGCTTGATAAGTCAAAGTATCCGCTTGGTTCTTCAGATCGATCTTCTCACGGCGTTCCTTATCCGCAGCGGCATTGGCTTCCGCTTCCTTCACCATGCGATCGACCTCATCAGACGGCAGAGTCGAAGCACCCGTAATACTGATCGACTGTTCCTTACCAGTGCCCTTATCCTTAGCGGTCACGTTCAGAATACCGTTCGCGTCAATATCAAAAGTCACTTCAATTTGCGGTACACCACGGGGGGCAGGAGGAATTCCATCTAAACGGAAAGTTCCCAAACTCTTATTATTAGTGGCCATTTCCCGTTCCCCTTGCAGAACGTGGATTTCCACATTGGTTTGACCATCCACAGCGGTAGAGAAAACTTCTGACTTCTTGGTGGGAATAGTGGTGTTGCGAGGAATAATCTTAGTCATCACACCGCCCAAAGTTTCCACACCCAAAGACAGAGGAGTCACGTCTAGCAGCAGGATATCCTTAACTTCACCAGCCAGCACACCGGCTTGAATTGCCGCACCCACTGCCACCACTTCATCCGGGTTCACGGTTTGGTTGGGTTCTTTACCCATTAATCGCTTCACCAGTTCTTTCACAGCGGGCATCCGGGTAGAACCGCCCACCAGCACCACTTCATCAACATCTGCATTCTTGAGTTTCGCGTCGCGCATGGCATTTTCCACGGGAATGCGGCAACGGTCAATCAAATCAGCAGTCAGTTCGTCAAACTTGGCGCGGGTTAAAGTCACGTCTAAGTGCTTCGGCCCATCTTGGGTAGCCGTAATAAAGGGCAGATTGATTTCCGCTTGGGTGACGCTAGACAGTTCAATCTTGGCTTTTTCCGCAGCTTCCGTTAAGCGTTGCAGGGCTTGCTTATCTTTGCGGAGATCGATGCCTTCGGCTTTCTTAAATTCTTCGGCTAAATAGTCTACGATTTTTTTGTCGAAATCGTCCCCACCCAGGTGAGTGTCCCCAGAAGTAGCCAACACTTCAAATACACCGTCGCCGACTTCCAGGATAGAAACGTCAAAAGTTCCACCCCCTAAGTCAAACACCAAAATGGTTTCATTACTCTTCTTATCCAAGCCATAAGCCAGAGAAGCAGCGGTGGGTTCGTTGATAATCCGCAACACTTCAATGCCCGCAATTTTACCCGCGTCTTTAGTGGCTTGCCGTTGGGAGTCATTAAAGTAAGCGGGAACGGTAATCACTGCCTGAGTGACTTGTTCGCCGAGATAGGTACTGGCATCGTCCACCAGTTTACGCAACACTTGAGCGGAAATTTCTTCTGGGGCAAACTGCTTACCACGAGCAGAACTATCTAATTTAACGTTGCCACTGATGTTGAGAACTTTGTAAGAAACTTCCGTGGTTTCGTGGGTCACTTCGTCAAATCGTCGCCCGATAAACCGTTTGACGGAATAAAAGGTGTTTTCTGGGTTCATCACCCCTTGGCGTTTGGCGATTTGACCCACGAGTTGATCGCCGTTTTTGGCAAATGCAACCACCGATGGGGTGGTGCGACCGCCTTCTGCGTTGGCGATCACGGTGGGTTTGCCTCCTTCTATGACTGCCACACAAGAGTTTGTGGTTCCTAAGTCGATGCCAACTACTTTACCCATACTGTTATTTTGACTCCACTGATAACAAAGATATTATTTATGGCTGGCGCCGAGTTGTTCACCAGCTATCTGGGAATGCAACCGGCAAATTTATTCCAGCGCTCCCATATTGTTTTACTTTTCCTAATCTATATGGTGAGGGTATTTGGACTGATTATGTAGGGGTATTTACCGAACCTAATTTGGGGCGGTTCCCGGATCTGGGGGAGCGTCTTGTGCGTCTTGTGCGTCTTGTGCGTCTTGTGCGTCTTGTGCGTCTTGTGCGGGGGTGCAGGGGAGCAGGGGTGCAGGGGAGCAGGGGTGCAGGGGTGCGTCTTGTGCGGGGGAGCGTCTCTAGTGCGTCTTGTGCGGGGGAGCGTCTCTAGTGCGGGGGGGCAGGGGTGCGGGGGTGCGGGGGTGCGGGGGTGCGGGGGTGCGGGGGTGCGGGGGTGCAGTGAAAAGTTAAAAGTGAAAAGTTAAAAGTTAAAAGTTAAAAGTTAAAAAAATATCACTATTCACTATTCACTATTCACTCTCCCCCCTGCCCCCCTGCCCCCCTGCCCCCCTGCCCCCCTGCCCCCCTGCACCTCTGCCCCCCTGCCCCCCCGCACCTCCGCACCCCTG
>JAABRM010000039.1 GCA_011390955.1 Oscillatoriales cyanobacterium | reverse complement strand
GTAGTGAAATTATTTCTGCCCGTAAACTTAATAGAAAGTTGCTGTATGAAAAAAAGGAATCTAAATGGGATGAGGGGTGATGAGAGTTTTACCTAATTTTTCACTAATTCGCGTTTGGCTTTATACAGTATCCGGGACTATATCCAGCATCCTGGGCTGGAGTCTGGGTCAGTTTCTCCTCAACGACTTGCGTTGGTTGGAGTCGTTCCCAGAAATCGTTCTGTTTCCCAGTGTGGCGATCGCACTAGCCATTTGTATCGTGGCTACGGATATTTTCTTATGCAACCCCACCCGACCGAAACGCAATCTCCGCATGGGTTGGCTGCCGATGACGATCGCCGCAGGATTGGGCTTGCTAATTGGTTTGGCTTCTGGGGGCATTACCCAAATTCCTTTGAATCCGCAAATGCGCCAAAACGTGCTGACCGTCCTGGAAGCCAACCATGTGAGGGCGATCGGCTGGCTGCTGACTGGTTTGGCGGTCGGTTTGGCAGAGGGATTGACTTGGCGTTGGCGCAGCGTAGAAGCGGGAGATACTAAGCGGTTTTGGCAGCGACTGCAAGCCAGCACGATCGCCAGCATGATTGGGGCTTTGCTGGCATTTCTGATCTTTGAATGGGTGCGGCACCAGTTTGGCCAAATTCCCGCAGCACTCAAACCCTGGGAAGATTTAATGGGGTTCTCCCTCCTGGGTGGTTTGTTGGGATTAGTCCTCAGTTTCGCTACATCCCCCAGTTATATGGCAGCCCTGAGAGCCGGTGCCGGATTTGAGTATATCGCCACCAGTGGGATAAATTTCGGTGATGGTCAACCAACTACAGTTCTAGTCAATGCACCTCGCATTCAAAAAGATCGGCAGCCAAGACTAAAATTTGTGAGCGATGATGATGGCGATCGCATTGAAGAGGGGCTTTCGATTCAGTTACCAGCCCAAGGCGAAGTTTTCATCGGCTCGGCACCCGTGGCGCATATCTGCATTCCCGGACTGCCTTTGAATGCGGGTCATTTCGAGCTATCGCCCAGCGAAACCAAATTTTATCCTAATCCCAAATTCTTTTACACGGTTGAATATAAGGGCGATCGCCTCCAGGAAGCTAAATCAATTACGCTCAAACACAATGATTTGATTATTTTTCATGCCGAACAAGGAGAGTATTATGGTAAGACGCTATTCCGATTTGTCTATTACAATCGCTTCTTGGACCCGCAAGCTTAGTTGGTCTTTGCTGCTGCTGGGATTAGCGATCGCCTCTCCGAGTTGGAGTCAGCAGATAGACCGAGTAGAAATCGTGGAAACCCCAAAAGTCGATCGCGATCGGGGGACAGTAAAACTGCGACTCAAGGTGTACGGACTGAATAATAGACCGATTGCCGGTTTCCAGGAAACGGATTTTCAGGTAATGATAGACTGTCCCGAAAATGGAGATTGTCCGGTATTAAATGAGTCTAATTTAATTGATTGGAAAAATCCCCAAGAAGCAGAACCGCCAGAGTCTTTTACGATCGTGCTGCTGGACCTTAGCGGTAGTATGAGATATCAGGATACTGGTGGCACTCCGAAATTATCTGGAGCCCTTGAAGCCATTAAACAATTTAATCAAGACTTAGCCAAACGTTCTGCCAACAACAGTCATATTGCGATCGTGCCGTTTGGGGAATCGGGGCGTGGATGTTCCCCAGGACAAGGAAATTATCCCGTCACCGAAACAGAACTAGACAATTTTTTGCTGGCAGGAGATGCTAAATTAAATAGTTATTTTGACTACTTAATCAATCAATTAGATCGACTCTGTGCTTCCACCAATATCTATGAACCCCTATCTAAAGCCGTCCGATTTTTAGGCAATTCAGAAGACCCACGCTTTCATCCCCCGGAAAATTCTAATCGCCCCCAACCGAGATTATCAATATTACTGCTATCCGACGGCTATCATAATCGGCCAAAAGAAGCGGAAGATTTTGCCACTCTCATATCTCTACTCAAACGGCATCCGAAAATAACAGTTCATACTTTGGGCTACGGTTTAACCCCCGAAGAATTAGGGAAAAAATGCGGCTTAGGAAGACCGATGACCCGCGACGATTTAAATAGATGTAGCGGTGCGGTTAAAGCGGAAGATTTTGTGGACAAACAGCGACTAACAGAAATTGCCGGGGAAACTGGAGGCATTGCCGCTTTTTCCGGTAACGCGCAGAATATTGCGGCAGATTTATTGGAGTTCCTGAATGCTTTGTTGGGAGAGTATGAAATTACTTATCGCCATCCTCAAATCGATCGCGCCGAACTCCATGAAGTCCGAGTAAAGGTTACTTCTCAGGATGGTTCCACTGCTACCGCCGAAGCCCCTTATACAATTCCTTGGGTAGCCCCATCTTTGCCGCGATCGACCAGAGTCAAAATTGTTTTTTTTGCTATTGGAGGAATGGCGATCGGTGGGGTTTTACCTTTCTGGTTTTGGAGGCGATCGATTGAAAGTAAGTATTAATAATTCCTGGATTCCCTGGATTCCCTGGATTCCCGCCTGCGCGGGAATGACAGTTTTTCCCTCGTTCCCTGGATTCCCGCCTGCGCGGGAATGACAGTTTTTCCCTGGATTCCCTGGATTCCCGTCCGGGCGGTAATTTCCTCGTTCCCTGGCTCTGCCTGGGAATGCCCGGACTGGAGGCTCTGCCTCCTGTTTTGATGACTGAAACGCGAGGGTTCTGCCTCGCTGATTAGGGTTCCCAGGCAGAGCCTAGGAACCAGAAAAAATTATTAAATAACCAAGCGATGAAAAAGCCAATTTTCCTATGTTTAATTGTTTTATTCCTCGGTGGATGTAGCGATTTTTCGGTAGAGCAATTTTCGCCACAAACGCCATCACCATCGCCGGAAGTAATACCGCAGTCACTATCACGACTGTCATCTACATCTTGTCCCGAAAAACCCGGACAACTGCTGCCAGACAATATCCAGCCTTTGTCTTTTACGGGCGATCGACCGAATTCTACGGTATCTGGTGAAGTGCGTCCCGATCGACAACTTGGATATACCTTTAGTCCGCGATCGGGCTCTCAGTTAAAATACCAAGTCAATAACGATAAAATTTGTATCTGGCTTTACGATCCTGCCTTAAAATTGATGAATGCTGGTCAAATTCAAAGTACGGACATTCAAAGTTTTGATTTAACCGAAAATTCTCAATATACTTTGCAAGTTTCTGCCTTGAAAGGAACACAGGAATTTGAGTTAGGTATGGTTGTCCTGATGCCCCTGAGTGAAACCGAGGCTTTTGAATTAATTAAAGAGTGGCTGGCTGCTAAATCCAAAATATTTGCCCGTCCTTATGACATGAGTTTAGCGGCTAAATTCACTACCGGCAAGCGATACGAAGATGTCCGAGGTTCGGTTCAATGGTTGAAAGATTATAATGCGGAATGGAAGTATGTATCCCAAAGTATCAAACCAACGGGTAAGTTTTCATCAAATTTAAATGAAGCCATGATTGAGGTGATTGTCACTGAAGATCGGACACTCTATATTAATGGTAAATTAGATTATAATCATACCACATTTGGAGCGGAAACCAGTCGAGATAGATTTAACTTGCGACGAGGGGAGGATGGATGGAAAACCATCAGCTATGAATCTTTGAATTGATGTTATTCTGGTTAATATGTAGAGGCGATTTCCTCGTTACAGGGGGTTATTAGGGTTCCCAGGCAGAGCCTAGGAACCAGAAAAATGACAGTTTTTCCTCGTTCCCAGGCTCTGCCTGGGAATGCCCGGACTGGAGGCTCTGCCTCCTGTCCCAGGCAGAGCCTAGTAGCTATTTGTAGGGTGTTGTTCCGAGCGGTAACGCACCAATACTTATATATAGATTACTTGCGTAAGTCCTACAGAGAATAAGTAGGTCAACATAATTAATTGCACTTTTCGTTCCCCACCGTAAATCCTTGGATTCCCGTCGGAGTTTACCCCCGCGAAGGCCGCCATCGGCGGGAATGACAGTTTTTCTTCTAATGGGGTCTGTGGTGCATTTATTTCTGCCCACCTACTTAAATAAATCAGAAAATAAATAACGATAGATTAACTAATTATGGTAAAATATTCATTCACCTTAGAAATTAAAGGCAGTCAGGATAAATACGGATATACGGTAGACTTAAACCAAAGTGGTGAAAATAGACCGGAAGGCTTTTTTACTCAGGATGTCTGCCAAACAATGAGAATGGAATTGCAACGGCAAAGCTTATGTCGAATTGACAATAACGCGCTCAATCGAATTGTGAAAACCTGGGTTCAAGATATTAAAGAAGGTTATCGGAGTAGCTCATTAACTTTAGAGTTACTTCCTTTATCAGAGAGTAATATAGAGGAGTTATCAGATTGTGGCAATCAAGAAATTCCGCCGATTATTTATCCAGATATTTCTCAAATCGAACCAGTGGGAGGAGCGCTGCCGCTTTTAAATTTTTGTTGATTTACACGGGATATAAAGACCGTAGGGTGGGCAAGATTTTGCCCACCCTACATATAAGCTAAATTAAGGAGCCGATAACGCTATGCTGAATGTAACTATAACTCCGCATCGAGAATTTTTACCCGCTAATGCCGCCGGACAAAAGTTATTTTTAATGCTGAAAATGCGACCGACTAAGGAAGCGGCAAGTGTCAATCCTTCAACGGCTTTTGTGTTTGCGATCGATACCAGTGGATCGATGGATGAAGTGGTGACTGGTGATATAGAATCGACGGGAGAAATTACTGAAATCGATGGGAAAAGCTGGGAAATTGTCAGGGGTGGCAAGACGAAACGAGATATTGTGATGGAGTCTCTAAGTTATTTGCTTGATTCCGGGAAGTTGCGCGATCGCGATCGGGTGGGGATTGTGCAATTTCACGATCGATCTTCTACGGTGATCGGATTAACATCAGCAACGGAAGTCCAGAGTTTAAAAAACGCGATCGCTCAACTCAAAGATTTTTCAGGAGGCACCCGCATGGGCAGGGGAATGCGGGAAACTTTGTCTTTGCTAGGGTTACAAACAATGACCTGCCGTCGGGCGTTAATCTTTACTGATGGTCAAACTTTTGATGAAGATAGTTGTCGAGAATTAGCCCGCGAATTTGCCGCTAATAATATCCCCATTACTGCCCTGGGAGTGGGTGATTTTAATGAAGATTTACTGAATGAACTCAGCGATGTTACTGGGGGCAGACCGTTTCATGTGGTAGCGGAAAATTCAGGGGGTGCGGCGGTGGCTATTACGGATTTACCGAATCAAATTATCGAGGAATTTACGATTGCCCAACAAGAAGTAATTAATAATCTGGCTTTAAGTGTAAAGACAGTCCAAGGAGTTAAATTAACTCGCGTAATGCGGGCTTATCCTTCGCAAGCAGAATTTTCATTAAATGAAGATGCTGTACCTATTGGTAACGCTGTGGCCGGTGATGATACAATATTTATTTTAGAGTTTACCATCGATAGTCGAAATGCTTCGCGAGTCAGAATTGCTCAGTTAGGCTTAACTTACGATATTCCCGGACAAAATAAGCGCGGGGAATTGCCACCCCAGAATGCGATCGTGCAATTTATGGCGGGGGAAAGTTTTACTGCCCAAGTCGATCCAGAGGTAATGGCTTATGTGCAACAATGCAATATTGTGCAGATGATTAATAATGCCACTCGAATCGCCGATCGCAATCCGCAGCAAGCCCAAGAACTGCTGCAAACTGCTCACCGCATCACCAAACAGATTGGAAATGAAACCATTGCCCAATCTTTAACGGTTGCCCAAGAAGAACTCCGTAAAACTCGGAATATTTCAGCAGAAACTCGCAAAACAATTAAAATGGGTGCTAAAGGCAAAACCGTCAAAATGTCCCAAAATATCAACGACGATCTCTCAGAAGCAGAAATCCGCAAAACATCAGGAACCTAACCGGGAAAATGGCCAATTAATTATTTTCACATTTGTTAATTTACATATAATTCAAAACCGTTAACCACCGAGAGGAAACCATGCCTATAATCTGTCCACAATGTAGTTACGATCGCAATGCCAAAGATGCTCATTTTTGTGAAGCTTGCGGCTATGAGTTAGTTGGGAATGATCCGCCGCCACCACCTATTTATCCCGAACCACCAAACTATCCCGAACCACCTATTTATCCCGAACCACCAAACTATCCCGAACCACCTATTTATTCCGAACCACCAAACTATCCCGAACCGCCTATTTATCCCGAACCACCAAACTATCCCGAACCACCAAACTATCCCGAACCATCTATTTATTCCGAACCACCAAACTATCCCGAACCACCTATTTATTCCGAACCACCTCGTACACAGACACAAACAGCCAGATTAATTCCTAAACAAGCAGGAGCACCATTAGCAGAGTTTATTTTGGATAGTAGTAATGCCCTAATTGGGCGGTTCGATCCAGATACAGGGCCGGTGGAAGTTGACTTGGATGGATTTCATGGGTCGGATACGATTTCCCGCCAACATGGAGAAATTTACATGGAAAACGGACAGTGGAAAATCAAGGATTTGGGTTCTACAAATGGAATTTTTATTAAACCTGTGGGGATGACTCGTTTTGGGGCACGAATTACCACGCCTCAGCGGTTAAATTCTGGCGATGAAATTGCGATCGGCAAGGTTCGCTTGTTGTTTCAAATCCCATAAATTTTCAGATATTCTATGAATTCATCATCAAATCATTCGTCTGCTGCTGCCAAAACTGATTTAGTGGCAGGCGATTTTCTTTCTAATTCTGAGTCAGATTCGTTAACCGCGTCTCGCCAGTCTGAGTCGAATTTTCTGATTGATTCTCTGGTTGATTCTCAGATTGATTCTCAGATTGATTCAGATAACTCAGTAGCTTCTAGCCCCAGGGCACTTTTAACGATTCAGGCAGGAATTTGTTTTCAAATAAACAAGTTTCGCGTAGAGGTGGAATCCCATCTGGGGCAATCTATTGATGTGAATTATTTTAAGGTGAAAATCCACTCAATTAATGGCGATTTATCCGATACCAACCAGTTAGGATTATTGCGTGTGGGTTTGGCTGAGGGAAGTTTGAGTCGAGAATTGCAACTTCGACAAGCCCTTGGCGATTATAAAATGATCTCGGACTTGCTGATTTATACCACTGAGGAATTAGTCCAAGTCAGTAGCAATAAAGCAGCAGCGATCGCCCCTCTCGAAAAGCCGGATTCTGGTCAAGGGGAAACTGAATCAAACCACACGGAATTTTTAGCAGAGGAGATTTTAGAAGAAAAAGAAGTCGGCGGTGATTTAGCCGCCAAAAAACTGCTGGTTCTGAGTTATCTGCCCGAAACAAAACAGACCTTAGCAGAATGGTTGAGACAAGAGAAACCATTGGATGCTTCTTTGTTATTAGCGAGTCAAATCTGCCAACTGTTTCGTTATGTTTACCAACGGGGTTGGTGTCTAGTTTCGGTTTGGCCAGAATTAATCGAAATGGGGACGCCGGTAAAATTGTTTGATTTGACTGGGGCATATCCCGTGGGGGAAAAACTAACCACTGGCATAGTGGGAAATTACTGCCCACCGGAACTAATCTATTCTGTGGCAATTGATGAGCATATGAGTACCTATATAGTCGGGATGCTGCTATATCAGTCAATTCATCAACAACTGCCGAGGATGCAGGAGGAAAGGCTACCAGAAATTAAACCGATTCCGCGAATTGCACAAATTATTAGTATTTGTTTGTCCCCAATGGGCGATCGCTTTCCTTTATCTCAACTTTTGAGTTTACTAATAGAAACTAGACAAATGCTGTTGCAACGGTCAGTAAATTGGACGGTTGCCAAGAGCACTACGGTGGGACTTTCTATGCAGCGCCTGCAAAATGAGGATAGTTATGGCGTCAGGCAGCAATATTTAAGTAACAGTCAAAAAAATTGTTCCACAATATTAGCCGCCGTTGCTGATGGCATGGGGGGAATGGCGCGAGGAGAAGAGGCGAGTAAATTAGCGATCCAAACTGTCTTGTCTGAGCCAATTCCTCCAGAAATAAATCATATAGAACAGTGGAATTCCTGGTTAGTTTCTTTGGTGGAAAAAGCCAATGCTGTTGTTGCCAAAGAAGTTCCCAAGGGTGGAACTACCCTCAGTTTAGTTTATGCGATCGACAGAGATTTAGCGATCGCTCATGTGGGAGATAGCCGCATTTTCTTGTTAAGAAATGGTCAAATTTGCCAGTTGAGTGAAGATCATTCCCTCACGGCTTTGTTGTTAGCGAGTGGTCAGATTAGCTATGAAGAGAGCAAAAATCACAGCGATCGCAATGTTTTGATTAAATCTATTGGCGGTAATCCTATCTTAAATTCGGGATATGTTCAAAATTTAAGTCATTTCGGCGGGGTATCAATGCCCCTGGAAAATGGCGATATTTTGCTCCTTTGTACTGATGGCGTCTGGGATTTAGTTGCCGCCGATGAGTTAGCGGAAATTTTTAGCGGCGATCGGTCTTTGCAATCAAGTGTCGATGCTGCGATCGACCAAGTATTAGCCAAAGGAGCCCCAGATAATGCCACACTATTGGCCTTACAATATCACTTAGATCACTGATAAAATCAGTGAAACTGCCCATCTAATTGCCGACCTAATTAACTGTAATTTCCCCCCAAAAATTCTGGATTCCCGCCTGGGTGGGAATGACAGCTTTTTAGCAGCATTAAAATCCCCTAACTCATTACCAAAATGTCGATTACCTGTCCAGTTTGCCTGAACCAAAATCCAGATCGTGCCCTCACTTGTACGGTCTGCGGTTCCCCTTTAACTCCCGTCCAACATACCGGATTTGAACTGAGTCCAGGAACGTTACTCGGAGGTGGTAAATATAAAATAGAAAAAATTCTAGGTCAGGGAGGATTTGGCATTACTTACCAAGCCACTGCTGTTAACAATTCCGCACCAGTGGCAATTAAAGAACTGTTACCGGAAAAATGCGTTCGACAGGGAACAAAGATTATTTGGCCATTCTCAATTACGCCAAAATTTCGCCTAGAACAAATCAAAAAGTTTAAAGAGGAAGCTGAATGTTTATCCAAATGCAATCATCCCAATATTGTTCCAGTATATGCTTGGTTTGAAGAAAATAATACCGCTTATCTGGTCATGGCTTTAATTACTGGAAAATCTCTCTCCAAAATTTTGGAATCTGAAGGAATTTTACCAGAAAGTCGCGTCAAGCATTATATGCTCCAAATAGCAGGGGCATTAAAGTGCGTACATAGCAATAAATTACTGCATAGAGACATTAAACCGGATAACATTATTGTGGATATTCAAGACCGAGCAATCCTGATTGATTTTGGCGCAGCTAGGGAATTTATTGCCGGTCAAACAAATAATATGACTCAGATGTTAACCCACGGATATGCACCTTTAGAACAATATGCTTATAGCGCTAGACGCGGACCGAGTACAGATATTTATGCAGTCTGCGCTTCTATGTATCATTTACTTACGGGTACGATCCCAGCGTCAGCACTTCTGGAGAGACAGGGAACAGATCGGTTAATACCCCCCCGACAAATTGTGCCATCAATTCATCCCCAAACGGAGCAAATTATTCTGGTGGGAATGAGTATGCAAGTGGGCGATCGCTTTCAAAATGCAGACGAATTAATTGATGCTCTCAACGGCAATTTTGTTCCCCCCAATTTAAGAAAAGCCCGTCAATTAGTCCAACAAGGTCAGTTAGCTGAATCGGTGGAAAAATATGAACAATGTTTAGTGCAAGACCCGAATAATAGTATCGCTGCCGTAGAATTGGCAATGGTATTGACTTATCTTGACAATTTTAAAGCAGGAACAGCCGCTCGCAGGGCGATGCAATTGTCACCCAAAGATGGGAGAATTTATGGGGTTTTAGGATTGATTCACTGCCGTGAAGCGAATTGGGCTGAAGCGGTGAAACAGCTACAGCAGGCAGTGAATTTAGCTCCTAATGAAGCTTGGATTTGGGCAAATTTTGCTTGGGCTTTGGGAAAATTAGGCAATTGGACGCAAGCCAAATCTGCGGCGGATAAGTCAATTGAATTAGACCGGAATTCACCTTTTGCTCTGGGGGTAAAATCTTGGATTTCTCTGAATCAAAATCAGTGGTATGAAGCAATTAGATCCGCTACCCCAGCGATTTTTCAATCTAAGAAATACAATCATAGCCAGCAGAGCAAAGAGAGTAAAGACTTGCAAAGTTGGGTCTATCCTTGTTTGACAATTGCAATGGAAAAAGCATTAGCGGGCAAACAAGCACCGGATTTAGAGCGCTGCCTTCAGGATTTTCTGACTCAATTGCCCAACAATGCTTTTGCTTTGGGTTTCAAAGGTTGGAAAGCCGCTAGGGATAAAAAATGGAGTGAGGCGGTTGCTAGTTTAGAGCAAGCATCTCATCAAGGTAATGTACCAGATTGGGTATGTTTAAATCTCGCGATCGCCCGCGAAGAACTTAGGGATTTACAAGGGGCAATTCAAACATTAGAATTTTATCAACAAAATTACGGCGATAATGCTTTAAGTTTGTTTCGTCTGGGTACATTACTCGGACGACAGGGACAATATTCTCAAGCCCGCACCTATCTGGAAACAGCGGTGCAGTTAAAACCCGATTATGCCGAAGCCTATCATAATTTAGGATGGGTATTGCTGCAACTCGGACTTGAGCATAATCAAGCCCAAAACTTTCGGGATATGCGTTTAGCTTATGCTCAAGCGGTTCAACTTTATAAACAACAACAGAAACTAGCTTTATCAGGGGCGATCCAGCAAGCTTTTAAAGCCATTGGTGTAGAACTTTAGGAAATTGATTACACTTTTGAAAGTTATAAAGCCCCTGCTTCAGAAAAACGTTCCATCAGACAAAAGATACTATAAATGCGATCGGGCAAGAATTCAAAAACTGGACAAAAAACAGTGAATTAACCAAAGCACTTTTCACAAGTTTTAATTTAATTTTTTATGGGGTATCTATTAGTTAAAAATTACTTACAACAGTAAAAAATAGGAAATAGCAAATTTAAGGGTTATTGCTAATTTCCACAATCATTTCTCCTTGTCTCGATCATCCCGAAGCGCTAAATCTCGCAATGCCTCCGCTTCTAAATCAAAGGTTTCTGTCAGCCAATTTGCTAATGTAGGTGGCAGTTGGGCGTCTATATTTTCATGCGCTTAGTCTAGGAAAGTCAGTGCGTCGTGCGGCAAAAATCAGACAAGCTTGAATATCTGCTAGTTCTAAATCGGGAAAATCTTCTAAAATTTCACTAATGCTAACGTTTTCAGCCAGCATTTCTAAAATATCGCTGACTCGAATTCGCATCCCTCGAATACAGGGACGCCCACCACACTGACCGGGAGTTTGAGTAATGCGAGTTAGCAAGGCAGTTGTTGAATTCATCACGTTGTCTGCAAGTTGCTTTGTTTGTCTCTATCTTACCAGGTAATTAGATAAAATTGTAGGACTTAGGCAGGTCGATCGCTTGTGGGGTTCAGAAACCGGGTTTCTATTAAGCGGTTGGTGGGGTTAATTAAATTTGGGAGAGAAACCCGGTTTATTTTTGTGTCGTTTTCAAACCTGTTTCTGAGTTGCCAATTTATTTTATTCGGGAAGATATAATAAAACAGGAAAAAACCCAATTTATACACAAAGCAAAGGACACAAAGGCAGCAATTTATCTGCGATCTTTGTGTCCTGGCTGGTGCAATTTTATCCGATGATATTATTGCAGTTGCTTGGTAGATAAAACCCCGTTGGCGACATCTTCAATTAGTTGAATATGACGGGGTAATAATGCCTGATGAGAATAGCGTTCTAAAGCTGTTTCTCTGGCCTTTTTTCTAATCTCAGCCATGCGGGTGGGATGGGCAAATACTTCATCAACGCGATCGGCGATTTGTTTAGGAGAGAAAAAGTCAGCCAGTAAGCCATTTTCTCCATCTTGAATCACTTCCGCTACTGGAGGAGTATCGGAACCAATGACTAAACAGCCGGTGGACATGGATTCAATCATTGACCAAGATAAAACAAAAGGTCGAGTTAGATAAATATGCACATCAGAAGCTTGAATGACTTTTAAATATAAACCGTAAGGTAGCGAACCCACAAAGTGAATGCGGGATAAATCTAGGGGGACTTTTTTCAGCATATATTCTTTATAAGTCATGCCATCGGGTAAGGGTTTGCCATAGCAAACTCGCTCCGATGCTACCACCACAATATGACAATTTGGCCGTCTTTCTTGAATATAAGCAACTGATTCAATAAATTCTGGAAATCCCCGATAAGGTTCCATCCCTCTGGACACATAAGTGACTAATTCATCCACATGAGAAAGGTCTAGGTTTGGTAACACTAATTTCGCCCCTGGGTTGGGTTTGAAATATTCCGTATCTACCCCATCGTGGATGACGGAAATTTTACTGTGAAATTCTGGGGGAAATTGCGATCGCTGCCAATAGGTTGGGGACAGCCCCCAATCGCAGGAATATAAATCAGTTAAAATCGGCGCATTTTTAATCCGAATTCGGGCGATATCATCTACACTTAGAGGGTCATTCGGGTCAAAATTGGCATCGGAACCATAAGCATGATAAAACCATTCAAAATAACAGAGTAATGGGGTATCGGGAAAAATATCTTTGACAAATAAGGTTGGCCCCCAACCGGAATGACCACAAATCACATCTGGGACAAATCCTTGGGCTTTAAGTTGATCTGCCATGCGATAAACCGCTTGCCCATGAACCACCGCACTTTCTAAAGGACGGACATAGTGGTGCGTTCCTGGATGGGCATCACGACTGGGGGTAAATAGGGCTTTTTTGACCCCGGGAATTTCCCATTCAGGTCGTTCATTTTTGGTGCCAAATACCACCTGATTTTTAGGATTTTGCCCTAAAATTGTGGCCACATGACGGTATTGAGCCGGAAAGTTAGGATGTAGAAAGAGAACTCGCATGATTGACTGTCAGCTATTCCTTAGATGAAAATAAAATAGTGATGGCTGGAAGCATTCGATCGCTCTTGAGCATGATTTGAGCATTAATCGATCGCCGGGGCTTTACAAATCCAGACACAATCACGGGGTACAGACTTAGTATCTTGCAAAATGACCTCATAGTTAAGGTGATGGAGAAATTTCTCCATAATCTTATCGGTCATCACGGAAAAAGCACAGCCATGTCTTTGACCGAGCAGGTTATTCTGCCACTCACTTAAGAATTTTTCCCAACCTAAATCACTGAGAATATTCGTGTGATGAAACACGCATAAGCGTTTCCCCCGCATGACATGAGGAATGAGATTTAGGTAGTTAAAAATATCCCTGGGTTCGATATGCACCATTGTATCGTAACAGAAACATACATCAACGGATTGGGGCAAAATTCCATTCAGAGTTAATCCATCTAATTTTATGTAGGAAATTCGGTCATCTCCAAGGCGCGATCGCGTAGCTTGAAGCATCTGATTAGAAATATCCGCGCAAATTAGTTCGCCGCAGGATTTTTTCAAGAGTTTGCTGGTTTTTCCCCCACCAACTCCTATCTCTAACACCCGATCTTCTGAAGTAATATACGGCTGAATAAATTTGCTTTCGAGCGAGGCTTCATATTCAGCCAAAGATTGGGCTGCCCCGGCGCCTTTGCCAATCCATTCATCGCCGATATGTTGTAATTCGGGATGAATACTTTGCCAAGCCCCAGCATAGCTATCCCAAGCCACTTCGTAATCAACGCCTGGTTGTTTTTCCGGTTCCATTTGCTTTAATTCTTATTGAATCACTTGTCATCAATCCAATTCCAGTGAAGTTGCAAATAATCAGAAAGTTTTTGGTTATAAGGCATAAAATAGTTAGCCAATTTTTTTCTGAGATCGTGAGACATTGGGGAGCATTCACCAATATTATATGGTGGATAATCTCCCAAGTCCCAGGGACTTAACCCTAAAAAAGCTAAAGTTTGCTTCAGGGTTGCCGCAGGATTTGCATAAAAGTCTTCACTGTTAAGGATTAAGAATTGGTTCCGGGGGAAAAGTTCCATCCAAGCTTGTAATTGTTCAACATAAATCCCGCGAGATAAATAAGTGTAATGTTGATGATTGAAGCTATAGTAATTGGGGTCTGCACGCATTTTTTCCAGTTCGCCGCTCAGACGTTCCGCTTCGCTTTCTATGGCTGCTTCAAAATCTAGAGTTTCAAATCCCCAGCGCACTTCGTGATGATAGTGCGACCAGGTTCTTTCTACCGGGTTTCTCAGTAAGACAATTAATTTGATGTTCGGAAAAAGTTGTTTAACCCGCTGCGGTGCGTGGGGATGAAAAATATAGTAAGGACTGGATTCTCCAGTTAAGGTGATTTTTTCATCGGTTTTGGCGGTAAATTGGGATAAATACCAGTCAATCCCTTGGGCATAATTAAAGTCAAAAAAATGCAGTTCTTTTTGAGCAGCCGGTAAAATTCGCGGATGTTGAGTCAGATAAACATATAGAGAGGTAGTGCCACATTTTTGAGCACCAATAATCAGAAATTCTGGCATGGTTTTTGAGGATGATTCCGAGTCAGTAATTTGGCCATCCAGGATATTCTAAGCTGATACCAAATCCGGTTCTCCCGTAGGGGCGATTCGCTTGCTCGCCCCTAGGATCATCCCCTAAAACGCTTGTGGATTCCCGCATTCGCGGGAATGACAGATTGCTTTATAAGTGGATTTTGACAACCGTATTTGGGATCAAATAGAAAATCCTGGATTGTGATTAATATCCGATACTATAATCTTCGCGATCGCGGGTCAAGTTGGGACTATAGCAAGGATCGTGTTTTGTCCAATCTTTCCACTTAGTTTTCATGTACTCTATTTCTTTGGCAAATCGGGCGATTTTTTCTGGGGTATCTTCATAACCTCGGCTTTTTGATTCATAGTGATACAATACTACATGAGGTAGATAAATATTGCGGTAGCCTTTGGCGGCAATTTTGAGGCAAAAGTCTACGTCATTAAAGGCAATTTGTAGGTCTTCTTCTAGCCCTTCAACTTCCTCAAAAACTTCCCGCCGACACATCAAACAAGCAGCGGTGACAGCGGAGTAGTTATTCACCGTTTGAATTTGATAAAAATATCCTGGACTATCCGCCGGAAATTGCTTGTGACTGTGACCGGCAACCCCTCCAAGACCAACCACAACTCCCGCGTGTTGAATGGTATCATCGGGATAGAGTAGTAAGGCGCCGACTGCCCCCACGGAAGGTCGTTGGGCTTGCTCAACCATTGCGGTCATCCAGTCAGGTTTGAGGACTTCTGTGTCGTTATTTAAAAGTAGGATATATTTGCCTTTCGCCTGTTTCACTGCATAGTTATTAATTTTGGAAAAATTAAACGGAATATCCAGGCGCTCACAGCGAAAGCGATCGGGTTCTTTGGCTTGCCACTTACTAAAAACATCCAGGGTTTCTGGTTCCGTACTGCCATTGTCGATGACTAATACTTCATAGTTGGGATAGGTGGTTTTCTCAAAAATTGAGGTTAAGCAAATATTGAGAATGTTGCCCAAGTTTTTGGTGGGAATAATCACCGTAACTAAATCATAATTTTGGATATCATAGCGGACAATCCAATGACCGCCTTCCGTAGGGATAAGTTTTCCCGGTTCTCCTCTTCTTTCTAATGCTTCAGAAAGTGCTTTTAATGCGGCATCCGTGGCATAATTTTTATTGGCTAATTCGCTGGCGGTTGATTTCGAGTGAATGCGCCAGTGATATAATATTTTAGGAATATGAAAGATGTGGGAGGTTTTTTCTGTCAGCCGCAATACTAAATCATAATCTTGCGAGCCTTCGTAACCCAGCCGAAATCCGCCAATTTCTTCGATGAGCGATCGCCGATAAACTCCTAAATGACAGGTGTACATTCGGGAGAGGAATGAATCAGGACACCAATCGGGTTTAAAAAATGGGTCTTGCCGATTTCCTTGGGCATCCATTTTATCTTCATCAGAATAAATCATATCCGCTTCGGGATGCACATTCAACATCACCGCCACATGATATAACGCATCAGGAGAGAGCATATCATCATGATCCAGCAGCGCTACAAATTCGCCCTTTGCTAATGATAAAGCTGAATTAGAAGCGGCAGAAATATGGCCATTTTCAGTTCTAAACAGTAATTTTATTCGGCGATCGGCGGCGGCATAAGCTTCTAAAATTGACTTAATCAAGGGATCGGTTGAAGCATCATCAGCAATACATAATTCCCAGTAAGGATAAACTTGATTTAACACCGATTGAATGGCGTCCCGCAAAAACTTTTCTGGGCTATTGTAAACCGGCATAATAATGCTAATTAACGGCGTTTTTCTAAAAGCTTTCACCGCTTCTGCCATTTGCTGCAAATCCCAGGATCGAGGGAAGCGCTGACCCAACCAAACATGATAATCCGCTACTGGGTGAACTACTTCTGGGGCACCTTGAGAAGGGAGTGCTTGGGGTTCTAATTTAAAATAGATTTTTCTGAAGGTTCTCGCTAGGGCATAGCGAGCCCCTTTTTGGGTCAAAATCTCATACAAACGCTTTGATAAGCGCTTAATTTTAGATAATTGCTCTAAGGAGCGAGAAACAGCTTGATTTAGCATAATTGCTTTTAAGAATCCAGTTAGCTAAAGATAGTCAGTAGGGTTTGCTTCGCTATCATAACAGCCTTAGTGGTAGGGTGGGCAAAATTTGCCCACCCTACTCAGAAGTTGAAAAACTCACCCATCAGCTTTCCGGGAAAAGCTGATACCGATCGCCATTGGAGGGAAAGCTTGATTATAGGCATTCCCTTGTTTCAGCTATTGAACCAGAATTTTTTTACTTTTGATTCATGTTTGCCTATCTTCTAACTCCTTGATAATTTTGGTAATTTGCCAATTTAGATTGGGGATTTCATTTTTGACGACATCCCAAACCACATCGTAATCAATGCCAAAATAATCATGAATTAACTTATCACGCATTCCTGCCATACGTCGCCATGGCATCTCAGGATACTCGGATCTGAAATCTTCTGACAATTTTTTGGTAGCCTCTCCAATCACCTCTAGGCTTCTTACAAAAGACCTTTTGAATGTCTCATTATTGCCAAACGCCTCTTTTTCTAAATTTTCCGATGTTGTCAATAAATAAATGATTTCATCCATAATATGCAGTAAATAATCTTTATTAGAACGAGACATACTCAACCTCCTGCAAAATGCGATCGCCAAAATGAGGACTCAAAGATTCCGGTGTCAGAACATCTACTTTGCGGCCAAAAAGCTCCTCCAGGAAAAAGCACAAATCCATAAAATTATTAAAGGTTTTCTTTTCAGGATCGAAAACTATTAATAAATCTACATCACTTTTTTCCGTTGCTTTTCCAGTAACAAATGAACCAAATAAACCACATTTAATAACACCAAATTTTTGGAGAATTAAATGATGTTTTTTTAACGATAAAAAAATATCTGTTTTGTTAATCATATAAAAATATTTTTGCTTATAAAAAATAGGTTTATGATTTTTTTTTACTAGCAAATATAGGATGGCAAAAAACCCGGTTTCGCCGGATAAACCGGGTTTATCACCGGCTTTATTCTCTAATCGTATAGTCTTCGCGATCGCGAGTTAAATGGGGACTATAACAAGGGTCGTTGTCAATAAAATTTTGCCAACGACTATAGAGAAGTTGCGCTTCTTGTTGCCATCGGGCTTGCTTTTCTGGGGTGTCTTCATAACCCCGACTTTTTGACTCATGGTGATAGAGTACCACATGGGGCAAATAAACATTGCGATAGCCTTTGGCCACCATTTTTAAACAAAGATCCACATCATTATAAGCCACGGATAATTCTTCATCAAATCCCCCCACCATCTCAAACAATTCTCGGCGACACATTAAACAAGCCCCGGTTACTGCGGAAACATTACCGATACTAATTACATGACCAAAAGAACCGGGGGTTGTGCGCGGAAAATGCTTGTGACTGTGGCTACCAATTCCGCCCAATCCTAGAATGATTCCCGCGTGTTGAATGGTATCATCGGGATAAAGTAATAAACCTCCCACAGCCCCAATTGACGATCGCTGTGCTTGTTCAACCATTGCTTCGATCCAGCCCGGGGCAATCACTTCGGTATCATTATTTAGGAAGAGTAAATAATCCCCTTGGGCTTGGTTGACCGCATAATTATTGATGGCGGAAAAGTTAAACGGAATATCCAAAGAATAACATTTGCATCTTGTCGGTTCTTTCTCTGTCCATTGGGCAATTACCTCAGCCAGTTTTTCCTCTGTACTGCCGTTATCGATGACAATGACTTCATAATTGGGATAAGTGGTTTGGCTGAAAATAGAGGTTAAACATTGGTCTAAAGTTTCCCCCATATTTCTGGTGGGAATAATAATACTCACGAGTTTATACTCGGTGATTTGGTAGCGAATAATATAATGACCTAAATATATAGGAACATCGGTGACAATTCCCGGTTCTCCCCGACGGTGAATGGCGTCAGTTAAAGCTTTTTTGGCGGCTTCATAAGCATAAGGTTTGGCCTCAGCACTACTGGCAGCAGAGGCTAAGTGAATTCGCCAATGATAGAGAATTTTGGGGATATGATAAATTTTATCGGTTTGTTCGGTAAATCGTAACACCAGGTCATAATCTTGGCTGCCTTCATAACCCACCCGAAATCCGCCAATTTTTTCGATGATCGATCGCCGATAAACTCCTAAATGGCAGGTGTACATTCGGGAGAGGAATGAATCAGGAGACCACTCTGGTTTAAAATAAGGGCCTTTGAGTTGATTATTTTCATCAATTTTATCTTCATCAGAATAAATCATATCCGCATCGGGATGTTGATTAATCGTTAATACCGCTTGGTACAAAGCATCAGGAGTCAGTAAATCATCATGGTCTAGTAAAGCGATAAATTCTCCCGTGGCGATCGCTAATGCCGAATTTGAGGCAGCGGAAATATGGCCATTATCCGGGCGAAATACCACTTTAATCCGGGCGTCTTTGGCGGTATAATGTTCTAAAATTGGTTTAATATATGCTTGAGTAGAGCAATCATCAGCAATACATAATTCCCAATAAGGATAAACCTGATTAATGACGGATTCGATCGCCTCTTTTAAAAAATTCTCCGGTGGGTTATACACGGGCATAATTACACTGATAGTCGGTGTCAGGGTCAAGGCCTCCACCGTGTCTTTCATTTGTTGCAGATCCGAGTATCTTGCCGCATATTTCATTAACCAAGCCTGATATTTTTCATGGCCATATTCTCGATCGTCGATTTGATAATAGCCAACGGTTCCCAAAAGGTCTGGGGTCAATAAGGCGCGATCTCCCATTATCTGAACTGCTTGTGCTAAAGCATTTTTTGTCCCCTCATAAATATAAGCTGGTAGGGGAGGTTTTGGCGGTTGAAATGCCAAATTAATTCGCCGATGATAGAGAATTTTCGGCAGATGAAAAATCTGAGCAGTTTGGGCGGTTATTCTTAACAACAGGTCATAATCTTGACTGCCTTCAAATCCTCGGCGAAATCCGCCGTTTTTTTCTAGAAGCGATCGGCGATAAGTGCAAAAGTGTCGCCCATACATCCAAAATAAAAATGAGCGATCGCCCGACCAATTAGGTTTAAAACAAGGGTCTCGTAAATTATCATCTTCATCGATTTTATCTTCATCCCCATAAAGTACATCTATCTGCGGATACTGATTAACAGCGATCGCGATTTGATACAAAGCATCAGGAGTTAATTGGGCATCGGATTCTAAAAATGTCACAAATTCTCCTGTAGCAATTTCTAGAGCAGAATTTGATGCCGCGCAAATATTTTCTTGAATTGGCCGAAATACCACTTTAATCCGTGGGTCAGCCGCAGCATAAGCCGCCAATATTTCTTTAACATGGGGTGCCGTTGAAGCATCATCAGCAATACATAACTCCCAATCAGGATATAGCTGATTTTTTACCGACTCAAGCGCCGATCTTAAATAATATTCAGGATTATTAAAAGTTGACATCGCCACCGTAATCAACGGCTTATGTTTAATCACAGGAACAGTAGCCGCCATCAGTTCTAAGTCAGATTTTCTGGGGCAATGCCATGCTCGCCATTGCTGATAGTATTCATTAAAAAGGTCAAGAATATCTGGGGTTTCTGCCAGCATCTCTGGAGGGCGACGATCGAGTTTTTCTGAAATTCGCCGAAAAACTAAGGCAAGGGCTGGTCGGGTTCCTTGTGCTTGTAAAATCTCAGATAATAAATTTGAAAAAGCCTTAAGCCGACCCAATTGATTTTTCACGGTTTCTATAGTGTTTGACATATTGATGCCACTGGATATAATTTGAGAAAAAGTTGAGGTAACATTGAGGTATTTACGCCCGAAAAAACATCCCTAATATAAGCATAATTATGCTTATTCATTAGCGGGTAAACCCAATGCTTTTTTTATTTTAAACCAATTTGTCCGTAATTTCCAGAATTTACTGGTTTGCATGGCCGAAATTATCTGTTGAGATGCTTGCAGTTGGTCTTGGGAAACAGCTAATTCTGCCTGGGTTTGCTGTAGCTTAATTTTATTTTGTTCTAATTGTATTTGTAGTTGTTGGCGAACTGGTTCCAGTTCAGAAAATCGCTTTTCCCATAAATCGATAGATTCGCTGCTTTTAGCTTCGCTTAGTTCACTGTCGATCGCTGCCAGCATTTCTAGTCTTGATTGATGAGTCCCTTTTCCTTTTCTCCCTAGGGTCATATAGAATTCGCAACCGTCAGTTGGGTAAAAATCTACCTCTTGCAAAGAAATTAAACCCAGATGAAAAAGATCGTGAATCATTAACCTGAAAGAATGCGGCACAAAACACCAACCATGAACATCTAGATATACACTTTTTTCGATCAAATTATTCATTGTTTGCCGCGCATCTTCTATTGAGTGAGTCAGCTTGTATTCTCCGGTCGTCTGGGAGTCCCATGCTATTTTGCCTGATTGGGATACCACATTTAACAAATGATCGACTACGGTTCCCGGTGAATGAACAGTGGCTTGACTCAAATGGGTATCAATCACTTTGGAAATTCCCGCAATCGCTCGATAGTGGTCAAAACAATAGCGCTTATCGGGTATAGCGAGGGAGAGAACTCCATCGTCTTTCAAAATGGCATCGCAATCATTAATAAACTTAATAATATCCGGGGTATGCTCAATCACATGAGAGGCAATAATCCAATCATAATACTTGTGTTTGCCGGTGAGTTCTGCATAACTTTCTCCTTGCCAAACAAAATCAACTTCTTCAATATTGTCAAAATTAATTCCATGACCATCGTATTTGGCGATTAACTGCTCGCGACTCGCATGATCGATAACATCGACTTTAAAGCCTGCTTTTTTAGGAGCGATGGGATTAGCGCAAGGACCAATTTCAACTCCCTGGCCGTTTTTGTTAATATGTTTTAAGATTTTCTCGTTTCGATTCATACTACCTCTTGATGGCTGAACGATTACTGAACGGTTATTTTTCTATGAAACATTTAAGTTTTAGCTAAACCTAAAGCCTGCTTTATTTTAAACCAACTTGTTCTTAATTGCCAGAATTTACTGGTTTGCATAGCTTGAATCATTTCTTGTGCTTGGTGCAATTCTAGGGTTAACCGTTGAAGTTCTGCTTGAGATTGGGTCAGATTTGCTTCCGTTTGGGCTAACTGATTTTGCTGTTGATTTTTTATTTCTTCTACAGCGGCTATTTGACTTTGCCATTGGGCTTGAGCTTGTTGAATTTGGCTAGAAAATTCATTTTGCGATCGCGCTATCTCTCCTTGTAGGTTGGCCTCAGTTTGTTTTTGTTTTAAGGCTATTGCTTCTTTTTCGCTTTTTAATAGTTGATAATTAGTTTCTAGTTTTTTCAGTTCTGCCTCGGTAGCTTCCAGTTTATTTTTTGTCTCCTGAAGTTCTGATTCACAGTATTTCAGGCTATTTTGAGTTTCTGTCAATTGAACTAGGCGATCGCGAAACTCCGATCGCTCTAAATCCAGTTCTAGTTGAATTTCCTCTAACTTAGCTTCTAGGGCTTCTCTTTTGTCCCTTTCAACTAAATGGTCATATTCAACATTGGCGAAAATATGAGCAAAATTTGTCTGATAAAGGCCGATATGCTTGGTGCTAATATAGCGAAATAATTCCCAGCGTTTCTCTGGAATATTACAGCGGCTTACCATTGAATTGCTACGCAACCGATAATCAAACAAAACCTCATCAGTATGATAAAAATGCCAGCCTTTTTCGGCGACACTTAACCAAAAGTCCCAATCTTCGTAGCCCAATTGTTCGGGAATTTTGCCATCATATCCCCCCGCGTCTTCCCAAACGGTTTTGCGAAACACCGCACAAGCATCAATATAGTTTCCTCGGACAATCCGGTTAATATCAAATTCCGGAACTTCTTTAATGCCGGTTACACCGCCAAAAAACTCAAAATTACCGTAGACTACCCCAACTTCTGGCCGATCGTCCAGAATTTCAATGGCTTTAGTTATATAGTTGGGTCTAATTTTATTGTCTGAATCTAAGGGCAAAATATAGCGACCTTTTGCCAAAGAAATCCCATGATTTCTAGCGATCGCCAAGCCTTGATTTTCCTGATGAATCACCGGATACCCTCGATCGCTCAAAGCCTGTAAGACTTTTTGGGTCAAGGGATCCGTTGAACCATCATTAATAATCAGAATTTCATAGACTTTGGCTTGGCAACTTTCCACACTGGCGATCGCCTCTAAGATAAATTCGCCGTGATTATAACAAGGAATTACCACGGAAAGTTTAATCGGATGGGTCAGATTTGGATCGGATGCCTCCATATTTTCCTCGGTTGATTAAGGGCTATTTCCAACAAAAATTGCCGATTTAAGCAATTATATATCTAAAATTATATATCTAAAGGAATCTTTTTCTCCTACAGAAATCTAAATTTTTGACTGAAATGAGCCAATTTTCGCGCTAATTTCCAACTCCGCGATCGCTTAATCGTCATCAACTCCAATGTTAAGCGGTCTACCTCTGACCGTAATTGGGTCACTTCTGACCGGAGTTGGATTTGCTCTTGGTGAGATTCTTGATGCTGCATCAGGGATTGATAATGCATCAACAACGGCAAAGCTTCTACGGGCAAAATTGGCAGCGAATCGGCATTTAACTCGCGATCGACGCGATCGCCTCTAGGAATATCGGCAATTTGATCTAACTCTGTCAACAAATTGGCCAACTCCGGCATTAAATGGTTAATCAGTCTCACCATTGGCCGATCTGCGGGCAAACTCCGTAATAAATTCGCATCATAAATTTTCGCAAATTTCGCCGGATCCCAAGGTTCTCGTGGGATTAAACCCAGTTTCCCCTCTAATAGTTGCATCAATCGAGTTGGTTGTTGCACAAAGCCATTGACATTGATCAGAATACAGCGATCGCGATGTTGCCGATAAAAAGATAGCAAATGCCGGTTATAAAATCCCCAACTTTTCAAAGCATATTCTGGACGTTGAGGAAACACCCCGCGATTTTGCCGCAAAATAGAATCCACCACATCCCAAGGCGATCGATAAACCAAAATATATCGGGCATTGGGTAATAATTGATGCCAAAATTCTAACAATAAAGAAGTCCGGGGATCTTTCCATCCCCAAATATTTCCGTGACGACTGGCAATTAACTTTTTCGCCTCTGGAATATAAGATGACCAAAGGCTGCGATCGAGGGTTTCGCTTTCCGTCCAACCCCAATCGGCCCATCCTGAATCCCCAGCAACACAAGATTTTTGCAGCAGCGATCGCTGAAATTCTAGAAAGTCAATATCTTCAAAATAGCCTTTCACATTACAAATATCAGCCGGAAACATATTTTGGCCAATATTTACTCCAATTGCTTGAATAAAAGAAGCAGTTAGGGACGTTCCCGAACGGTGCATTCCCGTAATAATTATCGGTTCAGACATTTATTTTATTGGTTGTTTGTTGGTTGTTGGTTGTTGGTTGTTGGTTGTTGTTTGTTGGTTGTTGGTTGCCCCCCCTTGAAGGGGGGGTTGGGGGGGGTGTTGTTTGTTGGTTGTTGTTTGTTGGTTGTTGTTTGTTGGTTGTTGTTTGTTGTTTGTTGTTTGTTGTTTGTTGTTGGGTAGATGTTGGTTAGATATTGTAGGGTGGGCAAAATTACACCATCATATATAGTAGGGTGGTTAAAATTTTTTGCCCACCCAATGTTAGGGGCTGTTGGATGAATTTTTGAAATTGGTATTACTCAGATCCCCCTAAAAAAGGGGGGAGATTGATCAAATCCCCCTTAGTCCCCCGTTAAAAAGGGACAGTTGACAGCTATTTATACCAGAATTTTCATTTCTGGAGAAACGGATAAAGTTTCATCAACTTCATCAACGGTCAGGTTGGGTTTAATCATAAAGTCAATGATACCAGTGGAGTCAGAATCTTCCTCTGGCAGCACTCGGAACATCCCCACATCAATACAGCGGGCTAAATAAGTAAAGTGGCCATTGACAATGCCAGAAACTCCCGCGTTTAAAAAGTAAACTCCAGGATTTAACAAGCAATTAAATCTAAATTTAACCACAACTTTGGTGCCAGCTTTCACCACTCCATCTTCTAGCTTTTCGTCGGGAAAACGATAAGAAGCCCCGCCTAATTCTGAACCCTTAATCGTCTTAACTAACATCCCAAATCGGACTTTCGATGCTTCCTGTAAAAACTCAACCTCATAAGTATAAATATAATTATCTCTGCCGATTAAGTTATTCACAGGTTCCTTACGGCGAGTCAAAATCTGAGGATTAGAGATTTTTGCCCCACGGGATAAATAAGAAAGCGTTTCCGCTGGTTTCAGGTTTGGGTCATAAAATGGCTTGGACTGGAGGGCGAATGTGGGCAATTCATTGATAATTTCTGCCGCAGTTTTTTCCGTAACAACCTCACCAGCTTGCTGAGTTACTCCGCTTGAATTTTGGCCGATATCTTTGGTCAGATTGGGAGTAATAGTATCTTGGCTGAGATTTTGATGATATTGTTTTTGATTTAACCGGCGAAGTTCTTCCCGGACACTTTGAATCTTTTCCGTCGGGGCATAAATTAACTTATGATATTTATCGATCGCATACTTAGGAGTATTGTAGAGCAACAGTTCGCCTTCTGACATGAGAACTGCTGAATCACATAGGTCAATTACCGTGCCCGCAGAGTGAGAAACAAATAAAATTGTTCCCCCGCGATCTTGGATTTTTTCTAATCTGGCATAGCACTTACGTTGAAATGCTTCATCTCCCACTGCGAGGGCTTCATCAACTACTAAAATATCCGGTTCAACGCTGGTAGCTACGGCAAAAGCTAACCGGACAAACATCCCACTGGAATAAGTTTTTACCGGCTGATCGATGAAGTCGCCAATATCCGCAAAGGCGACAATATCATCATATTTGTCTTCAATTTGTCTTTGGGTTAAACCGAGTACCTGCCCATTAAAAAAGATATTTTGTCTGCCGGTAAATTCTGGGTTAAAGCCGCTGCCTAGTTCTAAAAGGGCAGATATTCTTCCTTGAACATTGACGTGACCTGTGGTGGGGGATAGGGTGCCCACAATGATTTGTAATAGGGTACTTTTTCCCGACCCATTGGCGCCGACAATGCCCAAGGTTTTTCCTTTAGGAATTTCTAGGCTAATATCTCGCAATGCCCAGAATTCATCGGCCCTTTGTTTTCCAGGAAATAAGAGTTCTTTTAAGCGATCGACCGGATGGCGATAACGCTTGAAGCATTTAGAAACGTTTTGGATGGTAATAGCAACTTCACTCATGGTTTGCTCTCATGGTAATGGTTGAATAACAGCGATCGCCTTTAAACAGGATAGGCAAAAACAGGCAAGAATAGAACCTCATAAATTAGCATAACTTAGGGTAAATTACCATAATTTAGCCTAAGTTAAATTACATCGGCAAAAGCGGGACGTAATTTGCGGTAAGACCAAATTCCCACACAGAAAATGATGCTAGAAATGAGCGAAGCAACCCCCCATTCTGCCCAGTGTTGGACTTCACCGACTAAAATCACATCGCGATAAAGTTCGGCGATCGCGGCAACAGGATTAAACCAAAAGATAAAATCACGCCATTGTTCCGGGATAATATTCGCGGGATAACAAATGGGAGTCATGTAAAACCACAAGTTAAGCACCACCCCAATGGTTTGAGGAATATCGCGCAAAAATACCGTAAATCCCGCAGCTAAATAAGCCAAACCTGCGGTTAACAATAATTGAGTCACCCAAACCAGAGGCAACAATAATAAAGTGCTATGTAACATAGAAGTGGACATTGCCAACAGGAAAATTAAGGCCATTAAGCCCAAGGAACTTTCGACAAATGCCGCTAATACTGGCACTAGAGGCAATAAACCCAAGGGAAACACCACTTTTTTGACTAAATTGGGTTGTCCCACCACCGAATTGCTGGCTTGAGTAAAGCCACTGGTAAACGCGATCCAAGGCAACAAACCAGCAAACAACCACATACCAAAAGAAAAGCTATTTTCTGGCAACCCATCCGTGGGCAATTTAACTTTTAAAACAATGGAAAACACATAAGTGTAAATCAGCAATTGGGAAAGCTGATTCAGTAACGGCCATAAATTCCCCAGTACCGACCCTTTATAGCGTCCTTCTAATTCGCGACGGACTAGGGTTTGCAACAAGTTTAACTTGAAACCCAACTGGGGATCGATCGATGGTTGCTGATAAAACTGGCTACCTCGACGGGCAACACTTTTAATTGATTTGACCAATTTTCACCTCCTCACCCACAACTAAACAACTAAACAACTAAACAACTAAACAAATTCGTTCACACCACCAGCGCTAAAACATCTCCAGGTATTTCCAGGAAGTTTTGACGCTTTGTTATTCACTTTAGCAGTCAAAACTACCCATAGCCAATTCAGACAATGATTTATTTTGATTAATTTTGATCTATCTGTAGGGGCGATCGCATTGCGGATCGATTGCGGGCGCAAGTATTGCGGGCGGATGTAGGGGCGATCCCCCCGCGATCGCCTCCCCGTGGTCGCCCCGCACCCCTACGGTTATATCCACATACATGGACGGTTCACAAATATCCGACCAGACAACTAATTTTAATCATGTTTGTTCATCATGCTTGTACAAGCAGCGATCGCTTCAGCTATTGCCTCTCGCTGTTCTGGGTCATAGTTCCAGCGGTCTAGAAATGACTGATAAATTCCTTCCCCGGTTTGTGCAGCCACAAGTAATTGCGCTAACTTTTCCGCAAATTCCGGTAAACCCAACGATGCGATCGACTGACTGGATCTTTCCCGGACTCGTTCTGACTGTTTTGCCATCGTTTCATCATCTCGACGACGGTGAGTTAAGACCATTGCCGAAGACATGGCCAAATTTTTCACCAATAATTCAGATACAATCTCTGGAGAAGTAGCCAAAGCTGCTAAGGTCGCTGCCGAAGGCCGATCCGCAAAGGGGCGATCGTCCGTGAGATAAGATACAAAAAAACCCCTTGCTCCGGCCAGAGTGCTGACCAGCTTTTGGATCGTGGCCAAGATATCTGATTCTGGGATATGCCCTTGTTCCATCTGGGAAAGCAAGGATTGGGTTAAGGCGATCGCCTGCTCAAACGTCACATCATCGGGAATCGAATCACTCAGCGTTACGGTCATTAGCCACATTTTTCAGTACAACTGATAGGTTATGTTACCACAGCTAATTCCTAATTCATCATATATATAGTGTTTTCACCAAACATGGGGAAAAAATGTAAAAAGTTTTTACTTTCATAACACCACCCAATTCCCCCTTGGTCAGGATAAAATTGATTGTTGTTAAAATTTTGATTTACCTCGGAATTAAACTAAATTATAAATTAGTGTTATTTTTTTATTTATCAAAATTTTAGCGATCGATCCTGCCTACTTGTATTAAAATAAAAAAATATAGCATTACATGGCACTTAATGCTATAATAAATCATCATCATCATCAGCGATCGAGATGAATATTTTGACAAAAACCAGTGAATAGAGCAATTACTATGGAAATTCTTGACAGTTACATCACATCTTCTCCCTGTGAACAGAACGCCATAAATATATTTAAAAACGAGTGGGCGTCTCGATTACCTGACCGATTTGCCGAATTAGAGGCAGGGCAGATTCCTTTATTTAAGGATATTCGCATCAATTGGTGTGTCAACAACTTAGGTGGCATTACTGATAAAACTATACTAGAACTCGGTCCTCTAGAAGCGGGACATACTTATATGCTAGAAAAAATGGGAGCCGCTTCTATTCTATCAATTGAAGCTAACACCCGCGCCTATTTAAAGTGTTTAATCATCAAAGAAATTTTGGAATTAAACCGAGCCAAATTTATTTGTGGTGACTTTGTAAAATATCTGCAAAATTGTTCCACCAAGTTTGATGTTTGTATTGCCAGTGGGGTACTCTACCACATGACCAACCCGGTGGAACTACTCAGTTTAATCAGCCAAGTTACAGACAAAATATTTATTTGGACTCACTATTATGACCGTGATATCCTTGAAGCAAATCCTCACAAAATTGCCAAAAAATTTCCCAGCAGCATCAGTGCAGAACATAACGGATTTAAACATACATTATATCGTTATGAATATTTGACAGCCTTAGCTGATGCGGGATTTTGTGGTGGGAGTCAAGCATTTAGTTATTGGATGAGTCGAGCGGATATCTTAGCAGCGATCGAATATCTTGGCTTCAATGACATTAAGATCAATTTTGAACAATTAGATCATCCCAATGGCCCAAGCTTCGCTGTATTAGCTATCCGAAATTAACGGAATGGGACTGTTCTTAATTAGCATTAAAAACGCTCTATAATGAGTGGTAATTTATTTTGGCTAATTTTAATAATAGGGAAAAATTTTGCCAACCAACTAAGTAAATTAAGTAGAACAATATCCATGAAAATTATTGACAGTTACATCACATCATCTCCCTGTGAACAGAACGCCCTAAATATATTTCAAAACGAGTGGGCATCTCGATTACCTGACCCATTTGGCGAATTGGAAGCAGGGCAGATTCCTTTATTTAATGATATTCGCATAAATTGGTGTGTCAACAATTTAGGTGGCATTACGGGTAAAACTATACTAGAACTCGGCCCACTAGAAGCCGGACATACTTATATGCTAGAAAATATGGGAGCCGCTTCTATTCTATCAATTGAAGCTAACACGCGAGCCTATTTGAAGTGTTTAATCATCAAAGAAATTTTGGGATTAAAGCGAGCCAAATTTATTTGTGGTGACTTTGTAAAATATCTGCAAAATTGTTCGACAAAGTTTGATGTTTGTATTGCCAGTGGGGTGCTGTATCATATGACCAACCCGGTGGAACTACTCAGTTTAATCAGCCAAGTCACAGACAAAATATTTATTTGGACTCACTATTATGACCATGACCTCCTCAAAGCCAACCATCACAAAAAAATTGGTAAAAAATTTCCGGGCAGTATCAGTGCAGAATACAACGGCTTTAAGCATACACTATATCGTTATAAATATTTAACGACTTTGGATTCGGCGGGATTTTGTGGAGGGAGTCAACCATTTAGTTATTGGATGAGTAGATCGGACATTTTAGCCTGCCTTAAATATGTTGGGTTTAATCAAATTGAAATAAATTTTGAACAGCCAGATCATCCCAATGGCCCAAGTTTCGCTTTATTAGCTATTCGAGATTAACGGGATGGGACTGTTGTTCATCACCTGCTAAATTCATCAGCCAATTTCACCAAGGAGTTGGCTGTATAAGTAGGTGAACATAATTAATTGCACTTTTCGTTCCCCGCCGATAGGCTGTGGATTCCCGTCGGAGTTTACCCCCGCGAATGCGTGGGGCGGGAATGACAGTTTTTTTCTCATTGGGTCTGTGGTTATTTCTGCCCACCTACTTATCATTTTATGGAAAGTTTAACCCCGTGGTAGGGGGATTAAAATTTGAAATTTATGGCAATTATTTCTTCCAAACAACCCTCTGGCGAACCTGAACCCAAGCCAAATCAAGGCCAATCAAACTCAGCACCGTCAAAGCAGCCCAAATCCAAAGCCTCATCAAAAGCCTCAAGGGGCGAAGCATTTACTCCAAAAATGTCCCCGTTTAGTCAAAGGGATGTTTACGAGAATACTTCGCCTCTAGTTGCCGAAGAAACCCCGGAAGATCGACAGAATATTTCCCAAGATGAAACGATCAGACCGCAAAGCTTACATGACTATATTGGCCAAAAAGACCTGAAAGAAGTGATGGATATTGCGATTCAAGCAGCAAAATCTCGCCAGGAACCTTTGGATCATTTGCTACTTTATGGCCCGCCCGGTTTGGGCAAAACTACAATGGCAATGATTCTCGCTTCAGAAATGGGAGTTGCTTGTAAAATTACCAGTGCCCCAGCTTTGGAACGTCCGCGAGATATTGTGGGTTTGTTGGTGAATTTGCAACCAGGAGATGTGCTGTTTATTGATGAAATTCACCGCTTAACTCGCATGAGTGAAGAAATTCTCTATCCGGCAATGGAGGATTTTCGCGTTGATATTACGATTGGTAAAGGTCAAAGTGCCAAAACTCGCAGTATTCCTTTAAAACCCTTTACTTTGGTGGGGGCGACCACTAAGGTGGGTAATTTAACTTCACCGTTGCGCGATCGCTTTGGTCTGATTCAACGGCTGCGATTTTATGAAGTAGATGAACTGACTTTAGTAGTATTAAGAACGGCCAATATTCTGAATATTCCCGTCACGGAAACAGGGGCGATCGAAATAGCCCGCCGTTCCCGTGGCACCCCGCGCATTGCTAATCGATTGCTTAAACGAGTTCGCGATTATGTGCAAGTGAAAAAAGCCCCTAATATTACGGCAGAATTAGCCCAAGAAGCCTTAGAACTTTTTAATGTGGATCATCGGGGACTGGATTGGAGCGATCGCCTCTTATTAACGGTAATGATTTCTAACTTTAATGGCGGGCCAGTGGGCTTAAATACCCTAGCGGCTGCCACGGGGGAAGATGCCCAAACCATTGAAGAAGTTTACGAACCTTATCTATTACAAATTGGCTATCTTAATCGCACTCATCGCGGTCGCATTGCCACCCCAGCCGCATGGAAACATTTAGGTTATCACTACCCCAACAATGAACAACAATTATCTCTGGAGATTTAACAATATTTAACTAAAAAATTACCCAATTATTCTAATAATGAGCTATAAGTAGCTATAAGTAGGGTGTGTTAGCGAAGCGTAACGCACCAAAACCAGATATATAGATTCGTTGCGGAATTCCTAAATATTTAACTGAAAAATACCCCAATTTTCCCAAAAACGAGCTAAAATAATGAATAACAGTCCGGTTTTGAGGAAATAATTTTTGGTAATAATATGGTCACACAATTACAGCCCCAAACCGATACCCAAACCGATGCGGAAATCATTTATCCTGATAGTGACGGACAACCGATCGCCGATAATACCATTCAATTTCGTTGGCTGACAGTAATTCAGTATAATTTAGCCTGGTTATTTGCCGATCGCCCTGATGTTTTTGTGGCCGGAGACTTACTTTGGTATCCGGTAGAAGGGAATAATAAACTCCGCCAAGCCCCCGATGTAATGGTGGTCTTTGGGGTGGAGAAAAAAGACCGGGGTTCCTATCAGCAGTGGAAAGACAATAATATCAGCCCTCAAGTGGTATTTGAAATTTTGTCTCCGGGCAATACGGCCAAAGAAATGAACCGCAAATTATTCTTTTACAACCGCTATGGGGTAGAAGAATATTATCTCTATGACCCAGACAGCAACTATTTAACTGGATGGCTGCGTTCTGAAGAATGGCTGGATGTGATTGATGAAATTAATGGCTGGGTTTCCCAGACGCGGGGAAACCGATCGCGTTTTATCTGCGATCGGTTGAGAAAAAATATATTCTGAATGTCTAAAATCAATCTACTGACTAGCAGAACTATGTAAAATCCACTCTTGCAAAATGGGATTAACCAATTCCGGGGCCTCATCTTGAGGACAATGGCCCACTCCTGCCAAGGCAATAAACTTTTCCACGGTACGGAACTTAACAAACTGCTTTCCTAATGCGATCGGTTCCCAAGGGTCATCAATCCCCCAAATTACCAACGCGGGACAAGGCAAAATCGGCAATAAATCTTCTGGTAATGGGCCTTGGGAATAGCTAGTAAAAGCCACAAACACATCCACCGCCCCAGGGTCAGCCGCAGGTTTCATCAACAGATCGATCAATTCATCGGTGACAGCTTCCGATCGCTGATAAGCTTGCCGGAGAACTTTTCGCACGGTTTCCCTGGTCGCAAGCTGCCGGAAAAATAACTGCGCCACCCATTTAACATTGAGAATTTTTTGGGCAATGGGAGCCCCAACGCGGCGATACCAAGGCATTTCCGCCCGTTTTCGGTCATGGAGTAGCCGCAAGGAACAATTGAGTAAAGCCACTTTCAGGGCAATTTCGGGATGGGATACTGCCGCTTGCATTACGGCCACACAACCGATAGAATTCCCCACCAGAAAGGCCGAACCACCAACGACTTCCCGGCAAAAGTCCGCAATTTGATCGGCCCAAGTTTCAAAGGTATAAGCAATTTCCACTCCTGGAGTGGGTTTAGCCGAACCGCCAAAACCAATCAAATCAATGGCATACACTCGGCAGTGACTTGCCAGGGCGGGGATATTTTTCCGCCAATGTCCCCAGGAGGCGCCGAACCCGTGGACTAAGACTACCCCAGGGCCCGACGACCCCATCTGTTGATAGCAAATATCCCAACCGCGCCAAGTCCAGGTTTTCGCCGGTAAGTTTAAAAGATTAATTTCAGTCTCAGCAGTGACGGTCATTAGCGGTAAAAGGTAATGTTGAAAAGAAGAACAATTGTAATTTGCACTAGGTTGAGCCTAGCATCCTTAACATTTTGTAACAAAATCGGCAATTTTGTTGTTGGTTGTTGGTTGTTGGTTCTTTGTTCTTTGTTGTTGGTTCTTTGTTCTTTGTTCTTTGTTGTTGGTTCTTTGTTGTTGGTTCTTTGTTGTTGGTTCTTTGTTGTTCTCCTCTGCCGACGGCGGGCTCCTCTGCTCCTCTGCTCCTCTGCTCCTCTGCTCCTCTGCTCCTCTGCTCCTCTGCTGCTCTGCTCCCCCGCTCCTCTGCTCCCTGTTGCCTGTTGTTAGTCCTTTCTTGTTGGTTCTCTTCTCATAGAATAGACAGCAGTGATTTTTTCAGTCTTGGAAAATGGACAACTATCAAAGCCTCTACCAGCAATTACTTAAACTTGATAATCGTAACTATAAAGCGTACAAAGATATTCAAGGTCGATATGAGTTTCCCGATTTTATTCTGCATATAGATTATGTTCAGGGAGATCCCTTTGCGGCGCCCAGTAAGTTACGGGTACGGGTGAGTCAGGATATCGCTGGTTTTCCCCCCGAACTGTATCAAAGCAAGAGTCGGGAAGTTGCCCTGCGAGATTACCTGACCCGCGAATTTGCTCGTTGGGCCCAAAAAATGTCAATGCATCGCGGCAGTGGTAAAAGTGGCCAAATTTCCCTAGCCCGGTTGGGGCAAGAAGTCCTCGATCGCACCTCCTGTTTAATCTCCCCTGAATGGATAGAACTGCGGTTTGTGGTCGGACTGCCCGCCAGAGGTAGAACTATTTTGGGGCGTCAAGCGGCAGAAATTCTCTGTGAGGATATCCCTCATATCGTGCAAAACGCCTTAATTTATGCAAAATTGAACCAGAGGAATATCCGAGAACAAGTAGAGACGGTGGAAGATGCGGACTGGCTGCGATCGCAATTACCTAGCCGGGGCTTAGTCGCCTTTATCCCTGATGGGGCTTGCCTTGCCCGACGCAGTGGGGTAGACGATCGCCCCTTACCGGATGCCATCCCCTTGAAATCTCCCCAAACTTTGCGGGTAGAGTTTAACTGTCCCAACCGGGGCAAAGTCACCGGAATGGGTATTCCCCAAGGTGTCACCTTAATTGTTGGTGGGGGATATCATGGCAAGTCAACCTTATTACGGGCGATCGAACTAGGAGTCTATAACCATCTCCCTGGGGATGGTCGGGAATTAATCGTCACCGATCGCACCGCCATGAAAATCCGGGCAGAAGATGGTCGGGGAGTATGCGGTGTGGACATTTCCCCCTTTATTAATCAACTACCCCAAGGGCAATCCACCAAAGAATTTTCCACCACCAATGCATCGGGCAGTACCTCCCAAGCGGCCAATATTATGGAAGCCCTGGAAGCGGGGACAAAACTATTACTCCTCGATGAAGATACCTCCGCCACAAACTTTATGATTCGCGATCGCCGGATGCAGTCGTTAATCAGCAAAGACAAAGAACCGATTACCCCATTTATCGATAAAGTCCAGCAACTCCTCAAAGGTCATGGAGTTTCCACCATTCTGGTCATGGGGGGCAGTGGCGACTATTTTGATGTAGCGGATACTGTAGTGGCAATGGATAATTACATGAGTGATGATGTCACGGAAAAAGCCCGACTGGTTGCCCAAGAAATCCCCACAGGTCGCCAGTCAGAAGGGGGCAAACAGTTTGGCCAAATTACCCCCCGGATTCCTATCCCCAATAGTCTCGATCCCAGTCGGGGTAAGCGGGATGTCCGGTTAAAAGTTCGGGATATCGATGAAGTAGCTTTTGGCAGCGAAGACATTGACCTAGGGGCAGTGGAACAACTTGTCAGCAAAGATCAACTGCGGGCGATCGCCTTAGCAATGGTTTACGCCAAACAACACTATATCAATGGCAAAAAAACCCTCCCAGAAATCCTCAATGTCGTCATGGTGGATATTCAGACCCAAGGCTTAGATATTTTAGCCCCCAACCCCCAAGGGGACTTAGCCCTATTTCGCCCCCTGGAATTAGCCGCTGCCCTCAATCGTCTGCGAACCTTACAAGTTGTAGTTAGGCAAACGCCCTAACCCACCGAAAAAACTTGATTCGTAGCACCGAAAAAACCGGACAAATTGTAGGGTGCGTTAGCAAAGCGTAACGCACCGAAAAAACCCTTTCGTTCAAAGGCGCTGCTCAATGGCCTTTTGATGACTTTTTCCCCAAAAAGTCATCAAACGCACAAAAAAAATTGATTTTGTCAAGTATAATGTTGCGCTTTTATGCAAACATAGAATAAAATCAATGCATTATAATCATGTTTTCCGATCGAGTGTAACTAAATATACGAAATTACTAGAGCAATGCCGTAAACTAAAGCATTATTAATTGGCTTTAATTGTAATCTTTTAGCTACTACTTTAGCTAATAAGTTTACGGGCAGAAATAAATGCACCACAGACCATATCAGAAGAAAAGCTGTCATTCCCGCCGATGGCGGCCTTCGCGGGGGTAAACTCCGACGGGAATCCAAGGATTTACGGTGGGGAACGAAAAGTGCAATTAATTATGTTCACCTAATTATTTTATAATCTTCAAATTTTCCAGCGATTATTTTTATTTTTACTTCTTATTTTAATCTAACATATCCCTATAAATTTGAATGTTTAATGATAGTAATCCTCACGTTAACTTAGGTCAAATTAATCTAATTGCCAGTCAATACTTATGCTTAACTATTGTTTTTTATTGGTTAAAATTATAGGAATTACGCAAATCTAGAATTTAATCACTATATATATGGTGGGCAATGCCCACCCTAGATATAGATTAGCTGCCTAAGTCCTGAATTAGATAAAAATACCGATAATAAATGCAATTATCTCTAAGCATTATTGACCATTAAAATACTGCATACAACGTCATCAAGGAATCCAGAATAACCTCAGAAATACTATGAATCAGAATCAATGCTTGGGTAAAGTCCACTTAGTTGGCGCAGGTCCCGGAGATCCGGGCTTATTCACAATCAAAGGGAAAACCCTTTTAGAATGTGCGGATGTGGTCGTTTATGATGCCCTGGTTAGCCCGCAAATTTTGGCCATGATTAATCCCAATGCCGAACAAATTCATGCAGGCAAACGGCGGGGATTTCATACAATGGATCAGCAAGAAATTACGCAATTGCTAATTGAAAAAGCCCATGAACACGCCATTGTGGTTCGACTCAAAGGCGGCGATCCTTTTGTGTTTGGTCGTGGGGGCGAAGAAATGCAAGATTTGTTAGCAGCGGGTGTTCCCGTGGAGGTCGTCCCCGGAGTCACCGCAGGAATTGCCGCCCCAGCTTATGCGGGCATTCCGTTAACTCATCGAGATTATAGTTCTTCTGTTACTTTTGTCACGGGTCACGAGGCAGCAGGGAAATATCGCCCGGAAGTGAATTGGCAGGCGATCGCCCACGGTTCGGAAACCATTGTCGTCTATATGGGAGTTCACAACCTATCCCATATCGTCAGTGAGTTAACCGCAGCGGGTTTAAGTCCGGAAACTCCCGTGGCCCTGGTTCGTTGGGGCACCCGTCCCGAACAAGAAGAACTGATCGGCACATTAGGGGCGATCGCGCAGCAAGTCGAAGCTACCGGGTTTGCTTCCCCGGCGATCGTGGTTATCGGTCATGTAGTCAACTTGCATCAAACATTAAGGCAATGTCGCCCAGTGGTGTTTGGTTGAAGTAGGGAATAATTGATAATTGATGATTGATAATTGATAGTTGATAATTGATAATTGATAGGTGTAGGGTGTAGGGTGTAGGGTGTAGGGTGTAGGGTGTGGGAGAAAACAATTAACAATTAACAATTGACAATTGACAATTAAACATAATTATCAATTATCAATTGTCAATTATCAATTATCAATAGCCGTAACGCACCACAGGCGGGCAATTCATACCCAAAATTACCCAAAATTACCCAAAGTTACCCAAAATTACCCAAAATTACCCAACGCTAACCAAAACCTGAGTCCCTTCAATTTTGGCTGAATAACTGGCTAATGCTTCAGTCGCAGGCGCATTAGTCGCTTTGCCATCTAAAGCAAATTTAGCCCCGTGGCAAGGGCAGGAAAACTCAGAAGCCTCACCTTTCCATTCCACTTTGCAGCCTTTGTGAGTACATAAAGCATTCAGGGCGACTAAAGTTTCGGTACTCTGCGGGTTACGGACTACAATCACCTCGGTGTCCGCAGCCTTAGTCAATAAGAAACCGTTTTGATCTAAGTCTGCCACTGCCCCCACTGCCACAAACTCACCAGCGGCGGCCACGGTTTCTGGGGCTGGCGGTGCAGCGGTGTTAGCCGTTGGTGGATTGTCCGTGGATCCGGTCTCAGAAGTGTTTGAACAAGCGGCGATCGCTACGGGCAAAGAACTCGCGATCGCACCTACTCCCATCCAGCCTAAAAAAGAACGACGTTTCATAATTGTTGTTTGTTGTTTGTTGTTTGTTGTTTGCCCCCCCTTGAAGGGGGGGTTGGTTGTTGGTTGTTGGTTGTTGGTTGTTGGTTGTTGGTTGTTGGTTGTTGGGTAGGGATTCTTTGTTTGTTGGTTGTTGGGTTTCGTGCCTCAACCCAACCTACGGGCACCTCCGCTCCTCCGCTTCCCGGCGCTTGATATTACCAAATTGAGACTTTAGACTTAAACTTAGCACAAACCAAGATGTTGTTTGAATCCAAAAATCCGAGTTGGTTAACTCGAAGCCTTATGTACCAAAAAATACTTTTTCCCTTAATCCAAATTCCCCGAAAAGCCTTACGAGGGGCGCTGCGAAAGCACCGTTGGCTAAAAGGGCTAAAATTTATCGGACTATTCTCGATTTGCTGCTTCCTGGTGGTTAGCTGCGGTCAACCCCAACCACAAAGCCGCACCACTGACCCCAATCGCATTACTATCGGCACCACGGAGAAACTTCGCACCATAGATCCAGCAGATGCCTATGAAATTGCCTCTGGAACCTTCCTATATAATATGGGCGATCGGCTTTACACTTACAAAACCGGCACCACAGAAATTATCCCCCAACTAGCCACCGAACTGCCGAAAATTAGCCCAGACGGGAAAACTTACACCATTCCCATTCGCCAAGGGGTCAAATTCCACGACGGTGCAGCCTTCAACGCTGAAGCAATGGCCTTTTCCCTGCGACGCTTTGCGGAAAATGGCGGATCGCCCAGTTCTTTATTATCAGGAATCATGGAATCCGTTGCAGCCACGGGGGAAAATGAGCTTACGATTACCTTGAAAAAACCCTTTGCGGCCTTTACTGCTTTGTTAACATTTCCCGGACTTTGTGCGGTATCGCCCCAGGCTTATGAAATTGGCCAAGATAAATTTAAATCAGATAGTTTTATTGGCACTGGACCCTATAAATTAGCCAGCTATGGAACCGATTCGATTAAATTAGACGCTAATCCAGATTATTGGGGCGAAAAACCCGTTAATCAAGGGGTTGATATTCAGCAGTTTTCTAGTACAGCCAATGTTTACAACGCTTTTCTTACCGGGGCGATCGACCTCACTTACGGCACCTTGGATTTAGATCAAATTGCTAACTTAGAATCCCAAGCCGCGAGTAAAGGTTGGCAGGTAATTTCTGGTCGCAGCAATGGGATTTATGTGTTAAGCATGAATCTGAAAAATGAGTCATTAGCTAAACTAGAAGTTAGACAAGCGATCGCTTCTTTAATTAATCGGCCACTCTTTCAAAATCGAGTATTTCGCGGCCAAATCGAACCGCTTTACAGCTTAATTCCCACCACCCTAGCGGAATTTTATCAGCCGGTTTTTCAAGAAAAATACGGGGATGGGGACATTGCCAAAGTAAAAACAGCCTTAGAAAAAGCGGGATATTCGACTCAAAATCCCCTGCAATTAGAAATTTGGTATCGGTCAAATCTGAAAAGTAATGGCGATGTGGCAATGACGATCAAAGCCTTTGCCGAACAGGAATTAAGTGGCGCGATCGCCATTGAACTGAAAAGCGTAGAATCTGCCACCGCTTACAACAATTTGGACAAAGGAGTATATCCGATGTTCATCCTCGATTGGAGTCCAGACTTTTTAGATCCAGATAACTACATTCAACCCTTTTTATCTTGCAGCAAAGGGTCAGCCACCACCGGCTGTGAATCGGGAGAAAGTCAACTTTGGGGCTCGTTTTATTACAGCGATCGGGTCAATGAACTCATTGCCCAAGAACGTCAAGAACAAAACCCCGAAAAACGGCAACAAATCTTCAGCGAAATCCAACAAATCGTCGCCCAAGACATCCCATTTATCCCACTTTGGCAAGGAAAAGCATATATCTTTGCCCAACAAAATCTCCAAAATGTCATCATGGAACCCACCCAAAGAACCCCATTTTGGACAATTAGTAAACAATAAATGGCAAAATTATAAAAATTCCCCCTTTTTACGGGGGTTTGGGGCGATCGCTTTTTTCCCAAGCATCAAAGAAACCGGGTTTCTTCTGTGAATATCAAGAGTTATCTGTGGGATGCGAAAAAGAAACCCGGTTTCTTTGATAGTAGGGTGGGCATTGCCCACCATTACAAATTAATGCTATAGTAAATAACAAGATAGTTAGGACAAAAAAACCATGACCTTAACAACTACCGAATACAAACATATTCAACTCAATGAAAACAATGTTCCGATTATTGCAGAAGGCAGATAAAATGCGTCAAGAAGCAGGATAAACTCCAGGCTTGAAAAATTACGAGCCAAAGGATTAATTTAATGACTATTGCCCTATATATGGATGAGCAAGTCCCCAAAGCAATTACAATAGGATTACGTCAAAGAGGATTAAAACTATGAATATCACTATCCCCGATGAAATATTAACATCTGCTAAAATGTCAGAATATGACATTAAATTAGAGTTAGCTATTTTACTTTATCAACAAAGGAAAATTAGTACAGGTCAAGCTCGCCGTTTAGCAGGAATGCACTTGCTAGAATTTAGACGAGCAATTGCTAGTAGAGGTATTTGTGTTAACTATGATATTGAGGATTTTCAAGCCGATATTGAAACTTTAAAAAGACTTGGTGAATTATGATAGTTATTAGTGATACTTCACCTATTACTAGCCTAGCGGCTATTGGTAAATTAGATTTGTTACAAAAAGTCTATGGCACGATTATTATACCCCAAGGAGTTTATAATGAAATGGCAAATTTAGCCTATGAAGTACCTGGTACAAAAGAAGTTAAAACTCTAGATGTGAACCAGGAGATAAATTTAGTGTTAAAGTTAGTTTAGGAGAAAGTAGCATTACAGAAAACTTCTTGCTATACTTGAAAAGTATGTAGTTGGGCTGAAGCCCAATTACTAGCAATCTTAAAACACAAAGGAGAAAATATGACCATCAAATCCATTGCCAAAGTAACTTCAGAAGGAAAATTAGAAATTCCTCCAGAAATTTTACAACAACTGCAACCTTTAACAGAATATGAAATATTAGTTACAGACCAAGAGATTATTCTGAAAAAACAATCTAATGTAACGGTTGACTTAGATTTGTTTTTACAAGAATTAGATCAATTAGAACCCGATGCTGAACAACCCACGTTAGAAGAAATTAGTGAAATAGTCAAAGAAGTTAGACAAGAATTGTGGGGTAAATTATGAAAGTTGTTGTTGATGTTAATATCTGGATTTCTGCTTTATTATGGGGAGGTTTACCATCTCAAATATTACATCTATCCAGACAGAACAAGATAACTATTTTTGTTTCTGAATCTTTATTGGGAGAATTAGAAACAACTTTAAAACGTACCAAGTTTAAAAATCAGCTTGAAAAGAGAAATCATACCGTTGAATATTTAATAGCTATCACTCAAGGATTTTCTAATAAATGCCCCAATATTTCTCTGAATGTACCTGAATTAAGAGATGTTAAAGATAATCATATTTTAGCAACTGCTTTATCCGCTCAGGCTGAAGTTTTAATCACGGGAGATAAAGATTTATTAGTATTAAATAATTTTGCGGGAATAGCCATTATGAAACCGACAGATTTTCTCGATCTGTACTTTCCACCGAAAAGCGAAATACGACCCACAAAATATGGGTAAATCTTTTTCATTTCTGATGGCAAATTTTGTGATTTTTATAATTGGTAATCTAATTGGTTATAAAAATGAACAATTTTTTGCAGCTTTTAAGACTAGATAAGGTGAATTCATATACTCTATTTTTTATCTATTCTTAGAATAACTTATCGTTTTTAAAGCAACAACAATGAGTAAATTAATTATCTTTAAAATTGATGAAGGTGACATTAATCAAGGCTTTCCTATCTTACTTCAGATGGGAGATGATGGCGCACCCCCTGAAACGGACAAAAAAAGAATTTTACCCCCTTTATCGCAAATTATACCAACCTTAGAAGAATGGCAAACTAATTTTCGAGTATCAGGAGATAGTAGGGTGGGCATTGCCCACCATTACAATTAATGCTATAGTAAATAATATGTAGCAATAATTTTTGCGCCTGGGAAGAAAAAGCCGTTCGCGCAGCGTGCCGGAGGCATTTGGCGGTTTTAAGGGGGGATTGGGCCGATCGCTCCAGCTTGGGAAAGCCAGAATTGTCTAATAACAAAAAAAAATGGTTATTGGTTATTCAAACAACCAACAACCAATCACCAACAACCAATAACCAAAATCCAAATTAAAGAAAACTTTTAGGCATTGTGATTAGACTTACGTTTGGCAGCGGCAAACAGACCACCTACCGCCATCAAACCCAGCATCGTAGAAGGTTCGGGAACTGATTCCACCGGAATTCCCGCATGGTTCCAAGAGTAAATCCCACTGTAGGACTTGTCATCATCTTTGGCTACGAAGCCAGAGTCAACCGCATTAAAGCTATAAGCATAGTGAACTTCGCCATTGATAGTCACTTTGGCAATTTCACTCATTTGCAGCACACCAATTTCATCCAGTGCGCCCTCTAAAAGGCCGATATTCTGCAACATTACCTGTGCGGCTACCTTGATGATGGGGTTAGAACTAGATAATTGCGCTTGGACACTAGACTTCGCGGCAGCAATCATTGGATCCAATTTTGTATTCAGGTCATACCAACCAGCCATCTTGATATCCACGGCGCCGGTTTCATCCAGGTTAAACTCAGCAATGTTGGGGTCGCCAGAACCCATTGTAGTAAAAGCCCCGATCGCCATATTCTGAACGGTGCTGTCCAACTGTAACCAAACATTATTCAGGGGCGCATAATTGGCAAATAAATCGCCCAGCCATTTGGTGCCATACTCAGCCCAATCAGCAGCGGTCACGCTTTCAACGCTTACGGTATGGGTTCCTGCGGTGGCGGTAAACCCTACATTATCTAAAACATCTTCGCCATCAAACCAAAGTTCAACGTTAGTAGTCAGATCGCCATCTGTCAGGTAGTTGCTGTTCGCACCCACCCACAGATTGCCATCTTGGTGAGTGTAGCTTTGAATATTTTCTGCGCCATGAAATGTAATATCCAGGGCTTGTGCGGGTGTACCGGCCACGGCACTCAGACCTGCGGCGAGAGAAGCACCGATAAAAAGTTTTTTTGTTAATCCTGCCATGACTGCGAGCTCCTGTTGTTTCGAGAGAATTGGGGATATGGGATGAGAGAAGGGGGATGGAATAGAATCAGCTTGGCTGCTTGGTTAAAAGCCTATCTTAAAAGCCTATATCTTGACTGTACTCTGTGTTCTTGTAATTTGCCGGTGACAGCTATCACGCCGAAACCGTGATTATTTGTCCCTGGGAAATTTTTATCATTTCTTAAACAGTTAATCTATTCTTGAAATTGCTTGGCTGGTAAAGGTTTTGTCCTTTATTTCTGCCAGTTTTTATAGCCACTTCAATGGGGATGAAACCTTAAATTAAGTGAACTTTCTTTAGCCTGATTCTATTATACAAAAAAATCTGCAAGCATTGATGAAGTTCTTGCAGATTTATTTAAAGTTTCTGTAAAGTTTTTGTAAAGATTGTTGTTCTGAGTCATTTGTCCTGAGTCATTTTACCAACAAATAACAAATAACAAATAACAATCAACAAATAACAATCAACAAATAACAATCAACAAATAACAAAAATAATTAATGCAAAAATTGAGCAATTCTCTGAACCGCTGTTTCGAGAATTTCTGGATCGTGGACTAGGGCAAAGCGCACATATCCTTCTCCCTCTTTGCCAAAACCCGTGCCCGGAGATACGGCAACTCCCTTAGTTTCGACGAGTTGACGACAAAATTCCAGGGCGTTGTTGGTCCAAGGTTCGGGCAGTTTGGCCCAGACGTACATGGTGGCAAGGGGTTCAGGGACTTGCCAACCGATCCGATTTAAGGCGCCGACAAAGGTATCGCGCCGTTTGCGGTAAATTTCTACGGTTTCGGTGATGCAGTCTTGGGGGCCGGTCATGGCGGCGATCGCCCCATTGAGAATGCCTTTATATTGGTTAAAATCAATCACCGCTTTGACTTGTCGCAGGGCAAGAATCAACTCACGATTTCCCACAGCAAATCCAATCCGAAAACCGCCCATATTATATGGTTTTGACAGGGTAAAAAACTCAATCGAAACGGTTTTATCCGGGTCAGCTTGTAAAATTGATGGGGCGATGCCTCCGGCAAACACAATATCCGCATAAGGGAAGTCGTGAACCAGGACTAAATCATGGTTTTGACAAAATGCCACCGCTTCTTGGAAAAAGGATAAGGGCGCGATCGCACTGGTGGGGTTATGGGGATAACTCAACACCATCATCCGCGCTTGTTCCAGGACCGCTTGGGGAATTTCTGAAAATATGGGCAAAAACCCGTTTTCGGCCCGCAGAGACATGGGATAAATTTGACCGGACGCCAAATAAACTCCCCCCGCATGGGAAGGATAACCCGGATCCATCAATAAGGCAAACTCCCCTGGGTTTAAAATCGCCAAAGGCAAATGGGCAGTCCCCTCTTGAGAACCAATCAGTTGGAGTACCTCGGTTTCTGGATCGATCGCCACTCCATATTTATTGGTGTACCATTGAGCGGCGACTTCCCGAAAATCTTTGGTGCCGTGAAACAACAAATAACGGTGGGTTTCCGGGTCGGGCAGGGATTGGGCGATCGCCTCGATCGCATTTGGGGGTGCAGGCAGATCGGCTGATCCCAAAGATAAATCAATCACATCGAGTCCAGCGGCTTTTGCCTTAGCTTTGGCATTGTCCATATCCGCAAAGACATTAGATCGCAGGGGGTCTAAACGAGTGGCAAACTTCATAAATTTTTCTCTCCCAATCTTTCCTTTCTCTGAAACCCCTAAGAATCCGTCGCACCGCTTTGAAGCTGAGAATCGAGCAATTGAATGATTTTATCCTTGGTAATTGCCCCTTCATGCTCCAGAATTAGCTCACCACTCCGAAACATCCGTAAAGCGGGAACCCCTTCCACCTTGTATGCTTTCACGGTTTCTTGATTAGGATCCACTTCCATTTTCACCACTTTGAGGCGATCGCTATACATTGAGGCGATCTTGTCCATCGAAGGTGACACCAAACGACAAGGGCCACACCAAGGTGCCCAAAAATAAGCTAAAACAGGTTGCTCAGACTCCAATACTTCTGTTTTAAATTCCTTATCTGTAATGACTTGAACGCTACCGCTCATTAGACCTTCTCTATAAATTCTTACTTGACTGTTAATAATCTTTCTCGATTGGTTACGAGAACAAGTTCAATTTGTTTTTTGGCGCGATCGTCAGCAGACAGATGGGATCTGCACTTTACTGACGCCACCACCTTTAATTTATCATGTTAGGGTTTTCTCCTTAAACCCCACAAGCATTTTTTCTTGCCCTGGGTTAAAATTTCTTATTAGTTATTCACTTTATTTTTATTCTTTATTTGTTATTTGTCACGAGCCAACGGCTGTTAGCCCCTACAGACGGTTTACGATTGACGACTTAAGGCTGAAGGCTGAAGGCTGAAGGCTGAATGCTGTTAAAAGCTATCAGACTCCAGGAGCAAGCTATCAGCTAAAGTGACCACCAGCAATCCTGTCCTAATTTCAACGGCTGTCTAAAAGCTTCCTAGTGCGTTCATCGACAGTCAAGATTTATTGAAATAATTGCCGCAACGTTTTTTTATTGAGGCACAAATTTGCCAATGAACGAGTTGCTGCTATTGTAATATTTTTGATGACAAAAACAAGTAATTTGCCTAGGTAAAAAGCCCGAAAATATCATTATATACCAATTAAAAAATAACGAATAACTATCCAATTAATCTATATTTTAACATTAATTAATGTTAAAATATAAAATATACAAATAAAAAATACTCACAAAAGCCAATTATAAAAAAACAGCCAATAAATCAAAAACAAGCATACCCCAAAAAGACCCCAAGTAGATAGAAAATATCTTTCTCTGTGTTCTTTGTGTCAATGGGAGTGACTCGGCTGCCGCAAAATATCTTTACATCTGCTAAACTAAAAAACTAAAGAGACTTATTAAGTGCCACCGGAACCATAAACCGTTGTGGTTCTACATCCATCCAAAACAAATAATTAACCATGCAAACACTGGTTCCCCGTATTTCCCAAGAATTAGCGAATCTCAACTACACTTCCAGAGGCGATCGCTTTGACTCCACCTGGCAAGCACCTCTAGCCACCCTCCTAGGATTAGGACGTGCCGCTGGTGCTGACTTCGTAGAATTCTTTCTCGAAAGAACCAACTACACCAACTGCCTCGCCGAAGATGACATCATCAGTAGTATCTCCCCGCGTCTTTCCACCGGGGCAGGAGTGCGGGTATTTCGTGGCAGCGCTGATTGCTACGTCAGCACCAACGACTTATCCTTTAGCGGATTAAAATTAGCCCTGGAAAAAGGACTTTCGATTTTAGGGCTACACCTGCCCGGTATCAATGCTTATGTCCCAGAGATTAACCTGGAACCCCTCAGAGACTATGCCCTCCTCAAAGGCAAAGAAGCCTGGTTGAGCGAATGTAGCCCCATGAGTGAAATGAGCGATATTCTGCTACAAGCAAATGCCAAACTCAACCAAAAAGCCAGCCATGTGAAATCACGGCGATCGGTTTATTTCCGGGACTGGCAAGAAGTATTAGTCGCATCCAGTGATGGGACTTTTGCCCGGGACATTCGCCTGACTCAAACCGTAGGCTACAACCTGCTTTGTGCCGATGGCGCCCGTCGTTCTTCGATCAATAAGCGGGTGGGAGATACCAGCGATCCCAACTTTTTGCGGAATTGGAATTTTGAGATATTGGCGGATGAAATTGCCGATTCTGCGGGAAAAATGCTCTATGCAGATTATGTAGAATCCGGCACTTATCCCATTATCATGGCCAATGAATTTGGCGGCGTGATTTTCCATGAAGCTTGTGGACACCTGCTCGAAACAACCCAAATTGAACGCAAAACCACCCCATTTATTGACAAAAAAGGCGAAAAAATTGCCCACGAAAGTTTAACGGCTTGGGATGAGGGATTGTCAGAAAATGCCTTCGGCACCATTGATATGGATGACGAAGGAATGCCCACTCAGCGCACTTTATTAATTGAGAATGGGATTCTGAAAAACTTTATTGCCGATCGCACCGGATCGATTCGTACAGGACACCCTCGGACGGGCAGTGGACGACGCCAAAGTTATGCTTTTGCCGCCGCTTCTCGGATGCGAAATACCTATATTGCCCCTGGAGATTATGAGATTGACGATCTATTTGCCTCCATTGATAAGGGCATTTACTGCAAAAAAATGGGCGGCGGTAGTGTCGGGGCCACCGGACAATTTAATTTTGGCGTTGATGAAGCCTATTTAATTGAAAATGGCAAGATTACCAAACCCTTAAAAGGGGCTACTTTGATTGGTGAAGCCAAGGAAATTATGAACAAAATTTCTATGTGTTCCAAAGATTTAGGACTCGCAGCCGGTTTTTGCGGTTCTGTCAGTGGCAGCGTTTATGTCACCGTGGGACAACCTCACATCAAAGTTGATTCGATTACCGTTGGTGGACGGTAAGTTTTAATTTGTTGTTTGTTGTTTGTTGTTTGTTCTTTGTTCTTTGTTGTTTGTTGTTTGTTCTTTGTTCATCAAGCAACCAAAGAATCCCTAACCAACCAACCCACAACCAATAACCAACCAACAACCAACCAACAACCAACAACCAACAACCAACAACCAACAACCAACAACCAACAACCACCCAAAAACAGAAATACTAAACAAAAGAGCAATGATCCAGATTAATGAGTTGGCATCCCAAGCCCAAAGTATCGCCAAAAAGCTGGGAATTGAAAAGTTTGATATTTACGGGTCTGCCGTAGATGAAAATAGTGTCCAGGTAGACAATGGTGAACCCAAACAAGTGAAAGCATCCCAACGTTCTGGGGTGACAGTTCGCGTCTGGAATGAGCAGAATACAATGGGAATTACTTCTACCACAGATGTGAATCCATTAGGATTAGAATTAGCCTTAAAAACTGCTTATGAGGCCAGTTTTTTTGGGGTGAAAGAGCACGTCCCGGATTTTAGTCCCGAAGCTACGGTGGATTTGGCAAAAAAAGATGCTAAAATGCCACAATCCCAGGTTTCTACTTTGATAGAAACCTTGATCGATGCGGAAAAAGAATTACTGACATCTCACGATGCGATCGCCAGTGTTCCTTATAATGGATTAGCCCAACGAGACATTGACAGATTTTATCTGAATAGTGATGGGGCAGCCCGGGCAGAAGGGGCTTCTTATACCTCTCTTTACCTATACACCAAAACAGAACAACCGGACAAAAAACCTCGCAGTGCTGGGGCTTATCGCATCAGCAGTCACTTGGAAAAATTGGATATCTCTGGTTGTATTAAAGAAGCAGCGGAGAAAACCATTAGTCACTTAAACTATGCAAAAATACCATCGGGGAAATATACCGTAGTTTTCTCTGCCGAAGCATTTTTAAGTCTCTTGGGGGCATTTTCTAATATCTTTAATGCCCAGAATATTCTCGACCAGCAAAGTCTTTCTACCCCAGAGTCTTTAGGGCAGCAAATTGCCTCTCCTTTGTTGTCTCTGTGTGACGATCCCTTGCATCCCAATAATGTGGCTTGTACCACCTTTGATGGAGAAGGAACACCTACTCGTCGAGTCCCGCTAATTACTGAGGGAATTTTGAGCAATTTTATTCATAGTGCAGGTACGGCAAAACGGATGAATGCTCAACCCACAGGACACGCTAATATTGGCGCGAAAGTAACGGTAAGTCCCCATTTTTATCATGTTTTCCGTGGGACAACCCCAGAGCAAGAGTATAGTCTAGAAACTGCTAACAATGTGGTATTGATTGATGATTTGCAAGCGCTCCATGCGGGGGTTCAAGCGTTGCAGGGTTCTTTTTCTTTGCCCTTTGATGGTTGGTTAATTAAGGATGGCCAAAAAATTAGTATAGAATCCGCAACGGTGGCAGGAGATTTTCTGGATGTCCTCAAATCGATTGTGTTTGTAGAAGCAGAAGTCGAACTTACTCCTGGGGGTATTTCTCCACGAGTTTGGGTGGATAATCTCTCTATTACGGGTGAATAATTTGCCCTAATATTGACGGATTATGGCTCAGGTGTCGGGTAAATTTAATTTATATATAAATTTGTCCCAGCATCTGAACCGTAATCCGCTTTTTATAACCTGACTATTGTAATCCCCTAAAACGCTTATGGATTCCCGCATTCGCGGGAATGACATCTCACGAGTCGTAGGGGCGATTCGCTTTCTCGCCCGTACTTGAGATCCGGATTTGGTATGAGCCGTAATGGAAAAACCGGCAAAAACTTTGTTTACGGTGTAGGCTGACGAAAAAGCCGATGAAAAAAGCCATGAAAAAAGCGATCGCACCGTAATTGAGGCGCGATCGCTTTTAAGTCCTGCCAAATTTTATTCGATGTTTATGATACTTTTTCCTTAGATTTAGAACGATGGAACCTAATTCCCAAAAAGATGTCATAGATAAAGCTAAAAAAGTCTTTGCCTTGGAGCAAACCTAAAGACTGTGGACTTCCTTTAGCATCTAAAAGTGGTTTCATCGCATGATAGGCGGGACGGTATTTATACCAGGGAATAGATGGCCATAAATGGTGGACTAAATGATAATTTTGCCCCAAGATTAAGATATTAAGAACGGCACTGGGATAAACTCTAGCATTTTTCCAGCGATCGCGATCTTCAAACGGTCGATGAGGTAAATAATCAAAAAATAATCCCAAAGCCAGACCAACCACTAAGGCGGGAGAAAACCAATAGTTGAGGATATAAGGCAAAAAATCATATTGAACCGCTGTATAGACCACCGCCACCACCACCAACCGACTTAAAAACCACTCTAACAATTCATACTTTCGCCAGAGACGGTGTTTAAAGAAAAAGATTTCATGGTAAAAAAAGCGAGCAGCAATCAACCACAACGGACCGCCGGTGGACACAAAATGATCCGGATCCTTCTCAGGATCGTTGACGTAAGCATGGTGCTGTAAATGAACTCGCGTAAAAACCGGAAAGGCGAATCCTAACATTAAGGCACTTCCATGCCCTAAGATGGAATTCACGATGCGATTACGATGCCCTGCATTGTGTGAAGCATCATGAATCACCGTCCCCGAAAGGTGCAACGCGATCGTATTAATCGTAAAGCAGCACCAACCCGGCCAGTCCCAACGCCAGTAACCGATCGTAGACATGATGACCAAAGTCACAGCGCCTACAAACATGAGTAGGTTGGGATTAATCCTGCCAGGAGGGGGCCCGAGAAACTCCTTGGGAATAGTCAGCGTAAGCTGCTGGGCCTCTGGCATCTTCTTCTGTACTCCTTTCAATAAATTAAGGCTTAGTATACGATAATGAACCGAATTATATAAACTTTTGTAAATAATTGTATTTATAAATGACAATATTATAAGTATTATTTATAAATACAGTGACACTTAATCAGGTTGGCTTGAATTCAACCCAACTGGTCATCCCAAATCTACTTGTCAGAACTGTTTTTTGTCTGATTGTCTCCAGGCGATCCACCAAAAGCATCCCCTGGATCGCCAAGGCGATCGCCTCAATTCCTGACCTCCCCTACGGAATTCCTTTCCTTTGCCATTGGCAACCATATTTTGCCCCGCGCGATCGGGTGACGAAATCGGAAAACATGGCATCATCCGGGGCAGAGTGGGACGTTCGCGAAGCTCACGAGAGGGAATTGGTGATGGTTGATGGTAAAAGGCAAAAAACTTCCAGACAGAAATCGGCAGAATTTGGTGGTGCTCCATAAATCCCTATTTAATCTCATCTATCCCTTAAGTTTCTGTTTATGGAATTGCGAAATTTTTTGCGTCGGACAAAGATTGTCGCCACTATTGGACCGGCAACGAGTAAACCAGAAGTGTTGCGCGATTTAATCGAAGCAGGTGCGACTACTTTACGCCTGAACTTTTCTCATGGAAGCCACGAGGATCATCAGCGGAATATCCGCTTGATCCGCCAGGTTTCCTTTGAACTGAATCAGCCCGTGGGCATCTTACAAGACCTGCAAGGGCCAAAAATTCGCTTGGGCAAATTTGAAAAAGGCTCAATTCAGGTCAAAAAAGGCGATAACTTTATCCTCACCAGTCGCCCAGTTGCTTGCAACCAAGAGATCGCCTGTGTCACCTACGATCGCCTCGCCGATGAAGTCCCCGAAGGCGCCACCATTCTCCTCGATGATGGACGGGTGGAAATGTTCGTGGACAAAATTGACCGTAAATCCGGTAATCTCCATTGTCGAGTCGTGGTTGGTGGCATCCTTTCCAACAACAAAGGGGTAAATTTTCCGGGAGTGTACCTCTCGATTAAACCCCTAACGGACAAAGACCGCGAAGACTTACTTTTTGGTCTTGACCAAGGTGTAGACTGGGTGGCCATGAGTTTTGTCCGCAACCCCCAAGACATCTTGGAAATCAAAGAGTTTATCTCTAGTGCCGATAAGAATGTCCCGGTGATTGCCAAAATTGAAAAGCATGAAGCCGTGGAGCAAATGGAAGCCATTCTCTCTCTGTGTGATGGGGTGATGGTGGCTCGCGGTGACTTAGGGGTAGAAATTCCCGCTGAAGAAGTGCCGATTGTCCAAAAACGGTTAATTACCACCTGTAACCGTCTGGGAATTCCGGTGATTACCGCCACTCAAATGCTTGATAGCATGGTCAGCAGCCCCCGCGCTACCCGTGCGGAAATCTCTGATGTGGCCAACGCTATTCTGGATGGAACCGATGCGGTGATGCTTTCTAATGAAACAGCGGTGGGGAAATATCCCGTGGAAGCGGTGGAAACAATGGCCCGGATTGCTTGTCGCATTGAACGCGACCAGGCGATCGGTAAAATCACCACCCAAGACACCGGGTTATCTATTCCCAATGCCATCAGTCAAGCGGTCGGGAAAATTGCTCAACAACTCCATGCAGCGGCAATTATGACCATGACCAAATCCGGGGCAACGGCTCGGAATGTCTCCAAGTTTCGCCCCCAAACCCCGATTTTGGCGATCACCCCCCATGTCTATGTGGCCCGTCAACTTCAGGTAGTTTGGGGCGTAAAACCCTTGTTAGTGCTGGATTTACCCTCCACCGGCCAAACCTTCCAAGCGGCCATTAACGTTGCCCTGGAAAACGAATTCCTGACCGAAGGGGATTTAGTGGTAATGACAGCGGGCACTTTGCAAGGGATGTCGGGATCTACTGACTTAATCAAAGTAGAAGTCGTGACCTCGGTACTCGGCAAGGGAGTCGGTTTGGGTCAAGGGTCGATTAGTGGTCGTGCCAGAGTCGCCGATCGCGCCGTGGAAGTCGCCAATTTTAACCCTGGAGAAATTCTAGTTGCCTCCCACACCAGTGCTGATTATATTGAAGCGATTAGAAAAGCAGCGGGAGTCATTACCGAAGACGAGAGTCTCACCAGCCATGCCGCCGTCATTGGTCTGCGCTTAGGTATTCCCGTAATGGTGGGCGTGAAAAATGCCACTAAAAAGATTCGCGAAGGATCGATTCTGACGATGGATCTGGAGCGGGGTTTAGTCTATTCCGGTGCCACGGGTGGCAGTCCGAGTGATACCATTCTGACTCCTTAATCTTGCTTTCTGGAAAACCCGGTTTCCCTGAATCATACCTTCGCCAATTAGAAAGATGCCTCCGTTGTCCGTTGGCTTGGGATAAGGTAATCCTCAAAGTGCAAAAAATGGCGAAGGTATGGTCTGAAGAAACCACCAATCTTTTTATCTTAATTATCTTTACAGCAGTTTTCGCTATTTTAAGGTACATATAAATACCTCTTGTTCCCTCCTTTTTAAGGGGGGATAGGGGGTATGTTTGTCTGGCATCATTAAATCTAAATCGCGAAGCGCTATATATTTCTGGGAAGGTTACAGGGGCAGATGGTTAACTTTACCAAATCTTCATAATTGGTAAATATTTAGTGATTTTTATCAGTAAAATAGCCAAGTTAATCTGGATATCAGACAGGATAAAATCCTGGTTAATTTTAAATTACCATAAGATGATTTTTATTTAATAAAAAAATAATTCCTAACTAAAAATTGTCCTGACTTAATTTAAGTAATGCGTATAGGGAAATAACAGGGAAATAACTCCGATAGAAAAAAATCTCCTGAAAATACTCTATGCGTATTTCTTCATTTATTTTGGTTTCAACTTTATTGCCGATCGCTGGTACAATTGCAATTAACAAAGCGAGTGGCGATCTCTCTTCCCGATTCATTCCATCCGCTTCACAAACTACAATTCTGGCTGACGGAGAAAATCCTGGGGAAATCTGCTCCCGAGGTTTAGGTCGGGAAGATTGTTATATTCAGTTAAATCGACCCGAAAATCTGGTGCAGGGATTTCGTCATGGGATGAATCAAGATAGCACCAACCAAACATCGGAAGATTTACCTCGCGGTACTGGACGTTGGATTGGGTAGAGTCAATTCTGATTTCCAGCTTACGCAAATTTAAGATTTAAGCATTTTATTTGGCTGGTGGGTATTGTCCATCATCGGACATTGACGGGCTTTTGCCAGTCTTACACAGGAATTACGCATCAACCCTAAATCTGTAGGGTTGATTCGCGAATCAACCCTACATAGAGGGCTTGATATTAAATAATGCGTAAGGTCTGTTACAGATAGCTGGGTAATTCGTTTCTCCGAGTGATGTACTTCAATAGTATAAAAATAGTTAGCTAATGGGATTTAACGACGGTTAAGTTCCATTAGCTAATTTTTTATCTACAAGATGGTTACACTGGAGAGGGACGGGAATTAAACAACTAGGTTGTTTGCCGATTTTTCATCGGCGAAAATTCACAGACAAACCCGGTTGAGGATTTCCTGAATCACTTTTACTTAGATGGGAGAGTTTCTTGGAGGGGTGCGATCGATGGCAGTGCAACACCTGATGACCAAGTGTCGCCGATACTGGCGCCGATATGTGACTGCTTGCCTTTCATTTTTAAGTATCATCAGCATTGAAGTCATTCTGATTTACTTGCTGGCCGATCGACAGGTGGATGCAGAACGTGAGGCTGTGCATAAGCTTGCAGTGATTCAAGGTGAATTGTTGCAAAGAGAGTTAGATCGATCGCTCTGGGCCCCATTTACCCTGGCTTTAATTGTGCGGCATCAGCAAGGAATGGTGAACAACTTTGATGCTCTGGCAGCAGATTTGATTAATTCATTAGGGGGGATTAGACGGTTAAAGTTAGCGCCAGAGGGAATTGTCCGTGAAATGTATCCTCGCGGAGAAAATGCGCCAGGAATCGATCGCCATTTATTCACAGATCCTTCTAATTCTTCACAGGGATTAACCGCGATCGCATCACGGACAATTCAAGTGACAAAACCTTTGGAGTTATTTCCCGAAGACCCCGAAAATATTATGGGGATAGTTGGCTATTTGCCAGTGTTTCTGAATCAGGATACTGACGCCGAAGCATTTTGGGGATTCACCATTGTGGAGATTTCGATCGCCGATTTGCTTCAAGAGAGTAAATTTAACCAACTGGTTCAACAGGGTTACGATTATCAGCTAGAGTGGTTCGATCCAGCGAGAGGCGATCGCTGGGTGTTTGCCCGTTCCCAAAAAGCAGATTTAGTCGAGCCGATTACTCATTCAGTTAAAGTAGCTTATGGCGACTGGATCTTAGATATTTCACCGAGGAATGGGTGGGGATATAAAAAGCAAATATTTTTTGAAATACTCTTGATATTTATCATAGGGTTATTAGTCGCTTATCTCGTCTTTAAACTACTTGAACAACCCGGAATATTGCAACAACAAGTTGAGTTAAGAGTCGCGGATTTATCCAAAATAAATCAACAACTGATTGCCGAAATTACCGAACGGAAAAGAATTGAGCAAGCCCTGCGAGAGAGCGAGGAACGCTTTCGGGCGATCGCCGATGCCACGCCCATTCCCCTAGTCATTTCCCGCTGTAGTGATGGCTTAGTTTTATATGGCAATCAGTCTCTATGCCAAACCTTTGGCCTGCCGCCTGAAAAATTGATTGGTTGCCAAACTCCCGATTATTATTGCGATCGCAATGACCGCACCCGGTTAGTAGAAACTCTCAAAAAATATCAACAGATTAATAATTATGAGGTTCTGCTCAAGAAAGAAGATGGTACGCCATTTTGGGTAGCGGTATATATGCGATTAATTGTTTTTAATGGCGATTCATCGATTTTCGCTGCTTTTTACGACGTTACAGAACGCAAACAAGCGGAAAGCCAAATTAGTCAAGCTTTGGCCAGAGAAAAAGAACTCAATCAAATGAAATCTTATTTTATTTCCATGACCTCCCATCAATTTCGTACTCCTTTAACCACTATATTAGGCTCCGCCGAATTGTTAAAATCTTACAGTAATTTATGGAGTCATGCTAAAAAACAGATTTATTTTGAACGCATTGAAAATACGGTCAAGCACACGATCGAACTGCTAGATGAAATTTTACTAATTGCTCATGCGGAATCCGGTAAACTACGTTTTTTACCCAGCGGATTAAATTTACCTAAATTTTGCGATCATCTCGTGCAAAGATTTCAGCTAAACCATGAGGCAGAACCGCAAATATTATTGACTATTCAAGGTGACTGTAGTCGATTAAAAGACCAGCCTATTTTAGATCGAAAGCTTTTAGAAGAAATCTTGACAAATTTACTTTCTAATGCTATCAAATATTCCGGTTTAGACTCTAGAATTGATTTTTTAGTCAACTGCCATCCGGAAAAAATAATTTTTACCATTAAAGACCAAGGCATTGGCATTCCTTCAGAAGACTTGACTCAATTATTTGAACCATTTCACCGCTGTAAAAATGTCAAGAAAATTGCGGGTACTGGACTGGGACTGACCATTGTGAAAAAAGCCGCTGATTTGCACGGGGCAGAGATTACCGTGGATAGTCAAGTGGGGGTGGGTACAACCTTTACAGTGACAATTCCCTTGCCAATTGCTTCGGAGTTACATACAACGCTGGTTGACTGACAAGCGGGAAAGGCTGATTTGGCAATACTTTTAGAGTGGGCGGGCGGCTATGCGGGGTGAAATGACAAAATTTGCGTGCGGGCTGAATGTAAAGTAATGTAAACTATAAATAAATACTCAATGGATAAATATGAAAATTAATCAGATTGAAATTGCTTTAAATAGTGCGGACTCCCAAGAACGCCTCAAAGCCCTAACCGCGTTGAGAAACTATGAGCCAGACGTGGTAGTGCCCCTACTCAAAACCAAGCTTAACGATCCAGAATTTATTGTGCGCTCATTTGTGGCGATGGGTTTAGGTCGGAAACAAAGACCTGATGCGTTTGCCGCTTTATTAGATTTAATGCAAAATGACCGTGACTACAACGTGCGGGCTGAAGCTGCTAATTCTTTGGCTATGTACGGTTACTCAGCGCTGCCTCATTTAATCGAGCTATTTCAGCAAAATCAAAATTGGTTGATTCGTCGAAGTATTTTGGCAGCGGTGATGGATCTGGAAGAACCGAATGCTTTGTGGGAAATTTGTCTTGCCGGTTTAGCGGGAAGTGATGCCACGGTTCAGGAGGCTTCCGTCGAGGCATTAGGATTGTTGGCGAATTCTGTGAAGGCACAAGAGGCTTTGGAGAAGTTGCTGTCACTTTGTGGTCACGATTCCTGGAGAATGCGTTATTCTGTCGCTAAGGCTTTAAGACAATTTAAGGGTATTCAGGCGAAAGTTGCCCTGGGTCAATTGAGACTGGATCAAAATCATCGGGTTGTGGGAGCGGCAATGGAAGCTTTGTTATAAGCTGTGCTAGTTTTTTGCTTTGTCGGTTTTTGACCATAATTTGACCATCAATTAAATATATTTAATTTAAATATTCTGTTGGTTTGGGTGGAAGTATCCGCCCTTTTTTTTGCTTGAATGGTTTTCGATCGATGATTAAAATATAGGTTATAGTTATACCAATTTTTTTTTAATTGCCACAATTCCAAAGTTTATTTGGGCGCAATGCTTGCTCCCCTACAGGAAATAAACATATATTGTAGGGGCGCAATGCTTGCGCCCCTGGCTACGTCCAAGCGCCCCTGATGTTTTGTCTCTCTCAAGCACAGTTGAAATGACTATATTCGCCAATTAAGCGCGAACGAGGAGATAAAATTATGCAAGAGATGAAAACAGAGGTAAAGGATGCGATCGCTTATAATAATTATATAACTATAAATAATATAGTATCATCATATTTCTGGCCATATTATTAATTCCATAATTGTGGTATTTTCTGAAATTTTATGTTAAATTACAAAAAAAATAATTATAATAAAATTAGGGAAATTATGCGCCGATCGCTGATAATTTGATATTTGATAAATTTGCGCTGCGCCATCCGATCGCTGAAGGCAGAATGTTACTAATAAATGCGGATAAATGCGGATAAATGCGGATAAATGCGGATAAATGCGGATAAATTTTATCGGCTGATTTGATTGGCCGATGCAAGTCTTATAAAAGATATAAAATAATGTTCACAGGGTGTGATGCCGCTTGACTCGGATCCAGAGGCGGGAATTAATCTCGATCGCGGCGCGTGCCGTAGGCAATCGGGTAGGATGGGAGCCGCAGTGTGATTTTTCCTCTTTCTCTGAGCGATCGCCTGACAGATCGACTTGTTAGGAAGGAAAAATATTTTCCTCCTGCCCGGTAAAAACCTGCCGATTCCCGTATAAATTTTTAGCCCCAATCTCCATCGACGAAGGCGCGGGCTTTTACGTCTCTGACTATTCTCTTTTCCCTGTTGCTAGATATGAATCAACATTTTTTCCGCAAAAAAATAATTCTCGATCGCATTAGTTTAGGCTTAGTGACTTTTCTGATTGTGATTCTCATCCAAAGCCGAATTGCCCATAGCAGCGATCGCCCGTTGCCCGAAACGACCGTCAACCGGGTCGATCCAGTTTTATCCGTCGATCTGGTTCAGCGATCGCCGCAACTGCCCCAGAAAAATCTAGCCTCGATTCCCGATCTGGCAGCCACAAATTACATCGAAAAAGGCAGAAATCTTTACGCTACAGGACGTTTGGCGGCGGCAATTTCCGCTTGGCAAAGCGCAGCCCAAAGGTTTGAGGGTCAAGGCGATCGCCTGAATACGGCCTTGAGTTTTAACTATCTGTCTTTGGCATATCAAGAACTCGGACAGCTAGACCGGGCTGCTGATGCGATCGCTCGTAGTCGGCAACTCTTAGAGGAGCAAGGGGAAATTTTGCCGGAAGTGCTAAATACTCAAGGCAGTCTCCAACTAACTATGGGGCAAACGGAAGCAGCCCTAGAAACTTGGAAACAGGCAGAACTCGCTTATGCCGAAAGCGGGGATGAAGCGGGAAGACTGGGCAGTTTAATCAACCAAGCGGGGGCGCTGCAAGCCTTGGGACAGTATCACCGAGCGAGAATTGTCCTAGAACGGATCGACACCGAACTGGATTCACAGCCGGATTCTCCCGTCAAAGCCACGGCACTGCATAGTTTAGGCATGGCTTTGCAGGTGGTAGGGGATTTTGCCAAATCCCAACAGGTCCTAGAGCAAAGTTTGGCGATGACCGGGCAATTAGCGGCTCAGGGTCAGGAATCAGGGGTAGAAACCAGTGGGATTTTATTAAGTTTAGGCAATACGGCTAAAGCCCTGAGAGAAAATAATCGGGCTTTGGACTATTATCAACAAGCGGCAGAGGCGGCACCCGGGGCGATCGCCAAAGTGGAAGCTCAACTGAATCAGTTTCAACTGCTGATCGAGATGAAACGATGGAATAACGCCGGAGAATTAATCCCCCAAATTGAATTAACGATCGCGAATTTATCTCCCAGTCGGATGTCTGTATATGCTCGGGCGAACTATGCTCAAAGTTTGATGAATCTGGAATTAAGAGCAAATCGCCGCCAAGCTACGGTGAATTCCGACGCTTTGCCATCAATTTCTCAATTATTGGCCACCGCTGTCCGGGAAGCCAGAGAATTACCGGACTCCAGGGCGGAATCCTTTGCCCTGGGTCAGTTGGGCAATTTATACGAACAGACCGAGCAGTGGGCTGAGGCCCGTTCTCTCACCGAGCAAGCTTTGGCGATCGCTCAAGGGATTAGTGCTTCTGATATTATTCCCCGTTGGCAATGGCAGCTAGGTCGGATTCTCAAGCAGCAGGGGGATATTACTGGGGCGATCGCTTCTTATCGTGAAGCAGTCCACGCCCTTTCTAGCTTACGGGGAGACTTAACCGCGATCGCCCCTGACGTGCAATTTTCGTTTCGGGAAAGCGTCGAACCGATTTATCGGCAGCTTGTAGGGTTACTACTGCAACCTGATGCTCAAGGTCAAGTCAGCCAAACCAATCTTGAGCAAGCGCGAGAAACCATCGAACTATTACAACTGGCAGAATTAGACAACTTCTTTCGGAACGCCTGCCTGCAACCCCAGTCAGAGGAAATTGACCGCATCGATCCCACCGCTGCAACTATTTATCCGATTATTTTGCCAGACCGTTTAGCGGTCATTCTCTCTTTACCGGGGCAACCCCTGCGGCATTACGAAACGCAAATTGCTCAAAGGGAGGTTGACCGCGCCCTGGAAGATGCACTCAAACTGATGAACCCAGCTTTTTCTAGCAGACAACGCTTGCAGGTTTATCAACGAATCTACGATTGGCTGATTCGTCCGGCAGAAACAGACTTAAAAGCGAGTGGCATCCAAACTCTGGTATTCGTCATGGACGGTCGGTTACGGAATTTACCTACCAGCGCCCTGTACGATGGTCAGCAATATTTGATGGAAAAATATAATATTGCTCTGACCCCTGGGCTACAACTTTTGGAACCCCGGGCGATCGCGCCAGAACGTTTAAGCATCCTCACTGGTGGACTGACCGAAGCTCGCCAAGGCTTTTCTGAACTTCCTGCGGTGGAGTCGGAAATTAACCAAATTGCCTTACAAGTCCCCAGCCAGGTTTTTCTGAATCGTGAATTTACCGCATCCAACTTACAAAAACAAATCCAGGCCGTTGATTTCCCCATCATTCATCTAGCCACTCACGCCCAGTTTAGTTCCAACACCGAAGAAACATTTATTCTCACTTGGGATGGGAAAATTCAAGTGGAAGATTTTCGCCGATTACTCCTAGGTCGAGGCAGAAATCTCGCCAGTCCCGTTGAGTTGCTCGTTCTCAGTGCTTGTCAAACCGCCGCTGGAGACGATCGCGCTGCTTTGGGATTAGCGGGAATCGCCGTGCGATCTGGGGCGCGGAGCACCATCGCTACCCTCTGGTCGGTGAAAGACGAATCTACCGCTCAACTGATGGTGGAATTTTACCGACAACTGAGCCAATCGGCTCAAATTGGCAAAGCCGAAGCCCTGCGTCAGGCACAATTAGCTCTCCGGCAAGACAGCCGCTATCAACATCCCTTTTTCTGGGCTCCTTTTGTCTTGATTGGCAATTGGCTGTAATCCAATCCGGTGTAATCCCATCCGCTAGATAAAAGAATAGATATAGATTAGGACTTACGCATTGACATTATATGTAGGGTGGGCATTGCCCACCGTTCAATATATATAGCGTATAAATCCGAAAAGACAGCCCGGTTAAAAAAACCTAGCTGTCTTTTGAATTAACTTTGCTGGTACTTCGATTTTTTTAGCTGGCCGTTGATTTCTGATTGACCCGCGATCGCTTGTTAACTCACCTAACTCACCTAAATCGCCTTCGATCTTCCTCGCCTTCGGTGCGATCGCTGCCCTATCCGGCTTGTGCATTTTGATTCGCTGGTGTGCTATTGGGTAATTCCAAACAATAGCCAGCGCCGTACACAGTCTTAATATAGCGAGGATGGCGAGGATCTTTCTCCAACTTGGTTCTCAAATGGCGGATATGTACCCGGATGGTTTCAATATCGTCATCGGGATCGTAGCCCCAGACTTCTTTGAGAATTTCACTGGGAGAGACGGTTTGACCATGCCGTTGTAACAGGCAATGTAGTAATTCAAACTCCAAGTGAGTCAGCTTCACGGTTTTGGTAAACCAGATGGCTTCAAATCTTTCGGGAACTAAGGTCAATGGACCGTAGCTCAGAATTTCTGCGTGTTTGGCCGCTTCTGGGATGCGATCGGTTCTTCGCAACAGTGCCCGAACTCTGGCTAACAGTTCCTCAACTTCAAAGGGTTTGGTTAAATAGTCATCCGCACCCGCATTGAAGCCTTCCACTTTATCTTGGGTTTGACCTAAAGCCGTCAACATTAACACGGGAATGTTTCCTGTACGTTCATCCCGTCGCAGACGTTGACATACAGTAAATCCATCGACCCTAGGTAGCATCAGATCGAGGACGATCAAGTCCGGCATGATTTGGAGAGCCAAAGCTTGTCCTTTAATGCCATCTTCGGCTTGATCGACTTCATATCCTGCCATTTCGAGATTGACAGCCACTAATTCTGAGATTGCCGGGTCATCGTCGATGACAAGTATCCGCGCCATGATTAAACGGTTTCCACTCCAAGTTTGTAATGGTTCATTAAGAACCTGTTGCAGAACCTCAAGATTCCTTTACAAATTATAAGCATGAATTCTTAAATGTTTGCAAAATTATTGTGATGGTTTGCCTTTGCTCTGGAATGATTTAGGATCGGCTTTTTCCCTTGGGTCCTTTGTTCCGTAGAGAAATATTTTCCGTTTTAGGATGGTTTGATGGTTGATTTTGACTGCCGTCTCCCGGAAATCTCCGCCGGTTCCCCTGCTAATTCATTTCAAGAAATCATAACTTACGCTCAGTTTTTCTCCTGAGAATGGCTATCCAAATCAACGGTGATGTTGCTAAAAGCCATTGACTAAATCTTCCGGTTTATTGCAGTTTAGTAACATTTCTTTTTCCCCTTGACCCAGAGAAATTGACCTGACCGGAATCAGGTTTAACCAACCTTGAAGCGATCGCCCCCCTTGTTGAATAAACGCTTCTAAAGATTCACGCGCTTTTTTTCGGTAAAATCCACACATCGGTTCCCACCTTTCTCCCGACCGGGGAACTAAAGCCAGAATTTCCGGCGGTAAAGTGGCTAATTCTTGTTGCCACTGTTGCAGGATGCTACTTTGCAATTTGGGCAGATCGCAAGCGAGTAGTAAAATCCACTCGGCATTTATTTGTGCAAATCCTTGGCTGATGGCGATCGCTGGACCGTTCCCTGGGTTTGATTCTAAAAGCCATTGATAGTCCCCGGTAATTTGGCCTTGATAGCGATCGGGCCAGGGAGTGAGGATATAAACCGATGACAGTAGGGGCAATTCGCGAATCGCCCCTACAACCCGCTGTAACATTGGTTGACCATGCCACAGGATTAACGCTTTGTCTGTTCCCATGCGCGAACTTTTGCCCCCAGCGAGCACCAGGGCTACGAGAAAAGGAAAATTGGTCATTGTCTACTACCTCACAAAGTAGGGTGGGCAAGATTTGCCCACCCTACAAATCTACAAATCTCACGTAGGGTGGGCAAAATCTTGCCCACCCTACAAATCTCCTCCCCACCCCTCCCACCCCTCCCACACACCCCACACCCCACACCCCACACCCCACACCCCACACCCCACACCCCGCTAATTAAGCTTTCGGGTGCCAAGTACCATGAAATCCCATCGGCACTATTTCTGGTAGGGCTAAACGACAGACTGGGTTTTCATCCAGGCGATCGCTGTCAAAAATCCAGACCTCACTTTTGCCCGGATCTTTGCCATCATCGTTGCCATCAAAGACTACGACGATCAGCCAACCCTGTTGCGGATTTTCGGGATTAGATATATACAGTGGTTCTGTGGGATAGCGATTTGCCCCTAAGTCCGCTGCGGTGAGGGTTTTGGTTTGATGGTCATAGCGGGCGATCGCGCCTAAAAGTTCCTCCCCAATATTCACATCCTCTCGATGTAAGGATAAATAGGTAAACCGGGCCGGTTGTCCCACTGCTGCCGGTGCCACCGAGGGAAATTCGCAAGCCCGTTCTACCAGGGGTTCTTGGTCTTGCAGCACCGCCGTTTTTGGGTCTAAATAAATCCGCCAGAGGGTGCCTTTGGCTACGGTTTGCGCCTGACCCGTGGCAACTTCTTTCAGATATTGATTGGTGGAAAAGTCTGCATATTTGACCAAATCCACGACCAGATTTCCCCGTTCGTCCTGGTATCCATTGCTAAAATGCCATTGAAACCAAGGATCGGTTTCATTGCCGCTGACCACTTCCAAGGTATCCCGGTTGATGATTAAGACTTGGGTTCCCAAGGATGGTCGCCACATTAGGGCATCACTATAGCTTTTTAAGTGAAACAGGGCAGAGAATATTTGCAGCCGGACGGGGGAAATGAAAAAGACTAAATATTCACCCGCGAGTACAAAGTCGTGAATTAAGGGGACGCCATCGATTTCCACGGTGGAATGTTTTTGGATTTTGCCGGTGCGATCGCATACATAAAGATGTAATAGGGAATTTTTGCCCGGTGTCACCCCAAAATTATAAATATTCCCCGTCAAGGGATCGCGCTTCGGGTGCGCGGAAAAAGTCCAACCGTTTTTTAGCCCTTCTAAGTTATCCGCCCCCCTGGTTTCCAGGGTTTGTAAATCCAAAGCGTAGGGATATCCCCCTTCCCAAAGGGCTAACAATTTATCCGGCAGGGCTAAAACCGAGGTATTGGCGGCATTTTTGACACTCTTGGTCAAGCGATCCCAGATAGAACCGGGCGGCATCATGCCATAACCGGCAAACAAAAACTCTCCAGCGGCTTCTTCTTCTTGATAACCGGCAGTTTGCACGTATCGGTAAGAGGCGATCGCCCCAGCATCGGTAAAATGTACCGCCAACACGGCCCCATCCCCATCAAACCAGTGGCCTACTTTCACCCCGTTTCGTTCTAGACGGGCTGGCCCATTTCTATACAAAGACCCGCGTAACCCAGGGGGCAACTCCCCAAAAATCACTGGCAACGTCACCGCCGTAAATTCCGTGGCGGGTCGTTCCAGGGCTTTTGACCAGCTTTTTAATGTCGGCAACGGATTCAACCTCACAATTTCCTGGCAACTTAATTATTTTATGGCGATCGCGCCTGATTTCCCCGCCGGAATCCCCCTGATTCTTTTATGCTTTCACTGGTTTTTGCCAAAGTAACTTTGCTAAAATAACTTATGTTGTATTACTTAGATTCATTTAGTCTTTGACTCAATCCATAGAAATATCCAGTATAGATACTCTTGCACAAGAGCTTGCAGCGATCCAACAAACTGGATCTAAACGAATTGCTATCTTAGGATCGCGTCATGTGCCGATTACTCATCAAAACTTAATTGAGTTGATGAGTTATGCCCTGGTTTTGGGCGGAAATCGGGTGATGACATCGGGATCCACTGGCACCAACGCAGCGGCGATCAAAGGGGCCATGCGAGCCGATCCCAATATGCTGACGGTCATTTTACCGCAAACCCTGGAGCGGCAGCCCCGTGAATCCCGCGAACAGCTTTCCCGCGTGATCCATTTGGTGGAAAATTCCAGCAACGATCACTTATCTCTGGGGGAAGCAAGCACGTTATGTAATCGACAGATTATTTCTCGCTGTCAGCAACTTATCTGCTTTGCTTTTCACGACAGCCAAACTCTGCTGCAAACTTGCCAAGAAGCCGAGGAACAACGCCGTCTGGTCACGTTGTTTTATTTTGATTAAGACTTGGCACTCTAAGCTTGTGCTTTCTTTGCTATTTGAAATTAAGGCAAAGAATTTCTCTCAATTTCCATGACCGCAGTAGTGAGGCATTTTCTATTTTCTCACTGGGCTAAGTATTCAGAGATCGTCCCCTTGAAGGCGATCGCCGATCCATTGGCCGATCGCGTTCTGGCATATAATTCGCGATCGCTGAATTCTTATCCCATAAAAACATGGTTCCCACCTACATAGGAGAAAATTTCTAATTCATATCATTTCACTTCATGCCCACTACCAATCAAATACCCCCTGGCTGGAGAAAGTCCGTTTTCTCTATTCCCAGGGGGTATTTGTTATTTATAGTTATTTCAATTTTGCTTGATACAATGCTGTAGGGGCGCAAGCATTGCGCCCCTACATACAGAAATTAAATCTCTTATTTAAATTAAAATTAATATAATTATATCGCTTTTAATTTATTGGATTTTTTCGCATCTAAGTAGGTGGGCAGAAATCAATGCACCACAGACCAGATCGGGAGAAAAACTGTCATTCCCGCGAAGGCGGGAATCCAAAGCCTATCGGCAACGAAAAGTGCAATTAATTATGTTCACCTACTTAAGTAATTTAAGATTAACCCAATAATACCCCGCTGTTTCCACGAAATCAAGTTATTTTTTCCCACGGTTTGGGTAATGCGATCGAGGATAATGGCTAATAGAACTATCCCTAAACCTCCCACCGCTGCTAGTCCAATATCCAAACGTCCTACTCCTTGTAACACCATTAATCCTAAGCCTGGAACGGCAATCATTGAAGTCACTACAGACATAGATAATGCCATTAAAATTGCTTGATTTACCCCGGCTAAAATCGTTGGCATGGCTAGAGGAATTTGGGCTTCCCAGAGCACTTGGTTAGGGGTTGAACCAAAGGCGATCGCGGCTTCGACGACTTCTGCGGGTACTTGCCGAATGCCTAAATTAGTCAGACGAATTAACGGGGGCAAAGCGAATATAATTGTCGCAATTACTCCCGGTACTTCTCCAATGCCAAAAAGCATCACTACCGGCACTAAATAAACAAAAGTGGGCAAGGTTTGCATTACATCTAATAAAGGTTGGATGATTTTTTCTAGGCGATCGCTGCGAGCACAAGCAATGCCTAACGGCATTCCTATGACTAGACAAAATATCACTGCCGTTACGACTAAAGACAGGGATACCATTGCTTCTTCCCAAATGCCCAAAAAACCAATTAAGGTTAAACCAATTAGGCTATAAATAGCCATTTTTCTGCCAGCTATTTGCCACGCGATCGCCCCCAAGATGACTAAAAATATTAAGGGTGGAGTGGCCACAAACATTGATCCAATACTTTCTAATATTACCTTAATCGGCCAGGAAATTGTTTGAAAAATCGGGCGAAATTGTTGAACCATAAAATTAATAATTGCCGTAATCCAATCATCCAGCGGAATAGTATAATTCTCGAAAGGATTTAACAGCAAATTCAACCAACTTAACCAAAATTCATTTTGAACCATAATATTGCCCAAAAAAATATCTAAAACGTTTTTCATAATGTTTATATTTTCACCAAGATAAAATAGCCGTTATAGAGAGAGATATATGAAGATATTTGAAATATTTCAAATATCTTCATATATTCCATATACTCCATATATAGCGAGTCTAAATGAATTTAATAACTGAATCGGCTCCCCTCTCCCAGCCCCCCTTTCATTCGCGGGGTAGGGGGGATGGCCGCCGACGGTCCGCCATCGTGAGGGTTTATTTGCCAACTGATTTAGACGCGCTATATTTATTTAGCCCCTTGTTGAGCTTGTGCTAACCAACTATCAAACTGGGCTTGATTTTTGCTGACCCATTCTGCCGCATGACGACGAATATCTTTGACCCGATTTTCCCCATTTTTAACTCTTAAACTTTCAGCATTCATATCGGCGACGGGAATTTGTACTAATTCAAACCAGCGTTTAGCCACGGGATTTTTGGCTAAAAAATTAGGATTGGCCACAATTCGCTGCTGAGTTCTGACTAAGCCAAAATTTTTGCCATTCATCACCGTGTCTTTTTCGGTGATTTTGCCCATACTTTCGGGCAGCGAGGTAAAAGGAACTTCTAACCAAACTACGTCGCGATCGGGCTGGAAAACTGCACCAATCCAGTGGGGATTATAGGCAAAGAAAATAATCGATTGTCCTTGTTGGTAACGAGCGATCGCATCAGCCATTAATGCCGCATAATTGCCTCTATCCTGCTCAACAGTTTGCTCAAGTCCGTAAGCTTTAATCTGATGGTCGATCGCTAATTCACAAACCCAACCAGGATTACATCCGACTAAATTTGCCTTGCCATCCCCATCAGAGTCAAAGAGTTTGGCCAGCTTGGGATCTTGCAATTGGGCGATATTTTTGATATTATATTTAGTGGCAGTTTTTTTATCGATTTGATAGCCTGCGATGCCGTCGGGAGTAATAATTCCCACGGGCTGAAGTTTGGCTTGTCCGCCAGCATTTTCAAAAAATAGTTGGTGTGCCGGGTCATAGTAAACGGTGCTATAATCTAAATCCCCATTGGCGATCGCCAGATAAAGAGCCGGGTAATCTAATTCTTTGGGCGACGCTATTTTATAACCCAATTGTTCTAAACCCATATTCACAATTTCTATTTGAAATCGCTCATCAATCCAACTACTATGGGCGGAACGAATGCTAACGGCTTGACCGGGTGATCTGTCATTATCAATGGATTGGGGGGCAGGTTGGCAGGCGATTAAACCCGTTAATACAGTGGGTAAAGCTGTGAGTAATATTAGGTTTCGCCAGGGGTTTGGGGATGGTTGTGCAATCATGTTTTTTTTATACATTAAATATCTCTAACATCAAATATCTCTAACATCGTTAACTTGGCTCAGACTGGCGAAAATATCGGATGTTTGAATTGTCCCAGTCAATTTTTCTTGGTCATCAACGACAGCGATCGCCTGGTTGAGTTGGCAAAGGGGAAAGATATTTTCTACAGGGGTTACAGTGCTGACAATGGGAAATTGGCGGGTCATAATTTCGGTAATATCCTCTTTTCCTAGGGCGATCGCTGCTTCCAGAGTGGTTCGGTTGACCAAACCCACGGGTTTACCATTGGAGGAAATCACATACATTTGGGTTAATTGATTTGCTGACATTTGCTCAAGGGCAATTTTGGCCGATTCACCCAAAATTAATGATACAGTTTCACGGGCAATTGTACCCGCTTTTAGCACTTGCGATCGGTTGACATCTTGAAGGAAAGCGCGGATATAATCGTCTTGGGGTCGCGTGATTAAGTCTTCCGGTTGACTGACTTGAACGATCGCACCATCTTTCATCACCGCAATGCGATCGCCCAATCTTAAAGCCTCGTGAATATCGTGGCTAATAAACACAATCGTCTTGTGCAATTCTGTTTGCAATCGGAGTAACTCGTCCTGCATTTCGCGGCGAATAATTGGGTCAAGGGCACTAAACGGTTCATCCATCAATAAAATATCCGCATCCGTAGCCAAAGCGCGGGCTAAACCTACCCGTTGCTGCATCCCCCCACTCAGGGAAGAAGGCAAATAATCAGCCCATGCTTCTAAACCCACCCTTGCCAAATTTTCCCAGGCTTTTTCACGACATTTAACTTTGCTTAATCCGCGAATTTTCAATCCATAAGCCACATTTTCCGCCACGGTTTTATGGGGCAATAAACCAAAGCCTTGAAAAACCATCGATATCTTAGTTAAGCGAATTTCCCGCAGTCTTTTTTCATCCATCCGCACCACATCTTCTCCATCAATATAGATATGTCCGCTGGTGGGATGAATCAATCGGTTAAGACAACGCACCAGGGTAGATTTGCCGGAACCGGATAATCCCATGATGACAAATATTTCTCCCTGGGCGATCGACAGGGACACATCGGCAATTCCCACAACATCACTGGTTAATTGTAAGATTTCATCCCGGTTTTTTCCCTGGCGAAAAAGTTGCAAAGCATACCGAGGGTTGGCACCATAAATTTTCATCAGATGTTCAATTTGAATTTTCGGCATTGAATTCATAACTAAATATATTTTACTTAGGGCAAAAGAAACCGGGTTTCTGTGGTTGGTTTCCACAGATATAGCGACTGTCATAGTTATGAAGTACAAAAAAAATTTGTCATTCCCGCTTCGGGCGGGAATCCAGAAAACCTCTGTACTTCCCGAACGACAATAACCGCTATAACTGTGGTAAGCAGAAGAGAAACCCGGTTTCTGGGTTTCTCTTCTCACCACAAGCTAAAAATCAAAAGGTGATTTAGGCTTATTTTGAGACGTTTCGGGATTGTAAACGGGTTTAATCGGGTAAGGGATGGTAATTCCTTCAATTTGATAACGCTTAAATAGCTTTTTAATAAATTCATGTTTAATCAGCAAATGATCGATAAATTCTTTAACCTCCATATAAACGGTGAAATTAATACTAAAATAGCCAAAACTATGATATCGTATAAATGGCTTAAAGTCAGCAACTCCTCCGGGAATATCCCGCATAATTTCCTTGGCTACTTCCAGAGTCACTCTTTCAACTTTTTCTAAAT
>JAABRM010000090.1 GCA_011390955.1 Oscillatoriales cyanobacterium | reverse complement strand
AAATTGCCCCCGCATAATCCCCAGTCAAAGCCCGCGCTACCCCGCGACTATTCCGAATTCCCGACTGATTTGGATCGCGTTTCACCGCCATTTCGCAAGCACTCATCACCTCAGCCGCATAACCCCGCAAACTGCCATCCCAACACAAACTATTTAAATCCCTCCTATCTGCTTGTTTTAATTGAGCATCTAGCTCTTGTGCTTTCTGATATTTCGCTAATGCTTCAGTAGCATGATTTTTTTTTATTAACTTGACTGCCTGATTCACAAAACCAGCCGCCACCAGTGGTTTGGCCTTCGCTTCCGGGTCAAACTTTAAGGAATCATCGAGGCTTTTAGCTTCCTGGAACTTGGCAATAGATTCTGCTAACTTACCTTCTTTTGCGACTTTTTCCCCTTGCGAAACCAAAAACGATGCCACTAATTGCTTCGCCTTCGCTTCCGGGTCAAACTTTAAGGAATCATCGAGGCTTTTAGCTTCCTGGAACTTGGCAATAGATTCTGCTAACTTGCCTTCTTCACCTAATTTTTCCCCTTGCGAGACTAAAAACGATACGCTCATTTTCTTAGCCTTCACTTCCGGGTCATATCCTAAAGACAGATAAAATTTTCGATCCAACTGTTTGGCTTGGTCAAACTTCTCGTTCGCGGCGGCAAACTTCCCTTTCAACCGCGCCGCAGCCAAACCCTGCCGTACCCGCAACTCAGCTTTTTCCCGGTTACTCCATATCGGTTCACCATATTCATTCTCCTGTTCTTCGCAAATTTTCACCGCTTCACGGGCTATTTGCAAGTCTTCCCCATCTCCCGAATCATCTCCTAGCCCCCCTTTTAAAGGGGGGTTGGGGGGATCGCCTGCCTCCACAAACACCGGATGCAGCCGCAACTTGTCACACCCAGCATCCAACCAACCTTGCCAAGTCCCTAACCATAGGCTAATCTTTCCGTTCCTAGTCCCAGAAACAATCTTCTGACCATCCGGGGAAAATGCGACTGAGAAGACATCAGACTCAAGATTTCTAACAGCTAATTCTGACCCAGAGTTGACATCCCACAGGCGAGCCGTATTGTCCTGGCTCCCAGAAACAATTCTCTGACCATCCGGAGAAAATGCTACTGAGAACACACAATACTGATGGCCTTTGAATTCGGCTAATTGTTTTTCAGAGTTGACATCCCATAGGCGAACCGTGTTGTCCCCACCCCCAGAAACAATTCTCTGACCATTCGGGGAAAATGCTACTGAGAAGACATTATACTTATGGCCTTTGAGGACGGCTAATTCTAATCCGGACTTAATATCCCGCAGGCGAATTGTCTTGTCTTTACTCCCAGAAACAATTTTTGACCCATCCGGGGAAAATGCTACTGACCTGACCAAATCCTCATGGCCTTTGAAGACGGCTAATTCTGACCGGGAGTTGACATCCCACAGGCGAATTGTCTTGTCACTACTCCCAGAAACAATTTTGTTCCCATCCGGGGAAAATGCGACTGAGATTACTTCTTTCTCATGGCCTTTGAAGGGGGATAATTCTGACTTGGACTTAATATCCCACAGGCGAATCGTCTTGTCCCAACCCCCAGAAACAATTCTTTTACCATTCGGGGAAAATGCTACTGAGTTGACAGAAGACTCAAGATTGAACACACCTAATTGTTCTCCCGACTGGCTATCCCACAGGCGAATCGTTCCGTCAAAACTCCCAGAAACAATTTTTGACCCATCCGGTGAAATTGCTACTGAACTGACACCAGACTCATGGCCTTTGAATACGTTGCGTTCGTGTTTCACCTGCAATGCTGCTAATAAACTAGACTGCACGAGAGGCAAAACTGGACCTAAGTCTTTTTGACTTTTGCCCGTGACTTGAATCGCACGAGTTAAAGCTTCTATTGGGTCAGCGTCCACTAAACTTTTTGCTAACAAAGCATCTGCTTTAATATTGGCTTTTGTTGCTAATTGAGTGGCTTCTTTTTCTTTTTGCAGGGCTTTTCGTTCTTGTTGTTTCGCTTGCTGCCACTGTAGCCCAGAAAAAATAGCCGCCCCACTCAGCAACAGAACAACTGCTGCTACTGACCCAATTTGTAACAGTCGATTATTCCGGGTTTGTTGCCGACTTTTGGCAATAAATTTTTTTTGTAAATCGGTGGCGGTTGGTTGCTTATTTTCTGCCTCACTTTCCCGCAACCAATTCTCAGCCACATTTAACTCACTGCCCCGCAATAATAAATCCTTACTTTGAGATTTTTCATCCCATTCTAAAGCCCGTTGCGACCATTTTGTATGACTCTGCACATGGTCTCTGTCTGTGTCTAAGGTTCTGACTAATTCGCTAAAATTTGCATAAAAATCGCCCTCATGCTGGGTAAAATCAATCCATTGCACTTTGGCCAAAGCCGGATGTAATGTTTTTGGCTCAACTTGACGATATGATATAGTGACAAATCGCTTATTTAATTTTTCGGCATATTCCACTTCATCGCTACAATAAGCAGAAGATACCGAGTTCGGGGATATAATAAATAGGAAGTTATCAGAGTTTTCTATGCCCCGGTATATTTCTTGCTGAAAATCTGTGCCAGCGGCGATACTTTCCTGGTCAAACCAGGTGGTTTTTCCCTGAAATTGTAAGGCATCATTGAGTTTTCGGGCTAAGTCGGAATCCGTCCGGGAATAGGATATAAACACTTCTAAAGATTTGGCTTGATGCTGACTGCTGGCTGCTAGAAATTCTTTTTGTAAATCCGTTGGCGGATGGTCATGGGTTTCTGCTACTTTCAGCCATGCCTGAAAATGTTGTAGGTTATATCCCCGAAACAAAATGCTAGGGTTATGATTTTGCTCTTGCCATTTCAGGGCTTGCACTAATAAAATCTTATGCTGATGATAATATGGCTCATCGTCTTTAATTTGTTTAATTAATTCATTTGTCTGATATTCGTAACTAAATTCTGGCAGTGCCTCTATTTCTGGGGATGGGACGATGAAGCATATTATTCGCTTGTGATAAGATAAGGCTAAATCTATTTCGGTTTGGCAATAGTCAGCGGTGAGTGACTCTGGGGAAACTAAGTAAAGAAAATTATCCGCGATCGCCATCCCCCGATGCAGTTTTTCCTGGAAACTCATCCGTTTTTTGATGTCGCTTCTTTCAGTCCAAATCGTGATTTTTTCTCGCTGCAATGTCCGAGTTAGCCTTTCCATTACTTCTTGGTCTGGTTCCGCATAACGGATAAACACCTGAGTCAATAAATTATTGGCATTTTTAATGCTTTCACAGATATATTCACAATGTAAATCCGACGGCTGACAAGGGGCTTGTTCCTCTTTAAACCGAATATCTAACCAATCTTCTGCCGCTTGCCGTTCTTGCCCAATTAATAAGTAACGAGTTGGCTTTTTATTTTGCTCCCATTCGCGGGCTTTGGCTAAGATTTCCGTATGTTGTCGGACATAATCTTCATGGCTGTGGAATACTTCGATAAGTCCCGCCAAAGATGTGTCAAAATTATCCGCATCTTCCCGGAAATATACCCAGTTAATTTGGCCGATTTTTGGCGGCATATTTATAAAAGCAGAATCCAGACCTTTGGCTTGATATGCTGCCCATTCTTCCTTTGTCCCCTGGGGATTTTGTTCTTGCCAAGTTTCATAACTAATTTGCTCAATATGGAGTAAGGGAATGATCCGCTTATGGTATTTTAATGCCCGATTAATCTCTTTTAAACAATAGGGCGAATTCACCGCATGGGGGGCAATAATAAAGATAAAATTATCCGCTTTGGCAATGCCATCATCGATTTGTTCTTGGAAATCTACAGCCAGAGGGATATCGTTTTGGTCAAACCAAATGTTAAAACCAGCATTTGTGAGGGAATTGTAAAGTTTGGTAGCAAAAAATTTGCTATCGGCGCGGCCATAAGAAATGAAAGCGTTGTAGAATTCTTTCATCAGCTTTTCCTGCGGTTTTTTACTAAGTAAACCACAGCCTTCGGGGAATGAATTCCTCGGCGGTTAATTGGGTTTATTTATATAGGAATGACGCGACAAATAAGTAGGTGAACATAATTAATTGCACTTTTCGTTCTCCGCCAATAGGCTTTGGATTCCCGCCTTCGCGGGAATGACAGTTTTTCTCCCGATATGGTCTGCATTTATTTCTGCCCACCTACTTATATGGTTTATTGGTGCGTTATAGCTCGAAACGGGCACCCCGATCGCGTTAATGTGTAAGTCTTATTATAGATAATTTAGCAAAATACCGTTTTGGGGTGGATTCCCCCAACCTCCCCCAACCCTTGTGAAAAAGCTAATCTTGTGTGGGTTTGGAAAAGCTGTCTTTACAAATCTTTATGTAAGTAGGTGAACATAATTAATTGCAGTTTTCGTTCCCCACCGATAGGCTTTGGATTCCCGCCTTCGCGGGAATGACAGTTTTTCTCCCGATATGGTCTGCATTTATTTCTGCCCACCTACTTATATGGTTTATTGGTGCGTTATAGCTCGAAACGGGCACCCCGATCGCGTTAATGTGTAAGTCTTATTATAGATAATTTAGCAAAATACCGTTTTGGGGTGGATTTCCCCAACCCCCCAAACCTTGTGAAAAAGCTAATCTTGTGTGGGTTTGGAAAAGCTGTCTTTACAAATCTTTATGTATCGTTATTTCCTGTAGGGGCGCGGCGAAAAAGCGCCCCAAGAATTTGTCTGATTGTTGCCCGATGATTGGAACCATGATTTGAAACGGGGATGAGGCTGATTTTTAAGCCGATCGCATCTTAGCCGCCGAACCGTGACACTGAAGTTGGTGCATATGATTAAATAACCGCCAGCAATACTGTTCCGGGAGTCCGCAGGTGACGGCACCCCGCAATACGGTGTTGATATACCAGTCATTAGGGGCTAATTCTTCCGATAACTTGTCAATCACTGAGTAGGTGCGAACATTCTGATAGCGTTTCCCCTGACTGACCAGTTCTACTATTTCATAACGATAACCCACTTCTCGTCGATCTAGGGCGTCACTTAATCTCATGGGAAGTTGATATAACACCCCTTCAACAGAAGCATTTGGCTGTTTAATCACATCCAATACGCCACATTTGCGGAAATCGGAGTAGCCATAAAATGCCAGTCGATAGTCTGATAATGTCGCGGGGCCAATCACATATTGGTGCGTATTTTCACCAAGCGATCGCTTCAAATCTACCGGGCACATACAAGAACCGTAAGCAAAATAGTAAAACTTCTGTTCACTGCTTTGGTTCACCAGTTCCAAATGTGCGGTGAACCGGCGATCGGGCAAAGGTTTTGTGTGATTTGAGTGAAAATGTCCAGGTTGAACTGTCATATATGGCTATTAACTTTATTTTCTATGATGATTTCTGTTTCGATCTACATTTTACTCTAATTTTCCCAAAAAACAACATAATCCCGACCGAGTAACCGTAGATTAAAGAATTCTTGACAATTTGTGTCAGGGGCCGGGGGGCGATTTTCCGGTTGGGGAAATCGTGGCACCTGGTATAAAAATAATTACTAATCGATCCTGAATTTTCCGTAAATATTTCCGTAATATTTTTTAACATTTGCTTAAGTATTTTATTAGACAGTTTTGGCATCTTTCAGCATCAATTCCGCCAAATTTCTCTGAAAAAACAGTTAAAAATAAGTAGGTGAACATAATTAATTGCACTTTTCGTTCCCCACCGTAAATCCTTGGATTCCCGCATTCGCGGGAATGACAGTTTTTCTCCCGATCTGGTCTGCATTTATTTCTGCCCACCTACTTAGGAGAAAAATAGGAGGAAAATAGGGCTTTTTCCCATCCATGAATTCTGACCTAAGTAGGTGAACATAATTAATTGCACTTTTCGTTCCCCGCCGATAGACTGTGGATTCCCGTCGGAGTTTACCCCCGCGAATGCGTGGGGCGGGAATGACAGTTTTTCTTCTGATATGGTCTCTGGTGCATTTATTTCTGCCCACCTACCTATTTTTCAGCAAACTTAATCAAACTTAATCAAAAATTTAATTTTGGGGGGAGACGAACCACCCCGCGATCGCCGCGATCGCGCTTCCCGGTTGGTCAAAGTGATTTGTTAAGGTTAGATTAGATTTGCTAAAAATAATCCAGAAGCCGGACTCAAGACTCCCAACCCGAAGATGCTTTACTGCCCTCAAGGACATAAAAATCCCCTTGGTAATCGCTTTTGCCAAGTCTGTGGCCAAGAAATTCCGCAACCTGTCACCGAGAAACTTGGTATAGAAGCATCCCTGTTACAGAAACTACTAGGCGATCGCTATCGAATTATCAAACAACTGGGACAGGGGGGCTTCGGGCGAACTTACCTGGCTGAAGATATTAATCGTTTTAACGAACCATGCGTACTCAAAGAATTTGCCCCGAAACTCCAAGGGGCTTCTGCCTTAAAAAAAGCTGAGGAATTGTTTAACCGTGAAGCGGGAGTGATGTACAAGTTGCAACATCCGCAAATTCCCAGATTTCGAGAACTTTGCCGCTGTCAAGTAGGGTCAGAAACCGGTCTATTTTTAGTTCAAGATTATGTAGAGGGTCAAACTTATCGAGATTTATTCATTCATCGCCAAAATCAAGGATATCGATTTAGTGAAGCGGAGGGGATGGAACTGTTACGGCACATTCTGCCGGTGTTGGATTATATCCATTCTCAAGGGGTGATTCATCGGGATATTTCCCCAGATAATTTAATTTTACGCAGTAGCGACCAACTGCCGATTCTGATTGATTTTGGCGGGGTTAAACAAGCAGCGGCCACCGTTGAACAGTCGGGGAATGAGTCGAATGAGTCCAGTTCTGGATCGACAGGAAAGCATGGACAAACACCACAGAAAACACCTCGGTTAGTCACGCGAATTGGCAAACTGGGTTATGCCCCAGAAGAACAGATGGTGTTGGGGGTGGTTCATCCTCATAGTGACTTATATTCTTTGGCGGTGACAGTGCTGGTATTGTTAACCGGGCAAGAACCATCGGTATTGTTTGATACCCATCAAATGTGTTGGGCTTGGCAACAATTTGTCACCCTGAGTCCCCGGTTAACCCAGGTGCTGAATAAGATGCTGTCACGATCGCAAGGCGATCGCTTTCAATCAGCGAAAGAAGTCTTGCAAGCCCTAGGGTTTTGGGCTGGTCCGACGCCAACACCGGCTGTTATATCTGCCAACCTGCCTGCCAACTACCCTGCCAACCAATCCAACTCCCCCACAGAATTGCCCCCAGAGTTGAAGGCTGGATCGGGACGGGCGCCATCAGCGTCTCCTCACCTAGACCCCGGTAAATCCACCGCTGTCTCCCTGCCACCCAGGTTGCCGGATACCCAGTTAACGGGTTTTCCCGATAGTCATATGCCCTATAACCCTTCAACCACAACTCTGAAACCGTCTTTTGCTCAAAGATTTTGGGGATTTTGGGGAAAAATTTTCTTATTATTATTAGTGGGATTCGGTGCCGGTCATGTCGGTTGGAGGGTGGCGAATTATTGGCTACAATCTCGCGGTGTTCAGCATCCTTTTAATGAAAGTAAATTATTTGAATCCGGGGATAAAAATTCATCGGAGTTGGCGAATAAGACTGAGGCCGAATTGAAAGCTGAATTGCAAGACCGGCGAGCCGCTTTGGGGATTAACGAGCGGTTTTTTATGCGTTTAGTGGATCGAGTATTTTATCTGCAATATCCCGAACAAGCAAATAAAACTTTGACCATGAAGCCAGAGGATGAAATTTGGCGATCGCGCTGGCATATTGTCGGCATTGAACTATTAGCAAAATTGGAATCATTAAGTGAGCCAGCCAGAAAAAAACTGGGTAAATATAGAACCGCTGATTTAAACAAATGGCAAGATATTTTAGCTGAAAATAATCTAAATAGTTCCGCCCTATTTGAAGAGACGGATGCTCAATTTTTTGCTTGGTTTCCTAATCTGCAAGATGAGGATTTTATTAACCAGCCCATTGGTCAAGTTTGGTATGCGATCGCCTTCGATCGATTCACTATGTTACAAAATCAATCTCAATAATCAAACTGCCATAACTCAGTATTCCTCTTTTTTCTCTGGGGAGACTTAAGTATAATTTCTTAGGTGGCGATCGGTCTGATTAGGTCTCATTTTTATGCATATAATTACCGAGCGCTTAATTCAAATGCTGCCGAGGAATGATTGTAAATTTTTATTAAAGAATGATTAAAAATTTAGGAAAAATTCCGTAAACAGGTCTTCTGGATATAGACTAAGGAGCATTGGTTTAGTCATCGCCGCGAATCCTTACCATTGGTTATACTATGAACAATCATCAAAAACCTTTCGGCAGTATTGCGATCGGACTTTCTGGCGGCGGCTATCGTGCCACTGCGTTTCACCTCGGCACCTTGGACTTCCTAGAATATGTGGGAATTCTCCAGGATGTGACGATGATTTCAACGGTATCCGGCGGAACTTTTACCGGCGCCAGATATGCCCTATCCCAAGCGGATGGTAAAAGCTTTCCAGAATTCTTTCAAGGATTTTACCAGGATCTCGCATCCACTCATCTTCCCTCCCTGTGGTTAGAAGAACTCAACGCCCAGAGAGAAAGCGGATCTGATGAAATTAAATTAATTAAAGCCGCTGCGAATGTCTACAACCAACGGCTATTTAACGGGGCTAAATTCGGTCAGTTATTTGATGCCGCCCCTAATATTCATCTCAAAGAAATCATCTTTAACGCCACCGAGTTTGACAATGGCTTAGTCTTCCGATTTCAACGCAGTAACGGGGGGCTGATTGGTAACAACAAAATTGCTATTCCTCCAGAAGTCGCCAAACAAATCCGCATTGCCGATATTGTGGCAAGTTCCTCTTGTTTTCCTGGTGGCTTTGAACCAATGGTCTTTCCTGATGACTATTTCTCGGAAACTGAATATGAAAAAATCAAAGAAAAACTGCCGGAAAGTTTGAAATCAAAACTGCCAGTAGCCTTGATGGATGGGGGCGTTGATGATAATCAGGGGGTGCAAAGCCTCATGCTTGCCAATGACAGAATTCGTCGTCAGATTAAACAAGGTAAAACCCCGGAAACGGCAGAAATTGGCCTACTAATTGTCTCAGATACGGATAACATTCAGCCCAGTACCGAAGATATTTTTCAACCATCTTCCTATGTGAATCCCGCAAGTCAAGCTAAAACCAACAAAAGACTTTTAAGTAATGTAACTTTGGAAAATCTGGTTTTGATGAGTCGGTTTGCTCGCGGATTTATCTATCTAATTCCCTTCCTGTTATTAGCTCAAGCCATTAGCGATCTGGTCAATCAAAAGTTTGAACCAATGGAGCTTTTATTGGTGGGTCTGCCATTTTTATTAAGTTTGAGTGTGGCGGGATTTCTCGGCCTTTTATTCCAAGAATTCCGAGGAAATTTATTGCCCAATGTTAAAGAAAATTTACAGAAAGAACTTGGAGTATCTCTTTGGGACAACACGCGAACTTTGACCGTTGATGAAGTATTAAAATTGGTAGAAATTCGCGTTAGTTCTATGTTAGTCTTGCCCACGGTTTTTATGAAACGAATTCGTAGTTTAGTATCTCGCGAAGTTTACTCTAAGGATAAAGATGGCAACTTTAACACCTATGGCAATATCGTGATTGCTAACTATATCTACGATTTAGAAAAAAAACAGGGGAAAACTTTTACCGATCCGAATTTAAAAAACCCTTCGGAAAAAATGCAGCAAATAGCCACAGCATCTACCAAAATGGAAACGAATCTATGGTTTAAATTGGGAGAAGAAAAGCAAGGGTTAAACCAAGTGATTTCCTGTGGTCAAGTTACTATGTGCTTTAATTTATTAGAGTATATTCTGGAACAGAAAGCTGATAAAATTGGCCAAGATCCAGTAGTGACAGAAGTCTGGAACAAAAGTAAAGAAGCGTGGGAACTGATGCAAAATGACCCAGAAGCTTTAATTAAGCGATATCAGCTTTAGAGAATTTTCTGTGATGATCAATCGGAAATCTAGGGAAGCATCTGAGCAGACGGCGATATGCTTGGAAGCCATCCTAATACCAAATTCGGTTCTCATAGACTGACTATGGTAATACCCTAAAAGGCTTGTGGATTCCCGCATTCGCGGGAATGACAGATGGCTTTATAAGTGGGTTTTGACAACCGGATTTGGTATAATGAGTAATTCCGCAAACATTAAAAAAGCTTCTGATATCAGAAGCTTTTTTGCATCAACGGATTAATTTTGGTTTAAGCCGTGAATTTTACTGAATTCCGGCAGCAGCTTTAGCAGCAGCAGCTTCGTCGGGATGAATATTTAACCGAGTCAGGTTGATCCGACCTTTGTTATCAATTTCGCGGACTTTAATAATCACGCGATCGCCGACACTCAGTTCATCTTCTACCTTACCCACACGGTAGTCAGCAATTTGGGAAATATGAACCATCCCTTCTTTACCGGGGAGGAATTCCACAAAAGCACCAATGGGAATAATCCGAGTCACCCGACCCACATAAACATCTCCCGCAGAAATCTTGCGGGTCATATTTTGAATAATGGTAATTGCCCGTTGAGCTCGGACATTATCCATTGCGGAAACGGTGACAGTGCCATCATCTTCAATATCGATTTTGGCGCCGGTTTCTTCGGTAATACCTTTAATAGTCTTACCACCAGGTCCAATCACCATGCCAATCAGATCCGGATCGATCTTAATGGTCAACAACCGAGGGGCATAAGGAGAGATTTCTGACCGAGGTCGATCGATGGTGGCCAGCATTTTCTCTAAAATATGCATTCGGGCTGGTTTAGCTTGGTGGATAGCTTGGGCGACGGTTTCCAAGGATAGCCCGGTGATTTTCATGTCCATTTGTAAGGCCGTAATCCCCGCGTCTGTCCCGGCAACCTTAAAGTCCATATCTCCCAAGAAATCTTCAATTCCTTGAATATCCGTGAGGATGCGGACTTCTTCGCCTTCTTTAATTAACCCCATTGCGGCACCAGATACGGGTTTAGAAATGGGCACCCCGGCATCCATTAAGGATAGGGTAGAACCGCAAACCGAACCCATTGAGGTAGAACCGTTGGAGGATAAGACTTCCGAAACTACTCGAATCACATAAGGGAACTGTTCTTGGGGCGGCAACACTGGCACTAAGGCGCGTTCGGCTAATGCCCCATGTCCAATTTCCCGGCGTCCCGGCGATCGCATGGGTTTAGTTTCCCCCACGGAAAAAGGCGGGAAGTTGTAGTGATGCAGATAGCGTTTTTCGGTTTCCGGGTTGAGATCGTCCGCGAGTTCTTGGGCATCTCCGGGAGTTCCCAAAGTGACAACGGACAGCACTTGAGTTAAGCCCCGTTGGAACAAACCCGTCCCGTGAACTCGTGACGGCAGCAGACCCACCCGACAGGAAATCGGGCGGACTTCATCAAGCTTACGACCATCGACGCGCACCCCTTCATCGAGGATTTGTTTCCGCATCATTTTTTTGGTGACGCTCTTGAAGAAATTCCCCACGGCTTTACCATTTTCCGTGGCAGCGATTAACACGGGGTCTTCTTGGGGTAAACTCTCGATTTCTTGGGCGATCTCATCTTTAATGGCATCAAGAGCCACATCCCGTTCCATTTTGCTCAGGTCATGGTTCTTTAACACCACTTGGATTTTCTCTGTGGAGCGATCGCGAATAAAATTCTCCAAAATTCCATCCACAGCGGGAGGTTCTTCGATGACAATTTTCAGTCCGAGTTCCTCGATCATTTCCTGCTGGGCTTTAATCAAATCGCAGGCGGCTTCATAGCCAAAATCGATCGCCTCAATAATATCTTGTTCCGGCAGTTGATTAGCCCCGGCTTCCACCATGATCACCCCGTCGGGGGATCCGGCGACGACCAGATCGAGATCGCCCTCTTTAATCTCCTTATAAGTGGGATTAATAATAAAATCATCTCCCACCAGACCCACGCGCACCGCCGCCATTGGGCCATAAAAAGGCAATTCGGCCAACAGAACCGCCACTGATGCCCCAGTCACCGCCAACACATCTGGCGGCACTTGTTCGTCCATTGACAGGGTGGTGGCCACAATTTGGATGTCATCGCGCAACCATTGAGGAAACAACGGTCGCAGGGGACGGTCGATCAAACGACTGGTCAGCGTCACCTTCTCTGGTGGACGCCCTTCTCGGCGCAAAAATCCTCCGGGAATCTTGCCCCCGGCATAGAGTCGCTCTTCGTAATCTACTAACAGGGGGAGAAAATCAATCCCTTCTCTGCCCTGAGATCGTGTCGCGGTGACAAAAACAGCAGTATCTCCTGACTGAATTAACACGGCACCCCCTGCTTGAGGTGCCAACAGTCCTACGCTCAGTCGAATATCTCTTCCGTCAAAAGATATCGACTTAGAAATCTCTTTCATCTAGTTATTTATCCTTCTATATTCACTCGCTATCCTTTGGCAAGGCGATCGTCACGGGGTTAGCTTTGGCGATTTTCTTTGCTTAGACGTTCTATGTTGACTATGCACTCTGGGCAGTTACAGCAATGTTCTCAATTATTCGGAGTTTTGCTCGGACTTAGGTCGTGTTGTTTTTTAGGGGGGAGTAATCGCCATCCTACTTTAGGATGTTCATGCTCTAGCTATCTTACTCACCAAAGGAGATCCAAAGCTTTCTCGCATCATTGGCGAGGGCGCAAGCATTGCGCCCCTACAGTGGTGTTTCTCCAGGAAGAAAGTTTTTTCCCCCGGTAATTTCTCATTTGTTCCGCTTCTGACCACTGTTCCACGGCTTGCATCCAGGCTTCCGGGTTCGGGCTGGGAGTGGTATAATATCGCCCGATGTCACTCCAGCTACATTTTCTGCCTCCCCAGAGTTTTTAGTTTTCAGGAGAACCGAAGGCTTGGCTAACTCGATCTGACGATCGCTCAAGAGTGCTATTCCGGTCTTACCTTTTAGGATCAACTATGTATGATAACCCACTCAGGTGACAAATGGTCTTTAAATTAGAACTGAGGCGTCCACTCTGGTAAGTTTACGGGCAGAAATAAATGCACTAGATACCATATCAGAAGAAAAACTGTCATTCCCGCTTCGGGCGGGAATCCACAGCCTATCGGCGGGGAACGAAAAGTGCAATTAATTATGTTCACCTACTTATGTTCCGTGGCCCGTTGGCCAGAGATTCCCCAGAGAGAGGATGTCCAGGGAAACTGTAAGTCCTGTGGATTTTAGACCCTAGAGTCTGAAAATTTTCTCGCTTTCTTTGGTTTCTAAGTTATTTTCGGGGTAAAATATGCTTTTTTGATTACTTTTTGATTACTTTTTGTGCAGTTTCTCTCTTGCTTGTTTGGGCGATGGGCGTCAAGCGAAATCATGTTAATCAAAAAAAATTTTTTTACCATTGAGAGTATTTTTTGAATATCTATGTTATGCTAGTTTAAATAAACTTTTAAACTATTAATCAGATAATCAGAGCAAATAAAAATTAGTTATTTTCAATAAAATTTGATAATTTTCTCGTGATATTATGGCAGATATAGAGTCAAAAAATCCGATTAAATAAAAAACTGTCAAAGAACTTCACATATTCAGATAAGCGCTAAAAGAAATTATTGAGGCAAATGAATCAGTATGGGAATTTTACATGGTAGCTGGAAATTAGACAAACAGGGCAGTTATCTATTTATTTGGGGAGAAACTTGGCGGAAAATAGCCGATGGAGAGAACAATCCCGCCAGTGCGATCGCCCCACATCCTCTGGGGATGAGTGGAGCCGAATTCACGGATTTTCTCACGTCACTTCAGCAAAGTAACCGGATCAAGTGGGAAATCCCGGTGGAGAAGCCCCCAGAAAAAGCAAAAACCAAACAGCGATCGCGACTGGGCAAGGGGAATCTGGAACCAAATATCTCTCAATATATCTCTCAATGGGGCATAGAGGCGATCGCTTTGCCCACTCAAATCGAAACTGGCAGCCCCATTCCCCTACATTCCGGCGCCACCATTCCCCCCAAAACCGATCCCAATTACTCATCCCTTGGCCTCTATCCTTGGCAAGTCGAAGGCATTCGCCTAGGCACTGTAGAGGGGTTAAAATTCCTACAAGCCTTACCCCTCGGAGGTGTCACCGAAGAGCAAAACTGGTTAGGGGCTGACCTCCGCTTTTGGTCCCATGTGGCCCGGTGGACCTTAGATTTACTAGCGCGGGGCAAATATCTCCCCGGACTAGCTGCCGAAGGGGAGCAAGTGGTGGCAAGCTGGCAACCTCTCCTCGACAGCGCCACCGACCAAAAGCGCTTTAACAACTTTGTGGAACTGATGCCGATCGCTTGTCGGACTTATCAGGGAGAACCAGAAACCGCCGCCCAACCGCAACCTGAAAGCGACCCATCCGCCAAGATTGGTCTGTGGGTAGATTTGCCCGTACCCCCGCCAACCTTCCTGCGATCGGTTTTACACCATTTAATTGACAGTCAAATCCGCCCAGCCCTCAAGGGGCAGTCTCAACCCCAAATCGCCTCGGTTCCTCTGCGCCAATGGTTAGAAAAGTTAGCGGCGCCACAACCGCAGAAAATGGCCCCAGCGGCAGCGGAAAAAATCAGCGCTACTTGGGAAACTTGGACGGCGCCAGTGAAACATTATCTGGCAGGGCAACAGAAGTTTCGCGCCTGTTTTGAACTCATGCCCCCCTGTTACGGCGACCCCCATTGGACCTTACATTATTTCTTACAAGCCGTTGATAATCCTCACTGTTTGGTGAAAGCCCGCACCATCTGGCAAAATCCGGTGGATGAATTCATTTATCAGGGGCGAAAAATTAAACATCCCCAGGAAACTTTGCTGGCGGGTTTGGGGTTAGCTTCGCGAATTTATCCCCCCATTGAAGCAAGTTTAAACCAGAAATCCCCGCAGTCTTGTGCCTTAAATCCCCAAGAAGCTTATCAGTTTATTAAAGCGGCGGCTTGGCGGTTTGAAGATAGCGGCTTAGGGGTAATTATGCCGGAAAGTTTGGCTAATACCGGCGGCTGGGCGAGTAAGTTGGGCTTGAGTATTCGGGCAGAAACCCCCAAAGTCCGTCAAGGCAGTTTAGGGTTACAAAGTTTGTTGAATTTTCAATGGGAATTAACCATTGGGGGACAAACTTTAACTAAGGCAGAATTTGAAAAAGTGGTGGCGCTGAATTCTCCTTTGGTAGAAATTAATGGGGAATGGGTGGAGTTGCGATCGCCGGATATTAAAGCGGCGCAAGAATTTTTTCAATCCCGCAAAGAGCAACTTTCTTTATCCTTAGAAGATGCTTTACGGTTGGCCACTGGAGATACTCAAACTATTCAAAAATTGCCCGTAGTTAACTTTAGCGCCGGGGGACAACTTGAGGAATTACTTAATACTTTAACCAATAATCAAGCCCTCAAAGATATTGATACTCCCGCTACTTTAAAAGGCACTTTGCGACCATATCAATTACGCGGGGCGAGTTGGTTAAATTTCTTGCAAAATTGGGGTCTAGGGGCTTGTTTGGCGGACGATATGGGTTTGGGTAAATCCGTAGAAACGATCGCTTTTTTACTTCATCTCCAAGAACAAAGTAATTTATTGTCCCCGGTTTTATTAGTTTGTCCCACCTCGGTGTTAGGCAACTGGGAACGAGAACTGAAGCGATTTGGCCCTAGTTTAAAAGTGATGCTGCATCATGGGGATAAACGGTATAAAAACCACCAATTTGCGATCGCCGTTCAGCGGAAAAATTTAGTCATTACCAGTTACCCTCTGTTATACCGAGATGAGGCAACTTTCAAAGGGGTGAAGTGGCAAGGGATTATTTTAGATGAAGCCCAAAATATCAAAAATCCCCAGGCGAAACAATCCCAAGCAGTGCGAAATTTAGAGGCATCTTTCCGCATTGCCCTGACCGGAACTCCCGTAGAAAATAAACTCCAAGAACTCTGGTCTATTTTAGAATTTCTCAATCCTGGGTATTTGGGCAGCAAGCAATTTTTTCAGCGCCGCTTTGCCACTCCCATCCAAAAATATGGCGACCCCGAATCCTTGCAAACTCTGCGATCGCTGGTTCGTCCTTTTATTCTCCGCCGCACCAAAACCGACAAAACCATTATTCAAGATTTACCGGAAAAACAAGAAATGCCGGTATTTTGTGGACTGTCCAAAGAACAGGCGAGTTTATATCAAAAATTGGTGGATGAATCTCTGGCGGAAGTGGAGTCAGCGGCAGGCATCCAACGTCATGGCATTATTTTAGCATTACTTACCAAGCTGAAACAAATTTGCAATCATCCAGCGCAATTTTTGAAGGAACAAACCCTGAAAAAAGGCCATCGTTCGGCGAAATTAATGCGATTAGAGGAAATGATTGAAGAATTACTCGCTGAAGGCGATCGCGCTTTAATCTTCACACAGTTTGCGGAATGGGGAAAACTACTGAAACCTTATTTAGAACAACAACTGGGACGAGAAGTTTTATTTCTCTACGGCGCCACGCGGAAAAACCAACGAGAAGAAATGATCGATCGCTTCCAAGAAGACCCCCAAGGGCCACCGATAATGATTCTTTCCTTAAAAGCAGGAGGAGTTGGGTTAAACTTAACTCGTGCTAACCACGTTTTTCACTTCGATCGCTGGTGGAACCCTGCCGTAGAAAATCAAGCCACTGACCGAGTATTTAGAATTGGGCAAACCCGCAACGTGCAAGTGCATAAATTTGTTTGTAGTGGTACGCTAGAAGAGAAAATTCACGACTTAATCGAAAGTAAGCAAGCCTTAGCAGAACAAGTCGTGGGTTCCGGGGAAAATTGGCTCACTGATTTGGATACTGACCAATTGCGAAACTTGCTGATTCTTGACCGCAATGCGGTGATTGATGAAGATGAATAAATTTCGCATTTAATGGTTAATGGTTGTTAGTTGTTGGTTGTTGGTTGGTTGTTGGTTGTTGGTTATTAGTTATTGGTTATTTGGGTGTTTTTCCCGAATCACGAATAACCAATAAAAAATAACTAAATCAACCAATAACTAAATGATTAAGTTGCCAATTGTTTCAATGTAATTAACCTAATTAACTGCCGCAAAACATGGCCAAAAAAAAGACGAAAACCGCTCCGCAGCCGAATACAGATTTAGCCCTGTCTTCCTTTCATCTGCGCTTTGATAAATTACAAAAAGACCATCAATGGCTGCTGAAGCAAATCAAAAAGAAACGTAATGAATTAAACAAGTTCCTGGAACAAATGCGGGAAATTGCGGTTGAGATTATGCAACGAACTCAGCCGTTTCATCAACAACTGCTCGAACTCGATCGAGAAATTCATGCTTTATTTGCGGATATTTTTGAGACTCGGAAATTGGGCAAAAAGACTCACAAAGAAGTCAAAGGACTTTATCGACGGCTTCAGATGGTAGGGCTAATTAGTCCGCAAGAACTGCATAATTCAAAAGATGAAGATGAAGCGGCAGGGGATACAAACGCCGATAAATATGGCAAAGATGCCGAAGATGATGATTTTAATTTCGGCTTCGATGGGGATTATTTTAACGATAAAAATAATCCGGCACCAGACCATGAAAACTCTAGAGCAAATGGAGACTTAAAGCAAATGCGCCGGACTTTTCTCCGGTTGGCAGAAGTATTTCATCCTGATAAGGTGAATAACCAAGAAAATCAGGAACATTACACGGAGGTGATGAAAGAAATTAACCGCGCTTATGAGGAAGGAGATTTAGCTCGATTGTTGGAAATTGAGCGCCAGTATCAGGTGGGTCAATCTATTGATTTGGCGAATGCTTCTAGTAGCGAAATTGAACGACAGTGCGATCGCCTGGAACAGGATAATCAATTACTGGCAAATCAATATGACAACTTAAAATCTGAACTACGCTGGATGCGAAACACTCCAGAAGGGGAGATGGTGAAAAGCTATCGGGCAATTGTGAAAGAAGGGTTAGACCCCATTGACCAAATGGTGGCCGATGCGGAAAGGCACATTGAAGAATTGGCAACAATCAGAACATTTGTGAAAGATTTTCGCGATAAAAAAATCACCATTAAAGAGTTTTTAGATGGGCCGGTTTCCGAGCGGGATAATACTGAGGATGAACTGGACGAGATGATTCAGCAAGCTTTGAAAGAGTTAGGGATAACAGTTATCAGAAGGCGTTGAATTCGGGAGCGGAATTATGCGATCGCGGGTCTGATTTTGCTGCCTCAGCTAAAATTCGGATGCATTAAGCGATCGGGTAATTTTTTACGGAGATTTTTCTCTGGATTTTTACCTATATTTTTGCCTCTCATAGAGAGGGGAGGTGAAACCCTCTCTACTGATTTCCAGAATATTTTTGCAAAAATAAATCAGTAAATCAGTAAATCAGATTGTTAATTTTTAATTAAATTTTGCCAAATTTAGCCCGGTATCAATTAACGAGGCTCAAATTATCTACAATAGGGGAAACAGGATTAAACAAAGGGCCTTCTCCTAAGTAGGTGAACATAATTAATTGCACTTTTCGTTCCCCGCCGATAGGTTTTGGATTCCCGCCTTCGCGGGAATGACAGTTTTTCTTCTCATGGGGTATGTGGTGCATTTATTTCTGCCCGTTAACTTATGGGAAAAGTCCGGCTAACAAGGAAGGGAAAAGGTTATGCAGGCAGGTTGGCGCATCGGATCTATATTTGGCATTCCTATATATATAGATTCTTCTTGGTTGGTGATTATTACATTGATGACTGTGGCGAATGGGTCAGAATTTGCCGACCGATGGCCACCCGTTCTGGCTTTCAGTGCGGGCTTGGCAATGGCGCTGTTGTTATTTGGTTCTGTATTGCTGCATGAGTTGGGGCATAGTTTGGCGGCGCAGTCCCAAGGCATTCAAGTCAATTCGATTACTTTGTTTATTTTTGGGGGCATTGCGGCGATCGACCGAGAGTCCAAAACTCCCGAAGAAGCGTTTCAAGTGGCGATCGCCGGTCCTGCGGTAAGTTTTATGTTATTTGCGCTGCTGGCAGTGGTGGGCAAAATATTGCCAGATGTTTCCTTTTTCTCCTTGCTTAAATTGCTGGTTTTAGATTTATCCAGAATTAACCTAGTTTTGGGCTTATTTAATCTGATTCCCGGTTTACCCCTGGATGGGGGTCAGGTGCTTAAAGCAGCGGTGTGGAAACTCACCGGCGATCGCTTTGCTGGAGTCCATTGGGCAGCGAAAACCGGCAAAGCTTTGGGCATGACCGCGATCGCCCTGGGGTTATTTCTGGTGTTTTTAGCCGATGATTTCAGCGGTTTGTGGATTGCCCTGATTGGCTGGTTTGCCTTTAAGAATGCCAGTGCCTACGATCGCTTTACGGATTTGCAAGAAGCCTTACTAAATATCCATGCGGAAGATGCCATGACTCGTGCTTTTCGCGTAGTCAATGCGGACATGACTCTCCGTTCCTTTGCCGACGAATATATCCTGTCTGACGATCGCCTACCAATCTATTTTGCCGCCTCTCATGGTCGGTATCGGGGCTTAGTTCAGCCTAACGATCTGCGGATGATTTCTCGCAGCGACTGGGAGAATCAAACGGTAAATAGCATTGTCCATCCCTTGCCAGAATTAATCAGCGTCACCGAACGGTCATCCCTGGTAGAAGTGATTAAGGTGATGGAAGCAAATAATTTACCCTGGATTACGGTACTGTCTCCCGCAGGTGCGGTTTCCGGTACGATCGATCGCGGGGATATTGTCGCAGCTTTAGGGAAAAAGCTGAATATTCCTATTTCTTCGGCGGAAATTAAGCGGATTAAAGAAGAAGGCAAGTATCCCCCCGGTTTTCAATTAGGGGCGATCGCTGATTCTACCGAAGAATAATTAATCGCTAAAACCAACAATGTTGATTGTTGTTTGTTCATTGTTGATTGTTGTTTGTTCATTGTTGATTGTTGTTTGTTCATTGTTGATTGTTGATTGTTGATTGTTGATTGTTGATTGTTGATTGTTGATTGTTGATTGTTGATTGTTGATTGTTGATTGTTGATTGACCAGCGAATAACTACCAACCAACAAAAGAATCCCTACCCACCAACAAAAGAATCCCTACCCACCAACAACCACCAACCAACAACAAACAACAAACAGCAAATAACTACCAACCAACAACAAACAACAAACAACAAACAACAAACAACCACCAACCACCAACCACCAACTAACAACCAATTTCTGCCCATTCCGCCTCAGTGAGTGCCTGGGTGTAGAACTCAACCCCCCAACAATCTTGGGCAGCTTGAACTAAGGCGGAAATCAGGATCGGCGTTAGGGAAGCGCGATCGCGGGGCAAAGACAAAGGAAAGCGATCGCTGCGGCCAATTTTGGCAAATCCCTCTGCCCCAAAAACTTGACAAAACAGATCCGGATCCGGTTGTAACTGAATCGACCCATGTTGTAAGTAGCAGGTTTTTTGGCCGTCCCGGGAACGCAGTTGGGCGCTACCAATCAACTTAGCGCCATCAGGCAACAATAAATCTGCTACGGTGGCGGTGGCAAAACAATTCACATTTTCCTTGGGGGGTTTGCTTCTTTCCACCTGTCTGCTATTGCCATAGTCCAGGTGAATTCCCAGGGACAGAAACCCTTGAATCAAAAACTGACAAGTCTCTTGGTAGGCTTGCAGGCGATTCCCGAAGCGGGGATCCCTTGGGGCATCGCCTTTCACTTCGCCGGTTACATCCCCTGTCACCTCGGAAGTCACCACCATATAAGTTAAATCCCCTTGGTGCAGCACCGCCCGACCCCCAGAAGGGCGTCTCACCAAATCCACCGGCTGACCAAGATAGGTCAAATTTTCCCAAGACTTAGGCCAATGTCGTTGATGATAGCCCAAAGAAATCGCCACCGGCGACCAGGTATAAAACCTTAAAGCCGGTGGATGTTTGCCTAGTCGGTGTTGTTGTAACAGCCACCGATCGATCGCCATCAGTTGCTCCCCAGTGGCTTCCATTGGGGGAATTAAACGCCAAGGGGCAGCACTGGCTGGATTTTTCATGCGATGCCGAATTCTTCCATCAGAGGTTCATCGCTATCATCGGCGATCGTGGCCACAATCGTAATAGCGCGAGAAATTTCTACGGGAGAGAGATCCTCCAAGACGCGACTGGCTAACACGACCACTTGGCTGTCTACGATCGCGTAACGGGCTTCAAACGTCCCCGACCAGTTCATCTCTAGCAGCAACCGCATCAGTTTGGCTTCATCCTTCACAGGCAATGACAGCACCGAAGACCACACGGTGAACGTATCCTCCTCCGAGGTTCCAGTTAGCTGGACAAAAACATCAACGGTGCCGTACTTAAATTTCCACTGATAGCCCTCCTCGTTTTGGCCTACCATGACTTTTTGGTCTTCAGCCATTCCCGCAATGACCGTTTCAATTTCTTCGACATAGTTAATGGATGTGGAATTGTTCAGCAACTCTGGGCTGGATAACTCTTGAGTGGTCTCTGGTTGGATCTGTGTAGTCATAAAAAGCTTTCCTTAAATGTGCTTTTTTCAGTCTAGGAGATGTTTGACGGATGATGTTAGTTAGAAATTTTGATGCCTGGGAAGTGGCGATCGGGATTAAGGCAAGCGCCGCTTTTAGATATGATAACTTACAAGCAGAAGGGCGATTCCGGCCACAAGCCGCCGCGCCCCTACACGATTCCTTGTTCGACCCCATAAAATCCATACCATTACCATGAACGAATTCTTCCAAAACGTCTCCCGCTATGCCAGCTACTTTGTCACGGTCATGCTGGGGATTTTCTTTTTCACTTTTGGCTGGCTGAAACCCTTGCTACAAAAACCGGCAACGGCGATCGCTCTGGTTGGCTTTTTAGTGGCTGGGTTTTTCTTTATTTCCTTCACCCTCCGGGCCATGCTAGGTCTGGCATGATAGTTTTATGGCCAGCCCAAAATCCAGCCTAAAATCCAGCCTAAAATCCAGCCCAAAATCCAGCCTAAAATCCAGCCTAAAATCCAGCCTAAAATCCAGCCTAAAATCCAGCCTAAAATCCAGCCTAAAATCCAGCCTAAAATCCAGCCTAAAATCCAGGGGCGATCGCGTAGCGTTGCGGATGCAATAGCGTTACCAGAGATTCTATGAGATTTTAATTATTTGGCAATGGGATAGCAATTAGCCTACTCCAGGTTTAGAGGTGATAATAGGTGAGCAAAATCCTCATCATTACTTGCTATTTTTTGCTAAATTTGGTTATAATTTACCATGTCACCTAGTAACAATTCCTTGCGGAAACAGTCCGGTAGATCGAATGCCAGTTGAAGTGAAAACCCTGGATGTCACCAGTATCCATACACTCAACAAAAAAATGGTAGATCTACCCCTCTGAGAACAGAAAAAGAGGAAGAAGGGTAATAACGCGCTAATCCTTTAAAAATTAGCTTTGATGGCAGCGTCCTTCACCTTTAAAGGTGATGCCGTACCTAGATTAAGTTAGCTTAGTTATGAGCAGATTTAGTCAGGTTAAATGCTGCACAATGGTACAAACTACCCAAGTCTACAACGATCAAGTAAGTAAGGGAGCGAAATAGTTATGGCTACGGAACGTCGAGTTTCCCGTGTGGCCTCCCTGATTAAACGGGAGATCAGCCAAATGTTGCTCCATGATATCAAAGATGAACGAGTGGGCGCTGGGATGGTCAGCGTCACGGACGTGGAAGTTGCTGGCGACCTCCAACACGCCAAAATCTTTGTGAGTATCTATGGCACAGAAGAAGCCCGCCGTGAAACCATGAAAGGCTTAAAATCTGCCACTGGCTATGTCCGCAGTGAACTAGGTCATCGAGTTCGGCTGCGTCGCACACCAGAAATTGTCTTTGTTGAGGATATTTCCATCGAACGTGGCAGTCGGGTTTTATCGCTGATTAATCAACTGAATCATCACCCTACAGATTCTACCGAGGCCGATGATGACAGTATGGATGATTTAGGCGCTGAAGAATAAGCATTTGTAGCATTTGTAGGGTGGGCAAAAATTTGCCCACCCTACACGATTTGTTGTTTGTTGTTTGTTGTTTGTTGTTTGTTGTTTGTTGTTTGTTGTTTGTTGTTTGTTGTTTGTTGTTTGTTGTTTGTTGTTTGTTGTTTGTTGTTTGTTGTTTGTTGTTTGTTGTTTGTTGTTTGTTGTTTGTTGTTTGTTGTTTGTTGTTTGTTGT
>JAABRM010000089.1 GCA_011390955.1 Oscillatoriales cyanobacterium | reverse complement strand
GATTGATGATTGATGATTGATGATTGATGATTGATGATTGATGATTGATGATTGATGATTGATGATTGATGATTGATGATTGATGATTGATGATTGATGATTGATGATTGATGATTGATGATTGATAATTGATAATTGATAATCGATCATGGTGTTTAATTATCAATTATCAATTATCAATTGTCAATTATTCCCTACACCCTGCACCCTGAAATCTCAAGAATTTAATCTTGCTTCTAATTCTCTTAAGATTCTTTGTTTTTCTGAATTTCCCATCATAAAATTCCCCATTAGTCCACCGAAACCCCTCTGATTAAGGGCGGTTGGGGGGTGGCTAGTTAGGGGCAATTGGGGGTAAATCATGCCATCCAAAATGGCCATCATTTGCTCGTACATTTCTGGGGGTTTAAAACCGATCCGATTCGGCTGAGACGGTTCCGGTGGCGTAATGCCGAGGTAAATTTTGGCTTGAGTTTCTATGTCTGAAACCGCCGCGATCGCCCAAAATACCGTTGCCCGAATCAAGCCTATCCCCTGCTGAGGAAATGCCGGTTCTCCCAGCAGTCCTAACTTGCCTTCCGCCACGGAATTTCCCGCAAACGTGCTCGTTCTTAGCACATATTTCACGGGGTGATTTAGCTCCTGGTCTGGGTCATCATTAAGATTAGCCGCATTTTCCTGGACAAACTTCACCGCTTTTTTGTACTTCTGAAAAGCCGTTAAAAAGTCAGATCCCAAAAAAGTATTGAACTCAAAATCATCGTCGGGTTCATGGAAGCGATCGCGAGCCAATTTATAAATTACTTGGGGGGCCGTGGGAAGATCCGAAGCTAAAATCAAAGCATCTAATAAGTTTAAAGTTTCGGCATCATCCACCGCTTCACCATCGCGGATATTGTGGTAAACCGCCAGATATTTTTTCTGTTCTTTTGCTGGGATTTGATTCAGAATCCCCTGTTCTATCCAAGCATCGATCGCTAAAGCCGATGAAGTAGCCGCCGCGATCGAATACTGATAGATTAATTCTGGACATAAATAAGAATTGAGGGCGATCGCATTTAACTGATCTAAAGCGGTAAAATTCCCCACCGCTTCTCCAGAGCGAATCAACTGATAAGCGGATTTAATCAAGCGTTTTTTCGCTTCCGGGAGATAAGCCGCTGCTAAAGCTTCCTCCAAACATTCCTCAATTGCCCTCAGCCTAGAATTTTGGCTACCGATAATATATAGATCGCGAATTTCCCTGGGTAAATTAGCGGATAAAACAATAAAGTCCAATAGGTCTAAAGCCGGTAAATTTTTCACCGCGAGGCCAGCATTCAGTACCGAATAAGCGTCAGAACATTGGCTTTTACTCAGACTTTGAATCGGGGCATGAGCCACTTGCTGATTAATTTGACGATAAATATTGAGTGATTCATGGAAGAGGGTATGAAACACCACAAAGGCGTCATTTCCCTGAAGGCCACATTTTTTCAGCCGCCGTTTACAACCATTTTCCAAATTAGGCTCGATTTTAATATCATAACTTTTTCCCGATTTTAAGGTGACATTTTGCGAACCGCCTTTTTGAGCGATTTCATAGCCAATAAAGACATGGTAGACTTCTTCAATGCCTTCTGATGATTCGGTTGATTTGCCAGAATTGACTTGGGAAATCCAGCTTTGGGTAGTTTGAGTGGCCGAAGCAGAAACCGTAGTGGCTTTCTGGCTAATCGCTTGACCAGCTTGAGAGGCTTGTTTAGCGATCGCCTCACTCAAATTATGCGCCGCACCAGCGGCTTGATCCTGTAGCTGATCCTTAACATCAGCGGCTTTTTTACTGATGGCTTGACCCGCTTGGGATGCTTGCTTGGCGATCGCCTCTTTCATGCCCTGGGTCATTTCATTAGCAGCTTGCCAAAAAGATGATGGCTGTTTTTTACTCATGCCAAAACATTAATTTTTGCTTTAATTTCGTTGGAGATATTATTCGCTAGTATGCCGCAAAGCGATCGCTTTAAACCACAACCCACCGCCGATGGTTCTTTTACCTTTTTTTCCCCGGAGTTTGGCGAAACCTTTCATAGTCACTTTGGGGCCAGGGAAGAAGCTGAACGTAAATTTGTGGAACCTACGCAGTTATGCCGCAAAGCCCAACAACCCAAGCTAAAAATCCTGGATATTTGTTATGGCCTCGGCTACAATACCGCCGCAGCCTTAGCAACCATTAGGCAAAGAAATCCTGATTGTGTGGTGGAATGGGTCGGACTGGAGTTAGACCCCCACGTTCCCCAATGCGCGATCGCGGAAAATCTGTTAAATAGCTGGCCACCGGCAATTGTGCAAATCCTCACTGAGTTAGGGAACCATCACCAATTAGATTACCCCAATTTTCAGGCTCAATTACTAATTGGGGATGCCCGTCAAACGATTCAACAAATCTTAAATCGGGGATTTCAAGCGGACGCGATTTTTCACGACCCATTTTCTCCCCCCAGTTGCCCGCAGTTATGGACAGTCGAATTTTTCCGCTTAGTGGCACAATGTTTAAAATCCACCGGATATCTCGCCACCTATTCTTGTTCAGCCGCCGTAAGAACTGCTTTAATAGAAGTAGGACTAACAATTGGCTCGACGCCTCCGGTAGGTCGGCGATCGCCCGGAACAATTGCTTGGTGGCCTAATACCAGTGACGCTGAATTTCTCTTATTTGATTCAACCGGGAAATCTGTAGATATTCAATTGTCTCAACAAGAGCAAGAACATTTACAAACCCGTGCCGCCGTGCCCTATCGCGATCCGACCCTCTCTGACTCTGCTGAGGTCATCTTAAAAAGACGGCTTCTGGAGCAGCAAAATTCGGATCTAAAAACCACTTCTCAATGGAAAAAGCGGTGGTTTTCGTCTGAATATCATTGAGTTTTTTAAACCAATGATGCTTGAAAAAAATTGCCGAAAAAAATCAAAATTCCCAGACTAATAAGATTTTTTGTTCCATCAATGTCAGGGAAAAACAAATAAAAAAGCGCGATCGAGGAGGAATAGTCAATTTTTATGTTTTTCAGAAAAGCAAAATCACTCAATTAATTGGAAGATTTTTTGATGATAATTGCCAAAAGTGGCGACGCTAAGGAGCAAGGTGGATCGCTACGATGAAAAATCTGTACAATATAATACAGAGAATCTTGGTAAAAGATAAAATTGAGAATAAGGTCAACTGACTGACATTATGTGATGCTCCATAAAAGATTGTATCATATTTACGAAAAGGTGCTTCAAGGTGAACTTTCTTGAGACAGAACGATCTAAAATTTTAGTGGTAGACGATCATCCAGCCAGCCGGATGACTGCGATGGCTCTATTGTCTGTGGAAGGCTATGAAATTTTAGAAGCAGATAGTGGCCCTGCCGCCTTAGCGCAGGTCAAAGAAACGAGTCCAGATTTGATTTTGCTGGACGTAATGATGCCTGGAATGGATGGATTTGAGGTCTGTCGCCACTTAAAACAAAGCGAAGGAACTCGGTTAATTCCGATTGTATTTGTCACTGCCCTGAATGACCGGCGATCGCGCATCCGAGGGATTGAAGCGGGAGGAGATGATTTTCTCACCAAACCCTTTGACCATTTAGAACTATCTGCCCGGGTCAAGTCCTTAATTCGACAAAAGCGTCTGAATGAAGACCTCGACCATGCGGAGAAAGTCCTATTTTCCATTGCCAAAACCGTAGAAAGCCGCGATCCGAATACCGGCGACCATTGCGAACGGCTGGTCGAGAGAGGTCAGCAATTTGGGGAATATCTGGGGTTGCCCCGCCATCAAATTCGGGATTTAATGTGGGGCGGTTATCTCCATGATATTGGCAAAGTGGGGATTCCCGATTCAGTGCTCCTAAAAACAGGTCGCCTCACCGAAGACGAGTGGGTAATTATGCGACAGCACGTGATTATTGGGGAAAAAATTTGTAAACCTCTGCGGACAATGCGCGGGGTGATTCCGATCATTCGCCATCACCATGAACGCTGGGATGGAAGTGGTTATCCCGACGGTTTAATTGCTGATGAAATTCCCTATTTAGCTCAAGTCTTTCAAATTATTGATATTTACGATGCCTTAACCAGTGAACGACCCTATAAAAAAGCGTTTTCTCCCCAAACTGCTTTGGAAATTATGCAGGAGGAAACCGATAAGGGTTGGCGAAATCCTAAACTGATGCAACAGTTTAGAGATTTTATTTTCCAACTAGATTGCGAAATTCATGCTCGGGCAAGTTAAATATTTATTGGTTGATTGTTATTGGTTATTTGTTGTTGGTTGATTGTTGTTTGTTGTTGGTTGTTGTTGGTTATTTGTTGTTGGTTGATTGTTGTTGTTTGTTGATTGTTGTTGGTTGATTGTTGTTTGTTGTTGGTTGATTGTTGATTGTTGTTGGTTGATTGTTGTTTGTTGTTTGTTGTTTCTGCTCGTCAACGAATAACCAAAGAATCCCTAGCCAAAGAATCCCTAACCACTAACTAATAACTAACAACAAACAACTAATAACGAATAACTAACAACTAACAACTAACAACAAACAACTAACAACAAATAACGAATAACTAATAACAATCAATGGTAAAATCTCCTGATGTAGAGATCCCCAAAAAAATAAAAGAAAAAAAGCATGGTAGCAGTAGCAATTTTAGCAGCGGGTCGCGGGACACGCATGAAGTCTGAGCAGCCCAAGGTTTTACACCAGTTGGGAGGGCGATCGCTCGTAGAAAGAGTGTTACTTAGTATTTCGGACGTTCGGCCATCCCATTGTTTTGTGATTGTAGGATATAAAGGGGAATTAGTTCAGGCCGTCTGTGAAGCCAGATTGTCCCTAGATCGGCAGTTCGGACAATTGCCTGCTTTAACATTTGTGGAACAGACCCAACAACTAGGGACCGGTCATGCGATCCAGCAATTACTTCCCCATCTAGAAGGGTTTGAGGGCGATTTGCTGGTTTTGAATGGGGATGTGCCTTTGTTGCAGCCGGAAACCATTAAAATGCTGGTGGAAACTCACACGACCCATAAAAATGCGGCGACATTGTTGACCGCACAGTTGCCAGACCCCAAAGGATATGGCCGAGTATTTTGCGATCGCGATAATTTCCTGCAACAAATCGTTGAAGACCGGGACTGCACCCCGGAACAAAAGCAAAATCGCCGGATTAATGCGGGGGTTTATTGCTTTAATTGGCCCGCTTTGGCCAAGGTTTTGCCAGATTTAAAGGCGAACAACGACCAGCAAGAATATTATTTAACCGATGCGGTAAATTTTCTGGCTCCAGTGATGGCGGTAGATGTGGCCGATTACCAGGAAATTTTGGGGATTAATGACCGCAAACAGTTGGCGATCGCGGACAGCATTTTACAAGAAAGGCTCAAAGATCGTTGGATGCGTGCCGGTGTCACCCTGGTCGATCCGAACAGTATCACCATTGATGATACGGTGCAGTTCGATCCCGATGTAATCATTGAACCCCAAACTCACTTACGGGGGCATACAGTGATTCGCTCTGGGGCGCGGATCGGGCCGGGAAGTTTAATTGAAAATAGTGAAATTGGCGAAAATGTCCGAGTTTTGTATTCGGTCATCACCGATAGCCAAGTGGCTGCGGACAGCGTTGTTGGGCCTTATGCCCATTTGCGGGGTAAGGCGAAAATTGGTCAAGGTTGCCGGGTGGGTAATTTTGTGGAGATTAAAAAGAGTACCGTGGGCGATCGCAGCAATGTAGCCCATCTTTCTTACCTGGGAGATGCCACCTTGGGCGAACGAGTGAATATTGGTGCGGGAACCATTACTGCCAACTATGACGGGGTGAATAAACATCAAACCACGATCGGTGACGGCAGTAAAACCGGGGCGAATAGCGTGCTGGTGGCCCCTGTCACCCTGGGAGAAAATGTCACCGTAGCCGCAGGATCGACCATTACCAAAGATGTTGAGGATAACGCTTTGGCGATCGCTCGTTCCCGTCAAGCATCGATCGCGAATTGGCAACCCTTAAAAAAAGATTAGTTGGTTGTTGATGGTTGGTTGTTGGTTGTTGATGGTTGATTGTTGGTTGTTGGTTGGGGTGTAATTGATAATTGATAATTGATAATTGATAATTGATAATTGATAATTGATAATTGATAATTGATAATTGATAATTTTATTTAATCATCAATTATCAATTGTTAATTTGATTTAATTGTCAATTATCAATTGTTAATTTGATTTAATTGTCAATTGTCAATTATCAATTGTTAATTACACCCTACACCCTCTTTTCTAAGCCAAGAAAACCTGAGTATCTTTGCCCATTTCTAAACTATCTCCCATGCGCTGACCGTCGTGAAACGCGGCTAAAATCACCTCAGAAGTTTTCCCCCAGGCGATCGCCCCTGTCGCATCAATGCCAATAGCGCCTAAATCGCGCTGATGCTCTTGAGACTCCGCAAAGGATCGCTCAAAAGCTTGTTTCAAAGAAAACCCATCCGTCACCCGGATGACAATCTTAGCGGCCAAACACTCATCAATAATATCTTCGCCAATGCCGGTGCAACTCACCGCTGCATGAGGATTAGCATAATTTCCCGCAGGCATGGCAGAATCACTCACCCGACCAATGCGTTCAAATCCTTTGCCTCCGGTGGAAGTTCCCGCAGCGAGACGACCTTGATTATCTAAGGCAACCACGCCAATTGTTCCCCGACCGGCTTCGCTGCCGTCACTCTCTGCCACCACATTGGCCATTGTCCGCGAAAAATTATCTTTGCGTTCTTCGATCCATTCGCCCAAGCGTAAGTCCGTCAAGGGGTCATGGATGGGGATATTTAATTCTCGTAATAAATGGGCGGCGCCACGATCGGACAACACACGGTCGGGACTTGCTTGTAAAAACTGAGCCAAATCAATGGGATTTTTCAGTCGGGAGACATTAATCACCCCACTGAATTTTTGGGTTAGCCCATCCATTAATGAAGCGCTCATTCTAATCTGACCATCCGATTGCAGGACGGAACCAGTCCCGGCATTAAAACGGGGATCGTCTTCGAGCATCCGACAGCCGTGGACGACGGCCTCTTTTGCAGTGGCACCCGCTTCGAGCATAAGGTAAACTTCACCGAGAACCTTGTAAAGAGATTGGCGCACTGCTGCTACGCCTCCCTTTCCTTGTAAAGAACTTCCGGCTCCACCGTGAATGATTAGCTTGGGTTGCACCTGACCAGTTGACATGGGTTAATTTTTTGAGGAATGTTTTAAATCTTGCGATCGCCCATTTTACAGCGTTCTCGGTGACATTCATTATTTTTTTGCCATGCGCCGCGATCGCTGCGTTGCCGTTTCCGTTGCCATCATCTCGGTGGCGGTTCGTCTTTGGCTGATGATGCATGAGAACGACGCCGCCGACACCGTTCAGAGCAATATTTCACCTCATCCCAACAATCTGCCCATTTTTTCCGCCAACTAAAGGGACGTTGACAGACAGCACAGATTTTTTCCGGTAAGTCAGATTTGGATCGCGATCGGCTCATATTTGGAAAAAAATTAAACTTTGTAGATGGGTTCTAGCATTCCCGCGAAGGCAGGGGCAGGCTTAATCGTTCTTAAGATTTCAGCCAATTGTGCAAAATATTAATCACCACTGGAGTAAAAGGATCCATCTCATTCTGTTCAGGTTGTGATAGATCGCTGATTAACATCTCTAGCAATTCTTCATCCTCCAAGCCTTCATCGGGATCTATACCGCTTTTCCATAATAAGCACAAAGATAGAATTGTTCTTTGAGAGCATATTCCCGAATAATTCGTCTAATCTCTTCAGGTAACTGGTAATATCGTCCATGAGAATTTTTCTTTTTCCATGCTGTCAAATCAGGTGGTTCAGACCCTTTATTAATCTTTCGCATGACGTAATTCTTGTTTACGGATTAGGAGTTTTGCTTTGATTAATTCGAGATGATTTTCGGGTAATTTCTCAGTTAATTGTGAAATTAATTGTTGAGCCTTGGTTAGCTTTGCGTCTTGTATGGCATCTAGTAGATTGTTCAGTTCAGTATCAATGCGCTGATTACGGATGCTGGTATCCATGACATCTAGTAAAACTGTATTAGCATCTTGCCCATACTGGGAAGGCAATCGTCGTAATTCACCATTGTTTAAGGTGTAAACCAAGATATTTTGACAGTCGCTGATGACAAGAGGTGAATGGGTTGTCAGCACAAACTGACAATTAGGAAAAGTTTCGATGAGGCGATCGCACAAACTACGCTGCCAAGACGGATGTAAATGCAAATCGACTTCATCAATCAAAACGATACCATCCCCCGCTAAAGGATTCTCTAGGGCGGGGTTCAGCATAGCTAAACGACGAGCAATATCACCAACTAGGGCCATCAGGGATTTTTCCCCTTGTGAAAGTTGGGCGACATTTAGGGTTTCACCGTTTTTGTCGATCGCCATATAGAGACGAGGTTTGCGACGGACTCTCAGGTTGTCCATATCGGGCATAAATCGGCGAATGGCGGTGCGAACTGCGGTTAATTGCCGATCTTTCGCCGAAGCATTGAGTTGCTGCAACTGTTGCCATACGTCTTGATTGGTTTCTAGCAGGGGTTTTATTTGGTTCAAAAAGTCTTTAGGAATTCCTGACTCATTTTCACTATCTTCTCGTTCTCGAAACCATTCAAAAAAACGGCGAAAGTCAACCCCCTGACTTAGGGCGTTATCGTAACCATCTAATTGCAAAAAGCTGTGCTTAGTCCTAATTTTTAGGGGCATATCCAGCACGACGCGCTCGACCGGGTAAAACGCAATTAGAGGCAGGCTAGTTTTGTCATTATGGCTGAGGGAATCACGATAAAGATTAGCCAAACGAGTGCAGTCGTTTAGGTTACTATTATATTCAGATTTACGTCCTTTTCTCGTTTTGGCTAAAATCCATTTAAACTCATGGTTAATATTGCTTAAATCAGAACGATCTAAATTGTCTAAATTATGAAAAAAATCATTAATTTCTATTTCAATGCTGGCAAAATTAGCGCTATTAAGTATAGCATCTTCTGGGATAGGGTTGCCACTGCTTTTTTCGGTGCGTAAACGAGCAGTAAACCAGCTAAGAGAGGTGGCTAATGCGGTCATAATCGAGGTTTTACCCGCGCCATTGTTGCCCACCAAGACAGTTATATTGCTGGGGTTTTGCTGGATGGGCGCTAAGGAAATTTCCAGATTTTTAAATAGTCCAATATTTTTTAAGATTAACCGTTTTATTTCCATAGCGATCGCGTTCAACCTTACCCATATTATGATATCAAAATTGTGGCACAAAGTCAATGGCTGGTACATTTAGATCGGCATTATTTTCATTGGTTCAAATCGCTAATGCGTAAGGGCAAAGCATATAGCCTACCGGGATGCCGCTTCGCGTCTACGGCATCGAAATTACCTCGCTGAAATTTTATTGGATCATCGCCAAGATTGTCATGGGAAAGCCCCTACCCCATTGACCCTGGTGATTCCCTCGCCCTCAGAAAGCCGATCGCCCCCTCACAGATAAAATAAGTAGGGGCAATCCGTTGGCGGTGGTTGCCCCAATGTCAGAATATAAATATGGTGCGTCAGTCATCTATTTCACAAACCCGTAAAGAATTGCAGCCAAATGAGACTCGAACAAATTACCACTCGATTACCCTTATCCCAAGTAGCTCAGAATTTTGCTCTGAGCAGTCAGGTACAACAACGTTTAATCGGACTCAGGTTACTCGATCCTCCAGTCGATGGGATTTTCGGCCCCAAGACTACCGCAGCGTTTCGGCGATTTCAAGCCCTGGTGGGAATTACCAGCGAACCAGATAGTCTCGGTCCCCAAACCGCCAAACAACTGTTAACGGTGCAGGCACAAAGTTTGAGAACTGATATCCCGGTTTTGAAGATTACCATGAAGACAAAGCTCAAACTGCGGCCTATTCAGTCAACGGAACTCAGCCCCACTGAAATCCTGGACGCTGAACCAGGCCAAGGATTTGCACTGGTGGATTATGAAGCGGGGCATCGGCGTCATTATAAGGTGACATTCGTTCACGCGGTGAGGGGTCAAAGGGTTTGGTATGCCTACGACGAGCACGTCACAATCAGTGATGGAAAGCAACAGATTATTAACAGCGGTCCCCCCAGACAAGTCAGACTGAATGTTCCGTTTAAATCTCAGTTGGACAACTGGTATAACCCGACAGGTTCTTGTAATGTCACATCGATCGCCATGTGTTTGGAGTATCTGGGGGTAAGACGCTATGATTTGCGCTACAGGCAGCTAGAGGACGAACTGTATCGTTATATGCTCGATACCGGATTAAGTCGTCATTCTCCTCAAGACCTGGCGAAAGTGGTGCGCGATTACGGACGGCGAGATGATTTCACCGTTTGGGGCACCATTGACCGAGCCAAGGAACATATAGCCAAGGGCAACCCGGTAGTGGTGCATGGATACTTTACTTCTTTTGGTCATATTATTGTTTTAGTGGGCTACGATCCAAATGGATTTATTGTCCATGACCCTTATGGAGAATGGTTTTCCACTGGCTATCGTACAGACCTGAGTGGGGCATTTCTCCACTATAGTTATAATCTGATTCGGAATACTTGTATCCCTGATGGTCAGTTTTGGACTCACTTTATCAGCCGCTAATTATTAGCCCAATTGATATTGATAATGGTAATTTAAATTTAGTGGAATGAACCGCTGAAAATTGTAGGTTGGGTTGAGGAACAAAACCCAACCTACTAATAGCTATAATTTTAGCCATAATTTTCAGGTGTATGCTCTACTAAAGTTGGAAATAAATTGGAGCAATTATGATGATTTTTGGATAAACAATCTCAAAATTATTGAAGATGAATTCAAAAATTGAATGGGGAAGGGTCGCGGCGGAAAAGCGCCCTGGCGTTCGCGAAGCGTCCCGTAGGGAATCGCTTGTTTTGAGGTGATGAATGGATGAATGAACAATTATTAGCTGCGGTAAGAATTATTTTAGTGGAACCGGCAGGGGCGCTGAATGTGGGCGCGATCGCTCGAACTTTGAAAAATCTGGGACTTTCTCAGTTAGTTTTAGTGAACCCTCATTGCGATCCTTTGGGGGAAGAAGCCCGCAGGATGGCGGTTCATGCTCAAGATATCTTAGAAAAGGCGACTGTTGTGGGCAGCTTACCAGAAGCATTGACCGGCTGTGTGCGTGCGATCGCCACCACGGGTCGTTCGCGAGCATTAGATACGGTATTAGAATCCCCTAAAGTTGCCTTACCCTGGCTTTGCGATCCACCCAGTCCCTCGGCTTTAATTTTTGGCCCGGAAGATCGCGGTTTAAGTAATCAGGAATTGAATTATGCCCAGAGATTTGTCCGCATTCCGACTTCAGACGCTTATCCCTCCTTAAATCTGGCTCAGTCCGTGGCGATTTGTGCTTATGAACTTCGAGAGTCCGTAGCGGGAGATATTCCACCGGCAGCAACGCAGGGTTTAACACCTGTGGGCTTTAACCCCTCTGCTTCAATGGAAGCGATCGAGGGATATTATCAGCATCTAGAAAGCCTCTTGCTCAAAATTGGGTATCTTTATCCTCATACCGCTGCTAACCGGATGGAAAAATTCCGCAGAATTTATAATCGTGCAGGACTATCTAATCAAGAATTAGCGATGCTGCGGGGAATTCTTTCTCAGGTAGAATGGGCAATTTCCCACTTTAAAGTCACTAGCACGGATGACTAAAATTTTCCAGGGAACCTGGGTGTGGCCAGAAGCGATCGCATTGATCGATCCCTCTTATCGATCTTCTATTCGATCGTCTATGAATAAATCCGATCGGACTTACATCAGAAAAGAGGTCAATTCAGCAATGCCCAACAAGTCTGTAGGGGTATTTCCCGAATAAATTGCCTCTACAGGGTAAGTCCTGTCGGATAGAAATCGCCTAAATTATTGGTTGATCGGAATATTAATTAATGAAATAAACAGGAGTGAGGTGTGGCTCAAAGGTCTCCGATTCGGTCTTTTTTGTCGGTTGTTTCTTCTCATCAAGAGATTGGACAACCTTCTCAGAATTTTTCTGCTCAAGCATCCCCCCGTCAGTCTTCAGGAAAAACTATCCAGTTTCCCGATCTTGGGCAAAGCAAGCGATCTCCTCAGTCTCCAGGCAAGGCATCAGTGAGAATCCCGGAATCATTGCCCGTAAGTCTTCCCCCGATGATTGCTTCGCCCGTGGGAGATCGATCCCGCCCCAACCTGTTCCGAGATCCCCGACTTGATTCGCTTCCTTTAAATCAAAATCGTTCACCTAGACCCCCTCAAGGTTCTGTCACTCTTCCCAGTTCTAGAGCCAATTCTAGAGCCAATTCTAAAGCCAATTCTAGAGAGGGTTTGAGCGAACGCGCACCAGATGTCCGATCCTCCCCAAGAATGTCTAGTCGTCAAAGTCGCTCAGGAGATGCCAGACCGACTAGATCGAAGTCCCCTCAGAGTCAACCTGTCCGGGAGGGATTCCGCCCTGGGGATCCGGAAAGGGAGTCGCCCCTAAGATTCAAGCAACCAACTTCTCAGCCGAGAAAACCCAGAAAGACAAAACCCAGGCGCGATCGCCGTCTCTCTCCCTTGTTGTCTGGGGTGCGGTTATTGATTGTGGGAGTGGGTTTAGCAGCGATCGCGGGCACTTTGTTATCAATTCGTGACCCAGACGCGCAAAAAGTGGCCGGATTATCCGCCAGTGGGGATGCGGTGGCGACGGAATCCCCCAATTCTGGTAATTCTGGCAATTTTCGAGTGAGTAGGGCTAACGCATTGCATTTGGGTCAAGAAATTGTCCAGTTAAAAAATGAAATCCAAGCTTTAAGCGCTTCTTATTCTCAGTTAACCCCTGGGGTCTTTTTTGTGGATCTCGATAACGGGGCTTATTTGGATATGAATGGCAATAATACTTTTTCGGCAGCCAGCACGATTAAAGTGCCGATTTTAATTGCCTTATTTCAAGAAGTCGATGCAGGCAAGATCCGCCTTGATGAACCTTTGACCATGCAAGCAGAATATGTGGCAGACGGTTCTGGGGATATGCAGGATCGGCCCGTGGGCACTCAGTACACCGTACTGGAAACCGCCAGAAAAATGATTACCATCAGCGACAATACGGCAACGAATATGCTGATTGCTCGCTTGGGGGGGCAAAATGTCCTCAATCAGCGTTTTCAGTCTTGGGGCTTGGCTTCCACCCAGATGCAAAATTTTTTACCGGATATTCAAGGCACGAATACCACCAGCCCCAAGGATTTAGTTTATCTGATGGCAATGGTGGAAAAAGGGGGGCTGCTGTCTTTGCGGAGTCGCGATCGCGTTTTGGACATCATGCAAGCCACCGAGAACAATAGCTTATTGCCCCAAGGCTTAGGCGATGATGCCACCATTGCCCACAAAACCGGCAATATTGGCTCGGTGCTGGCGGATACGGGGATCGTGGATATGCCCAACGGCAAGCGCTATCTGGCATCGGTGATCGTCAAGCGTCCCCATGATGACCCAGGGGCTTCGGAGTTGATTCGGCAAATTTCTCAAGCGGCGTATCAATCTTTTGGTGGCAAAAGTGGCATTGCCCAAAATCCCGCTCGTCCATAAAATAGTCGGTTGGGCTTTTTTAGCCCCACCGACTAACTAACCATTCCCAAAAATAAAATTATTTTGTAATTCTACATTTACAGCAGTTTACTTTGCTTGGTGGTACATCTGTATTCCCCTGGGGGAATAATTTAAAAGTCACCCCTTCGATCGCGGGCTAGGGGGGAGCGGGAAATACCTGATTACATCGCCCAGGGCTATAATCTCCAACTAATCTCTTACCGTCACACAATTGCGATTATTCCGTTTAGAAAAGTAAAGGGCATCATCGACTCTTTTGATCAGACTTTGCAGCGTATCATCGACTTTGCAGGCAGCAACACCAAAACTCGCCGTAATGGTCTTTTCAACTGCTAAAAAGCGATGTTCCGAAATTTTACTGCGTAACTTTTCCGCAAGGTTAGCCGCTTCAGCCAGTTGAGTCTCAGGAAAAACTATAATAAACTCCTCCCCACCCCAACGTCCCAGTAAATCTGTTTTGCGTAAGTTATGCTTGAGAATACCTGCGATTTCCACCAGCACAGAATCTCCAATATGGTGGCCGTAGGTATCATTGATCCATTTAAAATGATCTACATCTAAAAGAACCACAGAAAAACCAAAACCAAGAGTGTAACTGTTAACACGATTTACTTCTTTTTCAATTGTTTCATCAGTGAAATGTCTATTGAATAAACCTGTTAGCTTATCGGTTTTATAGAGAAATTCGAGTTTATTGTTTGCTTCAATTAGTTTTTTGTTATAACTAGATATAATCAGGTTACGATACAATAAAAAAGATAAAACTACCAGACAAATGCCTAATATTTTTATCAATAACCTATAGTCAAATTCTTGTTCATACTTGACGGATATCCAATGATAAAATATTTTTTGACTTTCTTCGGCAGAAATAGTATCAATGGCTTTATTGATAATTGATAGTAATAGTGGTCTGTCATTTCTGACCGCGATGGATACATCATAATTTAAATCCAGATCGCCGGAAATTTTCAAGCTTGGCATTCTATTAGTTTTAAGTTGATAGCTGATAGTCGGTAAAGTATCGATATAACCGTACACTTTATTTCGTTGCAACATTGTTAATGCAGTGCGGACATCCGGGACTGGTTTTATCTCAATATCAGGATATTTTTTACTTAACAATTCGATAGCGGCATATCCCTCGATCAGGGCAAAACTGTTGTGTGAAACTTGCTCAAAATTCAAAATAAATATTTCATCTAAATTTGTCGCTACAACCAATGGTAAAAAGATATAGGGTTCGGTAAAGTTCAAAAATTCTTTACGAGATGGTGTAGGAACTGCCCCCGGAAGAAGATCGCAACCTCTTTCTCGGGCGACGGACAAAGATTCAGCCCAAGAACTGGTTTTTACCACCCGAAATTCTTTGCCGATCCGCTGGGAAATAATCTTGATGTAATCTGCGACTAGCCCGAAATAATTACCGTATTCATCTAATTTTTCATAAGGCATCCAATCCGGGTCAATGCAAATTGGGATGAAATCAATTTGAGCAAGATAGGCTTTTTCTTCTTCCGTTAAATTCAGATTTACATCGGTGGCGATTGGTTGATTATTGAAGATAGGATTTGAGATATTATTGGAGATATTACTTGGTCGATTTACAGCGATCGCTTCATGGGTAAAAATGCCGATCGCCTTATTTTTTGCGTAGTTAAGGTGAGTCTGGGGTTCTGTTATAATTAACTCTTGTTGACTCCTGGCAATCGCCCTATTTCTAGCATGGTTATAATTTTGAAAAGGTACTGCTAAGAATGTTACGATCGGGATGAGAAACAGGATAAGTTTAGAATGTCTTACCATAGCAAGTTAACTCGATTGGTGCTGTTATATCTTATTAGTTAGTGGCGATTGCGAACCCAAGTGATGCTACCGCTAATTATAGCAACTGCTAAGGCAGGTAGCAAACGGATCCCAGAACTGACGCGATCGCATCTCATCAGGCACTAAATCCTTAGATTAATGACTTGCGGGATTTGAGTCAGTGAGAAAAATCGTTCTTCTTTTTTATTTGATTCATAATTATGTTAATCTCGGCATTAATCTCGGCTATCCCAAGCCGATTCATCTATATAAACGATTAATTTGGCAGAGCGGACGGACAACTGAGTTAGGAATTTCGCTCCTTGGCTTTGATCCCGTTCTCGGTAGCTTATATAGTTATTTAAATTCAAGATTAATACAATTATTTAGGAACGATCGCATTTCGGGCGCAAGCATTGCGCCCCTACAATATCTGTTGATTGGCTTCTTTGGGCGCAATGCTTGATCCCTTGCGCGGGAGCACCGGGATCGCGATCGCCCCTACAGCATTGTATCAAGCACAATTGAAATAACTATACATTAGATTTACATGGCCGGTCGCATAGTTAATGAAGGTAAAAAATTGACAATTTGGGGAAAGATAATTAACGTCACAACCACCAATAATTGCAAAATGACAAAGGGAATGGCACCGCGATAAATATCTCCCGTGGTGACAGACGGTGGGGCGACTCCTCGGAGGAAAAATAAGGCCAAGCCAAAGGGAGGGGTTAAAAACGACGTTTGCAAGTTTGCCCCCAAGACGACGCCGTACCAAACTAAATCCATGCCTAGGGTTTGGGCAACGGGGACAAAGAGAGGGACGACAATAAAGGCGATTTCAAAAAAGTCGATGAAAAAACCCAGGATAAAGACGGTGAGCATACTGACCAGGAGAAACCCTGTGCTGCCACCGGGCAGGTTGCTGAGAAAGTCATACATGAAGCGATCGCCATGTAAGCCTCGAAATACTAGGCTAAATGCCGTCGAACCTATAAGGATAAACATCACCATTGTGGTGGTTCGCATGGTGACATTGCAGACTTCTTCCAAGGATTTGACATTGACGTGACCTTCGACAGCGGCTAAAGCGGTGGCACCCAAGGCACCGACGGCACCCGCTTCGGTGGGGGTGGCAATGCCAAAAAAGATGCTGCCCAATACGAGTAATATCAGCAATAATGGCGGCACCATTGCTTGAAGGATCTGTTTGAGCAACGCTTGACCGCCCATTTCTCGGACTTCTGGGGGCAATGCGGGAGCCATGTCAGGTCGCAAAAAGGCGATCGCCATCACATGAACCCCAAAAGCCCCGGCCATCAATAATCCGGGAATGAATGCCCCAATAAACAAATCTTCCACGGAAACGCCCAATTGGTCGCCCAACACCACCAATACGACCGACGGCGGAATTAATTGCCCTAAAGTCCCGGAAGCCATAATCACGCCGCAGGCTAATTCCTTGTTATAGCCATAGCGCAACATAATCGGGAGGGAAATTAAGCCCATTGCCACAACGGTGGCTGCCACTACTCCCGTTGATGCGGCCATCAACGCTCCCACGACCACTACTGCCAGGGCTAAACCCCCCCGGACGCGACCAAACAAAATCCCCATTGTCTCTAGCAACCGTTCCGCAATGCCGGATTTTTCCAGCATGGCACCCATGAAGATAAAATAGGGCACCGCCAACAGGGTGAAGTTGGACATGATGTTAAAAATTCTTAGGGGCATGGCATTTAAGAAGATCGGATCGAATGCGCCCACCGCAATGCCAATGATGCCAAAGATCATCGCCACTCCCCCCAAGGAGAAGGCGACGGGGTAGCCAAAGGAGAGCAATACTAAGGCCCCGGCAAACATCCCCGGCCCCAACCAATCATAACTAAGCTCATAACTCAGCGTCATTGACTTTTTCCTCCTCAGCAGGTAGTCGATCGCTCACCATTGCGAAATGTTTGATGCCTTGGGAGATCCCTTGAAGCAGCAGTAAGCCAAAGCTGACCGGAATCATGGTTTTAATCGGATAACGCGGCAAACCCCCTGGGTCTGGAGACATTTCCCAAATTTGCCAAGATTGCAAAACTGTATTCCAGGAAAAAACTAGACCTAAAATACAAAAAGGAATTAAGAATAAGACTGTCCCTAGTAGGTTGATTAGGGCTTTTTGCTTCGGGAGCAAGTTGTTGTAAATCACGTCTACGCGGACGTGGGCGTTGTGTTTGAGTGCATAACCCGCACCCAGGAGAAATACGATGTCAAATAGATACCATTGGGTTTCGATCAGGGCGTTGGAGGTGAGGTTTTGACCGATCGCTTGACCAATGTAACGACCGGCTACATTCCAAACTCCCACGAGTACCATGAGCAGGACTAACCAGTTAATGCCACGACCGATCCATTCGTTGATGGCATCGATCGCCCTGGATATTTGCAGAAGTATTTGCAATGTGTACACCTCTTTGGGCAATTTCAAGATCATCAACAGTAGTATTTCACCGCGAAAGCGATCGTGCCAACTCACGACGTAGCAAAACCTTCCGACTGTGTACCAACCCCCAATCGATCGCCTTTAATCCCACTGGCAATCCATCACCAGCGGCGAAGCCCTGATTCCAGTACGGCTTACCGAAGCCGGTTCTTGAGGGCGTGAATTAAAATGAAATTAATCGTGCGATTTTATGAGGACAAAATGATGAAAAGATACATTTCTTTATGTTTGGTCGGTTCCTTGGTTTTTGGCACCGCGATTCCCGCTTATGCCCAAGGGGATCCAGATGTAGCCTCTCCTCAAATCCTGGCTCAGTCACCGACCGCAGAGGCGATCGCCCAGGAGTTGATTAGGCTAATGGCTGAGGGCGAATTTGACACAGCGGCCACGAAATATAATGCTGAAAAAAAGGTGACTGCGGAGAATCTTGAAGCCGAGTGGAGCAAGTTTATTCAGCAAAATGGAGCGTTTAAGCAGCAGCTAGAAGTTCGCGAGAATCTGGGCAATGTGATTGTGGTTAGCTGCGAGTTTGAGAGTAAAACGATGGATTTGATCGTCGTTCTGAATGAGACTAATGAAGTGATTAGCTTGAATCTGCCAGAAAGCTAGTTATTTGTAGGGTGTAGGGTGTAGGGAATAATTGATAATTGATAATTGATAATTGATAATTGATAATTTTGTTTAATTGTCAATTGTCAATTGTTAATTGTTAATTTCCCCCCCCACACTCCACACCGATGGCGGCCCCGCCCCCCTGCTAAAATGGCAACGACGCTGTGAATTATGGGGAAGTTGTTGTCAGATGAAGTTAAGCTTGTGCGCGATCGCCAAAAATGAGGCAGCCGCTTTGCCGCAATGTCTCGGTAGTGTGGCTGGGTTAGTGGATGAGATGGTGGTGCTGGATACAGGTTCGAGCGATCGCACCCCAGAAATTGCTCGCGAGTTTGGTGCTCAAGTTTATTATTTTGATTGGCATAATGACTTTGCGGCGGCTCGAAATGAGTCGTTAAAATATGTGACAGGGGATTGGGTATTGGTTTTAGATGCCGATGAAATGTTGACCCCAGAAGTGATTCCAGATATTAAAGCCGCTATTGAAAGCGATCGCTATCTGTTAGTTAATTTAGTGCGTCAAGAATTGGGGGCAAGTCAATCTCCTTATTCTTTGGTTTCGCGATTATTTCGCAATCATCCAGAGATTTATTTTGAGCATCCTTATCATGCAATGGTGGATGATAGTGTCACTCGATTAATGCAGGCAGAACCGGAGCAATGGGCGGTCGGTTCTTTGGCAAAGGTGGCGATTTTACATACGGGTTATCAACCAGGGGCGATCGCGGAAAAAAATAAGCTGCTGATGGCCCAAGAGATTTTAGAACAATATTTGTTGACCCATCCCAATGATGCTTATACTTGTAGTAAGCTCGGTGCTTTGTATGTGCAAATTGGTGAATTAAATCGCGGCCTTAAATTATTACAGTTAGGATTATTTAGCAATAAATCGATTGAACCTGCGGTAAAATATGAAATACACTATCATCTAGGAATTGCCTACAGTCGCTTGTCTAAACTGTCAAAAGCTAAAGCGGAATATGAAACAGCGTTGCGAGAAAAAATGTTCCCACCTTTGCAATTAGGTGCTTATAATAATTTGGGCAATTTATTGCTAGAAACTGGAGATGTAACCGGGGCGATCGCGGTTTATGAGATGGTTTTAGAAATTGACCCAAGTTTACCAGCAGCTTATTTTAATTTAGCTTTAGCCCTGAGACAAAAAGGCCGCATCCCAGAAGCGATCGCCAATTATAAACAAGCCATTGCCCTGAAGCCGGACTATGCGGAAGCTTACCAAAATTTAGGGGTGACATTGTTAAAAGCCGGGAACATCCTGGAAGCGATGGACGCCTTTAAAAGTGCGATCGCGGAATATGAACAGCGTCAGTCTCCGGCAGCAGAGCAATTACGCAGTCAATTAGCCGAAATTGGCTTTAAACTTTGAGTTTTATGAGTTTTATGAGTTTTATGAGTTTTATGAGTTTTATGAGTAATTTTGAGCGCCGAATTGGTAGGAGATAAATAATGGTGGGCAATGCCCACCCTACGAAGTCGTGTTATCATAAATTATGGAGGAAAACCATGCCACAAGCCGTTGGACAAAACCCTACAATCGATGAAATTTTAGCTGGTCTAGAAGAAGCTGCAAATGCCGCAAATTCAACCACATCAGGCAGTTCTACCTCAACCGCTGTAACCCCTGGAACGGTTTTCGCTGACAGTGATTTTAAAGACTTAACCAACGATGATGATGATGAACGATTAAGCCCTAATGAACTGGCTGACTTTCCCGGAGGTTTGCGAGCCCTTGATGGCAATGATACGATCGTCGGATCGTCAAGCGCTGAAGCCATCAATGGTAATCTGGGATTTGATAGCCTCCTGGGGGGTGCGGGGGATGATACTTTGCGGGGAGGTCGAAATAGCGATCGCATTTTTGGGGAAGATGGCGATGATATCCTCAATGGAAATATTGGTCAAGATTTAGTATTAGGAGGAGATGGCGACGATCTCGTCCGTGGGGGACAAGATGAAGACCTTCTCGTAGGAGGAAATGGCCGCGATACCCTAATTGGTGATTTCGGCACCGACGATCTGATTGGTAGTGACGGGGACGATCTATTTGTCTTAAGAACAGAAACCGCTGCGTTAACCGATTCATTTGCCGATTGGATCATTGATTTTAATCCCGCCGATGATACTATTGGACTCACTGGGGGGCTATCTGAAAATGACCTCACTTTTGAAACAATTACCTTTACCTTGGATACGGAAATAAACTTTTTGGAAATATTTGCTGGATCCGGCGAAGACATTCAGGCAACTATTGGCATTACCACAGCCACATTAGATCCCGATGGCGATGGAACTATTCAAGGAGTCTTAATTCGGAATAACGATGAAGATTCCACTTACTTTGATACAGTTCTTGGGATTGTTTTGAATGTCACTCAATCAGATTTAAACAATAATTTTGAAACAGTCCCGGATTCTTTCTTATCCCTGGGGTAATATCATCTATAGCCATTGCTAACAACATATTTGCCTCCTTAATATATATAAGTAGGTGAACATAATTAATTGCATTGTTACCCGAAGTAAATCCTTGGATTCCCGCCTTCGCGGGAATGACAGCTTTTTATCTGATGGCGTCTGTGGTGAATTTATTTATGCACATCTACTTAGCACTTAGCAGAGTTATGAAGTACAAAAAAACCTGTCATTCCCGCGCCCGCTAGAATCCATAAGACCTCTGTACTTCATTGGGATCATAACCGCCATATTGGATATATTTTGCTAAAATAGGGGGCAATGTCCATCCTGATTTATGGTTATGAAGATATAGTATTTTCAAATAAAAATGATACATTATTCTGTAGGTTGGGTTGAGGAACGAAACCCAACATTAGAATCCTTACAGGAAATAAACCGGGTTTTTTCACATATAGCGATCTCCAATAGCTGGAGAAATCTTACTTGAAATAACTATAATTCGATTAGTTAGGACAAATCAGGATAAATCTAATCTACAAAATATAAATTAAGGGAGAAAAGCAATTATTATTAAAAGTTGCTTGGAGAAAAAAAATCTTATTTAGTGGGGATAAATCCAATGACTCAAGCAGTTTTAATCTTACCAGATGAAGATACATTAACCGGAGGGGCAACCACAACAGAAGAAACAGCCCCAGTATCTTCACCTGTGACAACCCCAGCCCCAACCCCAGCCCCAGCGCCACCGCCGCCACCACCCCCACCAATTTACATAAATTTAACGGAACAAAATGATAATTACTCCTTAACTATTGGTGAATTATCAGCATTTCCCGGTGGTTTACGGGCACTTGCGGGAAATGATTTTATCACTGGTTCTTCCGGCAATGAACAAATCAACGGCAATGCCGGAGATGATACTTTGTTTGGGGGTAATGGTGACGATATTTTATTAGGCGGCAGGGATAATGATGTGCTATTTGGCGAAAATGGTAACGATATTCTCAATGGCAACTTAGGCAACGATTTAGTGGTCGGTGGTGACGGGGATGATATTGTTCGTGGTGGTCAGGGGGAGGATATTTTAATTGGTTCGGCGGGAAATGATACCTTAATTGGTGATATGAATCAGGATTTGCTTTTTGGGGGAGAAGGTCAGGATCTTTATGTGCTGAGAACTGATGCCCCAGCCTTCGATCCGAACCAAGCGGATTTGATTTTTGGCTTTAATTCATCGGAGGATACGATTGGTCTGACCGATGGCCTGACTTCGAGTAATATTACTTTAGAATTATTCACCATTGACCTGACGACTCAATTAAGTATTTTTAAGTTATTCCCGGATCAAACATCCGCTGTGACTGGTCTTTCAGCGGACTTAATTGCCCCGAATGATACCACTATTGTGAATGCAACAGTTGACGGGGTATTAATTAGAAATAATCAACCGGGTTCTGAGTTTTTTGGCACCGCTTTGGGCATTGTCGTCGGTGTGACTCCCGCTGAAATTAGTTCTCGGTTTGTGACAGTTTCCGATGATTTATTAGCCCTAGGATGAATTAGCAGTAGAGAGAGGGTGTGGGGCCGCCATCGGTGTGGGGTGCGGGGGGGCAGAGGGGAGAGGGAATAATTGATAATTGATAATTGATAATCGATAATTGATAATCGATTATCGATAATTGTCAATTGTTTCCCCTGCTCCTCCGCTCCTCCGCTCCAGAAGCACTCCGCCGCCCCACAGCCCGCTGGCTGAAAAAATTTTTTTTACAGTTAATTTACATAAAAAAATCTTTTAAATCTATGTCCCACTTAGATTAAGTTGGCAGATTAATAGTTGCTTGTTTAGAAAAAAATACTATATATCGTAAAATGACTTGACACTTGCCGCAATACTTTGTTACATTTATTTACATAACGTTACAAAACTTGAGGAAAGCACAGATGACTATCGTAATTAGCTTATTCGTGGTGGGTTGGATTGCAGCAGCGGTTCTCGGCACTCAGGCTTATTTCCTGGGCGAGCAAACTAAGCCAATCCACGAACGTAACTGGAGTTCTGAGTCTTTTGCCCAGTTGTCTAAATCGGTGACTGGTAGCGAAATTGACTACAGCAAGCGCGTTCCGGCTTTTGTCGTGGATGCTTACGGCAGCCAAAATCTGCCCAAGTAATTAGTCGTGGCAGAATTTTCCGACCGGAAGCGATCGCGAACGCACTCACCACCCCAGAATTCCGTGGGGCGATCGCGATCCAAAAATGAATCAAAAAAATCCATCAAAAAAATCCATCGAAAAAATCCATCAAAAAATCGCAAAATGGGGCTGTTCGCAGCCCCATTTTGCGATCTGGCGTTTATGCGGAGGAGAAAATGGTCAAATCAAGCCGATCCGATGTCAAACTGAATTGAGGCACCACCCATTGATGTCACTAAGTCGAGAGAAAAATTGTCCTAGAAGCGGCGGAGATATTTTACAGTAGAGACAGGGTGAGCAGATATTTAACCCAGATCGGATCTAGAGGCGGTGGCTTATGACAATCGAAGAGATTATTTACCTGATTTCGGCAAAAAGCGAAAAAGAATTAAAACCCATAGAAAAGTTGATCCTCGAGCAAGCGTGGGAAGGAAAGACTTTTGCGGATATTGCCAGTTTATCTGAATATGGCGAGCATTATCTGAGAAAATCCGCCTCCATATTGTGGAAGTCACTTTCGGAAA
>JAABRM010000038.1 GCA_011390955.1 Oscillatoriales cyanobacterium | reverse complement strand
TTCCAGGTGGGTTTTTCCACATACCAAATACTTAACTCATCGCGGCTTTGTTCGCATCCCATATCGCGCAGCCATTGCTCGATATCGGGCAGAGGATGGTTATACAGAGGAGTAGTCGGTGCCAGTTTAGTCATCATTTAATTCTAAGCATGAATATATGCCATCATTTTATGACCGATTGAATTGACATTGGACAAAATCATCAGAGATAACTCAGATAGATTGCCCCGTAAGCGGTAGTAAAGTGCTTTAGCCCGGAGGCAAACACAAACAACTAATGGTTTGAAACGCCGTATCTCCTCGGATAACCGCGATCGCGATCGCCAGCATAATACAGCCCAAAACCGTAACAGCCATAAAAAACAGCAAATCCTTAATATATCGCGGCTTTGTTCGCATCCCATATCGCGCAGCCATTGCTCGATATCGGGCAGAGGATGGTTATACAGAGGAGTAGTCGGTGCCAGTTTAGTCATCATTTAATTCTAAGCATGAATATATGCGATCATTTTATGACTTATTGAATTGACATTGGACAAAATCATCAGAGATAACTCAGATAGATTGCCCCGTAAGCGGTAGTCAAGTGCTTTAGCCCGGAGGCAAACACAAACAACTAATGGTTTGAAACGCCGTATCTCCTCGGATAACCGCGATCGCGATCGCCAGCATAATACAGCCCAAAACCGTAACAGCCATAAAAAACAACGCCGAAATCTCCCCAGCGGATAACGGGCGATCCACAGGTTCCAGGGACGATGACCGCGACGAAGGTCGGGCATAAGCGCGATTAGATGCTAACCCCTGCCGAAGCTGATGTTCATAAATCTTTTGCTGATAAAAACGCAACTGTCGATCGTAAATCGCCCGCTGCCGGGGATCGCTCAGAATCCCATAAGCTTCCTTCACCTCTTGAAACTTTTCCTTAGCCAAATCCGAAGGCAAATTAGTCGTATCTGGGTGATAGCGCTTACTAAAATCCCAGTACGCCTTGCGAATTTCCACTATCGACGCCGAATATGACAATCCCAGCACCGTGTAATAATTCTGTAACTCCTCGGATGCGGCAGGCAATGCCCACCCACCATCTGTTTGAGCAGACATCCGCTCTCGATCGTCCTGATTTTGAACCCACATCAGACAAAGCAAATATCAGTTAGTTAGTTTTGATATTATGACTCAACTCGACAGAAGTTATTAGTTGGTGGTTGTTGGTTGGTGGTTGGGGTGTAATTGATAATTGATAATTGATAATTGGTAATTGATAATTGATAATTGATAATTGATAATTGATAATTGATAATTGATAATTGATGATTGATAATTGATCTCCCCTGCTCCTCTGCTCCCCTGCTCCTCGGTCGGTGAGCGAAGCCGAACCGCCGCTCCCCCGCTCCCCTGCACCCCTGTTGCCTTTCGATCGCTAATTCTCGCCATCTCCATACTCTACTCTGGTACAATATAAAGTTTGCAATGTTACAACAGTTGTTGGATGGAGATGCCGATTATGGCCCGGATGTACTACGACGCGGATGCCAACTTAGACCTATTAGCCGGAAAAACCATTGCAATTATTGGTTACGGCTCTCAAGGTCATGCCCATGCCCTGAACCTAAAAGAAAGCGGCATAAATGTAATTGTCGGATTATATCCGGGCAGTAAGTCAGCCGCTAAAGCCAAAGAAGCCGGATTGACAGTTCACACCGTCGCTGACGCTGCTAAAGCCGCTGACTGGATTATGATTTTGCTGCCGGATGAAGTACAAAAAACTGTCTACAAAAACGAAATTGAACCGAACCTGAGTGCAGGCAAAGTCCTGTCCTTTGCTCACGGTTTCAATATTCACTTTGGTCAAATTGTGCCCCCGGACAATGTAGACGTAGTGATGGTGGCACCGAAAGGCCCCGGACATTTAGTGCGACGCACCTATACCCAGGGAGAGGGCGTCCCTTGCTTATTTGCCGTCTATCAAGATGCCAGCGGTCAAGCCCGCGATCGCGCCATGGCCTATGCCAAAGGCATCGGTGGCACCCGTGGCGGCATCCTGGAAACCACCTTCCGGGAAGAAACCGAAACCGACCTCTTTGGAGAACAAGTCGTACTGTGTGGCGGCTTAAGTGCGCTCATCAAAGCCGGATTTGAAACCTTAGTTGCCGCTGGATATCAGCCAGAACTAGCCTATTTTGAATGCCTCCACGAAGTTAAACTAATTGTTGACTTAATTGTGGAAGGTGGCCTCGCCAATATGCGTGATAGCATTTCTAACACCGCTGAATATGGCGACCTGACTCGTGGGCCACGCATTGTCACCGATCAAACTCGTGCCGAAATGCGGAAAATTCTATCAGAAATTCAATCCGGTCAATTTGCGCGGGAATTTGTGTTAGAAAATCAAGCGGGTAAACCGGGCTTTACCGCCATGCGGCGTCAAGAAGCCGAACATCCCATCGAGGAAGTCGGCAAAGATTTACGAGCAATGTTTAGCTGGCTGAAAAAATAGTCAACCTGGGAGCAGTTATCAGGGAACAGTTATCAGGGAACAGTTATCAGGGAATAGGCAACTTTTCGTGTGCTCTTCCGATCTCAGGGGTGCAGAGGTGCAGGGGAGTGTGGGAAGTGTGGGAAGGAAATTCCCCCTCTTCCCCCTCTTCCCCCCTCTTCCCCCTCTGCCCCTCTGCCCCTCTGCCCCTCTGCTCCCCCGCTCCTCCGCTCCTCTGCTCCTCTGCTCCTCATCTCCGGAAGCCCCCGATCGCCGAACCCCGTTCCCTCAATGGAAAATTTATGGATAAATCTGCTTTTCTGTGTAGAATATTGATGCCAAAAACCTCTCACACAGATAAAGCAATTTTAACATTCTGAACTGATTAACAGCGTTAATCAGTTCAGATAAAAAACTTGAAACAAAACTTTTTAGGAATCATGGCCAAGGTAAATCAGTAATGATTAACTACAGCCTTATTCCTAATTTTTTTACCTAAAAACTTTCCCAAAAATTGAGTAAATTGCCTACTTGGTGGATTCAGGAGCCTGGTCTAACATATTCCCTCGATTGTCTTTGGTTCTTGTCACCCAATTAGGAACTAATTTACCCCCAAATTCAACTAAAGTTGTCCGGGCTTGGGTACTGGCATTTCTCATGTTCTCCGGCAATACTGCCACCTTATCGCCAAAGCCAATATAAAGAAAGATGAGAATCACTGAACCGGAAATGAGACTGGTTTTTAGCATAGTTTCCCCCGAAATTTAATATTTAATCCTTGACAATCCTTGACAAATGTTTAACCATTGACCCTGGCGCACATATAATACCTTGTATGCTGACATCATCTGTTCTAATTGTACCCAAATAACTCAAAGTTGGTAAAGACCAAATCATTAGCAAGATTCACCAAGTGAGCAAATGGGTGTCACCAAACGGGTGAATGGGGCAAATTCAGCCAAAAATCTAAAATTGAAAAGTTTAAAAGAGGTAAAAGGGGACTATGGAAGTTATTCCCGCGATCGACTTACTCGGAGGGCATTGTGTCCGACTATACCAAGGAGATTACCAACAGTCGGAAACCTTCAATGAAGATCCTGTCACCGTCGCCAAACAGTGGATGGATCAAGGGGCGACTCGACTGCACTTAGTAGACCTAGATGGGGCGAAAGCGGGAGAACAGCTTAACCTCAAAGCCATTGAAGCGATTGTTAAAGCCATCTCCCCAATACCCGTACAAGTTGGGGGTGGTTTACGCAGTTATGCTGCCGTCAGTAACTTATTGAGTTTAGGGGTGCAGCGAGCCATTCTCGGCACAGTAGCGGTAGAAAATCCTGATTTAGTCGGGCAGTTGTGCCAAGAATTTTCGGGACAGATCGCCGTGGGGATTGATGCGCGTAACGGGAAAGTTGCCACCCGTGGTTGGCTGGAAACTTCGGAAATCATGGCCACGGATTTAGCCAAACGGATGGAAGAATTAGGGGTCGCGACGATTATCTATACCGATATTCATCGGGACGGCACCCTAAAAGGCCCGAATATTCCGGCTTTGCGGGAAATGGCAGAACAAATCGATATTCCCATTGTGGCTTCTGGAGGGGTTAGCTCCCTCACGGATTTGCTCTCGTTATTAGCTCTCGAACCGATGGGAGTAAATAGTGTGATTGTCGGTCGCGCCCTTTACACTGGTGATGTTTCCCTGAAAGAGGCAATTCAGGCGGTGGGTTCTGGCAGAATTCAAGATATTCCGCCAGATTTTGGCACTTCTGCTTTAGCTTAAACGGCGATATCTGGTTCTACAGAATTTTTGACCGGCAAATAGTCACAAAAAAGCCCCTTTACGGGGCTAATCATCAACACAACGGAGAAGTTGACTAATTTGTTGACTAATTCGTTGACTAATTTGTTGACTAATTTGTTGACCAATTTGTCATCGGTAAAAAATTAGAATCTAAAGGTGGTTCTGAGAGTGCCAATTACCAAGTCATCGTTGTTGCTGTTGTGATCCGGAGCAGTCAACCAGACGAAAGCCGGGGTAATGGAAATGTTATTGGATAGCTGATATTCGTAGAAGCCTTCAATGTGGATCGAAGTATTCGCATCTTCCAGGGCGGCTAATGCTCCATCACTGCTGGTGACTTTGGGTTCCATGCCCACGATCAGACCCAGTTGGCTTCCCGGAGGGCCGGCATCGACCCCTAAAGTTACAGCCCAGTTCCAAGTTGCGATGTCACCGTCTAATCCTGAATCTTTGATATTTGAATCGGTGTAACCCAACCAGCCACCGAGTTTAATCGGCATATCAGCAGTTTCATAGCCGAATTGCAGGCCGTAGGCATTGGTGGAAGTGGTGAAACCAATGGAGGAAACAGGGGTGGCAAAAATACTGCCGGTTTGGGTGTCTTTGTTGTAGGCATTAACGTAGGTTAGACCTACTTTTAAGCCATCAACGGGCTTTAATACCAACTGAGCTATAGCGCCGTAAGGCCCATCAAATAAACCATTTTGGGGGAGGGGGCTGGCAGCGGAACGACCCAGGTTGTCATTACCAGCCAAATAACCCAAGCTGACTTCAGCTTTGCCTGCATCGTAGGTTAAACCGACACCAGTACCAGTCACCATGTTATAGATGGGCGGGCGAGTGCCAAAACGAGATACGGCACCACTGCCACCGTCTCCATCTAAGGGTACGACGGTGCTGGCGAAGTCATCCACGGCTCCAGCATTGGCAATAATGGTCACGCGAGTTTTATCACCGAGGTTGGTGCTGTAGAGCAAGCTGTCTAACCCGATCGCCGTGCTGCCGTCTTGGTCGAGTCCAGCATTAAAGAATAGATCGCCTTCGGGGGTGAAGGTGTTGTTCTGGGCAAATGAATCCAGAGTGGCGACTTGCAGTCGAGTTCTCAGCAGGTCTTGACCGGAGAAACTGGTATCAAAGTTGAGACGAGTCCGAGTGCCTAGGGCAAGTTCGCCGTTAACGTCACTGTTGGTGGCACTGCCACCACTGGCGCCGACTAGGGCAAAGATGGATTCGCCAAAGAGTTTGGTGGTGGTGGAGAATTGATTGGCTTCCAGTTCGGCGGTACGGACTTCCAGGGCATCGACTCGACGACGCAGAACGGTTAATTCTCCCTCAAATTCTTGTTGCAATCGCCGCAGGGCTTCTAGGTCGGAGGCAGAAACGCCGGTATCCAAGGTGGCAAGCTGTCTTTGAATCTGATCCAGGCAAGCATCTAAGCCAGCGGCAAATTCATAACGAGTCATGGCTCGATTGCCTCGGTATTCGCCATTCGGGTAAGCTAATAGACAGCCGTGACGTTGAGCGAGATTTTGCAGTGCGGTATAAGCCCAGTCAGTGGGGCGGACATCCCGGAGTTGGTTGACAGAATTGACCCGTTGTAGAGGTTCATCTCCCCCTTGGGATAGGTCGATCGGGTTGTATTCTTCAACTTGGTTGAGAATCGAGTTGATGGATGCACCATCGCTGGTGGCGGATCCGGAACCGGATACAGGTTCGCTGGCGATCGCTGATGTCGCCAACAACAGACTGGCACTAACGATCGCTGGCTTAGTCAGCCAGAAATACTGAGATTTTCTAGACATATTTGATTCACGTCCTCACACGATGGGAAAGATTTACTACGGAGAGATGCGCCCGAAGCCGATCGCCACCCGGATTAAATCTTTACAGTTAGTTTAACGCAGGGTAAAGATAAATGACATCTTTGTTAGGATTTGTGTTTCTGATATCTGAGTGATTGATGACGAGTCACCATAGAACTGACACAAATTTGGTTTTTGTTCTCGAAAGCCCTAACTTGGATGCTGAGGCGATCGGCGCCCTCAGATGGAGAAACAAATCATGGTGCAGTCGTGATGCATGAGTATTTTATTCTACATCCCGAGCGAATATCCGGTATTTAAGCCTAAAGGAAGTCGTCTATCTGGGTAGAAAACACCGAAAGTGAGATCGGCGATTCCCTACGGCACGCTATGAGCGTTCGGCGCGATCGCTCTTTATGGTAATATGCTCAGTCAAGCCGCCTCTAGATTGGCGGTTTTTTTACAATTGACCCCTAGTAGACACATTCACTCTATGATGAAAAGATGATGAAAAGATGAAAACTTCTTTCCATACTTTCACAACATTTTCACAAAATCTTGATATCTTGTTTGATATATTATCGGAGCCAATCTGGAAAAATTAATCTGGGCTAATCGATCCATTAAAATGAATCGCGTTTAATATTAAAAATATCTTTTTGCTCTTTTTTTGCTCTCTTTTGGGCGATATTTTTTATCAATATTTTACGACTTTAACTAAATAAAATAACCGCGTTTTTGGGCTGATGTTTGTTTTTGATTGAGGCCATCATCACCTGATTGATTGTTATTTTGACTTGACATGCTGCCATTTTTGAGAGTTTTCGAGCGGCTGGATGAATCCCGAAACCGATTCTGATAATTTCTTCTAAAATAGAGAAATATTGATGGGATTGCACATTTATGGCAGATAAATCGCTGAGACGGTTGATTTTTAGGTGAAAGCAGGAGTTGCGAATCGCGCCCATAGCGTCCCGGATGGAATCGCCAAATTCCCAGGCAGGTATGCGATCGCCCTGGATGGCTTGCTCCACTGTCTGCGATCGGCTGTTCCCACTTATCGTTATATGACCTTGCTTTGAGGCACTCCCGCTCCCCCATGTTTTTTCAGCCTAAAACTTCTATGCCTCTTTTCTAATTCTACTCATAAATGGTACATTATGAAATTGGTTATGCTGACAATTATCAGAGAAATCTGCGGCACAATTATTGGAGAACGTTATGAAAAAAATTTTAGTCATTGAAGACGAAAAACCCGTCTTAACCAATATCATAGAAATTCTGGAATCTGGGGGATTTAATGCCATTGGCGCGGAAAATGGCGAGGTGGGCGTTCAGTTGGCGACCCAAGAAATCCCCGACTTGATTATTTGTGACGTGATGATGCCGGTATTAGATGGATACGGAGTGCTGACCAAACTCCGTTCTCAGCCCTTAACCGAAATTATTCCGTTTATTTTTCTCACGGCCAAAGCAGATAAAGGGGATCTCCGCCAAGGGATGAATTTGGGAGCCGATGACTATATTTCTAAACCATTTCGCCGGAAAGAGTTGCTGGAAGCGGTGAACACCCGTCTGGAAAAACAAGCCGCAGTGATGCAAAAGTATATGTCCCAGTTTCAAAGGGCCGAAGGATTACTGTCAAAAATGCAGGATCTTCAGCAACTTAGTGAAACCAAAGAGGGATTACTGATGAAGTTAATCGGGGATTTGCGGGATCCTCTATCCAAGATTAACTTGGCAATTAAGATGCTAAAAAATACGCCTCCAGGAGCATCGCGCGATCGCTATTTGGAAATCTTGCAAGAAGAGTTTGACAAAGAAATTGCCTTGTTAAATCAAGTCTCTGATGTCCAAGAACTCTTGACCTTAGATAACGTCAAGTTGTTACGGCAATTTAACCTGATTGAAGCGAAATCCAGCATGAAATCGGATAAAAAATTATATTAGGGTGACAACCGCAGAAATTTAGCGTCATCCGGTAAATCTGCCCAAGGCCATCCTGCCGTCAATAGATTGTCCATAATATTGTTTTTGCCAGTGAACCGATGAGCATTTTGCCAGGGGACGGCTCATCCAACTCCGTTTCAGACTCGTTCGTGTCAGCAGAAATCAGGGAAATTTTCGCTCAAAAGACTTCTGAGTCAGATTCCGTTAAAATATGACTTATCAGCACAGTCCCGTGAACGAAATCCCTCTTGTCCCAACTCCATCAGTCGATCGCAAAGGTTATGAATAAAATTTTAGTCATCGAAGACGAAGAAATAGTTCGGTCTAATATTGTGGAAATTCTAGAGTCCGGTGAGTTTGAAGCTATTGGGGCGGAAAATGGTCGCCGAGGCGTTGAACTCGCGGTGAAGAATCTTCCGAGTTTGATTATCTGTGACGTGACGATGCCCGAACTAGATGGATATGGCGTCTTGAAACTATTGCGGCAAAATTCAACTACAAAAACAATTCCATTTATTTTTTTGACAGCCAGGGCAGACAAAACGGATATCCGCACCGGGATGAATTTGGGGGCTGATGATTACTTGACCAAGCCCTTTCGCCGCACCGAACTGCTCACCGCTGTCACCGCACGATTGGCCAAACATCAGGCGATGACTGAACGTTACCACGATCAACTCGAAGTGGCTCAAAAGGAATTGATTCATTCTCTCTATTACGATCGCTTAACGAACTTGCCCAATCAACTGCTATTGCGAGAAAGGTTCGACGAAAGTCTGGCTCAAAAGGGTTCGGGTCAAGCTCCTTCGATTTTAATCGTGGCGATCGATCGCTTTTACCGGGTGGTGGAATCTTTGGGATATGCTTGGGGCGATCGGCTAATTCAAAATGTCGCCCACCGCTTAATTAGCTGTGTGGATTTTGGCGATACCGTAGCCCGACTAAATACCGATCAATTTGCGATTATTTTAGCTTCAGAAAACCAACAATCTCTCGAACTTACCGAGCAAGCATCACAAGTTGCCCAACGGATTATCGAACGTCTGTCAAAACCCATTAACTTGGATCAACATAAAATTTCTCTGTCCGCCAGTATTGGCATTGCCTTGTCCCCCAAAGATGGGGAAGATATTGATGAACTAATGCAACACGCGGAGGCGGCGCTTTCTTATGCCAAGCAAATGGGGGGCAATCAATTGCAGTTTTATTCCTCAAATATCCAAGCTGTTTCGGTGGAATTGCTGAATCTAGAAACGAATTTAAGGTATGCCTTAGAACGTTCTCAATTTCAGATATATTACCAACCGCAAGTAGACTTAAGCTCTGGACGGATTATTGGGGCGGAAGCATTAATTCGCTGGAAGCATCCTGAACAAGGATTTATTTCCCCTGGACAATTTATTCCTTTGGCTGAACAAAATGGCTTGATTGTGCCGATTGGCGAATGGGTTTTGCAAACCGCTTGTCAACAATTGAAGAAATGGCAAGATGCTGGCTTACCCTCCCTACGCATTGCGGTTAACTTATCGGTGCGACAATTTAATCAGCCAGATTTGATCAAAAAAGTTGTCCAAACTTTAGAATCAACCAATTTAGATCCCCAGTATTTAGAGTTGGAACTGACAGAAAGTATGCTGGTGGATAATATTAAACTAGCAAATGCCCAGTTAAAAGAATTAAAAGCCTTGGGAATTAGCATTTCTCTTGATGATTTTGGTACGGGCTATTCTTCTTTAAGTTACTTGCAAAAATTTAATCTAGATATATTAAAAATAGATCGGTGTTTTGTCACTGATATTAATCATAATGAAAAAAATGCTACTATTACTAAAGCAATTATTTCTATGGCACATGGACTTAACTTGCACGTGATTGCTGAAGGCGTCGAAAAGGAAGCCGAACTGGAGTTTCTTAGAGAACAAAAATGTAATACCATTCAAGGTTATTTATTTAGTCCTCCGGTGCCAGGGGATAAGTTTGAAGAAATGCTCCAAAATGGGGCACAGTTAAAATTAACCTCACTGATTTAATTAATTTCTTAATGCTTTGCCGCCCCGTGTTCAGGAAAAAAACGGGCGACAAAGCATTTAATTACCCCAGAAAGCGACTTAATTTAAGGGGGGTGATTGTGGTGTGATTGGCGAGGCGAATTCTGGTTCGGAGATCGCCTCAGCATTGGCAATTTGCAGGGGTGGACGACAGGCTAAATAAACCACGGGGCCAAGTAAGGGAATTAAGGCCACGAGCCAAAAAATTACTGGATTGTTAATGCCGCGACGGGCAAGATCGTCTCCCAGTAATGCGGGAAAAATCAGACTTAAGACGCAGAAATCTAAGCTCATTACATGAATAAACCGAGAATTTTGCCATTGCTGGATAAAATCTGGCCAATTGCCATTGATTAAACCCGACGCGCATAAAACAATGGCACCGAGGGTTAACAGTACCCCGGTTAAGCGAGCATCCAGGATGTTGAGCAAGAGATTTTTTTGCCCGGAAAACCGAGGATTGGGTTGACGCAAGGCAAAATAAGGCAACAAAGCAAACGCTCCCAAAGCCCAAGACCCCAAGACAAATGGCCAAGCGGGGATTTTTTGCCCCCGGCCATCAATTAAAATCATGCAAGTATAAACCATCGGCCAAATCCCCATCAAATTAAATAGAGAAATAATCAGGGGATTAATGTTTTCCCAGTTGCCGGTGGAGAGATTGGTAATTAGGGCGATCGTGTCCGGTTGGTCTGGCGGGGCGAAAATAAAGGCATATGTGACAAATCCCAGCCATAATAGTCCAAAGCCAATTTTACTCAACATATACAAATTCTCTTTAATGATAGATTAAATGATAGATTAAGCTAAACCATATTAAGCACCTATGCTCAAGCATGGTTCATGGGTTAAGAGATTCCCTGGCGATCTCCAGGCCGATCCCCAGGAAGTCATGTAATTTAGATTGTCATTTAATGTTATAATTTGACAACTTGACGAAAAATTATTAAAATTTTATGTAATTTATCTTTTTTTAGGTTAATTTGTGGTAAGAAGCGGTTTCCCAGTCTGAGATGTCCGTATGGGCGATCGTCTTAGACGATCCATTCTCAAGGCGATCGCATATACAGGGAAGTAATTACATGGAACGCAATGAAATTCTGGAATTGTACGCCAGCGGTCAGAGAGATTTCACCGGGGCGGACCTCAGTGGAGTAGACCTCAGTCGCTGTCATCTACCGGGCATTATCTTGACCGGCGCCAACCTGAGAGGCACCAACTTGAGTCGGGCCCATCTCACCGGAGCGAACTTGAGTCAAGCCAACTTATACTGGGCGAATCTGAATTTCGTCAAGATCGACAAAAGCAAGCTCCCAGATGCTAATTTAGCCAAAGCCACCATGACCGGCGCCTCATTTGCCAAAGCCAAGCTCCCTAGAGCCAACTTGACTGGTACGAATATGGTGGGGGCGAATTTCTTCCAAGCAAATCTGCGTAGTGCCAACTTTGGTTGTGCCAATTTGGAATGGATTAACTTGCGCGGGGCTAACCTCAGTGGCGCAAATTTTAGCTGGGCAAATCTGGCGTTTGCCAGACTCAGTGGTGCCATGTTATATGGCGCCGTTTTTCATGGGATTAACCTAGAAGAAGCTTATTTAAATGGAGTGGATCTGACCGGATCCACTTTAATTGCCGTTAATCTCAAAGGGGCAAAAATGAATGGGATTAAATTGGAGGGGGCAAACTTGATCGCAGCGGATCTCACTCAAGCTCAACTCCGAGGAGCGAATTTGTCTGGGGCGGATCTGACCGAAGCCAAATTAGTTCTCACCTGCCTGGATCGTGCTAATCTCAATTGGACTTGTTTACGGCGAACGGATTTTAAATGCGCGGATCTGACCAATGCCACTTTAATTGGGGCAAATATATCCGAGGCTAATTTTACGGATACAATTTTGCCAGAAAAGACGAAACGCTATTTCTGCTTAACCAGTAACAATCAAGAGTTGAATGAAGAGTTGGAATGCCTGATTGATTCTCAGCCAGAAATGTCTAAAGTTGCCGTGGTTTAAACTCATCTATAATTGACAATTGACAATTGACAATTGACAATTATAGATAAAAAATTATCAATTATCAATTATCAATTATCAATTTTTTAGCCAATTGTTGACAGTTGTGCCGCCACATCTTGGGTGGTATCGATGGTTTTTACCAAGGAATGTTCTGCCTCGGTAAAGGCTTCGGTGGCCGCTAGTTGACTGGCGAGTAAATCAGCGGTGGCGTCAGAAATATCCCCACTGCGTTGACTCAGCCATTGACGCAACACCGCTTCTGGTGCGGTGCAATGCAGAATGGTGATGGGAAAGCCATGAGTTGTTGCGGCAGCGATCGCCTCTGAACGTAAATGGATGCGATCGTACTTGGCATCTAAAATCACTGGAAACCCAGATTTCGCCAGCATAATGCCCAATTCTAACAAGCGGCCATAAGTTTTCTGGGTCATTTCCGGGCTATAAATGTCATTACTGCCCCGTTCATTTAAACCAATACCTGCCAAATGTTTACGCACCGCATCAGAACGTAAGTGAATCGCCCCAATTTTTTCCGCTAAAATGCGAGCCGTAGTTGATTTTCCAGACCCGGATACTCCAGACATTAAAAATAACCGACCTTCACCGGGCTGAGTATATTCCCAAGCCAACTTATAATACTCTGCCGCAGCTTTTTCTGCCTGAGCTTTTTGGTCAGGGGGAACCCCTGGGTCATCTAACAAGAAAGAAGTCACCTTAGCGCGGACATAAGCTTGGCGACTTAAATATAAAGGCAATAATTGCAATCCAGCCCAATCAGCGGTTTGCTCAATATAGGTGTTTAAAAACACATTGGCTAAGTCTTTCCGTCCTCGGGCTTCAATGTCCATCACCGCAAAAGCCACATCATACATGGTATCGACAAAGCGGAATGGCTCGTTAAATTCAATACAGTCAAACAGGACGTTTTTTTCATCAATAAGGGCAATATTTTTCAGGTGTAAATCTCCGTGACATTCCCGGATTTTCTCCTGGGCAATCCGCTCTTGAAATAGGGCGGCTTTTTCGCCAAAAAAGCTATCGGTATAGGCTTTAGTTTGGTCAAACTGTGCCTGAGTTTGTGGGCCGCCAATATATTTCTCACTTTGGGCATAATTTTCATCAAAAGCCTGACGAATTTGCGCTACTTCCCCAAATTTGAGAATGTAATCATTGGTAGCGGTTTGGCGGTGGAAATCAGCCACGACTTTGCCCAACTCTTGCATTTCCGCTTGATTGAGTTTTCCGGCTTCAAACAGGTTAATCAGCAGAGCATCTTGGGGAAACTGGCGCATTTTTAAGGTATATTCCACAGGTTCGCCATCACCCCCTAGTTGATACTTATCCCCGGTTTGGGTAATGGGCAATACCTCTAGATAGATATCTGGCGCACTGCGTCGGTTCATCCGCAATTCTTCCCCACAAAAATGCTGGCGTTTTGCCAAGGTGGAGAAATCCAAAAAGCCAAAGTTGACGGTTTTTTTTAGTTTGTAGGCATAAGCCCCAGTCAACAGCACAAAGGAAACATGGGTTTGGATTAGTTGCACTGGTTCTGGCACCGGATGGGGATAGAACTCTGGCTGCAACATTTGTTGAATAATCGGGGGAAGATTGGGATCAGTCATATTTTTTCTTTTCCTTTGTTTCTCGCTTGTGTTTTTGATTTTTGATGAGTTTTCTCATCCTAATTAATTAGGACTTACGCAAATCTAGGATTTAATCACTATATATATTGCATGGTGGGCAATGCCCACCCTACATATAGATTAGCTGCTATCGTCCTGTTAATCTTAGGTTATGGCATCTAAATCTGTCAGACGATCGTGACAAAAAAACCAGGGATATCCCCCTGGTTAGTTTAAAGTCTGGTTAGTTTAAAGACGGTGATGATTAATTTTCTCAGGCTTTTAGTCTTTCAACTATTTGATTAAGCCTGATTGGGTTCACTCTCTCCGTCATCTCCACCTTGATAGCCTAAGACACTCACCACCAATTGACTTCCATCGGTAATGACTGGAACGACACCGGCAGGCAGAACCAGTTCTCTGATATGCAGGGCACTGCCCACTTGCATACTAGAAATGTCCACTTCAATTTTTTCCGGGATGCTGTCGGGGGCGCATTTGACTTCTAGTTCGGTCAGCACTGGGTCTAATAAACCACCACTAAACTTAACCCCAGGGGATTCACCGACAAATACCAGGGGAATGGTTACTTCCACGCTGTCTTGTGCGGAAATGGCAAAAAAGCTGAGGTGGTAGATTAAGGGTTTGCAAGGATGACTCTGAACTTCCCGCAGTAGAGTTTTACCATTCCAGGAGAGTTCAGGAATGGTTACATTAACCAAAGTGTTGTTGACTGACGCACTGTTGAGCAACAGTTCGACTTCTTTAGCATTAACGGTGAGGGAAATCGATTCAGCCCCGTTGTGACCGTAGAGGGCGGCGGGAATTAATCCATCACGACGCAGGGCTCTGGGTTTGCTGCCTTCAGGGCGTTGATGACATTCAAGTGTAAGTTCCATTTTAATCGTTTGTTGTAGGTTGTCGTGATTAACTTTGTCTAAGATTTCAGCGCCAATTCTCTGGAGCGATCGCCGCGATCCGTTTCAGCCTGATGGCTGGTGAGATATCTCTGGCAGATCGGGCAAAATGGCGATCGCCGGTCATAGAGATTGACAAACACACAATCTTAGCATTTTTTCCTTGAATTTTTTTGGCTGATTCTAGGCAAATTCATCTGCCCTTGGTTTTAGAAACCGGGTAACTCTGACGAAATGCCTGCCATCCCACCGGACTCTACATAGAAACCCGGTTTCCTGAAATCAAGGTTTCGCGCTCACAGGTGTGCCATTAGCATCTAATAATGCTCGTTTTGGCCCGTGGATCGGGTCTTCGATAATAATGGTTTGGTCGCGATCGGCCCCAAGAGAGACAATGGCGATGGGGACTTCCATCAGTTCAGCCAGGAATTTGAGATAGTCCAGGGCTTCCTTGGGTAAGTCTTCCAGGGTGCGGCAATGTTCGGTAGATTGCTTCCAACCGGGGACGGTTTCATAAATCGGTTGGCAACGGGCAAACTGGTGAGCATTGTTGGGGAAGTTTTCGCAGCGAGTGCCATCAATTTCGTAGGCGACACAAACTTTGATTTCTTCTAAGGTGTCGAGTACGTCGAGTTTGGTAATGGCTAAACAATCTAGGCCATTGATCCGCACGGCATAACGACCGATGACGGCATCAAACCAACCGCAACGCCGTTGGCGACCTGTGGTGGTGCCAAATTCTGCTCCGCGATCGCACAATACGGCCCCAATCCCTTCTTTCATTTCCGTGGGAAATGGCCCTTCTCCCACACGAGTGGTATAAGCTTTGGCCACCCCAATCACGCGGTCAATCATCGTCGGGCCGACCCCGGCACCGACACAAGCCCCACCCGCCACGGGGTTAGAGGAAGTGACATAAGGATAGGTGCCGTGATCTAAGTCCAATAAGGTGCCTTGGGCGCCTTCAAATAAAATATTGCGTCGTTCTTGGATTGCGTCATAGATTTTCAAGGACGCATCGACGACATGGGGGCGCAGGCGATCGGCGTATCCCAGATACTCTTCGAAGACCTTTTGCGGATCTAACGGCGGCAGGTCATAGAGTTTTTCTAAAATGACATTCTTATGGTTAATCGTCCAAATGAGTTTCTCCTCGAAACCCTCTGAATCCATTAGGTCTAGGATCCGAATCCCCGTCCGTTCTGATTTGTCCGCATAAGTTGGGCCAATGCCCCGTCCCGTGGTGCCAATTTTATTATTGCCCCGTTTTTCTTCCGATGCCTCGTCAATGAGTCGATGGTAAGGCATGGTGACATGGGCAGTCTGAGACACCATCAAATTTTTTGTGGAAATATTGAGTCCCTCTAGCTGATCCAGTTCTTGAATCAAAACTTTCGGGTCAATCACCGTCCCTGATCCAATGATACATTCAGTGGCAGGATAAAGAATACCAGAAGGAATCAGGTGCAGTTTAAAGGTCTGGTCGTTTACCACAACCGTATGACCGGCGTTGACCCCTCCTTGGTAACGTACTACTACGTTGGCTGACTTGCTGAGTAAGTCAGTAATTTTTCCTTTTCCTTCATCGCCCCATTGGGCGCCTATAACAATGACGTTAGCCAAGGGTCTGTCCAGCTAGAGTTTACACAATCTTCTATTATTATTTAAGTTCGAGCAAAATGTCAAACTTTTTTGGCCTGATTTGGGGATTTTTGTTGTAAAAATTTGTTAAGGGACAGTCAAAAACCTCGGAATTGCTTAGAATTGGGAATATTTGGCAGGGCTAGGACTGATGCACCGAGGGATGAATGGTTAGCGATCGCATTAATCCCATTAGCAGCAACCGGCAATGTGTTACAGATTGGTAAGTTGATTTTTGATGAACCTGCCCAAAAAAGTCATTTCTGGTTAGAAAAATTGCCAGCATATTTACAAACTGGTTGAGGACATTATTTTTGTTCAAAGGCAGCAATGAGAGGGTTGACCGGATCTATTTTGAGTACAGGGGAGACACCTGGTTGCTGACGAACATGAGTATCAATAAATAAACCCACAGTTTCAGCAATTAAATCTCGGATTTGCTCTGGTGGTTGAGTGGCGGGTAAATCAAGAAATGGCCTGCCGGTTGTAGGATCGAAGGGGTCAGCCATAGAAAAATGATTGGCTCCTTCGATTAGTAGCAAATAGCTATCATTTCGCCCTCCGGCAATTCCTGCTTGAAAAGTCCGGGATATTGGCGTCGTCGGGGTATCCCAAACTAACCCATAGAGATCGCTACTATTGGCAATCACCCCATCACAAGTGCCCCCGATTAACAGCAATGGTAACGAGTCTGGCAAGGGTAAAATAGTACCTGGTTCATATCCCATCATCGTACCGGCTGCGGTGTGGCCACCGTAAGCAAACGCTGCCACTACTTGGGGAAAAAAGCGCGGATCCGCACTTTCAATGGCCACTCGACCCCCAGCAGAATGGCCACCTAAAATAATTTTTTCCAAATCGAGCATTCCTGCCAAAATGCTTTGAGATTGTAAGTTTTCCAACTCTGCAAGTAATGTGGGCAAAGCAGAAGCGGTCGGACCTGTCCCGTAGCGATCGGGACTCAACATGGCCAGATCCACTCCCGGAGAAATAGAAATCATCCCAGGGATATTTTCTGATACCCAAGAAAATGTCACCACCACCAGTCCGCGTTCAGCCAGTTTTACTGCTAACCATTGATACATTTCTGAATGGCAGTTAACGCCGTTGAAAAAAATTACCACGGGAAACGGTGCTTGTTTGGAGTCAGGGGCAACGATGCCCATATTTTGTTCTCGATCGCCCCCGGACATTTTTGCTGGATAGAAAACTTTTAGATGAATAGTATCGTAGGGCGCTTGGGCGCTTTCTACTTTAGCGGCGCGAAAAAAAGCTCTGATAGTCATATTAAAGTTTTTTGCTTTGATAGCCACTTTTCTTTAATTATCTCGGACTAATACATATAGATTGTTAGCATTCCCACCCATCAAACGCAAATTTTCATCTCTTCGTTTGTTCATGCTATTTCTGTTCTCCTGAGAAGTAATCGGTTAGACGACAGTAGTTTTCAGGTGTTTGTGTAACAGCATCCGCCGAGGTCGCCAAAATAACCAAGACATCCAGTAGGGTTCGATGTACTGTAAACGATACCCATGATGAAAATAAAGCTGTTTGGCTGGTTGGTTATTTTCTAGGCAGGTTAAATAAAGCTCATTAAACCCCCACTCTAGGGCAATTTCCTCACAACGATGCAGTAATTTGGCGGCGACTCCTTGGCGCCGATAGTTGGCAGAGACGGCTAGGTTGGATAAGTATAAGCATTGAGAAGACAGATTTGGTCCGAGGGAAGGGCTTTTGTGACCCATTTCCACGGTGCCCACGATCGCCGGATTGCTGATTGCAGGGTTGGATGGGTCGGAGGCGATCGCGACTAGGCAGATGTAATGGGGCGAAAGCGATCGCATTCGTGTCCGCAAATCTTCATAAATCCCCAAGCGAAACAAGGGATTTAACCAGAAGTTTATTCCTTCTTGGGAGTGAAAACTTTCAGTTAAAATATCGGCTACGTCGATCAGTTCTTTGAATTCAACAGCACGAACTAAAAAGGCAACAGGACCGGCGACGCGGTTCGACGGTTCTGGATCGGGTCTGGTAGGGCTGAAACTGGAAGTCACAACTCTAAAACTCAATAAAAATTAGGCGAAGAGAATTTACGGTCATTTTTTAGATTAGATCGTTTTTAGATTAGATCGTTTTTAGATTAGATCGTTTTTAGATTAGATCGTTTTGTGGTCAAGGTCTACGGTGAAAAACATCTCGGTAGGTTTTTCGGTAGTCTTTGATGCCATGAACCCAGTAGTCAAGTTGCCGCACGAATCGAGGGCGGATAAATTTAATGTGTTAAATTTAGTCCCTGCCATTCAGGTTGGCTAAAAAATTAGACATAATTCTGACAGATGTTAGCCCGATCGCGCCGATTTCCCGTTTCTGGATCTGCTGCGAGGCATCGCGGCTGATTGGCTGCCAGGTAAACAAGGGGATGCTGGGGCGTTTGCCTGCATTCACTTGCAGATGCTTGGCTAACATAGCATATTTGGTCACATCCATGATGAGCGATCGCGCTCGCGCCTCCCGGAGGGGGATCGCTTCAAGTTCATCAACCATCGAGCGAGACAAACTCAAAACCTGGCGATCGCGAAACCTCTGGGAGATTTCGGCCAAATTTTTGCCTCTGACCGCTCGGGAGAAGCATCATTTTTTCTTTTTTTCTTTGGAGATAGATAAAATCCATTCATTAGACAAGTGTGGCAAACAGGACGGTTACGATCCACCTAACGCCCTTAAAGATAAGGGGTTTTTAGAATTTTGCCATAAGTTTATTATAGATGTCTATGTGGCTTTTTAGTGGCTTTTTATTAAATTTTTATCGGGATTATAACCGATAATTTTCAATTTTTTTTAGCCTGACGATCTGGGGATTTGAATCCTTGATGAATCAGTCAGGCGATGATTTTTTGAGCGCATAATTAATTCATGGCTGTTTACCCAAAAATATGGCAAACCAAGCGGTTGTATTTTGGGTAAAATCGATTATGTTTCTTGATGGACAGAGAAGATTTGTTCTGATTTTCTCCCCACAAGCCAATAGGTGATCATTTCTCCCTTGCCTTTGACCGAAATCTGACCGCGTTTTTCTACAATATACCGATCTTTTAATAATTCATAAGTGTCAGAGCTAATTTGAATTCTGCCGGGAGTTCCCGATGATTCCATCCGGGAGGCAACATTTACCGTATCGCCCCATAAGTCATAAATAAACTTTTTCTTGCCAATGACCCCAGCCACCACAGGCCCACTATGAATGCCAATTCTAATTTGAAATTCCTCGCGATTGTCCCTACAGAATTGATGGATGGAATCTTGCATATCTAGAGCCATTTCGGCGATCGCCTGGGCATGATTTTCCCGCCTGAGAGGTAAACCGGCTGCTACCATATAGGCATCGCCAATAGTTTTAATTTTTTCTAATTGATACTTTTCCGCTAATTTATCAAACTTGGAAAACATATCATTGAGCAGTTTTACTAAGTCGATGGGGGAAAGCCGCGCCGAAAGAGGCGTAAATCCGACAATATCGGAGAATAAAATACTCACTTCGTCAAAATGTTCGGCGATCGCATCCGTGGACTGTTTCAACTGTTCCGCAATGGTTTTAGGCAGAATATTCAGCAGTAAACTTTCTGATTGTTGTTGGGCGATATGGAGGGCTAACTCCGCTTCTTTGCGATCGCTAATATCTCTAGCTACCCAAATGACTGAATTTCCAGACATCGGCGACACCCGGGCGGCAAACCATTTTTCCTCGGTATCAACGGTCAAGTGGTAATCGAAATTAAAGGTTTGTTGGGTTTCTAACACCCGCTGAATTTGCTCCTGAAGATATTGAAAATTTTCGTCCACAAAAAAATGTTCAATAGTTAACCCAATAATATCCGTATCCGGGTCATACAAAACTGAGGGATTCGTGGGGGCAATTTCAAAGTTGCCATCGGTATCTAGCACCAGAATAATATCATTCATGGCTTCAAAAAATGCCCGTATTTTCCGTTCGGAAGTATGCAGTTGCTGCTCGACGATGTGGCGATCGCGCATTTCTTTTTCTAACTGTTCGGTTTTTGACTCAAGTTGCTGTTGTAATGCTTGACTATATGCCTCAAAATTTTGGTGATTTCGTTGAATTTGCTGGTTCATTTCAGTAAAAGCATCCGCCAAAATTGTTAACTCTTTTACCGCACTGCTGACAACAGTTGGCCCCGGCTTCCCTTGGGCGATCGCCTGACTCGACTCGGTTAACTGGCGAATTGACTGACCCATTGCTTCACCGATGATTAGACCGATGACAATAGCCAATCCCAAAGACCCAATTCCGATTAAAATCGTATTTCTAATATTGGCATGAATCGGGGTCATAAATACTGACTCTGGCAGCAAAATCAACAACCGCAAATCTAGATTTCCATTGGTGGCGATCGGGGTGACTTGTAACAAGTAACGCTGACGATTGAATGGGAAACTGTAGCGTTGAGGTTGATTACTTTTATCCCAGCCTTGATGATTAATTTGTAAATATTGAATTGAGTTATGAATTAACCCTGCACCGCTATTCATTACTGGGTCACTTTGGGCTTCAGGGCTGGAAAGAGAAGAGCGCTCGGACGATGAACTGGCCACAATTGTTCCCGATGGAGAAATCAGCGCAATTTGTGCGACCTGAGTAATGTTTAAACGGTGAATCAAATCAAGCATTTCGGCACTGGTCAGTAAGCGATCGGCGCGAGGGGGAGTATGGTCAAAGTCCTTAAACCGCTGTTCTACCTGGGTTGAGACTTCAGTCATTAACTGACCAGATAATTCATTTACAGCCTTTTTGCCGTTGTACCATGAGAGCCACCCAGTCAGTCCCACAGCCACTAAAATTTGTAGCGCAAAAGGGACGATCAGCATTAAGCGCAGTGGCAATTTGACCGAATTTTGGCTCGCTAAATTCGCGGAAGTTTGAGAACACATCGCTTTGAACCACTCAGATTGATTGACTTATTATCCTTTGAAGAATCAATTCTTGCTAGTAATTAGCTGACATGGGAGATTTTCGCTTTGATTCTCCCCCGCTACAGATCGTCAGGGTTCCCGGGGACAGGAGTAAATTCATTGAGTCAGTTTATTTTAATGGAGTGAGTTTATTTTAGCGGAAAAATAATCGCGGCCAAATAATCGCGGCCAAATAATCGCGGCCAAATAATCGCGGCCAAATAATCGCGGCCAAATAATCAAGGATATATTTGATATATGAAGGAAAAAACCCGCCCGGACTCTCATTAGGGCTTCTGAGCGATCGAGAACGGGGTCTGCACATTGTAAAATTTGCCTGTAGAGGATTGGCAAAGTCACAAATGAGCATAGAAATGGAAATCAGCGATCGTTATCGCACGCAACTGCCGCAAATCGATATGCCGCCACGACTATTATTAGGTCCTGGCCCGTCGAATGCCCATCCCCGGGTATTAGCTGCCCTGGGTTTACGCCAAGTCGGGCATTTGGATCCGGCATTTCTCCAACTAATGAACGAGATCCAAGACTTATTGCGCTATGCGTGGCAAACGGACAACCGGCTGACGATCGCCATCAGTGGGGCTGGCAGTGCGGCAATGGAAGCCACCTTAGCCAACACCATTGAACCGGGAGATGTAGTCTTAGTCGGGGTGAAAGGTTACTTTGGACATCGCCTGGTGGATATGGCCACTCGTTACGGGGCTGATGTGCGGAAACTGGTGAAACCTTGGGGCGAAGCATTTACCTTGGAGGAAATTCGCCCCTGGTTAGAAACCCATCAACCGAAAATCCTCGCTCTCGTCCATGCGGAAACTTCTACCGGGGTGCGTCAGCCCTTAGAAGGAGTCAGCGAACTTTGTCATCAACATGGTTGTTTATTACTCGTCGATACGGTGACAAGTTTGGGGGGCGTGCCATTATTTATCGATGAATGGGGCATCGACCTGGCTTATAGTTGCAGTCAAAAAGGTCTGGGATGTCCTCCAGGAATTAGCCCGTTTACCATGAGTCATCGGGCGGTGGAAAAATTGCACCAACGTAAATCGGTAGTGCCTAACTGGTATTTGGATATGTCCTTGTTGGGCAAATATTGGGGAGATGAACGCACTTACCATCACACCGCCCCGATTAATATGAATTATGCGTTGCGGGAGGCGTTGCGCTTAATTGCTGAAGAAGGATTGGGCGCTCGCTGGGAACGTCATCGTGTGAATGCTGAACTATTGTGGCAAGGATTAGAGGATTTAGGGTTAGTTTGCCATGTGGCGAAAGAATTTCGCTTGCCCACTTTGACCACAGTGCGAATTCCTGATGGAGTCAATGGCAAGGCCGTGAGTCAAAAACTGCTGCATGACTACAATGTGGAAATTGGCAATGGTTTAGGTGAGTTAGCTGGTAAAGTCTGGCGGATTGGTTTGATGGGATATAATAGTCGCCCAGAAAATGTGCTGCTGTTGTTAGAAGCCTTGAAACGGGTTTTAGCTGCGGGTTAAAATCAAATAATTGTTATTGGTTAGTGGTTATTTGTTATTTGGTAATCATTCCCCTTAAATCACGAATAATCAACAACCAATAACCAATCACCAATCACAGTCAACATTTAAGATTTAACTAAAAGAATGACGATTTATTTTTATAAGGTGGAAAATCCTTATGGCTATTTGTCCAATTTTTCGCCCCACAGCATTTATTTAGATGGTGCGGATTGGTCAACGGTGGAACATTACTATCAAGCGCAAAAATTTGTGGGTAGTCCGAATGAATTCGTAATTCCCTTGATTGCGGCAGCCCCAACCCCAGAAGCGGCAGCGGCATTAGGACGCGATTCCCGCAAGGGATCCGCTTTGCGCGATCGCACCTTGATTCTGCGTTCTGACTGGGAAGAGGTAAAACGACCGATTATGCGATCGGCAGTTTTACAAAAATTTATGTCTCACAGGGATATTCAACAGCAACTTTTAGCGACAGGAGATGAAACACTTATAGAAGACTCACCCAAAGATTATTACTGGGGATGCGGCGCCGATCGCACCGGGCATAATTACTTAGGAAAAATTCTGATGAATGTGCGGGAAGAAATTAGAGTCCGACTTGAGTGTCATTGAATCAGGTAGCAGGGGAAAAGATTTGGCTCTGTAGTCGGGGGGAGTTTCCGTATGGAATCTCAGTATTTCCGTCTCGCATCTCAGTATTTTTTAGGAAGTTTAAGTTGAAATCGGATGAAATTTAGCAAAAACTTCCAAGTTTTTTCGGAGTTTTTTCGGAGCGATTATGCTCCCGATTGCAATAAACAAGATCGGGTTTTTCTTTAGGCAAGGATTAGTCGCTGGTGCAAAAATATTAAAAATATCAATTTGGTAACTCCAAGGGAGAGGCCCCCTGGATACAGGTTAGCAAATGACGTATAATTTTAAAAATTGCCCTGATTGTTATCGGCAACAGTAAATCATCACCAAAAAAGGCAAGCGGTGTCTGGATCATTAATAAATTCCTATGAAAGAGATAGATCGCACAGAGGACATCCAAGAAAAACTGGATCGCGCAGTTTTACAGCATCGAATCACTAACCGGATTCGGCAATCTTTGGAATTGTCAGAGATTTTAACAGCAACGGCAGCAGAAATTCGGTCGTTCTTGGGAACCGATCGCGTGATGGTCTATCGGTTTTATGCAGATGGTAGCGGGGAGGTGATTGCGGAGTCAATCCACGACAATCGCTTGCCTTCAATGCTAGGACTTAATTTCCCCGCCGATGATATTCCCCGGCAAGCCAGAGAACGATTTATTCAAGAGAGAGTCCATTCAATTGTCGATCTTCGTGAAGGAAGAATTGGTTTTAGTTCTGGATTTGCTGCGGATCTACAATCTTTGTCTACAATGAGTCGATTAGATCGGTTTCAAGTTGCTTCCGATCGTGCCTTGATGCAGCCTGCCCTCAGTAATCGGCACCAGGTTTCTGAGATTTTGTATCGCCCCATCGATCCTTGTCATGCGAATTACTTGAAAGCAATGGGGGTGAATTCTTCGATAGTTGTTCCCATTTTTTTATCCAATGATTTGGTAAATAGTATTGGGGTAAATGATGGGGTAAATGATGGGCGAAATGATGGACAAAATGGTGGACAAAATTTAGAAAAACTTTGGGGACTTTTGGTATCTCACAATATTGAATCATTCCAGTTTTCTGCCCAAGACTTAGAAGTGCTGCAACAAGTCTCCGATCAAGTTTCGATCGCGATCGCCCAGTCCACACTCTTGACTCAAGCGCGAGAACAACAAAAACGAGAAGCGACAATTAATCAAATTGCTACCCTGCTTCATGCACAACCGAGTATTGAATTTCAAGCGGCCCTCGAAGCGATCGTGGCGGCTTTATCAGGCATCGGTGGCAGACTTTACATTACCGCAGATCGGGGTTTAGTTTCTGAAGTTGCCAGCGATCTCAATAGTAGCTTGTTCACTTGTGGGGAACAACCGGATGATTTTGATGACCAACAATGGCAATATTTTGTCGGACAAGAAGGGTTTGCGGTTTGGCCAAACGCCAAAAATCAACCCCTGGTTCCTCTGGAATTCCGTCGTCGATTGCAGTCTTTTAAGATTCATGGGTTATTAGGATTATCCCTAAAATATCGTCAACAGTTATTTGGCTATTTGACCATTTTTCGCCCCGCAATTGAAACCGAACGATTGTGGGCGGGTAAATTTAATACTCAGGTGCAACAATTAATGCCCCGGCAATCCTTTGATGCATGGCGAGAAGTCAAAACCAATCAAGTCCGCGAATGGTCAAAAGCGGAGATTTCTATGGTGCAATCGATTGGCCAGCAATTTTCGATGGCTATTACGCAATATTTGCTGTATAAACAGGTTAATTCTCTGAATGCGAATCTGGAATTGCAAGTACAACAGCGCACGACTCAGTTGCAACAATCTTTAGATTACACTAAGGTTTTGGGCAAAATTCTGAATCAAATTCGTTCGACTTTAGATGTAACGACGATTTTGTCTACGATCGCCCGCGAAGTGCGATCGCTGCTGTCAACAGACCGGGTAGTAATGTATCAGTTTACTTCCGAGGGTGAAGGGGTAGTGATCGTCGAAGATAGTCGGGACAATTGGCCTTCGGCTTTGGGAATTCGCGGGCCTGGAGAATGCTTTCCAGATAATTATCGCCGCTTATATCTTCAAGGTCGGGTCTATACGATTGACGATATTTCCCAGGAAAATTTGAGTGTTTGCCATCAGGAATTTTTGCAACAACTTCAGGTGGAAGCCAGCATCGTGGTGCCTATTCTCAGCAAAACTGGGTTATGGGGATTAATCATTGTTCACGAATGTTTAGGGCCGCGAGTTTGGCAAGTCTCAGAAGTCGAATTTTTACAAAATTTGGCTTCTCAAGCGGCGATCGCAATTCAACAAGCCGAACTCTATCAAGAAACCAAAAAAGCGGCGGCTGATGCCTTGGATAAAGCGGCAAAATTGCAAAAAGCTTTACTGGAGTTACAAAGTACCCAAACCCAGTTAGTTCACCGCGAAAAAATGTCAGCTTTAGGGGAGTTGGTGGCTGGAGTGGCTCACGAAATTAATAATCCCATGAACTTTATTTACGGTAATTTAATCCATGTCAATGAATATATTCAAGACCTGATCGAGTTGATCGATATTTATCAAAAATCTGGGATTAAACCCGATGAAGTTTGTCAAAAAATTGAGGAGATCGATTTACCATTTATCCTGGAAGATTTGCCGCAAATGCTATGTTCTATGAAAGTTGGGGCAGAACGAATTCGGGAAATTGTCACTTCTTTAAAGAATTTTTCCCGCATCGACCAAAATAAGATGAAGCCAGTGGATATCCACGATGGTATTGACAGCACTCTGATGATTTTGCACCACCGACTCAAGGCTACAGGCGATCGCCCAGATATTTCGATCAAAAAAGAATATGGCCGATTGCCAAAAGTTAATTGTTACGCGGGACAGTTGAATCAGGTGTTTATGAATGTGTTAAGTAATGCGATTGATGCCTTAGAAGATTATAATCATCATCGGTCGATTCAGGACATCAAATCTCATCCCAATTGTATTACTATTCGCACGGAAGTTAGCCGATTTTATACCACCAAACAACCTACAAATAACCCGGAAGAATCTTGGGTAAGAATTTATATTGCGGATAATGGGCCGGGGATTTCTGACGAGGTGCGATCGCATATTTTTGAACCCTTTTTCACCACTAAAGAACTTGGCAAAGGAACTGGCATGGGCTTGTCTATTAGTCATCAGATTGTCGTCGAAAAACATGGGGGCAGTTTTCTCTGTACCTCTCAACCAGGAAAAGGCACAGAGTTTATTATTGAGTTGCCGGTTAAAGGACAAAAAAATTAAGTATTGGTTGTTGGTTGGTTGTTGGTTGTTGGTGGTTGATAGTTGATAGTCGATAATTGATAGTTAATAATTATTAACAACCAACCAACAACCAACAACAAACAACCAACAACCAACAACAAACAACCAACAACAAACAACCAACAACAAACGAAAAATTTTATTTCGCTTCCAGCCAATTATGCCCAGAATGAATATCAACTAAAAGGGGAACAGATAAATTAAGCGCTGTTTCCATTGTTTGGCGAATTTTCGGCTGCAATTCTGCCCACTCATGGGGAGGAATTTCAAAGACTAATTCATCATGGACTTGTAACAGTAACCGGGCTTGGTATGATTGCAACAATTTGTGTACTTTGACCATCGCAATTTTGATGATGTCAGCACTAGAACCTTGAATCGGTGCGTTGGCGGCAGCGCGAAGATTTTGCGAGTCTTGCTGAGTTAATCGACCCAGGTTTAAGTCAATAGCAGCAGGGTTAGACCCTTTGAGTTTTTGCAACGTGGGCGACTCAAAGGTAAAATAACGCCGTCGCCCTAAAATCGTCGCCACATAACCGTGGGCGATCGCCTTTTTCTTCTGAGTTTCCAAATAGGCAAAAACTTGAGCATAGCGATGGTTAAATCGTGCAATAAACTTTTTCCCTTCTGCCACCGTAAAGCCCGCTTCCCGCGCAAACCGTTGCGCCCCCATACCATAAATTACCCCAAAGTTAATGGTTTTACCTAAACGTCGTTCTTCACCAGTCACGGTTTCTTTTTCAAAAAGTAACTGGGCGGTTAAAGTATGAACATCTTGATAATTTTGATAAGCCTGAATTAAAACAGGTTCTTGACTTAAATGGGCAAGGATTCTTAATTCTATTTGGGAATAGTCCGCCGAGACTAATAGCCAACCGGGTTCGGGGACAAATCCTTGGCGAATTTGCCGAGAAAATTCCGTTCTAATGGGAATATTTTGTAAGTTAGGATTAGAAGAAGACAGCCGTCCCGTAGCCGTTGCCGCTTGATTAAAATCCGTATGTACTCGCTGAGTATCCGGACGGACTAATTGGGGTAAAGCATCCACATAAGTTGATTTTAATTTGGCTAAAGTGCGATGATCCAGTAGATAATCAATTATTTCATGGTCGCCTTGGAGTTTTTCCAAAGTTGCTGCATCTGTGGAATAGCCGGTTTTGATTTTGCGAGATTTTTTGGGATCTAAGTTTAAGCGATTAAATAATACCTCGCTCATTTGTTTGGGAGAATTTAAATTAAAAGGTTGTCCCGCAAGTTGATAAACTTTTTTTTCTATTTCCTCTAATTGCTGATTAATTTGTTGGGAAAGTTGCCCCAAATAGGCACTATCAACCCTAATTCCTTGATATTCCATGTCCGCTAAGACCGGTTCTAAAGGTTGTTCCACGGTTTGTAAGAGTTTATCTATTTGGGGAATTTGTTGGAGTTGTTGGCGCAATTTTGGCACTAATAAAAATGTGGCATAGGCATCTAAACCACAGTAATTCGCCACCTGGGAAATTTCTAAATTAGCAATGGTTTGCCCTTTGGGAATGTTTAAGGATTTGTAACTGAGTGATTCAATTCCTGATAAGTAACGCAAGGATAAATCCGTGAGGGTATGGCTATCATCAGGGTTAAGCAAATAACTGGCTAACATGGTATCAAAAACTACCCCAGCTAGATTAATCCCTTGGCAGCGGAAAATGAGGCGATCGAATTTAGCATTTTGTAAAGCTTTGGGATAGTCGCTACTTTCTAATAGCGATCGCAATGCCCCTAATACTTCACTCAATTCTAGCTGGTTTCCGGTAGTGTGACCGATGGGAATATATGCCATGTCATTGGTTTGGTTGCCCCAACAACAACCAATGCCCACGAGTTGCGCGTCTCGCGGTTCTAATCCGGTGGTTTCTGTGTCCCAAGCTACGGGAATTTCGGCATTAGTATAAGTTTTTAGTTTGGCAACTAATTGGTTTAGCTTTTCTAGGGTGTCGATGATTTCTGGATCGATGGATATGGTTTTAGTATCCAGGGTTTTTGTTTCTGGTTCCTGGTTGATGTGGATAGTTGTGGGGGCAACTGTGGCTTGAACTGGAGGGTTTTTCGGGGCAATATTCGGTTGAGTAAATAAGGAAAGTTGGATATCCTCAGATTGCTCTAAATCATTCTGATTAGAAGATAAGGAATCGGTGGGCAATGCCCACTCTACGTTATTATTCGACTCGACGGTTCCGCCTAATTTTTCCTGAATTTGGTTGATTTGGCGGACAAAATCACGGAGTTCTAATTTTTGCAGTAAGGGCAGGGAGATCGCTGGATCAAATCCTTGTAATTTAAAATCTGCTAAGGACACTTCTATGGGTACATTGTCCACAATTTGCGCCATAAACCGGGAATGATAAGCCGCTTCTCTATTCTCGATCAGTTTTTTCTGTAAGCTGCCTTTAATTTTATCAATCGATGCATAAATATTATCCAGATTTTGATATTCGTTGAGTAATTTAACGGCGGTTTTTTCCCCGATGCCATTGACTCCAGGAATATTATCGGATTTGTCCCCACAGAGGGCTTTGTAGTCTACCACTTGCGTGGGTAAAATTCCTAATTTTTCTTCAACTTCGGCGGGGCCAAATTCTTTCGGGCTGGTATTTCTACTGCCGCTTAAATGGATGACGGTAATGCCTTTTTCGGGGTCAATTAGTTGGAATAAGTCTTGGTCGCCACTAATAATTTTGACGCGAGTTCCCACCGCTGCCGCTTTTTTACTTAAGGTGGCGATCGCATCATCCGCTTCATACCCAGGGGCGGTAATTACTGGCAAATTAAACGCCCGTAATAGTTCTTGTAAATTCGCCAAGTCCGGGATAAAGTCAACGGGAGTTTCGGCCCGATCGCCCTTATAGGTAGGATCCGCTTGGTGGCGAAAAGTGGGTTCAGCCAAATCAAAGGCGATCGCCACGGAGTCTGGCTGTTCTTTGTCGATCGCTTCTAACAAAGATTTCAGGAAGCCAAAACAGACGCTAGTGGGGATACCGTCCGAGGTACGCAGTCCACCCTGTTTGCTTTTGCCAAAAGCATAATAAGCCCGAAATGCCAAGGAATGACCATCAATTAAAAGTAACTTAGAAGGATTTGCTGACACTTATACCCACCATCGTAGTAATTCAACGTTATTTATTGTACCGAGATTGTACCGAGTTTTCGGTGAGAAACCGGGTTTCTTAATTTATCTTTTGGCTGGGGGGCAAAAGTTAACCCAGAAACCCGGTTTCTTTAGACCGATTCGCGATCGCTTTCCCATCACCACAGATTAAGCCCGGTTATGAAAATAGATTCAGTTGCATATTCAACCGATCGATCCTATCTTGAGCCATAATTTGATACTTTTCCACTAATTCAATCCCGATAAATTTTCTAAATAATTTACTCGCCACAACTCCCGTAGTACCAGAACCCGTAAATGGATCGAGCACAAAATCTTGCTCCCTAGTCGATGCCAGCAGGCATATTTCCACAAGTTTTTCAGGATAGACAGCAAAATGAACATCGCGGAATTTACTCAGGGGAATTTCCCACACCGTTCTCTTATTTCGTCCCTTTGGGTGGAAAGCTTGATCCCACCTGCCATTATGTAAGTTTTGATTGCCTGAATTTTTCCCTAGTTCGGGGGTGCCATTGATTTTCCCAAAATGGTTTCTTCCCCCTTTCATTCTTGACTTTTCTGTAAAAGTTACATGGGGTTCTCTAATCGCATCAGCATTATAATAATATTCGGGACTTTTCGCGAACATAAAAATATACTCGTGATCGGTTGTCGGACGGTCTTTAATCGATGAAGGCATAGCATTAGGCTTATGCCAAATAATATCACTGCGGAGAATCCAACCATCCGCTTGTAAAGATAATGCGACTCGCCAAGGAATACCTAGCAATGATTTATTTTTATAAGTATCTCCCAAATTCAACCACAACAACCCATCGGGCTTCAGTTTATTTCTGAGTTCTCTAAATAGGTTAACCAAGTTTGCTATGTAAATTTCCACATCACTTTCTTGACCGATTTCATCTTTACTTTCCCCCTCAGAATATCGCCGATGGCCGAAATATGGCGGGCTGGTGATAATCGCCTGGAAAAAATTATCTTCAAAGGTGGGGACAATTTTTCTAGCATCACCGAGAATTACCCGATTTTCCATTTTACTTTTACGCTCCTCCGAGAATTGTTTCGATATATTTATTAAATTTTACTTGAGATGCTTCATCAAATCCAATAAATTTGTTAGGATTCATGTTAAAATGAAATACCAGGTCAATCTGATTATCCAGGGTAGCTATTTCTGATGCTGACCAATTTTCAGCAACGATGATCGCAACAATATGATAGCTATTGACTTCTTGCTTAATATCCCTAATTGCCGTAATTATGTCGCGAGTGAAGAGATGGGAATGACCGCCTCCCTCTGTTTCTCTGGTTTTTACGGGGATCAATAAACCTATCTTACCACTGCCAATTTTCGGTGTTAACTCAACCGAAATATCAATCGTATGTTTTCCCAGCTTGATCTGCTTATTGGCAATGTCAATTTTCTTGAATTTTCCATAGTTGCCATAAATAGAATAATAATACTGAATCGCAGTGATTAAACTTGTTCTTACATTAGCCTCAATGCGATGCCCACTGATACTGCGTCGAGAACCTTCTAAGCGATCGATAACAACTTCTCTTACGGCTGACCAATCAAAACTTTTTACCAGAGTGCGGTACTCGAATATGAGTTCGACCAAAGCATCCGTTTCGGCCATAATTTTTGTGACATTATCGGCTTTTTGCATTCGGGAAATCAAAGGAGACAGTCTTTGTTGAGGGGCATCTCTGATCATCCATGCAAAAAAGTAAAAACACGCCTTACCATGTGGATAAACCCGACCAATTCCATCAAATAACAAAGGCTTTTCATCATTGACATTTTCATAGCAAGCTATGATTATTTTTGCTATGTCAATCTTTGAACAAGTCAATAGGATTTCATTTAAAGACCGATGAGAACCTGTAATGCGTTTTGCCTGTTTTTCAACCCAATCATAAAATGGTTTGGCTTGGTCGGCAAGTTTGGTAAGCTCGATTAGTCGATAATGAGCAATGTTAATTGTATGGACAATCAGATCATTCATTTTAGTTAAATATATTCAATATTTTTTAAAATTACATAACTAATTTAATCTTACCATTTTACCAGATCCAGATCAAATTTGGGTAATTTTTTGCAGATGTTGGTGCAATTCCGGGGCTAATAAAAATGTGACATATACCTCTAAGTCAAGCTAAATCGATATAACCTGCTGCGGTAATGACTGGCAAATTAAAAGCCCGTAATAGTTCTTGTAAATTGGCCAAGTCCGGGATAAAGTCAACGGGAGTTTCGGCCCGATCGCCCTTATAGGTAGGATCCGCTTGGTGGCGAAAAGTGGGTTCCGCCAAATCAAAGGCGATCGCTACGGAGTCTGGCTGTTCTTTGTCGATCGCTTCTAACAAAGATTTCAGGAAGCCAAAACAGACGCTAGTGGGGATACCGTCCGAGGTACGCAGTCCACCCTGTTTGCTTTTGCCAAAAGCATAATAAGCCCGAAATGCCAAGGAATGACCATCAATTAAAAGTAACTTAGAAGGATTTGCTGACACTTATACCCACCATCGTAATAATTCAACCTTATTTATTGTACCGAGATTGTAGCGATTTATTTCTCTTACCTGTGGAAAAGTTAGAAACCGGGTTTCTTGGGACAACCTTTACTACCAACCCCAGAAACCGGGTTTCTTAAGTTAACCTTTGCTACCAACGAACAAGTCTTATAGAAACCCGGTTTCTTGCTCCGGTTTCTTGTCCCTAGGGTTGGTTGTTTGGAGAGGCTTGGAGCGGTTAGAAACCGGGTTTCTTAATTTATCTTTTGGCTGGGGAGCAAAAGTTTACGCAGAAACCCGGTTTCTTTAGACCGATTCGATTGGCTACCCATGCCACACAAGGAGGAGCGATCGCATTGCCAAATAAGGCATAGCGATCGTAAATTCTGGCAACGCGACACCAATCATCGGGAAATCCCATCAATCTGGCATATTCCACTGGGGTTAACCGCCGATATTTATCCCCTACTTGATACCGTTCATAATGTCTGGAAGTAGAAGCGGTTAAGGTTGAAGTAATGCCATTAATCCCAAAAATAGTATAACCTAGTCTCGCTCCTCCTCCTTGATTATAAAGGATTTCGACTCCATTACAATAGCGATTCACGGCTTTACTTTGCTTGATTCTTTCCCTAGTATCGATGGTAAAATCAAACTGCGGATCGACATCGGATTCATTTTCCAGAATATCTCTGAGTTTCTTTCTCGGTTGGATGTCTGGTAACGGAGGAATCTGCTTAGAGTACATTTTTTGCTGATAGGCAATTCCCCAATTTGCCGGTTTGCTATGACTGCGGATAATTGGCGTTAAATTATCCGTAAATGATGGATGAATTTCTAGGAATTTTAAATCTTCCTGGGTTAAAAATACGGAATATTTTTCTAGCATTTCTAGCATTTTTACCATTTTTAGCATTTCCGGGCGGTTTGCTTGGTTAATCCTAGTGCCAAAAATAAAGACGCGATCGCGATTTTGGGGTAAACCAAAGCTGACAGTATTAATTATTCTCCATTCTATAAAATAATCTAAAGCTGACAGCGCATCTAAAATCACGCGAAAGTGATAACCGGATTCCATTGTCAACAAGCGCTTAACATTTTCTAAAAAAAAATACTGGGGTTTTCTATGATGCAAAATTTCTATAATTCGTTCAAACAGAGTTCCCCGAATGCGATCGCGAACTCCCTGCTTTTTTCCAGCGGGACTAAAAGGTTGACAAGGAAATCCAGCAGTTAAAATATCATGGCAGGGAATTTCTTCTAGATTAATTGCCCTAATATCGCCTAAAACTAAAGAATTTTCGCCAAAGTTACTCCGATAAACTTGACTGGATAATTCGCTGCTATCATTAGCCCAAATTGTAGAAATATTCGCCGCTGCTATGCCTAGGCGAAAACCGCCTATCCCGGCAAATAATTCAATGGCTTTTAATTGTGTCTTTTCACTCACAGAAATGCCTCATTTATCCTCTTTATCCTTGACGATTGTCTAGGGTCGTCGCTGCTGATTTTACCAAAAAAGTTGTTGTTGGTTGGTTGTTGGTGGTTGGTTGTTGTTGGTTGTTGGTTGGTGGTTGTTGGTTGGTGGTTGTTGGCTGGTGGTTGTTGGTTGGTGGTTGTTGGTTGGTGGTTGTTGGTTGGTGGTTGCATATTTTATATTATCACACATAACATATAAAATGTAAACAACAAGCAACAAACAACAAACAACAAACAACAAACAACAAATAACAAACAACAAATAACAAACAACAAATTTATCCTGAGAAAATTCAGCGTTCAAAAATGACCAGATTTCGCTATGATAAGGATGCTTAGACCATCGATGATGGCTTTGTGGTTATTTTTTGGCATATATTCGGAGATTTTTTCATGGTTACGTTGAAAATCGTTGTCAATATCGTGGTTCTGTTCTTTGTGGGCTTATTTGTCTTCGGGTTTTTGTCTTCCGACCCATCCCGGAACCCCGGTCGTCGCGACTTGGAATAATTCTGGGAAGAAATATCCCCAGAGTGAACCCCCGCGCTTGAGTGGGGGTTTCTCGCGAATGGGGAGAGTTGCCGGATAATGCCGGATAATAATGATTGCCAATTGCCTGGGAACTAATCCTCTCAGATGAATCTCCTGGAAACTATTGTTTTAAGCTGGCAGTTTTATCTGAGATTTGGGTAAATTGCCGCGATTATTTATATCTGTTGTGATTAAATATGCCCTATCCGGTTCCCCCTTCTGAACCGCCTGCGATCGTTGAATACCAAATGCCGGAAAGCCACGATGAGTCTATTACGGCAGAAAATTTTTCTATTGCACCTCAACCACAGCGGTTATTTAATGTTGATGCCGATCGCTTAACGGCGCTGCCAGTTGCCCCTGATGCTCATGGGGCAATACCGCCCCAAGCTTTTTTACTCGGTGGGCCGTTAGAAGTGAGTTGGCCTTTATCAACCAGGGAGCGATCGCCCTCTGAATTGACCCCAAAACTGTCAGAAATTAATTTTTCAGACATTAATTTTTCAGACATTAATTTTTCAGAAATTAATTTTTCAGACATTAATTTTGCAGAAAATAACTTTTCAGAAATTAATATTAGTCAAGTTCCTCCAGCCCCAACCCCAGCCCCAGGAGAAGCCGTGACCCCGAATCCGCCACCGACGGAGGGAACGCCTCTCCCTTTGAGTGCAGAGGATGTAGTGAAAATTAATTCCGATCGCCAGGAATATAATCAGCAGCGCCAAGTTGTCACTGCGGAAGGCGATGTGTTTATGCGGTTGGGGAATACCGTATTAAATTCCCAGTGGTTGCAAGTAAATTTACTTAGCCGGTTTGCCGTAGCCCAAGGGCAAGTCCTTTTAACTAATGGCACTCAGGCGATCGAGGGCGATCGCCTGGAATACGATATTGTCAGAAATCAGGGGGGAATGCAGCAGGCTAAAGGTCAGATTGTGTTGAATGAAGCCACCTCCACGGTTGCCACCACCTTACCCACGGATGTGACGGCGGGGGCAGGACAAGAACGGGCGCTCACGGACAGACTGCGGGCTGGAGAACCCCCCCGCCGCGTGACCAATACAGGTAGCATTCTCATCGGGGTGGGGGCGGGACTAAATCAAGGGCTGGGCTTACCTAATACTGGAGGCACCATCAACCGGCTGCGGTTTGAAAGCGATGACCTGACTTTTACCGGGGAAGATTGGCAGGGGACGAATGTCAGAATTACCAACGATCCATATTCTCCCCCGGAATTAGAATTACGCTCCCGTCATGTGACGGTGCGACGGTTGTCCCCGGAACAGGATGAAGTGATTGCCCGACGACCTCGGTTAGTTTTCGAGAATAAAGTATCGATTCCGCTGTTGCGGGAACGAGTGATTATCGATCGCCGAGAACGGGACCCGTCTTTAATTCGTTTCGGCTATGATGGGGGCGATCGCGGGGGATTTTATGCCGAAACTCCTTTAGAACCGATCGTCAATGACCGATTCCAATTCAGCATTAGCCCACAATTCTATATTCAAAAGGCGATCGCTGGCCCCGACAGCATTTCTGACCTGTTTGGCTTCAAAGCCAGAGTCAATGGCAAACTCAGCCCCACCACCAACCTGGAAGGACGCGCCACATTTACCACCCTCAACCCGGATACTATTGGCGATAAAACTAGGGCGAATCTACTACTAAGGCAACAAATTGGCACCCATTCTCTGACTGGGGAATATGCCTATCGCGATCGCATTTTCAACGGTTCTCTTGGCTTTAGAACCGTGCAACAAAGTCTCGGTGTCCTGTTAAATTCCCCAATCGTTTCCTTGGGCAAAACCGGCATCAACCTCAGCTATGAAGGCAGCATTCAATCCATTAATGCGGACACCGATCGAATCGACTTACTCGAACCGATCCGGGAAAATAATCGCACCAGCTTAACTCGGTTTCAAGGGGGTGCGGCTTTAAGTCGGGGCTTTTTACTTTGGCAAGGAACCCCGTTACCGGCAAATCCCCAAGAGGGACTACGATATACCCCCAGTCCGGTCATTCCATATATTCGCTTGTTCACGGGACTCAACGGCACCTTAACCGGCTACAGTAATGGGGATACCCAAAACTTTCTCTCTGGAAGTATTGGCATCCAAGGACAATTTGGTCATTTTTCCCGTCGTTGGTTAGACTATACGGGTTGGAGCGTAAGTTTATCCCGAATTTGGAAAGATGGTGCTTCTCCCTTTTTATTTGATAGAATTGCTGACTCTAGGGTGCTTGCTCTCGGACTGACCCAACAAATTTATGGGCCAATTCGCTTCGGGGTACAAACTCTGATTAATCTTGACACCAAGGAAGCGATTAATACTGATTTGATTCTGGAATACAGTCGGCGCAGCTACGGTCTAGCGATTCGTTATAATCCCGAACAACAACTCGGTTCTCTGTCTCTGCGGATCAGTGACTTTAACTGGAGGGGTGGAGGTGAACCTTTTTCTCGCTCAGAAGTGCGATCGGTGGATGGTGGGATCCGGCGAGTTAACCAAGAAATTCAGTAAATCCGACCATTGCAAATACAATTACAAATAATGGGTGAAATTCTGCCAAAAAAATGACTAGACCAGATCCAAAAAATAATGATGCAGCAGCGATGACTGCTGAAACGCTGCTGGTTCACTATAGTTTTGATCTTAGTCATTGGACCGCAGCAGAATTAGTCGATAAATGGCTGGAAAATTATCCAGCCCGTTGGTTACGTTTAGCGATTATTGAAGCGTTATATCAAGGCCGTTATAAAAGTATTTCTGTAGAACAGATTTTAGTTTGTTGGCAGCGGCGTTCTCGGCCAATTTATCACTTTAATTTGGAATTTGAGCAGTTAATTTGTGGTAAATTGCCGGGAGCAAAGATTCCCGAACAAGATGTTAAATTGACTCATCAATCAGCGCCGTTTGACGATGAAGAATTGGCCGAAAATATTGATCCAATTATTCAAGAAACCGATAATTTTTTGACAAATAACCCCGCGATCGCGCCGATGATTGCCATTTCCCAGCCGGATATTAGCGATAAAAATGTCCGGGAAATAGGTTCAGAAATGATGGATGATTTGGAAGAAAAATGCCCAGCAGTGGCATTGTTATCTTTAGAAAAACAGTCCATAGAACCCAGCGATATTTACTCAAATCAATCTAATTTTTCCCCATCTAATTCGGTTGATGCTTCTCCCTCAGAAGCAAATCCGGGAAAGATATCTTCAGTAGAAATACAGCGTCAAATTATTAATGATTTGCTTAAAGATCCTTGGCTGGATAACGAGGATGAGGCCGCGATTCAAGCAATTCTTAATTCGGCGATCGATACTTCTACCAATTCTTGTCAGTTGGAAACTGTCCTCAACCTTGACTCAGAACCATCGACCTCAGACCCGGAAAATTCTGAAGCCGATTGGCAAGAAACTCGTCCCCCGATTCATCAATTTACTCCGGAAGTAGAATCTTCCGAGTTTTATATGAAGTTAAAAGCAGTGTTGGAATATAAATTACAGCATCCCGAAGAGGAATCACGCAAAAGACGAAGAAGAGGCAACAGGGTGTAGGGTGTAGGGGGGAATAATTGATAATTAACAATTGATAATTGACAATTAAATAAGATTATCAATTATCAATTATCAATTATCAATTATCAATTATCAATTATCAATTACACCGATGGCGGCCCCTGCCCCCCTGCACCCCCGCTTCCCTGCGATCATTCCTTGGGCTTCACTCCACCCATGCGAATTTCGCTACAAAACGATAACAAACTATAGCCGCTTTGGTCTTTCACCGCACTGGTACGCAAGCGTAAATTATCCCCTGCAAACCAGAGTCTTTCTTCGGCAAACAGAGAGTCGGACTCGGTAGTAATGGTGACGGCTTTGTCATTGCCGATCGCAAACCGACTGATATTAGCGGCGCGATCGCTGATTCCGGGGCCTGGTTTTCTCAATAACTTGCCTTCTTTGGCGTGGGGGTCATCGGCGATCGCCACCAAAATCGTAGACCCCATCTTTTTCGGTTCATTGTACAAGGGTTTATTTTCCCAACGTACCCGCACCGCACATAAAGCCAAAGAGGGATTAACCCGATGATCCTGACAAAGTTGCAGCACCTCTGGGTCATTTTTCTCTAAGGAGTCAATCCATAGATCCGTGCTATCTGCCACAGATTTGGTTTCTGCCAGATGTTGACTGGTGCGTTGAGAAAACCATTTACCAGCACTCTGCTCAAAAAACTCAATAATGTCCATCAATTAAAACAATTCGATCTCTATATTTATATCTATCGGTCTATGGTACAAGTTATTGGGTGATCAAAAAGAATCAAGATGAAGAATCAAGATTAATTTTTGATTTTGCCCAAACGTTCCAGGGATAAGCTGGCGGCGGCTGCCACTTGGGGATGGCTATCTTTTTCTAAGAATTTCAAGGCTGAGAGACTTTTCTCCGTCGGCAGATTTCCCAAAGCTTCCGCCAAACGCTGACGCACCAACCAATCCTCAGACTGGATAAACTGGACAATCCGATCCACGGATTCCACGGACTGAATTTCCCCTAATGCCGCGATCGCTGCTTGTTGCATCACCACCTCTGGACTATCCAGGGCAGAAATCAGCAAATCACGGGCGCGGGGATCTTTCAAATTGCCCAAAGCCACTGCCGCACTAAAGCGCACCAACCATTCCGTATCCTCATAAAATGCCCGGACTAATGGCTGAAATGCTCGCTGGTCTTCCAAGTAACCCAAAGCCCCCGCCACATTTGCCCGCACGCTGTAGTCCGGTTCGCTTTCCAGCCGTTGCACCAAAATCGGATAACTTTCGGCGGTGGGTTTCAGTCCCAGGGCAAAGGCTGCCATTGCCCGGACTTGCAGACTTTCATCATCTAAAACTTTCTTAATTAAAGGCATGGCATCTTCCGGCGCTACATCCCGCAGATGAGCCAATGCCACCATGCGATCGGCCACTTTTGGGCTGTCCAACTTGGCAGAAATTTCTTCTAAGTTCATTAAAACACTCATTTTCTTTACAAAAGTTTACATTACGGTGTTTCTATTATAAGCAGAATGCTGCCAAAGTGCTATCAGCCGCTAAAACTGAGCAGACAGCAGTAACCCCGTCGATCGCGGTGCTTGAGGGGTGCGGTGATAGGGGGCAATCGATCAACTGTCCCATAGTCAACGGAACCAAAACTCAGTTGTGTTACAAGAGAATTGTTCGTCCATATCCCAGTTGATTAACTGGCATATCATCAACAGAATTAGCCTCATGGGGCTCAGAATCCCCAATAGATCGTGAGGCTAATTTATGTTTCCTTTAAGACTTTTTTACCTTGAGACTTTTCTTTAAGGCTATTTTTGATTATGGTTTCAGAAAAATTCCGCCATCAATTACGCAAAGAATCTGAGCAATGGCAAACGGAAGGATTGATTAGTTCCGGGCAATACGAGGAATTATCCCAACGCTATGGCTTTAATCAATTAGACTCCGCCGCCAGCGATCGGTTTATTAGTATCTTAATTGGTTTAGGATGTATCCTCCTGGGTTTAGGGGCGATTACATTTGTCGCCGCCAATTGGCAAGAGTGGTCGCGCAACTTTCGGGTTATATTACTGTTAGCCGTATTTTTGACTGTGAATATCAGCGGCTTCTATCTTTGGCGACAACCGACCCGTAACCCAGGAAAAAAACGCTTGGGTCATGGATTATTGCTGTTCGGTTCGCTAATTTTAGGGGCAAATATGGCCCTGATGTCCCAGCTTTTTCACCAAAGCGGCCCCATTTACGAGCTATTTTTATATTGGTCATTAGGGATATTACCAATGGCCTTTGCCCTCCGGTTAACTTCTTTAGGAGTTTTAGCCCAAATTCTCCTGGCAATCAGCTATGGGTCAGCCCTGACAAATTGGTGGCGGATCGAGGAGTTTACTTTCTCTAAGCTCCTGATAGAACATCTGCCCATTCTCGTTAGTTTATTATTTGTTCCGTTAGCTTATTGGTGTGGTTCGCGGGTAATTTTTGGTTTAGCCAGTATTGGCATTACCATAAGTTTTATCAGCGGTATTAATCCCTTTGCCTTGGGTACGAACGAAGGGGGAATTTTTGCCGCGATCGCCTTTACTTTACCCCCCGCATTATTATGGAGTTATCGCGATGATTTGTGGAAATTTACCCGCATCCGGATCGCCCAGATGCCTCATTTAAATGAATATTCTTTTCAGGCCATTTCACGAGCGATCGCCCTTTGCTTTTTCGCCATCTTTTTATATACCTTTTCCTTTCACGGACTGTGGGATCGTTGGTTTTGGAATTATCCTACTGTCACAGAAATCGAAAAATTTCGCCAACTTTTACCCGATGTATTGTTTTTAAGTTTCTTTGCCATTCTGGGATGGCTGCAAATCTTCAAACAGCCTCAAAATCTGAATCCATTTCAGACCCTTAACATTAACAATGGGATGATTCTCATATTGATGAGCGTCATCAATATCTTATTGATCGTCCACTTGAATATTACGCCGATTCTGCCAATTGCTACCATTGCCATTAACATTTTATTAGCCTGGTTCGCTATTGGGTTAATTCGTGATGCCTTAACCTTAGTCAAACGCACAACCTTTTGGTATGGCATGGTGCTGTTAGTCTTACAAATTACCAGTCGGATGTTTGAATATGACACAGAATTGCTGTTAAAAGCCATCGTCTTTGTTGTTTGTGGTGTGGCAATTATTATGGCGGGTTTATGGTTTGAACGTCAGCTTAAAGCCGCGAAAGCTAAAGCATCTTTACCTGAATCAGTTTAGAAAAAATAGGGAAAAATTATAAAAATTTGTGGTCAAATGTCCGTCGATTTTTCCCATATTTTTCCCAAAAAACCAGAAAATTATTCATTTTTGTCAAATTATTCACAGGAATTAAGCCCATGATCTCCCCGAAAGAAAATCACCAAAATCCTGAATCAGAACCCAAAGAATCTCAGCCAATTTCTGAGGCTAAAAATTCTGGACAGTGGTGGAAATTTGCCGTACCCCTGGTATTACAAACCGCATTAATTTTAGCGGTTCCCGCTCAAGCGGTTTATACTCATCTGAGCGGGACAACAGTCATTCTGGAAACTAGACCCGTCGATCCTTACGATCTGATGCGGGGTTACTACCAAACTTTATCCTATAAAATTTCTGATACCAATACTTTGAAGAAGTTACCCGGTTGGGCAGAAATCGCCCCGCAGACAAATTATGCCCCCAATTATCAGTCAAACTCTCAGACTTTTTATATTGTGATGGAACAACCAGCAAATCCAAAAAGCACTGAACCCCCAAGTCCTTGGCAGCCGATCAAAATTAGTCGCGATCGCCCCCAAGATTTGGCCGCGAATCAAGTGGCTATCCAGGGAGAATATATCAATGAATGGCAGATTCTCTATGGCTTAGAAACTTATTATATGCCCGAAGACCAACGGGTACAAATTAATAATGAAATTGCTGAGGCTCAACGACAACCGCAGGCTTTTGTAGTGGAAATTAAAGTGGATCGTTCGGGCAATGCGGTGCCGGTCAGTTTATGGGTGCGCGATCGCAACTATAAATTTTAAAATGAGCTAAAATGAGCTAAAATCAGCCAATCATATGAAGCCAAAATTTAGAAACATCTAGAGGCGATCGCTAAATAAGATTAAAATAGGTTTTGATTGGCTTGAGATATTCTGGAGGCGCGACCCTCGCTCTCATTGCTGAATTAATTAGTTTTTGCCCGTTGATTCACGGGAAAAAATCGGTTAAAAATAGCTTAATTTGGCTGAAGTGGGTCGGCCTCTATCAAGCCGAAGATAAAATCGCAGATAGAGAATCGCCAGTGATGTTAAATCTCTGAAATTACCCGATCTTTGACCCGTTTTCTAACTTCTCTTCAGAATTCGCCTGAATACTCAGAAAAGTTTTCACCACTTGACATAACTGTTCACTTTGAAACGGTTTGGTTAAATACTCCGTGGCTCCAGCCAAACGTCCCTGGACTTTATCGAACATTCCATCACGAGCGGTTAACATAATAATCGGCAGTTCTTGAAACTGTGGAATGTTACGCACCGTGCGACAGAGTTCAAGACCGTCAATTCCTGGCATGGTTACGTCGAGCAATAATAGTGCAATCCGATCGTGGTAAATAATTGATAAAGCGTCCACGGCATTATCTGCTACCAGCACCCGGTATTCACTGGACAAAGCCCGTTTTACCAGGTCTTGCATCACTGGACTATCATCTACCGCTAAGATTGTTGGGCTTTGATTCTCATTTGACGACATTTTTTCCCTCCAGTTTTACTTTCAAAGTACACTGATTGCAAAATTTGTGGATTCAGTGTTGATCTGACAACCCTTTTGTTGATGTTGACATCTAGTTGACATTTCACTTCAGTTTGTCTGAATTCTAGTTTTTTTCTGGAAAATCTACAACACTGCTGTTATCACTTTAGCTTATTCCTGTCAACAGTCGCCCATGTTGCCAATTAATATTAGCGCCAGAAAAGATGGCTTTGGGGGGTGTGGGTTTCCCGGTCAAGCAGACGAGAAAGCGATGCCGCTTGGGCGGATCCCGAAGCGGGAATCGCGGCTTTCCCTGGATCCGCTGATGGGGCGGCGATCGCTTCGCTAACAGTCATCTGAATCACTCACTCACAGGGCAAGGCTTCTGCTTCTGGTTCTGAGGGGGTGACAGTTGCCACAGGTGCGGTCTTTTCTGGCCGATTTGGGGGTGACAACAGATTTTTCACATACATACTGATGCCAATAAATAAAGCAATAATCCCCGCCCCAATACCAATCGGACTTGGCACCCAGAAAATCACCTCAATATGATTCAGTTGTCCTGGTTGTAAATGCCAAATAAAGGTTTTTTCCTGGTCTATAATTTCGGGCATTAGCGGGGCATTTTGGCCGTTTTTTGCTTCTAATTCACTCTCTGGAGTAACAGCAGCATCGGTAATAACTTTACCTCCCCAAGGAGTCTGCAACGCAAATTTTAAATCCAACAAAGCCCCTGGGCTAATTAATAGGTTGCCATTGGTAGAAATCACACCGAGCGATCGCAAATCCAAATCATAAATTAACCGATTCCGCAAAGCAAACAACCAATTATTTTGGGTCACGCTCATGGCGGCGGAAATTGGCGGCAGTTCCGGGTTTAATTCTTTCTTTGCTCCTGAATCCGGTTGACCCACGGGATTCATAAATTGATTAATTTTATCGGCTAATTCAACCCCATTATTAAACGGAATCTTCACCACAATTTCTTGGTCAGAAATTTTCTGCGTTTTTCCGCCTAAATCGCGAGTACGCCGCTTAATACTCTCTAGCCATAATCTAGCGGTTTCGCTGCTAAATGAACTCAGCCGTTCTCCAATTTGAATATGTTGGATAATCTCCCCATGAGTTTGACTAGCAAAATTTATTTCTAAATCATATTTAACACAGCCACTCAATAGCATTAAACTACAAGCCATGAGCATCACGACTAAAGTCCGGGACTGTCTCAATGCTCCACGCAGTTTTTTACTCAAGTCTGCCATCGCATTTAACCCTAACATAATTGTTTCTCTCAAATTATTATCTCCTAATTATCTCCTAATTATCTCCTAACGATTTCCTGGAAAAATTGCCCTCTGAGTCAGCGATCGCCCGACCAGGAGAAATCACAGCTAAGTCTATTTTAAAAGCGATCGCGTCTAAAATTGATAACTGATAATTTATAATTGATAATTATATCCTAAAAATTCTATGTTGTCAATTAATAATCTACAATTTTAACATTTGCCCCGATCCAGACCCCAGAGACCCCCAGATAAATCTAAAATATCAACCAGCTTTAGCCAGGAAAAAAGTTACTCAGACAACTGGGGATCAAGTAAAAAATATTGGTAATTGATTTTATAACAAGTTAATATTAAATAAGTAGGCCATAAAACGTTTAATGGCTTAATTTTCTCTGAAGGTTGACAAAAAATGATCACTACAAACACAATTAGTCTTTTAGAACTCAGTAAAATTACGGTGGGTCTCTGTGGCGGTCTGGCCTTTTTTCTCTATGGACTGGAACAAATGACCGAGGCTTTAAAACAAGTTGCCGGCAAATCCATGAAGCGAATGCTGGCTAAACTAACCTCGAATCATTTTAATGGCTTGATGGTCGGGGCATTCGTCACCGCAGTAATTCAGTCCTCAACGGTGACAACGGTTTTAGTCGTCGGTTTTATCTCTGCGGGTTTGATGACCATGCCTCAATCCATTGGGGTGATTATGGGGGCGAATATTGGCTCCACGATTACCGCGCAAATTATTGCTTTCAATATTACTCGTTCGGCCCTAGTGTTTTTTGCCCTGGGTTTTGGTTTGCAACTGGTTTCTCAGCGACGATACTTTCGCCTATATGGTGTTTTGTTGATGGGCTTAGGTCTGATGTTTTATGGGATGGAGTTAATGAAAATCGCCACAACTCCACTTCAGACTTATCCCCCGTTTATTGAATGGATGCAGCAAGTGCAAAATCCTTGGTTGGGCATCACTTTGGCGGCGGTTTTTACGGCGTTAGTGCATAGTTCGGCGGTGACAACTAGCTTGACGATCGTGCTCGCTAGTCAAGGTTTACTGAGTCTGGAAGCCGGAATTGTTTTAGTGTTTGGTGCGAATATTGGCACTTGCGTCACGGCAACTTTGGCATCATTGGGCAAACCTTCAGCGGCTTTTCAGGCAGCGATCGCCCATGTACTGTTTAATACTTTGGGTGTAATTCTCTGGATTGGGTTTATCGACCAACTAGCGGATTTAATTCGTTGGATCACTCCGGTTTCATCATCCTTGGAAGGTATGGCTAAACTGGCGGTAGAAACGCCCCGACAAATTGCTAATGCCCATACTTTTTTTAATCTGGCAAATGCGTTTATTTTTATTTGGTTTGCCCCGCTTTTTGCTAGGTTTTTACAATGGTTAGTTCCCGATCGCTCTCTGGGGAAAACAGAATGGCAACCAAAATATCTGGATGACCTTTTGCTGACTACTCCAGCTTTGGCCTTAGATCGGGTGCGTTTGGAGTTAGCTGAACTGGGAAAAATTGCCCTTCAGATGGTGCGGAGTTCCCTGCAAACCGTGGAACAGGGAAACAGCGATCGGGTGACAGCCCTGAGAACGATGGATGATGATGTGGATCGACTCCATGAGGCGATCGTCGCTTACTTGAGTCGGCTAAGTTTACAAAGTCTAGTCCCGCCCCAATCTCAGCTAATCTCAATGTATTTGGATATTGCCGGTTATATTGAAAATATTGGCGATACCATTGAGACAAATATGGTGGAACTGGGCTATCAGCGGCTGCGCCATGAAATTTCTTTTAGTGATTCGACGCAACAGGTTTTAAAATCGCTGCATGAGGAGGTTTGTTTGGCGGTGGCCCAGGCGATCGCCTCTGTGGTTTCTGGCGATCGAAAATTAGCCGCTGAAGTTGTGGCGATGAAGCCCCATATTAATCAGTTAGCCGACCAAGCTCATCATCATTTAGCGATGCGTTTAAAAGCTAACCAATCCAATGGCTTAGTAGCATTTCGTCTCGAATCCGATTTTATTGAATATTTGAAGCGATTATTTTATTTTGCCAAACGAATCGCTAAACTGATGTCAGAAATGAATGTAGAAATTAATGGGAATGGACAGACTCATTATGATTTAAAGCTTGATTTTTAATCCCTAGCAAATCTGGGTTGATTAACCCGGATTTGCTATTTTATGGGCGTATAGCGGTTATGATCCCGATGAAGTACAGCGGTTTTCTGGATTCCCGCCTGCGCGGGAATGACAGGTTTTTTTGTACTTCATAACTCTGCCAAGTGCTGTAGATAATACCAAATTCAAAAATTATTCCTATAGATATCCTTAATCCACAAAAAAGATTTCATTCGTTCAAAGCCCCCCTTTTTAAGGGGGGTTGGGGGGATCGAGATCGCTATGAAAGCCAGAATTGTCTAATCTTTATTGTCTAATCTTTCCACAAGGCAATGCCACCCAATAAGCCGTTAATATTGGGGATAATTGTGACATTTTCTGGTAAGTCGATCGCAATTTTTTTGGCTTCGCCCCCACCGATATAGATGCGATCGCAGTTAAACAGATTTTGCCAAGATTCTAGGGCTTTTTCTAATCGTTTATTCCAGCGTTTTTTGCCAATTTCGTCTAAGGCATTTCGGCTTAATTGTTGTTCGTAGGTTTCGCCTTTTCTAAATTGATGATGTCCCCCTTCCAAATTCGGGACTAATTTGCCATCCACAAACAAAGCTGTACCAAATCCCGTGCCGAGAGTAATGACTAATTCTACTCCCAAACCAGCGATCGCGCCTAACCCTTGCATATCCGCATCATTACAAACTCGCACGGGTTTTCCTAACCGTTCTGATAGGACAGTTGCTAAATTAAACTTAACCCAATCAGGATGTAAATTCACTGCGGTGTAAATCACTCCATGTCGCACCACTCCGGGAAAACCCACAGATACTCGGTCAAATTCCCCTTGTTCGGTGGCTAAAGAGGCGATCGCTTGAATCACTGGTTCTGGTTGTGCGGGATTGGGAGTCGGCACCCGGTTGCGTTCCGTCAAAGGTTCTCCCGCTTCATCTAATACAATGGTTTTAATCCCACTGCCGCCAATATCAACTGCTAATGTTCTAATAGGTTGCTTTTTTTTCGTCATTTTTTCACCTCAAATAAACTAAAATTAACAATAATTAATCAAAAATTTAGGGAGCGATTTAATCTGAATTAATCTCAATTATTCTCAATAATATTCAATTAAATTTTTTCCATAAAATTCGCCCACAAAACCTAAAAAAGCGATCGCCATAACCATATAGAAACCGGGTTTCTCGGCAACAATCAGAGGCTTTTTCCCCTAAGTTAACCCAGCAACCCGGTTTCTTGATTACATCGTCAAAGATTCAGGCTTAGTCTCAATTAATTGGGCCAAATCTTGCAAGAAAGCAGCGGTATGAGCGCCATAAATCACCCGATGATCGCAAGTAACATTCACCTGCATCTGACGTTTCACCCCGAACATTCCATCGTCAGTGGCTACTACTTGCGGACGGGAAGCACCGATCGCCATAATCGCCCCTTGACCGGGTGACAGCACCGCATCAAAACGGTCTACCCCAAACATCCCTAAATTAGAGATGCTGAAAGTACCGCTGTTGTATTCTGGGGGTTGGAGTTTCTTAGCTCTAGCCCGTTCCACCAAATCCTGCCAAACTCGCGACAGAGAATAAATATCCAACTGGTCAGCATTTTGCAGCACTGGGGTAATTAAACCGCCATCGGGCATCGCCACACCGACCGCAATGTTAATCGCACTACTATAGGCGATCGCCCCATCCCGATAACTGGCATTCATAATCGGATGTTTCTGCAACGTATTCGCCACCGCCTTAGCCAACAAAGCAGTCATGGTCACGCCCTTGGGCTTCAGTTGCTTATAGAGTCGATCCAAATTATCCGTAGTAATCGTATAGCCAACGCGGAACACCGGCATCTCCAAGCTGGCGTTCATATTCGCCACCACTGCTTTTTGCAGGGTATTTAACGGCACCACTTGACCGGGGGCTGACGGGGCTGGCGTCGCCACGGGGGTCGCGGTTCGAGTCACGGTGGGGACTGGTGACGGGGCAACGGGAGCAACGGGAGCAACGACCGGAGTCGCCACGGCAGCGGCTGGTTGCAACCCAGCGGCTGCTTCCACATCTTCCGCCACAATCCGACCATGCGGCCCACTACCCTTTAGAGTATCTAAATTAACTTTGAGTTCTTTGGCCAACTTTTTCGCACGGGGGGAGGCAACGGTGCGACCATTGTCCACAGTGGCAGGTACGGCAGGGGCAGTCGTTGCGGCTGCTTTGGGCGCTGGGGCGCTGGCTGGTGCAGCACTGGTGCTGGCAGGGGGTTGCGACAGATTTTTCGCCTTCTGTTTTGCCGCTTCGATTTCCGCTTCCGTTTCCGCGAGAAAAGCGATCGCCTCTCCTACTGGGGCTGTACCACCGGCAGGGACAATAATCGTTGCCAAGTACCCGGAATAAAAGGACTCTACGTCCATATCAGCCTTATCCGACTCGACAATTAAAACGGTTTCCCCTTTTTCCACCTTGTCCCCTAGGGCTTTTTCCCAGGAAACAATTTTACCTTCGGTCATTGTGGAGCTCAGGGCGGGCATGAAAACTTCGTGAATCATGGGGAGAAAGTTTCCGACTAGACGCTAAAATAAAACAAAATGTACGCCGATCGACCCGCAGATCGATCTGGTCGATAGAATCAACCACCGCGATCGGCAGATCCCCTACAAATAAATATCAATAGGGATGCGTAAGCCTAACCAAACAAAATTAGGTCAAATGGCATTGTACCGTGATGCTGGACACCACGGATACAATTCGCCAAATTATTTTCCTGGCATTATCAGTCTGGCATCATGGGCGATTCCCTCGCCTGAGCAACGTGCGAATCGCTCATGCCGTTATAGATCGCCACGAATTTCTTCAACGATGCCATCCCGCAATAAAATTTCCACTTGCATTTTTTTAATCAGATTCTCACCCAGTTCAACGGTAAAAAAGCTTTCAACCTGAGTTTGAGTGACTTCTGTTTCCAGTTCTAAGGTCTGGACTTGTTGCAAGTTTTGCAAAATCTGATTTTTCTGATCCAGCAATTTTCGTTGCTGATTGTTAACCTGAGATTGAAGACTTTCCATCTGTTGCTGGATTTGTGCGTTACCGACAGTAGCACTCTGTCTTTGCAAATCACTCATCGCTCGGTTGGCTTGGATTTCGATCTGCTGTAACTGAGTATCCAGTTGGTTAATTTGCGCTTGTAATTGTTGTTGGACTTCTTCTTTCCATCGTGGCGTCACCACCGCTTTCACGATTACATTGCGCTTGAGGAATAGTTGTGAATTCGATAAATCCATGTATTTCTCCGTAATTATTAGAGGATCGGAACCTATTGCATATTAGTGCAGAAGCTAAGAAATCGGGGAGTTGTGCTTCCCGGAACCGTGTTCGAGGTCTGGAGGGACGGGTGTAGGGTGTAGGGTGTAGGGTGTAGGGTGTAGGGTGTAGGGTGTAGGGTGTAGGGTGTAGGGTGTAGGGTGTAGGGTGTAGGGGGGAAATTAACAATTAACAATTGATAATTGACAATTAACAAAATTATCAATTATCAATTGTCAATTATCAATTATTCCCTCTTCCCCCCGCTCCTCTGCGCCTCTGCGCCTCTGCGCCTCTGCTCCTCTGCTCCTCTGCGCCTCTGCGCCTCTGATATGGTCTGCATTTATTTCTGCCCACCTACTTAGGCATTTGCGATCGATAAATTTGTAGGAGATAAAAAAGGGTATGAAAAAATCAAAAAAACCGGGGATAATTTTAGGTAATCGCCTGGGAATTTAAGCGCTGAACGGCTACGATCGCCGGTCGAGGTGGGTCATTTTCTTGTCTACCAGGCCAATTAGAACCAATGGGAACAATGCGTTTTTGGGTAAACTCTTGTCCCTCGGTGGTTTTCATCACGAAATCACGAGTTTCACTGGCACTATTTTGGCGAATTCCATTCATTTCTCCCGGATGTTGAACGGCTAAAAATAAGCTTTTTTGGTCTGGGGTAAAAAATAGCCCACAAATTTCACAATCCATTGGACCAATGCCAAATAAGTAAGCATTTCCGGCATTTTCTCCAGTGGTGGGAATATGCCAAATTGAGTTATTGCCAAAGCAACCTTGACGCTTTTTGTCTTTAGGGTTGTTATGTTTATCGGTGGAAATATCCGTGACCATCCAGACATTATTGGCTGGATCGATCGTTACGTTATCAGGATTAGAAAAACCGGCACCACCATCGGCTGGTTCACCGCCCATTGCTAACATATCCCACTGAAAAGTCTGGGAACTGGGGTCATTTTCATCTTCTTTTAAGCTCATAATCCAGCCATATTCCCAAGGTTCTCCATTGGGACCAGAAAATATTTGTAGATCCGGGCCACCATCTCCACCGGGAGAACCAGAGGTAAAGGCAATATAAATAGTGCCATCAGTTCCGGTTTCGGAGTCTTCGGGACGGGCAGTGCAGGTGACACCGGCAGCATTGGCAGCAAAGTGAGCGTCAATTAAAATTGCCCCTTGTTTTTCTTGGGGATTGCCATTATATAGATCCCCAAGAGTTTTATATTTTTGTTTAAAGGCGATCGCCTCTCGATCTTGTTTAATCTCAAAAATACCCCCCTCTGGACGTTTGGGCAATGGCACCATTCCCCCGGCAACGGTGGAAGGCATCACGGGATTAACCGGAGTTTCTGGACTCAGGGGCAACCAACGGCCTTTTCCTCCCGGTTCAAATACCGCCCCATACAGCATTCCCTCATTCATTAATTGGGAATTTGCCTTATCTTTGGGGTGGGAAACAATGCCTTTGCTGACAAATTTGTAGAAGTGACCGCCCCGGCGATCGCACCCAGAATAGACCGCCAAAGGTTTGCCCGCTACCGCCAAAAATGCCACCGCTTCGTGGCGATACCGTCCCAACCAAGTATGTTTCGTGCCATAATCATTGGGATTAGCCGGGTCAACTTCCACCATCCAGCCGTATTTATTCCCCGCTAAACCTAAGACATTTCCCTGTCCGTCAATATCTCCAGAAATCACAAACGGTCGTTCCCCTGGGGCAAAAGAAGAACCATCAGCATAGACGGGTTCTGGCACTTGATCTTGGAAATTTTCTTCAGCGCTAAATACCGTTCCCCAAGGCGAAGTTCCTCCGGCACAATTGCCGAAAGTGCCAACAATTTTTGCCCCTAAATTATCATCATATCCTTGTTTCTTTTGTTGGTTAAAAATTGCGACGGCGGGGCCAGTTGCTTTTAAATAATGACTTTTTAAACCAGCAATCCCAGAAATGCGCCGTTCCCCTGGGGAGGAGACGCGCTGCCATTTGCCCTGGTTGTCTCGGCGGAGGAACATTACCCCAATTCCCTGGTCTTCTAAGGCTTGTAAAGAAATTTGCCGAATTTGTTCTTTCAGGGTATTTTTCTCTGGCAAACTATAAGCATCAATTTTCCCTTTTTTGTCTTTTAGGGCTTTGATTACTTCCGCAAAAGGCAGGGATTTACCGATGACTTGCTCGTAAGTCTGCATCCAAGTTTTGCCGCTGATATATTCAAAATTAGCGGTTAAGTATCCTTCATTTTCACTGGTGAGAATAAAGGAAAGATAGTCATTGTTGTAACCGACACGAGAATCTCCTAATTTATCCCCCCAGGCAGCAATTACCTCATAGCTGAAACCTTCTGGTAAAACTAAATCATCCATTACTTCATAGTTACTGAATGCTTGGGCTTGTTCGCTCACATTAATCTGATTCACATCTAACGGCATTGGGCCAAAGATGGGCTGAAAGCTTAGACCAGTGGTTTTGCCGAGCGGATCTTGGGATACGGGGGCATTGGGGCGACCTGTACAAGCGGCACCAATACTCATGCCGAGAAACATGAGGAAATGTCTACGTTTAATTTTCATTTGGCTTAATTGGGTAAGGGGTAAAGGCGATCGCCAATCGTAGATTTCCCCAAATTTTAGGCTAAATAAGATTTAGGGTAGTTTAAGATTTGGTTATCTTCTGATATTTTTTTAGGAGTGATGATTTCTGTCAACGGGAAACCGTCCACCACGATCCACCGTCAACGGTGGGGGCGAATGGCTGGAAACCCAAACTTATCGCTCAAATCCCACAGCAATATGAGAACAATATTGCTTTACCAAAAAGAGGAGAAAATAATATGTCAAAAAAACACTTAAATCATTGGAGTCAATGGCTGATATTTTTAACTTTTATGGCTTCCTCTTTCGGCGGATTAAAAACTCCAGCAACTCCCCTTGCCAGTGCGCTTGAAGGTGACGCAATCGTCGCCGAAGCATCGGTAAATCTTTGCCGCCAAGTGAATAGCGAGAAAGGATTGGCGGTGCGATCGCGACCGGATCCTAGCTCCGAGCAAATCGGCGGTTTAGAGCAAAATCAACAAGTTATCCTCGCCGCAGGTGCCAGAAGAATTCCCGGACCTGATGGGAGACTTTGGGTAGAAATTGTTTCCCCAATTAATGGATATGTTGCCGTGGGATATCCTAATAGTGAAATTAATCTGATTGGTTGTCAAGAAACTGTGGCTAATCAACCGCAAAATTCTGCCAGCGAAAGTGGGGTGGTAAATCTTTGCCGTCGCATTAGTGGGGAAGTATCCGCCGCAGGTGTAGCCGTTCATACGGAGGCATCAAGAAATTCCCCATCTCTTGGGGCATTACCCCCAGGTGGTCGAGTGATGTTGGTGCCGAATTATCAACTAATTCCTGAGAAAGAAGTATCGCTGATCCTGTGGGTGGAAATTGCCGCACCGATCGCGGGCTTTATTACCGCAGATAACCTGATTATGTGTGACGATGTGGGGCAAATTCCGGGAAATACGCAAACTTCTGGGGCAGAAACTCCCGTAGCAAATAATTCTACAGCAACCGAAAAAAATCCTGCACTTTGTCGGCGGGTAGAACGACGAGTCGCCCCCAATGGTTTAGCAATTCGGGCGAATGCTTCGAGTTCGGCGACTTATTTAGGGGGAGTAGAACCCGGAGGCGATGTTTATTTAGTGCCAAATTATCGAGAAATTCCTGACCCAAATGATGCCAACCGCAAATGGCTGCAAATTACTGCCCCAATTCCGGGATTTATTTCCGCCGGAAATCTGGTTATGTGTCGCTAAAAATTGCGCTTTGCTGATGGCAGAATCTCATACCAACCAAATTCGGTTCTTCCGTAGGGGCGATCGCTTGCTCGCCCCTACGATTTTCCTCTTTACTCGTTCCTCTTTCCTCTGTCCTTTTTCCTCTGTCCTTTTTCCTCCTAATAAACGGTTGTGCGATCGCCGAATTTGGTATTACTTGTATGGTAGTATATTCCTAGGAATGCGTGGCATCTATCTCAGAGTGAGATTAGCTCGATTACCTGTAAAATCATCCCCTGAATAATTGAGTATTGGCAATTTTATGGACAAGAGATTTCCCTTTAATTTTCAAAATATCTGGCTCAAAAAAACTTTTAGCATAAAAGGTTCTGTGTTTCAGGGGGTTTGGAAACGTTCTCTATTATGTGGATTATTTGGCCTGCTGATTTTTTTGATGTACTTGAATCAATGGCCAGTTTCTCAACCGATTTTAGGCAGTGTAATTCCTAGTATTGTTTTAGGTTTATTGCTAGTTTTTAGAACGAATACCGCTTACGATCGCTTTTGGGAAGGCAGAAAACTTTGGGGCAGTACGGTGAATACAATCCGCAATTTAGCTTGGCAATTTTCGGTGAGCATTAAGGAAGTTGAACCGGGCGATCGCGATCGCAAAATTCAAGCCTTACGTTTATTAGCAGCCTTGGCGATCGCGAAAAAACTCCATCTCCGTTATGAAGCTGCCAGTGATGAGTTAAAACCGTTGGTTTCCCCCTCTCAATACCAAGTTTTGCTAAATACTCAAAATATGCCCCTAAAAATTACGCACTGGTTAGGGGATTATTTACAACAAGAATACAACCTGGGTCTTTTAACAGTACACCAACTGGCTAGTATTAATACTTTGATGACTCGTTTAATGGATAATGTGGGCGGTTGCGAACGGATTTTGAAAACACCAATTCCCCCAGCTTATGTAATTCATCTGAATCAACTGATCCTCCTCTATTGTTTAATGTTGCCCTTTCAAATGGTCAAAGAACTAGGTTTTTGGACAGGGATATTTGTTGCTATTGTCAGTTTTGCTTTGTTTGGCATTGAGGAAATTGGCGTAGAAATAGAAAATCCCTTTGGTTACGACCATAATGATTTACCCTTGGATAAAATTTGTCAGGGAATTGCTGATAATATTGAGGAAGTTACTCACTATAACTCCGCTGAAGATAGTAGGAACATTTTACAAGCTGATTCTAATTATTTCTAATTATTTCTATTTAAATATACAACAGTAGGGGCGCAAGCATTGCGCCCAAATTAACCTCGAAATCGTAGCAAGAATTTTAGAAGCTAATGCTAATTATTTCTAAAGTTACACCATTGACAAAAAGTCATCAATGACCAAATAATTTTTGTAATTTTAGCAATAATAATTTTTCAGGCTTGGTATTACAATGCGTTGCCCATCAGTTGCCCATCAGTTGCCCATCCGCTGCCCATCCGTTGCCCATCGGTTTAAATAGCAGAAACCGGGTTTTTTTCATATCCCGAAAAAAACCCGAATTCTCATTTTTGGTCTGGGGATGGCGATCGCTATATGTGTTTATACCATTGACAAAAATTCATCCCACAGCCCCTAACATTCTTCGGGTGGGCAAAAAATTTTACCCACCCTACCATATATGATGATGGACTTTTGCCCACCCTACAATATCAATACTTATGTGTTTACTTAGTCCGAGGAATTTGTAAACACCAAGACAAGTCCCCTTTGCCAAAATAGGCAGCCAGGGCAACATTGTAGTTTTCCCAGATTTTAATTAAACCTTTAACAGTGGAACAAGGAGATTCGGCATAATGTTTAAATAAAATCCATAGCTGTTTTTCTAGTTGAGAGCGAGATTTCGGACAAATTAACAGAATTTTCATTACTAAACTCATGGTGCGAATTGCCCCTAGATTAGAAATTAAATTCATAAAGATGACGTGCTTGTGCGGCGGCTTCATATCTACCACTAAAAACTGTAATGTGCCTAGACAAGTTCTGAGGATTAAAAAATCAGTGATTGGGTCATCTAATTTGTCAGAAAAAATTGTTTCTAGGTATTTTTCTAAAAGTGGATTGAATTGACGGATACAATAGCTAGAAGTAAGATTTTTGGTCAGATATTGATAAAAAACTTTTTTAAAGTCTCCATAAAAGTTCAGGTTAGATCGATAATTCAAGAAGGCTTGGGCTAAGTCACGATTACTGGGATTTCCGTCAATTTTTCCCAAATATTCTTGCAAGGCTCGATTGAGTTCTTTGTCCGTGAGCAATGTGGGATTATTTTGACTATGGGTTATCCGGGAATTTTTGGTAGATCGATCGCCCGGTTGGTTGGGTCGCGATCGCCGCACTTGAGCAATCACATATTGGGATAAATTAGTATCAAAGAATTTGATTTTTTTCGATTTAATTCGCCGCAATATTTCCGATAACTCACCACTGTCTTCCGTGAGTAAACTATAAGGATATAAATAAGGATATCGATAAAGTAATGACTGCAATTGATGAGTGTCTATCTGATTTGCGGGAATTTCCTGGGGCTGCAAAAGTCCCAAGAAATGTTGCAGAGAATGGCACTGTTCGCTTTTACGGAATGCTTGGATTCTTTCATTTAAGCGCAAGGCAGTGCGCGATCGCCAGTAAGCATTAGCATCGGAGTTCGGTGGGCTGGTGAATAAACCCACTAACTTAGGAATGAACTCTTGAGTTTCCGGGGTTTTTTCCCAAGCTTCAATTAAAACTTGACAACATTTATAAAGACATAAATTAAAGGCTTCTCGATCGACTTTATAAGACAGCAGAGTCTCGCGATCGCTCTCTACCTGTTCATTGGGATAGTTGGTGCCATCAATCCATAATGCCCGCATCAAAGCGATTAATTGCTCTGGGGATTCTTGGTAGACGATTGTGGTCAAGTGATTACAAAGCCGTTGTTGCTCTGGGGTGGTTTTTGCTGGGTTGAGATCGAAAGGGTTTTTCATGGAGGTTCTTTGTTTTAGGGATCATCGGTGAATCATAATTGCTTATATGGGGCAACTCCTTGGCATAATGTCATCATCTTAGCCAATTTTTCATCGGATGATCATGCCTTTTTCTGCCACGATAGATCAATTAATTTCTCTGTTGGATGCTGCTGCGGTCAATGTCCCGGAAGATATCAGGCTGGTTCCCGCCACCGGGATTTGCACAGATACCCGGATATTACAATCAGGGGAAGTGTTTTTAGCCTTTCGCGGCACTCAGTTTGATGGCCACCAGTTTGTGTCCTCGGCTTTGCAGTCCGGGGCGATCGCGGCAATTGTGGATCGGGACTATGACGCGACAAATCAAACGATGCCGCTGTTGGTGGTGCGCGATACTCTGAGAGCTTATCAGGCGATCGCTCGTTGGTGGCGCCAGCAATTTGATATTCCCGTGATTGGGGTGACGGGTTCCGTGGGTAAAACCACCACCAAGGAGTTGATTGCCGCCGTATTAGGCACCCAAGGTAAGGTACTGAAAACCGAAAAAAATTATAATAACGAAATCGGTGTCCCCAAAACTCTTTTAGATTTAACCGCCGATTATCAGTACGCGGTGATTGAAATGGCGATGCGTGGGGCCGGACAAATTGCGGAACTGACAGAGATTGCCCAGCCAACTATCGGGGTGATTACCAATGTGGGAACGGCCCATATTGAGTTACTCGGTTCTGTTTCTGCGATCGCTGCCGCTAAGTGCGAACTGTTAGAAAAGATGACTCCCGACGGGGTAGCGATTCTCAATCACGATAACTCCCGCTTAATTCAAACTGCCGCCACGGTTTGGCAAGGGAAAACCCTGACTTATGGGTTAGAATCCGGGCAACTGCGAGGGGAATTGATTAATTCAGAAATCTTACAAGTCGAAGGGTTTGACTTGCCCATTCCCCTCATGGGTCGTCACAATGCCCTGAATTATCTCGCGGCTTTAGGGGTGGCGAAAGTTCTCCAGATCGACTGGCACCCCCTGACTGAGGGTTTGGCGGTGAATCTTCCGGAAGGCAGATCCAAGCGTTATCAGTTACCTGGCGATATCGTGGTTTTGGATGAAACTTATAATGCCGGTTTGGAGTCGATGACCGCTGCTTTGCATTTGCTGATGGAAACTCCGGGCAACCGTCATGTGGCGGTTTTGGGAACGATGAAGGAGTTGGGAGAGCGATCGCTGGAGTTTCATCAGCAAGTGGGGGCGATCGCCCATGATTTAGGGGTTGATGCTTTGTTTATTTTTGCGGATCTGGCAGAAGCGGACGCTATGGCCGTTGGTGCTGGAGATTTACCCTTTATGGAAATTTTAGATATCCGCCAACCTAATGCATTAGACTTCCTGGTTCAACGCTTGAAAGACTTCGTGGTATCCGGCGATCGCGTTCTCTTTAAAGCGTCCCATTCTGTCCAACTCAATCAAGTGGTGCAAAAGTTTATGGCTGATGGTTGATGGTTGTTTGTTGTTTGTTGTTTGTTGGTTGTTGATGGTTACTTGTTGTTTGTTGTTTGTTGATGGTTACTTGTTGTTTGTTGTTTGTTGTTTGTTGTTTGGTTGGCCTAACAGATAACAAATAACAAATAACGAATAACAATTAACAAATAGCCATAGGTATCAATGTAGTCAGTTCCGGAATTTTTGACTAGAGTAAAGAAGAATATGCTTAATCTTGTTTACTGCCCACAGTGGACAAGATGAGAAATAACACCTGGAAATCGAACAGGAGTGCAGTACAATTGTGACCCAAAAATTTGAAGAGTTACATCTGTCCATCACCCCGATTAATCGGGAAAAGTATCATTATCTAGTGCGAACCGAGGAGTCGCCCAAAGGGGTATTGCCTGCGGAAAAACAGGTGATTTTCCCTGTAGATGAATGGTTGGAACAAGCTAGTCGTTTAATGGATGACTCAGTGACAGGTTTGCTGCAAGGATGTGGTTCATTGGATTCTCTGGACGATGATTTTCTCTATGGTTCGCACTCTGAAACTCTGCCGCAGGATCGGGAAAGGCGATCCCATGGAGTTAGCAGTTTAAGTGATGTGGCCCAGGTTTCCCGTCGGACACAAATTCGCACTCTGGTGGATCTGGGTCGAGAAATGTATGAAGCCCTGTTTCAAGGGGATCTACGCGATCGCCTCACTTCTGCTATTGCGATCGCCCATAACCAAGGGGCCGTATTACGGTTGCGTTTAGGACTCAAAGACAGTATTTTGCCCCGTTTGCCCTGGGAAGTGCTCCACGAAGACAGTCGCCCCATTGCCACGGGCAAAGATATTATTTTCTCCCGCTATCAACCTACGTTCTCATCATTAATTTTACCCCCGCCACCGAGTCGCCCCCTGAAAGTTTTAATGGTGATTGCGGCGCCTACAGATCAAGCCAATTTAGCCTTAAAATATGAAGCAGAAACCCTCAAAGCTGACCTGAAAAAACCGGCAGATAATGGGGCTTGGGGCAATACACCTTTACCAGAAATAGAGTTAGATATTCTCGAACATCCTGACCGAGAAAAACTCACCCAAGTTTTGGAACAAAATTCTTATCATGTGTTACATTATGCCGGTCATAGTAATCTGGGGGCTAGAGGCGGCGAACTATATTTAGTTAATCAAAAAACTGGATTAGGTGAAGTTTTAAATGGGGATGATTTAGCTGGATTATTGGTTAATAATGGCATTCACTTAGCGGTGTTTAATTCTTGTCGTGGCGCCCACAGTGCCGCTGATATTCCCGATGAGAATAATCCGCGTAATTTAGCAGAAGTGCTGGTAAATCGAGGCATTCCGGCGGTCTTGGCTATGGCAGAACGGATTCCCGATCGAGTGGCTTTGACTTTAACCAGCTTATTTTATCACAATTTAAAACAAGGTTATCCCGTCGATTTGAGTTTAAATCGGGCGCGACAAGGTTTGATGTCTACCTACGGTTCCGATCGCTTATATTGGGCTTTACCCGTGCTTTATTTGCATGAGAAATATCAAGGCTATTTGACCCCACAACCCACCAAGGATAAGAAAAATGTATTTATCCCCCCGGTTTCTCCCTCTAATGGGCGATCGCGGTTAGGAGATATTCCCCAAAAACTGAATGGCAATAGTGCGGCTTTATTATGGAGAAATTCTCACTCTGAACCGGATGATTTAGCCGGTGATGAAGCTGATTTAGCCGATGACTATGAATCGGACTATGAATCTGACTATGAATCGGACTATAAATCGGACTATGAATCGGATTATGAATCTGACTATGAAGACGGCTATGAAGATGATTTAGAAGATAATTTTTTCCGCCCATCGGATGAAGAATTCCTCGCGGATGAGGATGAATTTAGGGATAAAAAATTCTCCCATCGCGATCGAGATGAATTTTTTGATGATGAATTGGGATACGAACATGATGATGAGGATGAATGCTTGGATGATGAACTGGGAGACGAAGCTGATGGTGATGTCAAAGCTTTAGTTTCTGATATTTTTAGTAGTTTGAACAGTGGTGCATCGAGTTCGGCGGATCTATTTCCCCCGAAATTTACTCCAGAGGATAAATTTTTCCCGAATATTCCTGGGGCAGAAACCGAAGTTGCCCCGGCGAAAAAACCCAGCCCAACTAAGGATTTATTGAATCAGACTAAAGCGAGGATCGATGCAGGAAAATCAGCGGCAAATTTAGCTAGAAGTGGCAAAAATTTGCCACCTTCTCAGTCACCGGAATTAAGTGCGGATGGATTACATAAATCAGCCAAAAGCCGCAAAGCTTTTAGGTGGAGGTTTGGGGTAATTAGCTTTCTGGCGATCGCCCTGTTAGCAGGGGCGATCGGTTTTTGGCGATCGCGTCCTCAAACCAGTACATCGTTATCCAGCCCTTCGTCGCCGGAAGTTCAGGGTACTTCTAACCCTGAAACTAGCAGCGAAAAACCTAGCCCGTTGGCGAAGGCAAGCACTCCAGAACTGGCTGCGATCGCGATCGAAAATTTTGCCCAAGGGAAATTACCAGAAGGAGTGATTGCGGTCAATTTGTTACTCGATCGCGGGGCATTGCCACAAGCTAAAGCCACCTTAGAAGCAGTGCCAAATAGCAAAAAAAATAGCCCGGAAATTAACTTTCTAGCGGGGCGTTTAGCTTGGCAATTCGTGCAAACGGGCAACAAAGATTATAGCTTCAGTGATGCCCGAAGATTTTGGGAAGCGGCGGCCAAAAGTGACCCCAATTCTACCCTTTATGCTAATGCTTTAGGCTTTGCTTATTATGCGGAAGGCAACCTAGGTTTAGCCTCAGATATGTGGTTAAAAGTGGTGACATTATTGGAACCCACCCAATCCCTAGATCACCCAGATGCTTTAACTGCTTATGCTGGTTTAGCATTAATGATGATGAAGTCAAGCGACCAATTACCGCCAGAGGAACAACAGGGTTTATTGAGTAAAGCGGTGAAGCAAAGAAAGATGGTAATGAAGTTAGCCGCCAGTGATTTTCAACCAGATAGTTTAGCCAAAAATTGGCTGTGGCCAGAGTCCGCGATCGCGGATTGGCAAAAACTATTAACCATCAATAATTAACGGCGGGGGATAAAATGATAAATTTAGGCGATCGAATGCGATCGCCTTTCCCTGGCGGCACATTTTTTTCACATAAATATTTATATTGTAGGGTGGGCAAAATTCCACCATCATATATGGTAGGGCGGGTAAAATTTTTTGCCCACCAGAAGAATGTTAGGGGCTATAACCCTACTAAACATATTACAAAATATGAAATTAATTCAACCTTTAATCTTATCGATAATTTTTCTGTTAGGGAGTTTAGCTATTTCCATCAGTCTGAATATCATCCTCTATAAACGAGGAATTAAGTATTATATAGACTTGAATCAGACTCGCTTAGATCCTTGGCAATTAAACACCTATCCCCCAGAGGCAAACCCGCCCAAAAATCCGCAAACTTTATCAAAGCGGGTGGTATTTTTTGGCGACTCTAGAGTCCTGAGTTGGCCAGCGCCCAACTTACCCAACTATGAATTTATTAATCGGGGAATTGGGGGACAAACTTCTACACAAATTAAAGGACGCTTTGACCAGCATATCCGTCCCCTACAACCGGATATTGTGGTACTGCAACTAGGGATTAATGATTTAAAGACCATTGGCTTATTTCCCGAAAAAAAAGCGGAAATTATTGCCAATTGTCGAGAAAATATTCGGGAAATAGTCAAAAAATCTCAAGACTTGGGGGCGGTGGTGATTCTCAGTACAATTTTTCCCTTTGGGGATATTCCTCTAACCAGGCAACCTTTATGGTCTGATGATATTTTGCCTGCGGTTCAAGAAATTAATACCCTGATTGCCAGTTTAGGGGATGAGGGGATTATTATATTTGATAGTTTCTCCACTTTGGCCGATGACCGGGGCATGATGCCAGCGTCTTATCGCATTGATGAGTTACACTATAATCAGCAGGCATATCAGAAAATTAATCAAGAGTTTACTGAGTTACTCAAAACCATTGATTAAATAATGATAATCTCTGCGTTTAAAATCGCCCCTGTTGCTTAAAAAACTCCTAGGTTTCTATCCCAAGCATATCTATTCCCAGTAATTATTAAAAAACCGGAAAAAATTATGTCTGAATTGTACCATGCCTTTATCTCCTATGGCCGCGCCGATAGCAAAGAATTTGCCATCAAAATTTACAACTGCCTCACCGAAGCGGGCTTTAATATCTGGTTTGACCAAAATGATATTCCTCTGGGGGTAGATTTCCAAAATGAAATCGATGATGGCATTGCCAAAGCGGACAATTTTCTGTTTATTATTTCCCCCCATGCGGTGAATTCGCCCTATTGCCAAAAAGAGATTAATTTGGCATTAAAATACAATAAGCGGATAATTCCCTTACTTCATGTTGAGCAAATTACCCAGGAAATTTGGCAAGGCAGAAATCCCCAGGGGACAGAATCCGAATGGCAAGATTATCAAGCTAAAGGGTTGCATTCTAGCTTTGCCAATATGCACCAGTCAATTAGCAAAATTAACTGGGTTTATTTTCGAGAAAATATTGATAGTTTTGCTGATTCTTTTCGCGGTTTAATTCAAGTTTTTGATACCCATAGAGATTATGTTAGAAAGCATACCAAGTTTTTGGCTGATGCTCTAAATTGGCAAGAAAATCACCAGCAAACTCGCTATTTGTTGATTGGCGAACAAAGGCAAGCAGCCGAACAATGGTTAGGCCGAAAATTCCTGGATCAACCTGCTCCTTGTCAACCGACTGATTTACACTGCGAATATATTTGTGAAAGCATCAAAAATGCGAATAACTTGATGACCCAAGTATTTATTGGGTATGCAGACTCAGACCGGGACATTATGGAACGTTTGAGTCGGACTTTGCGGCGAGAAAAAATTACGGTTTGGCAAAATACCAGGGATATTAAAACTGGTGCAGATTTTCAAGCAGAAATTAAGCGCGGGATTGTTGGGGCAGATAACTTAGTTTATCTAATTTCTCCAGATTCTCTCGCTTCTCAATATTGTCAGTCAGAAATTGAGTTGGCTTTGTCCTATCAAAAGCGGATTATTTGTTTAATGGTTCACCCTCTGGAAGTTAAAACGATTCCTGAAGCACTGCGATCGCTTCAATTTATCGAGTTAACCGATTGGCAAAATTCTGAAGTTTACCAAAAACAAACCAATGAATTAATTAAACAACTCCGAGAAGAATCCGCTTATTATCAAGACCATAAAATTCTCCTGGCTAAAGCCTTAAAGTGGCAAGAACAAAACCGCAACCCTAGTATTTTGTTACGGGGATATAACTTACAGCATTTTCAGGCATGGCTGAAACTAGGAAAAAACCGCGATCGATATCAGCCAATTCCTTTACAAAGAGAATTTATTGAGGTCAGCAGCCAGTATCAGTTTAGCTTTTTAGAAGTTTTTATTTCTTATTCTCGCACCGATTCCGACCTAGCTAGAAAAATTAATGATGCCCTGCAATCTCAAGGAAAATCTACCTGGTTTGACCAAGAAAGTATCGACGCTGGTACAGATTTTCAGCAAGAAATATATCGAGGTATTGAAAATTCCGATAACTTCTTATTTATTATTTCTCCCAGTTCGGTTAATTCTCCCTATTGTGCGGCGGAAGTGGAATATGCCCAACAGCTAAATAAGCGGTTTGTTACTATATTATATCGTCCCGTTGACTCAGAAACTTTGCCTCCCGCTTTGGCAAAAGTTCAGTGGATTGACTTTAATCAACCGGGCGGCGATTTTTATGCCAATTTTAGTGAGTTAGTCAGAACTTTAGACACGGATAGAGACCATCTGAGAAGTCATACGAAGTGGTCGCAACGAGCTTTGGAATGGCAGGAAAAACATAAAAGTACAGATTTATTATTGCGGGGCAGCGAGTTAAGTGTTGCTGAAGATTGGTTGCAGGAAAGTCAACAAGAAAATAAGCAGCCTCCGGTGACGGATTTGCAACAGGAATATATTGCGAAAAGTCAAGCCGCGAGAGAAGCTGGGATTAAGCAAGAAAAGCAACGAGTTTTGATTTTAAGGTCGCTACTTGGTGGGGTTAGCGTGGCACTGGTGGCCGCGATCGCCCTGGGATTAAAGGCGAATAAATTGGCCACAGAAGCGACAATTAAAGCTGATGCAATTTTAGCCCGAAATCTGATTAGAGCCAACCCCCTAGAAGCGTTAGTTTCCGCGATTGAAATTACTGGCAGAAGTGAAGCCAAATTAGGCCAAGTTTTGCCGATCGCCCAATCTAGTTTATCCGCAACAGTCCACGCAATTCGAGAACGCGATCGCCTCAAAGGACATACCGCTAATATTAGTTCAGTGGCGATGACTCTAGACGGCAAAAAAATTGTTTCTGTCAGCGGAGATAAAACCATTAGAATATGGGATAATTCGGGAGAAGAATTAGCGGTATTAACCGGCCATGAAAATTATATTTCCTCCGTGGCTATTACCCCAGACGGCAAAAAAATTATTTCCGGTAGTGGGGACAAGACGATTCGCATCTGGGATATTCTTTCCGGGAAAGAATTAGCCGTTTTAAATGGACATGATGGGGATATTTCAGCAGTAGCTATTACCCCCGATGGGCAAAACATTGTTTCCGCCAGTTGGGATAAAACAATTAGAATTTGGGATATTAATTCCGGCCAGCAATTAGCCGTTTTAAAAGGACATGAAGATGGGGTGATTGCGGTGGCCATTACCCCGGATGGGCAAAACATTGTTTCCGCCAGTTGGGATAACACAATTAGAATTTGGGATTTAGTTTATGGGGCAGAATTACAAGTATTAAAAGGCCATGAGTTAGGAGTAATTTCTGTGGCGATTACTCCCGATGGGCAAAACATTGTTTCTGGGAGTTGGGATAATACAATTCGGGTCTGGAATATAGCCGGTGAACCATTAAAAGTTTTAAGAGGACATCAAGATCGAGTTTGGTCTGTGAAAATTACCCCCGACGGGCAAAAAATTGTCTCCGGTAGTGGGGATAAAACCATTAAAGTTTGGAGTTTATCCGGCGAACAATTAGCGGAATATAAAGGACATGAGTCAGGGGTACTTTCCGTAGGCATATCCCCCGATGGCAAAACGATTATTTCTGCCAGTGATGACCGCACAATTCGACTCTGGGATATGTCAGCCCAAGAACCGAAAATTTTAGGTTTACATGAGTTAGGAGTGATTTCCGTAGCCATTACTCCAGACGGGCAAAAAATTGTTTCTGGTAGTGCGGATAAAACCATTCGACTTTGGGATATATCTCAGGATAAATTAACCGTATTCAAAGGACATGAATCTACCATTAATTCAGTGGCGATTACCCCCGATGGCCAAAAAATTGTGTCCGGTAGTGACGATCGGACAATTAGACTTTGGGATATGTCTGGTCAGCAATTAGCGGTGTTAAAAGGGCATCAAGCTGGGGTAATTTCCGTGGCTATTTCCCCCGACGGGAAATACATTGTTTCCGGTAGTTCAGACAACACTATTCGACTTTGGGATATCTCCGGTAAAGAGTTAGCTGTATTCGGGGGACATGGGGGACCGGTGGTTTCCGTGGCTATTTCTCCCGACGGGAAACAAATTGTTTCTGGTAGTGATGATGGGGCAGTTCGTTTGTGGAGTATTTCTGGGGAACAATTAGCGGTATTTACCGGCCATGAATCGGGGGTTTATTCCGTAGCTATTTCCCCAGACGGAGAAAAAATTGTTTCCGGTAGTTTAGACAACAAAATTCGTATTTGGAATTTAGCGGGTCAGCCAATTGCTATATTAAGAGGCCATGAGAATTATGTGCGATTTGTGGCGATAACTCCCGATGGCCAAAATATTGTTTCCGCTAGTCAGGATAATACAATTAGAGTCTGGAATTTAGCCGGGGAAGAAGTAGGAATTTTACAAGGACATGAGGGCGGAGTTAATGCAGTGGCGATCGCTTCAGATGGGCAGAATATTATTTCTGGCAGTGATGATAAAACGATTCGTTTGTGGCGAGGTTCTTGGTCTGGTTGGTTAGCCACAGGATGCGATCGCTTACGGTTACACCCAGTATTCTTAGAGACCGCATTTAACCGCCCGAATGTAGAAGCAATCCGCTTAGATTTTTCCCAAAAATCAGAAACAGAAAATATCCCCCTGGCAGCGGTGAAAACTTGTAAACAGCAGGTATGGAATAACCGGCAAAAAGCCGATTTTTATGTGCAACAAGGTTTATTAATTGCCCGGTCAACGGGAGATTTTGAATTAGCCAAAAATCGGTTTAAGCAAGCGCAACAGTTAGACCCAGAATTTTATGCGGCTTTAGAAGTTGACCCAGAAACACAAGCTAAGGAAATCGTGGTGCCAATGTTGCTCCAAGAAGCCGAAAACCGGGCGCAACAGGCAGATTTACCCGGCGCGATCGCCAAATTTAAACAAGCGAAAAATATCGACCCGGATTTATCATTTGAACCGGAAATAAAGGCCAAAGAAATCGTGGCGGCTACTTGGATTAATCAGGCCGCTGCATCGATTCGCCAAGGAGATTTAGAGTTAGCTTGGAAACATTATCAACAGGCGCGGGAATTAGACCCTGAATTAGCAAAAGCTAGTGTATGGGATTTAAATACAATCTGTTGGTATGGCAATTTACAAGGTTATGCTACTCAGGTAATGAATGCTTGCGAAATGGCCGTAAAACGGGAACCCAATCATGGGGGAGTGCGGGATAGTCGCGGGGTGGCGCGAGTGTTGACGGGCAATTATGCTGGGGCAATTTCTGATTTTGAGGCATATATTAACTGGAGTGATAATGAGGTAGAAAAAAATCAACGTCAAGGCTGGGTAGATGCTTTGCGTCAGGGAAAAAACCCGTTAACGGAGGACGTGATAAAAGAGTTATTATTAGAATCCCACTAACCAATACCAATAAGCAACAATTTGCAGAAATTCCGGGGCTGCACCTGATGATAATTAGGTTGTAATTAGGTTATTGAATGCAGAAAACATTTGTAAAGCGATCGTTTTGACAAAGTTCGGCGGTTTTCTCCTCGTCTGTTGTGCCAAAAGCGCCAAATCTCTGTTGATTTGACTGCGGTGCTTGGTCATTATTTTGCGTATTGGGTGTTGACCGAGAAAAGGGCTGAGTCGGCAGGGGCATTGAAGTTCCTCCTGACTGAGACCCGGAGAGTGGGGTAGTCGTCGTGCCGGAGAAAGAGCCTGGGGTGGGGGTTGCGGGGGGCGCTGGGAAACCACCACTCGGTGTGGGCGTAGGTGCGGGAGTAGGAAAACTACTCGGTGTGGGCGTGGGTGTGCCTGTGGGCGTTGGCGGGGACGTTGGCGGGGACGTGGGCGTCGGTGTGGGCGTCGGTGTGGGCGTCGGTGTGGGTGTGGGTGTGGGCGTCGGCGTGGGGGCTGGCAGTGGCGTACCACCCAGGTCAAAGCTAAGGGGCGCAGTGGGTACTACGGGGGCTGGGGACACTGGGGAATTTTGGGCTTGCGCGGGGTCTGCCAGAACCACTACAGTGGCGATCGCGCTAACCATGCCCGCAGTACCGACCGCGATCGCATGGTTTATCGGTGCTTTAAAATTAGAGAATCGCTGTTTTTTGTTCATTAATAAACTCTTATTAAACTATCAGAGGCAGCGATACAACCATATCGCCTTCTTGCTAGTAGGGTGGGCATTGCCCACCATAAATTAGAAAATATCATAAATGTAGGGTGGGCATTGCCCACCATAAAGTAGAAAATATCATAAATGTATGGTGGGCAATGCCCACCCTACAGAAATCCTAAATCGGTAGTTTATAATACAAAATAGCCGAATTATTACAACTCCCCAGACATTTTACCATATTTGACAATTATTGCCCAAAAATCAACAACTGTTGACCTCGATCGCCCCTGGTAAATGCTAAAATTGTCAAAAATATGCGATCGCCATCAATTAAGCATTTCTTAAATATTCAGCAAATTATTGAATCGGTCTAGTTTCTGCCAGTTGTCTGGAACCGCTCATTGACAAAAACAATCAATAAGTTGCTTTACTAGGCAAAATGCGATCGGAAAATTTCCAGGATACAAAGACCTGATTTGATTTGCGAGTGCTATAATCGGAATAAAGGCTGCAATTAACGCGCTTTTTTGGCTGATAATGAACAATTTTCCCACAAAATCAGTCAAAATTAAGATAGATTGATCGAAGTTGGATAATTTTAGGGAATTTCCAGGATTTAAGTTCTCTTAACTGGCTCAATGTAGCCAGTTAAACCGAAAAACCCCATCAGCAAATTGGGGTAAGTTGTAATGTTAAGCTAACAAAAATTAACAATACTTAGTCACCCGTTAACAAATATTTAATGAGGTTAGCATAAACTTAGACAGTCCACTGTGAGGCATTCATGCGGCTTTTATGGCAAAGCAAAAAAATCAGCCAGATTACCGTCAAGGCAACGAGATGAGGATTATTGAAAAATTTTTTTTAATTTTTCCCGAAAAATGTCAAGAAGCCTGAAAACAAATATTGACAGATAAATCAAAAATCATGTAAGAGTTTTACCGTTGCCAAATAATGTCGAATGTTGCCAAATAATGTTGAAAATATTTGAGAAATCAAGCGATTAGGAGGATTCCATGCAAGTGACATTAATCAACTCATTAAGACCAGCCGCCGACCCAGCCCACAATATATTAGGTTATAAACGCCAACCTCTCGATGCGATTTTTGCACCGAAAAGTGTGGCGGTAGTAGGCGCTACAGAAACTCCGGGCAGTGTGGGTCGGACGATCTTATGGAACTTAATGAGCAATCCCTTTGGGGGGACAATTTTTCCAGTGAATCCCAAACGCACCAGCGTTTTGGGCATCAAAGCCTATCCCACTATTGCGGAAATTCCTGAACCCGTTGATTTAGCAATTATTGCGACTAAAGCGTCCACAGTTCCGGACATTATTCGCCAATGTGTTGATGCGGGAGTCAATGGGGCGATTATTGTTTCCGCCGGATTTAAAGAAATTGGCGAGGCTGGAGTCAAACTAGAACAAGAAATTCTGGACTATGCTCGTCGAGGAAATCTGCGAATTATCGGCCCCAATTGTCTGGGGGTGATGAACCCATTAACCGGACTTAATGCTACTTTTGCGAATGCGATCGCCCGTCCGGGAAATGTGGCTTTTATTTCCCAAAGTGGCGCACTCTGTACCTCAATTCTCGACTGGAGTTTTCGGGAAAATGTGGGCTTTAGTGCCTTCGTTTCCATTGGTTCCATGTTAGACGTGGACTGGGGGGATTTGATCTATTATTTCGGCGAAGATCCGCGCACCCAAAGCATCGTTATCTATATGGAATCCGTGGGGGATGCTAGGTCTTTCCTCTCCGCAGCCCGAGAAGTTGCCCTGAGTAAGCCCATCATTGTGATTAAAGCCGGTTGCACCGAACAAGCGGCCAAAGCTGCGGCCTCTCATACGGGAGCGATCGCGGGTAGTGATGCGGTCTTGGATGCGGCATTCAGACGGTGTGGAGTCCTGCGAGTTCACAGTATTTCCTACCTATTTTACATCACTGAATTGTTGGCCAAACAACCGCCACCGAAAGGATCGCGGCTGACCATTCTCACCAACGCGGGCGGCCCTGGAGTGATTACCACCGACGCCTTAGTTTCCCAAGGCAGCGAACTCACGGAACTTGCCCCAGAAACCATTGAAGCCCTCAACGAAATTTTGCCGCCCCATTGGAGTCATAGCAACCCCATCGATATTTTGGGGGATGCAGACCCCGATCGCTATGCCAAAGCGTTAGAAATTGCGGCCAGCGACCCCAACACCGATGGCTTATTGGTCATCCTCACCCCGCAGTCCATGACCGAACCCACCCAAACGGCGGAAAAGCTGAAACCCTACAGCCGACTGAAAGGCAAGCCAGTTTTAGCCAGTTGGATCGGGGGCACCGAAGTCAGCGCGGGGGCGGAAATTTTGAATCAAGCGGGAATTCCCTGCTTCCCCTTCCCGGATATGGCAGCGCGGTTGTTTGACTATATGCGGCGTTATAGCTACAACTTGCAGGGTCTTTATGAAACTCCCATGCGGATTCAAAAAGATGACCAAGCCAACCGATTTTTAGCGGGCAAATTATCGGGGAAAATTGGCACCATTCCCGAACAAATCACCGGACGGGCTTATGCGGATTTAATTATTAAAACCGCACGAGATACCGGACGCACGAATCTGACGGAATTTGAGTCGCAAAAAGTCTTTGCGGCTTATGGCATTCCCACGGTCAAAACCATGACCGCGAACAGTGAAGAAAAGGCCGTTGCCGCTGCCGAAGAAATCGGTTATCCCGTCGCAGTGAAACTTTATTCTGACAGTATCACCCATAAAAGTGATGTCAGCGGAGTGCGCTTAAACCTGCATACTCCTGATGAAGTGACGAGTGCTTATCGGGGCATCAAACAGGCGGTGACAGAAAAAGTTGGCGCCGAACATTTTGGTGGCGTAACCATTCAGCCCATGATTAAATCTGAGGGTTATGAATTGATTATCGGCAGTATGGTGGATCGGCAATTTGGCCCCGTGATGCTGTTTGGTGCGGGTGGAGTTTTGATTCATGTCCTCGATGATTGCGCGATCGCCTTACCGCCATTAAATACCACTTTGGCACGACGGATGATGGAACAAACCAAAATCTACAAAATCCTCAAAGGGGTACGCGGTCGCCAGCCGATTAACTTAGAAATTCTGGAGCAAATATTAGTCCGCTTTTCTTACTTATTGGTGGAACAACCTTGGATTAAAGAAACGGATATTAACCCCTTGTTAGTTTCCCCCGATGGATTTATTGCCCTGGATGCGCGGATTATTTTACATGACTTAGATGTCACCGAAGACCAGTTACCAGATTTGGCAATTCGCCCCTATCCTAATCAATACATCACTGATTGGAAATTAAATGACGATACCCCAGTGAAAATCCGCCCCATTCTGCCGGAAGATGAACCCTTAGTCCGGGAATTTCACGATCGAATTTCCGAACATAGTCTCTATTTGCGCTATGCCCAAATAATGAAAAAGAGTCGCCTACTCGTCCACGAACGGCTGTCTCGGATGTGCTTTATTGACTACGATCGCGAAATTTCCTTAGTCGTGGAATATCACAATCCCGAAACCGGCAATCCCCAGATTATTGCCATGAGTCGCTTAACCAAAATGACTGGCACCGAAGACTCTGAATTTGCCATGCTAGTGAGCGATCGCTTCCAAGGCAAAGGATTAGGCACCAAACTACTAAGTTTAATGCTTGACATTGGTCACGCAGAAAAACATTCAGTGATTCGGGCAGAAATTCTCAGCGATAATTTTATCATGCAACATATCTGCAAAAAACTCGGTTTTCGGATTCACCGTCTCCCAGGAGAAGCAATGGTATCGGCAGATTTGCCCTTACAAATTCATCCGGTGATTTAATATTTGTTGATGGTTGATGGTTGATTGTTGATTGTTGATTGTTGATTGTTGATTGTTGTAGGGTGGGCAAATTTTTGCCCACCCTACTATTTGCTGTATGATTAAATTAATCTAAAATATCTTTGTGTTCTTTGTGCCTTTGTGGTAAACAACCCATGACTCAAAATATTCTGATTTGGTATAGAAACGATTTACGCATTCACGACCACGAACCCCTCTATCGGGCAACCCGTCAAAAAAACCCCGCCGCGCAAATTATTCCCGTTTATTGTTTTGACCCCCGACACTTTGGCAAAACCCCTTATGGTTTTCCCAAAACCGGGGCATTTCGCGGCCAATTTTTACTGGAAAGTGTAGCAGATTTAAGAAACTCTTTACAAGCGATCGCTTCTAACCTAATTATTCGCACTGGAAAACCGGAAGAAATCTTACCCCAATTAGCCAAAGAATTAAACATCACTGACATCTATTATTCAAAAGAAGTCACCTCAGAAGAAATTGCCGTAGAAACCGCCTTAAAAAGAGCCTTAAAACCATTAGGAATTTCCCTCACCGGCTTTTGGGGACATACTCTGTATCATCCCGATAACCTCCCTTTTGCCATTGCCGAAATTCCCGAATTATTTACCCAATTTCGTAAAGAAGTGGAAAAAAAAGGCAGCGTCAACCCCACATTTTCCAGCCCCAAACAATTACCGCCCTTGCCCAAAATAGAAATAGGCGAACTCCCGAAATTAACGGATTTTGGTCTAGAACAACCCACTTGCGATCGTCGGTCTGTCCTGCAATTTAAAGGCGGAGAAACGGAAGCGATCGCCCGATTAAAACAATATTTTTGGGAAAAAGATTGCTTAAAAATATATAAAGAAACCCGCAACGGAATGCTAGGGGCAGACTACTCCTCTAAATTTTCCCCCTGGTTAGCAATGGGTTGTATTTCCCCTCGTTACATTTATGAACAAGTGCAAAAATATGAACAGCAACGCATCAAAAACGATTCAACCTATTGGTTAGTTTTTGAACTTTTATGGCGGGATTATTTCCGTTTTATTTGCGCCAAACATGGGAATAAAATATTTTATCTGTCCGGGTTACAAGGAATAGATATTCCTTGGCAAGAAGACTGGGAAAAATTTGATTTATGGCGGCAAGGAATGACCGGATTTCCTCTCGTAGATGCCAACATGAGAGAACTTGCTGCCACCGGGTTTATGTCCAATCGCGGACGGCAAAATGTCGCCAGTTTCCTCACCAAAAACTTAGGCATAAATTGGCAAATGGGCGCCGAATGGTTTGAATCGTTATTAATTGATTATGATGTTTGCAGTAACTACGGCAACTGGAATTATACCGCTGGAGTGGGCAATGATGCGCGGGGCTTTCGCTTTTTTAATATCATCAAACAATCCAAAGATTACGATCGCCTCGGAGAATATGTCAAACATTGGTTGCCCGAACTGGCAAAAGTTGCCCCGGATAAAATCCATGAACCCTGGCAACTTTCCCCCGACCAGCAAAAGCGATTTAACGTTAAAATTGGCGTTGATTATCCTCAGCCTGTAGTAGATTTATTTAAATCTGCCGATGAGAATAAACGCATCTATGAAGGGGCATTATCCAAGGTTTTTAGGGTGTAGGGTGTAGGGTGTAGGGAATAATTAACAATTGATAATTAACAATTGACAATTAAACATAATTATCAATTATCAATTATCAATTATCAATTATCAATTGGGGTGTAGGGTGTAGGGTGTAGGG
>JAABRM010000037.1 GCA_011390955.1 Oscillatoriales cyanobacterium | reverse complement strand
GGGACTTTTTACTTCATCGCCGCAGGTTTCACAGGTGTAGATCCGATTAGCAATTTCCTTGCTTTTTGCTCTTCCTTTTTCGCTGGTATTGTAGTCAATCAGATAATTTTTTCCCCGTTTTCCATTGTCAAAAACTTGGTATTCACCGGAATCATTCTGCTGAATTAAAGTATAGCCATCCCGATCCGTTTTGGCATAAAAAGGCATTAAGGATGTACCATTGTTTAAATCTTTGGCTTCTCGATAACTGCCATCACGCAGCATAAATTGGTGGTCGGGAGTGCATAGGATTTCTGCACCGTTGTCGAGAACCACTTTGACTAATGGGGCATTGCGACGAGTCAAACGAGCGATCGCTTTTGCGGCCACAATTCGTCCTGTATTGGTACAGGAGTAAACCACAAACTCACGTCCCCAGGAAGCTAATTCCTCCAGGGAATAAGATTTGCCGTCGGCGAGAGGAACTAATGTATCCCCAGTGAAACAACCAATATCGACCCCCACCGCAGCGGGAATAATCGCATCTTTGGTCGCCAACACTGACCCCACTAAAGCCCCTTTGCCCAAATGAACATCGGGCATAAGCGCCACGTGCTTAAACACAAATGGCAATGAGGCCACATTTTTAGCCATTGCGGTTTCTTGCGAACCTAGTTCGTGATTTGCCCAAGATAAGACAGGTTTGGGCGTTGAGATTTTCAGTTGTTCGTAGGGCATAAGAGTTATATTGCCAGTATGACTATGCATATACTACATCATGTAGTATGATTTGTCCAGTGTTGTTGATAATTGATAATTGATAATTGATAATTGATAATTGATAATTATCAATTAATGCCAACCAACAACCAATAACCAATAACAACGAACGAACAACCAACAACCAATAACCAACAACAACGAACAAACAACCAGCAACAACGAACAAACAACCAACAACATCTAATTCCGTGTCAGCCAGTAGCCGCGCAAACCAGCAGCATTCGCCCCTTCATAGTCGTCTTGGCGACTATCCCCGACGTGCCAAGCTTCCTGGGGCAGACAATTATGTTTTGCTAAAGCGGTGGCAAAGATTTTCGGGTCAGGTTTGGCGGCTCCCACTTCGGTGGAAATGGTGACGGATTGGAAAAAATGATTTAAATCGAGCGCTTTTAAGACCGCATATAGCCGCGAGTCAAAATTAGATAAAACTCCTAGTTCAATGCCAGCACTTTGGCACCGTTCCAGGGTAGACCGCACTTCGGGATAAACTACCCAAGGTTGACTGGTGGCAAAGTAGGCATAAAGTTCCGCAAAGAATTTACTAAAGTCGCGAAATTGGGATTGTACTCCGGCTTTTTGGAAGGTGTGGGAGGCGACTTTTTCCCACCATTCAAATTCTAACCGGGGGATTTCTCTGGGAGTGGCATGGGGAAAGGCTGCGACTGGGGCTTGCCGAAAGCTTTCCCGGAAGGCGCGATCTAATAGGTTGGGGGCAACTTCTACGCCAAAAGATTGGGCAATTTCTGCATAAATTTGCCCGACAGTTCCGCGTATGCCGAAAAGCGTTCCTACGGCGTCAAAGAAAATAACTTTTGGTTTGGGATTAGTCATGGTTATTTGTTGATGGTTGTTTGTTGTTTGTTGTTTGTTGGTTGTTGTTTGTTGTTTGTTGTTTGTTGGTTGTTGTTTGTTGTTTGTTGTTTGTTGTTTGTTGTTTGTTGTTTGTTGGTGGTTGGTGGGTAAAGATTCTTTTGTTGTTTGTTGGTGGTTATTTGTTGGTTTATTAGACCTGTGGCAAAATTCTTAAAACCGCGATCGGCTTTTCAGTATTTTGCCACAGGTTTATTGGTTATTTGTGGTTCGACTATTGCTCTAATAACGAATAACCAATAACCAGTAACAATTGAATTAACTAGAAAGCATTTCTCGGAGTGGTTGGACGATCCAGTTAAACCCAACTTTAAGCTGATGGTCTAGGGTGGGGAGGCGATATAAATAGATCAGACGGCGGAGGATATGGGCCGCTGGGCCGTCGAGTTTGACTCCTAAGCCGGTGAGGGTGGCGTTGTCTAAACCCAATGTCATCATTTCCCCTAAGCTTTGATATCGGAAGGGTAATAAAGGACGTTCGGTGAGAGAGGCCCAAATGTTCCAGGCGGCATAGTCCGCTTGCTGGATGGCAGCTTGGGCAGTGCTGGGAACCCGTTGCTCGCTGGCATCTTGACAATCCGCTAAGTCTCCGAGGACAAAGATATCGGGATGCTCGATCGCCTGTAAGGTAGCAGTGGTGGTGAGTTGACCCCGTTGATTTTGCTTCAGGGGCAGCGATCGCACCACGGGGGAAACTTCGGTGCCCACAGTCCAGAGGACGATATCCACCGGCAAGTTATCGATTTGTTCTCTATATATTAAGGAGATGCTATCCGCTTCGACGCGATCGACGGTGGTTTCTAAGTCAATCCAAATCCCCCGTTCTTTTAAGGATCTGGTAGCCGCAGTCCGGTTAAACTCCGACGCCGATCGCAGAATACTATCCGAGGCTTCCACCAAGCGAACTCGACCGCGTTCTCCCAGGCGATCGGCCAATTTACAGGCTAATTCAACCCCGCTATAGCCACCCCCAACAATGACAACGCGAATTTTATCGCGCTCGGAGTTTTCTAACTCTCGGAGTTTTTCTTGCAGCCGATAAGCATCATTAATGGTGCGGAAGGGGATAGCATAATCAGCGCATCCCGGAACCCGATCCATTGGGGTTTCCCCACCGAGGGCTAAGACCAGGCGATCGCAAGTGATATCCGGGCCATCTTTTAATTGCACTTGATGCGATTCTCGTTCCCTTGCGCTTCGCGAACGCACATCAATATTTGTCACCGCACTTTGGACAAACCGCACCGTTGTGTCCGCCAAAAGTTCAGAAAATGGTGGGGCAATTTCCCAACTTTGCAGTTCCCCAGTCAGCAGTTCATACAACAGGGGCGAAAATAAAAAGCGATCGTTTTGCTCTACCAGGATAATTTCTGGTTTATCCGGTGAATTCCAGGGAAATTGGCTTAATCTTAGAGCGGTGTATAGACCGCCAAAGCCTCCACCGAGGATACAAATACGTTTTTGGCTCATGGTCAGCAGGAGTTAAGAAAAAAATCATCTCTTCCAAGATAGCAGTGACACCGATTGAAATTTGTGGCGATCGGCATAAACAAACATAAATAACACCATAAATAACACCATAAATAACACCATAAATAACATTTTCCATAAAAAAATGCAAAACGCCAAAATCATAGCGTTTTGCATTTTTTGTTTTACACTTTTAACTGTTGCTTCAGTATCGATCCGTTTGATTATCAATAAATTTGAAATCAGGCAGAATTCTTGCCACCCTAAAAGACTTAATTAATGTTCCAAATCCTTAGCAGTTTTACGAGCTTCCAACCAAGGGGGAACTACCAACCAGGCAATCACGAGCAGCAAGGCTATTATAGCGAATTTGCTTACCCAGGAGATTAATTGCTCCAAAGAAATAAGTTCGCCCACGAAAAAAGACAAACTCACCATAACACTTGCCCATATAGTTGCTCCGGCTGTGTTACATAAGAAAAATTGGAGATAAGGCATTTGAGCGATGCCCGCCATCGGTCCGGCAAAGATACGCAATAGGGCAATAAATCTGCCCAAAAAAACAGCCCTGGCAGCATTTTGGCTAAACTGGTCTTTGACTTCTAGGAGTTGCGGTTCGGTAATGCGAAAAACTCGACCGAGAACTATGAGTAAGGGCCAGCCACCTTTTTTGCCAATCCAGTAGCCAACGTTATCTCCTAGCACTGCACCGGCGATCGCACATCCCAGCACGAACCAGTAATTAAGTTCTCCGCTTCCCGCGAGAAAACCGCCTACCAGGGTGATAGTTTCACCTGGCAGGGGAATTCCGGCGTTTTCCAGCATAATGCCTAGAAAAACTGTCCAGTAGCCGTATTGATGTGCTATTTCTTGTATGGTTTCTAGTGAAATTAACTCAGACGACATTCAACACAGCCTTTACAAACCTTTACGATTACCTCTTATATTGACGTAAATCGGGTCATAGTGTCAATTAAAATCATTAATTTCTGGTTAATTATTAATTAACAACCTGTTGTAATTTTAATTACATTTAAACAATCTGTAATTATTTAATGAAATGACCGAGCAAAAGCCCGGTTTAAGGGAAATACTGAGTAGGATCGGGGAAAAGTTCGATGGGGTTTAACCGAGAGAATTGTGGCGGTCTGGAAAAACCAATCAAATCCAACCAAAATTTAACTAAAAAAATTTTATAGCAATGAGCGCAGTAACTTTCGTTCGAGGTGGCTCACCAATAAATCCTTATTTAAAGAGGGTTTGGGTCCCCTACACCCTACACCCTACACCCTACACCCTGCGCGTAGCGCTATACTAAAAAAATTTAGCCATAAAACAAGGTGCCATTGCCGCGACGAGTCGGGGTAGCTGCTAGAAACCCAGTTGCCTAGGTTTCTAGACCCCCCAGCCGGAAAATTATTCCCGTATAACAGCGAACATTTAGGCATTCCCCAAGGAGGGATTGCTCAATGAAGGCAAGCTGACACTGCCGCCGCCCTCAGAAAAACTGGGTAAATCCAACCGTCCAGACTGACGACGGGATCTAACCGCCAAACGATAGCTGACACTTTGCAGTTCAGCATGGAGTTTTTGGTTTTCCCGTTGCAGCATTTCGACTTTCTCTTTGACAGGCGCCATGCGCTCGGCAAATTTCTGGCGATAAATATCCGGCAGTTGTTGGACGACTTGTTCCAGCATCCGAGAGCGATCGGTGAGTTCTTCTACAGACTGACGCAATTCGACAATTTCGCGATCGCGACCGGCGATCTGCTCTTGGTAAAATTGCACTTGCTCTTCAACCCCTTGGAGTTGTTCCCGCAATCTTTTTACCTGAGCTTGGCAATCTTGATCGGCTTGCGGGTGGGGAATAATTTCACTTTTGCCCTTGACTAAACGAAACAACTCTTGCGAGAGTTGTTGTACCAGTTGATCGCGCATTTGCAACTCTTGGTTTAAATGCGTGACCTCGGTTTGTAACGACTGTATGGTTGGTTTTTCGGTTTGGCTCACGATCCTTGCCCCAGTTCCAATTATTTCATCACACAGAGCAATTCACGCTCTTCCAAGCGCGATTCCCGGAAGGGATCCGCTTCGCGCGATCGCTCCATTGACTCTGCTGCTAATTTAGCATCACCTTAGCATCACCCGCCGCAATTGACATCCCCATTCCCCCCTTGAACCCCAAATCGGGAAATGTTGCGTTCTCCAGGCTTTCGCCGTGCCGATGCTTCGGGGCTTCCCATTCCCCGGATTCTGAAGCGATTTGATTAAGATTCACTATCCTGGCTCAAGTCAAATTCAGAAATGATGACCGAAATACCGGGCTAATTGTTAAGAAATGTTAAGATAAAAGTAAAAGCTGAAAGTAATCATAAAACGTCTATTCGTCGGTGAATCTAGGCTGAAAATCCCCGGTGGTTCAGCATTTGCCAGGGCTAGACTACAGAAACGGTATTTTTTGGCCAGAAAATGCGATCGAGCAGAATCAAGAGAACTCAAAAAAGTTACCTTGCTAATTTTTTTCCACCGCCATATAATACCCAGCAAATCATCCTGGACTTACCCTAGCACAATAAACACCTATTTACACTTTTGGTACAAAATGTTAAAATCCTAATTAAGGATTATGTTTTAAGTATCAAAAAAATCTAGTAAAAAAGCTAGGGTTCTCAGATATACAGACATACTGGTCTTTATCTGAGAAAATTGAGTGAAGCTGGCAAAGTTATCAAGCTGGCAATATGTGAAAATGTCAAATTTGTTGTATAGGGGCTATGCCAAAACGGGTGTCATTATGACCACAACAGCCACCAAAGAACTAAAAAGTGAGAGCATGGGACTGTTGCGGCAGTACCAAGACTCACCATGCACGAAAATTCGCAATCAGATCGTGCAAATGAATATTGGTCTGGTGAAAAGAGAAGTCTATCACTGGATCCATCAATGCTCAGAAAGCTATGAAGACTTACTGCAAGTGGGATGCTTGGGGTTGATTCGAGCGATTGAGCGGTTTGATCTGTCCAAGGGAAGTGCCTTCAGTTCTTTTGCTATTCCCTACATTCGCGGTGAAATTCAACATTATCTAAGGGATAAGAGTCCCTCAGTCAGAATTCCTAGACATTGGCTGGCATTACAAAGTCAATCCAAGAAGGCGATCGCGCAATTACAACTGCAACTCAAGCGACAACCGACGGATGCGGAGATTGCCGAAAAACTAGAAATTCCTGTGGCTGAATGGCTGGAAATTAAACTTGCCTATCAGAATCAATCCCCGTTAAGTTTGGATGCTCCAGTCCAGAGTTATGATGAAGACCAGACCTCTTTAGGCGAAACGGTTCCCGATCATGGGTATCGGAGTTTTCAATTAGCCCAAGAAGACCAAATTCGTTTACAACAGTCTCTCGCTCGCTTAGAAGAAGGGACGCGCAAAGTGTTAGAGTTTGTCTTTCTGCACGATCTGACTCAAAAAGAAACCGCAGAAAAGATGGGGATCAGTGCCGTCACGGTTTCTCGTCGGGTGAAAAAAGGATTAGCTTCTTTAAAGAACTTGATGGGGAGTTAAGCAGCATTTCTAGAAAAGTTCTGAAAAATCAACGAACAATATTAATCAGATTGACGAAAAAAGCGGGGAGAAAATGAAGATTTTCTAACCCGCTTTGATTTTATGTGATTTTCTTTGATGCCTGCCGGATTTCGGTGAATCTAAACCTTGACCAATGCCGTGCCAAACTGAACTTTCATGCCAAAAAATATGATGCGATCGTTTCATTGACAGACAAATCCCGATTAGGTTTCGCTATTAGGGTTCGCTATTGTGGACTAAAATATGTGCCGGTAATTTGGCTTCGCTTAAATCGGCGCCTAACAATTCCGTATTCAAGAATGTGGCTTCTGTCAGGTCAGCCCCAGCAAGATGAGCAAAAGTAAAGTTACTATTGGTTAAGTCTGCCCCTTGTAGGTTAGCATTACCAAGTTCGGCGTTGTTGAAGGAAGTTGCAGTGAGATCGGCATTTTCTAGGTTAGCTCCTGATAAATCTGCTCCCTCCAAGTTCGCTTCTGTTAAATTGGCTCCGCTTAAATTGGCTTCTCTTAAATCCGCCCCAATTAAGTGAGCGCCTTGCAAATCTGCGCCGCTTAAATCGCAGCCTCGACATAAATTAGTTTGTAAAAGCTGTTGAAGATGTTGAGGATTTTCGGCTCTAACTGGGGTAATGAAAGCTAAAGCAATTAAACAGGTTGCGGTATGAAGAATAATAGATTTCATTTGTCCCTCCCTCCGAGACTCTCTATTTTTATTATCCTAAATTTAGGCGGCGATCGCAGTGATACTGGTCAAAGAAATCAGCGATCGGTATCAACCGAAATAGTGACCAGTATCACCGTTGATATTGATACCGATCGCTGACAATATTCAGAAGTTATAAATACTCAAACCAGCGTTAATTTTTTTACTTTCTCTCAAAAATTATTGCGGTTTGTAAATTTTTAGTTAAATAGATAATCTGTAATTATACCATGAAACGATCTTTTGCACAAGCCTAAGATAAAATTGGCGATCGACGGCAAAATAGAGGGAATTAAAAATGCAGGAAGATCGCCTAGTTGGGGCACTAAGCGATCGCCAATCCTGAGTCTCTGAATATTGATGATTTTGCTACATTAGTCCTTTATTTTGCTAAATTAGTGCCAAGAAGAGCCACGAAATCCCACGGATTAACTGGCATCTTCTGGCATATTTTTCATATAAACATCTGCGGCTTCTTGAACCACTGCTTTCAGTTCATCAGGAGAAAAAGGCTTCATAATACATCTGAACACAACACTCTCCCGACTGCTATTTGGATCGTCAATAATGTCTTCACTGTACCCGGTCAGCAGAATGCACTTGGTATTGGGGAATCGCTCTGTTGTTTTGTCAAACAATTGCATCCCGGTCATTTCCGGCATACTCTGATCGGAAATCATTACCGCCATTTCCCCTTCCTGGTCTAAAATGTCCAGGGCCTCAATGGGGTCTGATGCTTTATAAACTTTAAACTCACGTCGAAAAGTCCTATAGAGCAAATCCAGGTTATCTCTTTCGTCATCGACTATCATCAGTTTGAATTTTTCGGGCATGGTTTACCTCTTGCCAGTGTTTGATCTTATCTGATAGTTGCTTTCCATTTTATGCGGCTTAGGCAAAGGGTTCATAGAGCATAAAGTATTTTTCACCATTAACTCCTGGCAATTGTTTGGCTGATGCTCAGTCAACACAGGAGTCTATCCCATAGAAATCAATTTATCATCGATTACCAGTCCAGCCACATCAAAGGATCAATTACCTGGGATCAAAAGCCAGCAACCTCGCAGATTGGATGAAGATTATATGATGATTCTATGTTAATCAACAATATCAACTTGGTAATATATCATGCTTTTAGCCGCAATCCAGGTTTGTTTATTTTGGGCAATCCGATCGATCGCCCAAGATTCCTGGGGAGGCGCTGTAGTGGATCCAGATGCAGGCGATCGCCCATGTCCAGAGGCAGAACAAACTCTTAATTCTTCATTCTTAATTGCCAATTACAGCTAATTTAGGCAAAATACTTGCGGACCCTGACAAAAATAGTATTTTTAGCTACAAAAAAATCATCCGGTATCGCGATACTAGGGTACGATGCGGGTAAAAGAGTAAACAACTACCCAAAGAATGAGGAGTTAAGCGGTTGAAAAAGGTAGAAGCGATTATTAGGCCATTCAAACTCGATGAAGTCAAAATCGCTCTGGTCAACGCCGGGATTGTCGGGATGACCGTTTCGGAAGTCCGGGGGTTTGGACGGCAGAAAGGACAGACTGAGCGTTATCGAGGTTCCGAGTACACCGTTGAGTTTTTACAGAAACTCAAAGTGGAAATTGTGATTGAAGACGATCAAGTAAACACGGTGGTTGAGAAGATTATTGCCGCAGCCCGTACTGGCGAAATCGGCGACGGCAAAATTTTCATTAGCCCTGTAGAACAGATTGTCCGCATTCGTACCGGAGAAAAAGATCTGGAAGCGATTTAGGCAGTCAGGTAATTTTCAACCAATCTATATTCGGGGGATTTGCTTTCGGCAGATCCCCCGAATATCTTTTTGATGTCTTCTTAATTTCTGGATTTCTAGTAGTTATATTGTAGGGTGGGCAAAAGCCCACCATCATATATGGTAGGGTGGGTAAAATATGCCTGCCCACCGGAAGAATTTTAGGGGCTGTGGGATGAATTTTTGTCAATGGGATAATTTCTGGATTTCTAGGTCGGTGGAAGTAACTGGAGTTGCGGCAGCAGGAGTTGGAAGGCTTGACCGCGATGGCTGTGGCTTCGCTTTTCGGCAGTGGTCATTTCCGCAAAGGTCATTCCCGCAGTGGGACAGTAGAAAATGGGATCGTAACCAAAGCCGTTGGTGCCACGGGGCGAGTGCAAAATTTCTCCGGGACAAGTTCCTTCGACTTGGACAGCAATAGAACCATCGGGACGAGCGATCGCGATCGCGCAGACAAATTGGGCTTGGCGATTGGTTTGCTCGCCCAACTCCCGCAACAATCGCGAGATGCGATCGCGGTCATCTTGACCATAGCGGGCAGAATAGACCCCAGGGGCGCCCCCCAACGCGGCCACTTCTAACCCCGAATCATCGGCGATCGCCCACTGTCCCGTTGCCTTTGCCACTGCGGACGCCTTCAGTTCAGCGTTCGCCATAAAAGTTGCCCCGGTTTCTTCAACATCCAACTCTGGAGGCTTTAACTCTAACTGCCAATCCAGATCCCCCAAATATTCCTGCATTTCCCGAAGTTTGCCGGGATTGCCCGTCGCTACAACCAGAATAGTCATTATTGTTGTTTGTTGTTGGTTATTTGTTGTTGGTTGGTTGTTGTTTGTTGTTGGTTATTTGTTGTTGGTTGGGGTGTAATTGATAATTGATAATTGATAATTAACAATTGATAATTGATAATTGATAATTAAAGATAATTAACAATTGTTAATTATCAATTGTTAATTGTTTCCCCTACACCCTACACCCTACACCCTACACCCTAAAATCCGTTATTCGTTATGCCGATCGACAAATAACGAACAACAAATAACCAACAACCAATAACTGTTTAAACAGAATTCGCCCAAGACGAAGCCCAAGCTAAAGTGCTGCGGACTTGCTGCATCGTGGGAGCTTCACAATATAGCCGTAATACGGGTTCGGTGCCGCTAAAGCGAATCAGCAGCCAACTGTAATCGGCTAACTGGAATTTATAGCCATCAACGGTTAAGCAATTGAGCACCGTGCGACCATCAATTTCGGTTAACGGGGATTTTTCTAGTTTGGCTAATAATTTTGCCCGCACTTCCATGCTGGCTAAGGGTAAGTCAATCCGGTCATAGACAAAATGATAATCGGTTTGATTTTGTAATGCGGTGTAAAGCTGACTGAGATCCTGACCGGATTTAACGATCGCCTCGATGGTATATAGGGCAGACAACAAGGCATCTCGTTCCGGTACATGGGTGCCATAGCCCACACCTCCCGACTCTTCCCCACCGATTAACACCTGATTGGTTAACATTCGATCGGCAATGTACTTATAACCAATCGCCGTCTCAAATAGGGGCAGATGATAAAGTTTGGCCACACGGGGAATCAGATCGGAACCACTGACGGTTTTGACCACTTCTCCGGTCAACCCGTGATGTTGCACCAAGTGTTGAATCAAAATCGGGATCAGAACTTGAGAACTGAGGAAATTGCCTTGGCTATCTACGGCGGCAATGCGATCGGCATCCCCATCAAAGACTAATCCCACGGAGAGACTATTGGGTTGCTGCCGTCCTTTCGTGCGGATTAAGCGGAAAAGCTGAGAAAGATAGCGGGGTAAGGGTTCTGGGGCACCGCCATCAAAGAGAGGGTCGCGATCGCCGTTAATTTCTGCGATCGGCATACCCAAAATTTGCCCGAGTCCACCACTGGCGGCGCCGTGCATCACATCAGCAAAAACGGTAATTTTTCCGGCGGCGATGCTGTCACGAATGGCGGCAATATCGACTTTTTGCCGCAACATCTCGCAGTAACTCGGCCAAATATTAAATTTTTTTATAGATCCAGGGGCGGCGGGTGGCAGAGGACTATCGAGTTTGGCCTCAATATCTAACGTGACTTCTGGGGGTACAGACCCACCAAAAGCCCCTTTCACTTTTAACCCCAGATATGCTGCCGGATTATGACTAGCGGTCAGCACGATCGCGCCGAGTGCTTTTTGGGCATTGGCATACCAACTAAATGCCGGTGTTGGGGCATAAGTTTCGGACAACAGCACATCAAACCCTGCCCCTTGCACGGCTTGGGCGGCACTGTGAGCAAAATCCTCCGCCAAAAAGCGGCGATCGTAACCGATAATCACCGTGCGGCTATTGGTGGTTGGGCCATAAACTTCGGCCAAAACGTGAGCCGCTACCGCAGCGACTAAAGCCACTCGCTCAAAAGTAAAGTCAGCGGCAATTACACCCCGCCAACCATCAGTGCCAAATTTAATTGGCTTGAAATCAACAGGTAGAGAAGCGTGTTTAACCATAATTTCCGCAAAAATGCAAATTATCTATTCAGGTGACAAGATAAGCAACCATCAACGAATCAGCACCGCTCGTAAAAATCTGGACAAAGTTACCCAAAGGTAGACAATGTTAGACAGCTACGTTGGTAATTTTAGTCCAAAGGTCTAAAACTACAGGAATAAACGGCAATCCCTCTATTCCCTCAAAAGCATCGGGAATTACTTTTCTAGCTATATTCATGCTTCCATTGATATCAGCGTTGATGATTCTACCAGTGGAAGTCAAGTATAAACCACGTTTAACACGCTTACCATTAAACACAACTTTTGCTTCTGTTTTAGCCTGGATATTCGGCAAATAATCGCCATCTAAAGCGCTGGCTTTAGAAGTGTAGCTTTCTTCAGTTAAAACTACAGAAATCCCTGCTAATTGTGCTTTGTAGGTCAATAAGTTAATCAGTTTGGCATGAGGAATATTGGTAAATTCTTGATTATTCTTTTTCCCAATATTGAGAGATTGTTTCCATCGTTGATTTTTCCCGATGATTAATTGACCAATCTCATTTAACTGACACCAATCAATAACACGCCGACTCACAGTATGAAGGTAGTTGTCAATCCTTCTATCTCGCTTGCTGTTTAGCTGTTTTACCTGCCGACAAGCCTTGATTGATTGTGCTTTTGCTACTCTTTTATTGAAGAATTGGTTAATACTTTTCAATGGTCTACCATTAATCAACAGCGGTCTAATACCGGGATGATTGGATGTTATAGCCACCAAATTGTTTAAACCCAGGTCTACACCAGCTAGATATTTACCATCAAATTTATCTGGCTCGCTAACCGTGTAAACAATCTCAATTACATAGTGGTCAAGTTTAGGAACAATTCTTACTTGGTTTATATTATTAGCCTCAGTGGTCAACTCAATATTAGTCTGAGATAGCTTGACAATGCCTCGAGATAGCAGTGGAGAGGAGATCGCATCCTTGGGATAAATCACCACATTTCTACCACGTTCTTTATGCTTGTATCCTGGGATTTTCGGCTTACCTAAATATTTCTCAGGATGCCCAGACCAATCTTTTAACGCTCTGCACCAAGCTTTCCAAGTTTCAGCAACTCGACGGACAATCTGTTTACTAACCTTCGTTGGTAGGTATCGATAAGCTATCTTTGTTTTTCGTCTGGTGGTAAATATCAATCGAGTTGTAATACTTTCTAGTGTCAAAAAAGTATTGACGCTGGACATAATTAGCCGAGTTATAAAGATTTTTGGATTGCCATGATAAATAGTCGCATTCCTGCCAAAATTTATGCTGTCGGTTAATTATATGTTTCTCAACTAACTGCATTTGACTCGACAAGAGTAAATTTTTCACTTTGACAATGATATATGAGTATAATTAAACTTGTCAATCCGGCTGGCCAAAAATCTCTAATGAGCCAAAACGTAGATCGGGGCGAGCGCCCCGAACAGCTATCCAGTAATTATTGTGCCACAAGGGTTTCTAGTATGTTTACGAAAATTAGTCCCCCTGCCAAAATGTCCGACTACTTAAGTGATGTCTCCATATCTGACGGCAAGACAAAAGCTACCCATTTTTGAGTAGCAATGGGTAACTCTGTCCAACAATTACGTTACAGTTTCACACCCCTGAGTCTTACAAACGAGTATCCCACTTTTGCCGCTAAGAAGATGGGGAAAATCCCATCAGCGGAAGTCGATCGCGAGCCGAACAACCTACAGGCCAAATTATATTGGCAGATCGTGGCCAGATTTTCTTTTTATTTTCTTTTTTCTGTGAATATGCAACCTCAGATTTTTTTCAGGGTCAGAGCATTAGCCCGCGATCGATCTCTGAAAAAATCTCCGCACCGAGGAATGACTCCCGGCACTCCATTGGTCAAGTGATTGATGCGATCGGCCTGAATTTGACACTAAATATGGAGATTATGCCTCAGTCTGGCAAAAAATCAATGATTGTGAATCTTGATCTAGGATGAGTAAGAACATGAGTAAAACACCGAGACTCACCTCATCTGAAGGATTGTGGTTGAGTCTGTCACCGAAAAGTCATTATTAATATTTGGAGAAATTTTTGATCTATGACAACGATTCTTGGTAATCTTGACCCCAACGAAATTATCGGCACGAACCTAGCGGATACGATTCAGGGTCTGGATGGAAATGATACCCTCAGAGGACTCTTGGGGGACGATCTGCTTAATGGCAACCGAGGCAACGATCTTCTGTTTGGGGGTGAAGAGAACGATCTTCTCTACGGTGGCAAAGACGATGACACCTTATTTGGTGAAGACGGAAATGACACCTTGTCTGGTGACTTAGGCAATGATGTCCTCTACGGCAATGTGGGAGACGATTTTCTGTTTGGTCTAGATGGTGACGATCTCCTCTACGCTGGCAGTGGCAATGATAATTTATTCGGTGGAGAAGGAGATGACACCCTATATGGGGATATTGGTGACGATTTTATTAATGGCAACCAAGGCAACGATGTAATTTTTGGGGGTGATGGTTCAGATACTTTGCGCGGGGGTCAAGGGGATGACATCCTGACGGGTGGTGCTGGTGATGACTTTCTTTGGGGGGACAGAGGCAACGATACTTTAACCGGGGGGACTGGGAGCGATCGCTTTGTCTTGCAGTCACTGGGACGAGGCTTGATTGCAGACTACGACGATACCGAAGATTTTCTAATGATTGATGAAACCGATATTAGCTTTGACGATCTGACATGGGAATCTGCCACCACCATTAGTCGAGATAACAGCTTGGTTGAAAGTACCGTTTTCTCCTTAAAAAGCACCGGGAAAATTATCGCCATCCTCGAAGGAGTTTCTGCCAACGTAATTGATGTTAATGATTTTCTCTCCATTGATGGTCAACCCGTCACCAGCAGTGGTAGTGACACGAGTAATAACCAAACCCCAACGAACACCGAGAATACTAATGAGGAAGAGGATATCAACGATTTGGCTGAAGCGGAGGATTTGGGGACGCTCAACGGAACTCTAACCCTTGATAATGCTTCTTTGAGTGATTCTAATATCGTCGATATCTATCGGTTTAGACTTGAATCCGATGCGACTTTTAGAGCAGTGATGGATAACTTAAGCGCCAATGCCGATTTTCAATTAATTGAAGACGACGGTAATGGCCTAATTGAAGAAGCTGATATTCGCCAATCTTCTGAGAACACTGACACCCTTGCCGAAAGAATTGAAGATCCTTTAACAGCGGGAGTTTACTATCTCCGAGTTTTACGAGTCGAAGGCGATACAACTTATGATTTGACTTTGACGGTTTAAGGAACTGATTCAGATTGACCTGAGAAGGGATTAGGACTTACCCCAGCAAGTAATCTATATGATGAAAGTGGGACATCAAAGGGTTGGCAGTGGTTGCCCCTATTCATCGTTTAGCTGCGTAATTTCCCCAGGATTTGCCAATAGATTAGAGACGTTAAAGCTGAACGTCTCTAATCTAACATCGAATAACATCGAAGATTTTATGAGCAGGATCCGGCAAGCGTGATTGGGATATGTCCCGCATTTGCCTAAATTTAGCCAATAATTAGCCGATAATTCAGAGACTATTTTCCTCGCTATCTGGCAATAAACTTGATGATTCTTGCTCCCGATCGTTTAATAAATAATTTGCGTCTTCTTTGGACAATTTAGCCAGCATAGATTGTAAATTACCTCGATAAATATATGGCCAACCGCCAGAGTTTTCAATGTCTTTTAGCAAGTTGTAAAGCGCCTGACGATTATCGGGTAAACATTCTTGAAAAACTCCATCTCTAATTTCTTTGTGTAAGGTTTCTAACAGGCGCAAAAGAGATAATATTGCTTCAATATCACCTTGGTTTTCTTTGGCTAATTTTCTAATTTTACCGGCAACTTTTTCCCACTTGTGGTTAAATTTTTCCCAGTTTAATTTTTCCATATCACTCATAATAACCTTGCTCCTATTGATGATTTTCTCTAATCAAGCGATCGCGAATAAATTTTAAGTCGTTAAGTTTAATAATTCGACTCTCCAAGTTAATTCAATTTAGAATTTAGGGAAAAAATTCTATTGCCTTTAGATTTAGGTTAAGTGAGCCCCCATAATCTTGCTTCCGATGATTTCGTTGGTTTTTCAGCCAATGGCGGCGATTATCCCCTAAGCGCGAGGGGCTTCGCTTCACCCCCAAAAAACTCTGGTTCGACAAAAATACTTTTCCGAGCAAATACCGATCTACCCCGGAAAAAATGCCTAACTACTTAGGATGGCTACGATTGTCGTGACATATTTTCGCCAAAACACAGACCAAAACACAGATAAATATAGCACAGCTTCAGCCGGGGATAGACAAGTCTCAGCCAGAGATCGTGGAATGGCGATCGCCAGGAAGAACAGTCTCCAGTCGCTAAAATCCGATTAACTTCGCGATCGATGGTAAATTTAGACAATCAAAATAGGCAACTCGCTTAAATCAGATAGAATGTTGCCGGTTTTTCGGTAAAATGCGGTAGGGAATCTGGAAAGCGATCGAAGTTAAGTCACTCAGGGCAACCGGGCAGCTTTTCAACTGGGATCGCTGCTCGGAAAAAAATCAGGACATCTTTTCTGGGGACAATTGTCCCTACAAGGTGGCCGATGATTGATCCATTCGGGAAGGCTCTGCGCTCTCTGTCTGGCGCTAGGGTTGTGGATAGCTCGCGGGCGATCGTTTAGCTGGAAAATTCTCTGAGAAGCCCTTCTGGGTGCCGTTAAGGTTGTTATATTTGTTGAGATTGAGGTTGAACATGAGGTATCGCGCTGTAATTGCTGCACTCCTAGCATTCTGTTTAGGTGTGTTAACTGCTTGTAGTGAAGCTCCGACAGTCAGTAAGGATCAACTGACTTATGAAGATATTGTCAATACTGGACTTGCTAACAACTGTCCTGAGTTACCAGAAACCGCTCGCGGTTCCATTCCTCTTGATGCTAACCAGTCATATATCCTCACCGATTTGTGTTTACAGCCCAAAGAATTCTTCGTTGAGGAAGAAACGAATAAGCGCAAACAAGAGTCTGAATTTGTCCCCAGTAAATTGTTGACTCGCTACACCACCAGTCTGACCCAAATCAGCGGCCCGTTGAGCATTAACGAAGATCGCAGCCTCACTTTCTATGAAGAAGATGGGATCGATTTTCAACCAGCCACGGTGGTGCTTCCCGGCGGTGAGGAAGTTCCTTTCCTGTTCACGATTAAAAAACTCGTGGCCACCAGCCAGCCTGGAATGGACACTATTAACACTTCTACCGACTTTGAAGGCAAGTTCTCCGTTCCTTCTTATCGCTCTTCGGCCTTTTTGGATCCCAAGGGGCGCGGTGAAGCTAGCGGATACGATAATGCGATCGCCCTTCCCGCAGCGGCAGATAAAGAAGAAATTGCCCGCAGCAATATCAAGCGTGCCCTGACTGGTGGTGGGGAAATTTCTTTAAAAATCGCCAAGGTTGATGGTCGCACTGGTGAAATTGCCGGTATCTTTATCAGCGAACAAGATTCTGATACGGACTTAGGCGCTAAAGATGCCGTGAAAGTGAAAATTATTGGTCAGTTTTACGGTCGGGTTGAACCCAACGCTTAATTGAGTTTGGCTACCTTTCTGGGATAAACACCCGGAGATAGGCTGTTTTTCCTGCTGCATCAAAATGCTGTTTTTCTAATTTATTGCCATTCAATTGGCATTCTGATAGATTGCAGGGGGGCTGTGGATGTATGAGGGCCGCGTATTTCTCGGAATGGAAAAACGATAAATGCCCGAAGACCTTCGATCGCATCTGTAGCTTCCCTGCAATTGTCATTAAATTGGCTAACCATTGGCGAATTTGAACGGATTAACTACAAGAAATTAATATACCCTTAATAAAATTTCAAATTCCGTGCCTTCTCCTGGCTGCGATCGCATCAGAAATTCCCCGCCATGTTTGGCGGTGATAATCCAATGAGAGACGGTTAAACTGGTTTCTTTTTCCCCGCGGCGATGATTGCCAGAAAAAGAAGCATAGAGTTCCTCTAATTTCTCGGCAGACATTCCCGCTCCATTATCTTTAATTTTAATCGACACCCAGCGATCGTCAAGTCGATCGGGCATTTCCGCCTCGTTAGAGATAATAGTAGTGGTAATAGAAATCTGAGACTTGGATAAGGCTTGCACCGGATTTAAATAGTCAGCTTCGCTAAATTCTCGATCGAATTTCTGATTCACTTCTTGATTAATCAGTCCATCAATGGCATAACCGAGAATATTCATAAATACTTGATTCAGTTGCCCGATATAGCAAGAAACTGGAGGTATGTAACCATAATTTTTGACGATATTTACTTCACCGCTTAACCGACTTTTCAGTAGTAACAGCACACTATCGATCGCCGAGTGCAAATCAGCCGGTTTGGGATAAACTTCATCCAAATGGCAAAAATTTTGTAAGCTACTGGCGAGACTTTTCAAGCGTTCTGCCCCTTTTTTGATACTTTCTAAAGCCCTGGGTAAATCCTGCTTTAAAAAATTAAATTCAATTTCTTCCTGGAGGGCTTCAATTTCTTCTGGTACATTGGGCATGACTTGCTCGTAAGCGGCCATTAATTCAATTAAACTTTGAGTGTAGTCGGTGACATAAGTTAAATTTCCCCAAATAAATCCTACGGGATCTAATATTTCATGAGCAACGCCATCAACTAAACGTCCCAAACTGGCCATTTTCTCCGTTTGAATCATAAGAGTTTGCAAGTTTTCAAACCTTAACTGAGTTTCAATGCCGCGAATTTGCCAGTAGGCAATATTTAATTCACTCAGATTTAATAAGTTATAGGCACCGGATTGCATTTTGACGACAATTGGTTCGGACAAGAGTTGAGGCGATCGCCGCAAGGCTAAACGCGCTGCGGATAAGATAGAGGTTGTATCGCTCAAAATTAATAAATCAGTGCGAGCATAACTATAAATTAACTGCACCGGGGCATTTAAAAAGAGATCGATCGCTCGCGGTCGGATTAAATATTCTAATAATCTTTGGCGAGAAATCATGCCAAAAAATTCCCCATGTTCGACTAAAATCGCCCCGGGCAGGAGGGGATGTTTTTCAAATATCTCAGTTACTTGATAACAGAGGGTATTGATTTCTACCTGAAACGAATATAAAGGCAAATCCCCGAGGAGGGAAGCAATCCCTAAGTCGCGATCGCCTAACTCGTTTAAAATCGGTGGTGATAGTTCAGACTCAGACTTTTTAGCCACAACAAAACTCAGATGCGGGGACAAACGGACATAGACAGGCTACTTAAAAATAATTCAGGGCTTTTTTAGGGCTTCAGGTTTTAGGGCTTCAGGACAGACATTTGGCGAGGTCATGCCTAAGTTCTGTGGGAAAAACGACCGCTCGAACGACCAATCACAGGGAAAAATCAGGGAAAAATCAGGGAAAAATTTGGTCGAATTTGCCGATGGCATTTCAATTGCCGAATTGGGAGACAGCGATCGTCGGGATGGTTTTGCACACAAACCCAATCTAGCTTAACACGCGATCGACAGAGCGCCACCCCACGGCAAGACCCCAGAAACCAGGACCCCAGAAACCGGGTAATTAACGTCAACCTTTGCCACCAACGAACAAGTCTTATAGAAACCCGGTTTCTTGCCCCGGTTTCTCGCCACCCCACGACAAGACCCCAGAAATCTCTCCGTGCTCTCTGTGTCTCTGTGGTAAATCTCTACAACCTGAGAAAAAAAGCTAAAATAACGAGAATACTGGAAACGAGAGAATAAGAGAGAAAAACCACAGAGACACAGAGGACACGAAGACTTAATTCTCGTTACTAGGCTCTGCCTAGTAATGCTAATCGGGAGGCTCTGCCTCCAGTTTACCCGTTTATGTGGTTCTTGAGGCAGAGCCTCTATAAAGGCATTCCCAGGCAGAGCCTGGGAACGAGAAAATAAGTCCCTGCCCACCCTACCCTTACCTTTAAATTTTCAGAGAGATTTAATCGATGTCTGCAAAAGACCGTTTTCACGATGCTGTTAAAAAAGCGTTAATTAAAGAGGGATGGACAATTACCCATGACCCCCTTTATTTAGATTTTGATAGTAATCGCATTCAAATTGATTTAGCTGGAGAAAAACTGATTGCCGCAGAGAAAGGTGTGGAAAAAATTGCCGTTGAGGTGAAAAGTTTTTTATCTCCATCAACTATCTATGAATTTCACTTAGCCGTTGGTCAGTGTTTTAGTTATCGGATTGCGTTAAGTTCCCAAGAACCAGAACGCCAATTATATTTAGCTATCCCAATTTTTACTTATCAAGAATTTTTCCGCCGTCCTTTTGCACAAAAAACTATCCAAGAAGCTAAAATAGAAATTGTGGTGTTCGATCCAACTGAAGAGGTGATTACACAATGGAAGCTGTAGAAAACAATTTAGCAAAAAAATTAAATCATTATCGGCATTTAATTCAAGAGGTTCTAAACCAATACGGTTCGGTTAAACCTGCTAATGGGGATATTTCTGTTTATACTTGCTTCGATCGCGAACAGGATCATTATCAAGTGTTTCACGCTGGATGGAATCGTCATAGTCGCATTTTTGGCCCGTTAATTCATATCGATATTTTGAATAATAAAATCTGGATTCAGTATGATGGAACTGAAGTGGGAATTGCTAATGAACTGGTTGATTTAGGTGTTCCCAAGGAGGATATTGTGTTAGCCTATCATGCCCCAATTATGCGTCAATACGATGGCTTTGCCGTGGTCTAAAATATTAGGTTAGGGGAACAAAATTCAACATAATTTTAATCCCCCCCTAACCCCCCGATGAATTGGGAGGAATAAGAGGAATAGGAACCACAAAGACACAAAGGACACAAAGAGAAGCTGTTAAGATGTAGGTTGGGTTGAGGAACGAAACCCAACCTAAGTTCGATCCCCCCTAACCCCCCTTAAAAAGGGGGGAATAAGAGGAATAAGAGGAGTAAGAACCACAAAGACACAAAGGACACAAAGAGAAGCTGTTAAGTTGATAAATATAAAGATAAAGGAGTGATGACCATGAGTGATATTTACACCAAAAGTCCCTAAAAGATATTGAGGATTTTCTGACTTTTACAATCCAAGCTAAGGATAATTCTGAGACAGATATTCAGTTTTGGACAAATTTGTCGGGTCTGGTAGAAAAGTTATTGGGAACTGAGGATAAACCCGTGAAATTAGCGTCGGTGATTAAGCAATGGTGTCAGGATTATGGGATTACGTTAAACCCGCAAGAGTTGGAGGAGTATCGCGCTATTCTTCGCGCTAATATGTTACAAAAAGGTGGCACTATTCCCCAAGTACCCCCAGGAGAAAGACCAGCGGTTACTCTTAATCAAGCTTTGATTGTGGATACGGTGAATGACGCGATCGCCGATCGTAAATCAGATCATAAATCAAAGAATTAGTATGAGTGAAAATATCCAGTCAATTTATGCCCCAAGTCTCTATTGGTTTGCCTATCAATACCATGATGGCTTGGGGGTTTCTGCTAATGGTACAGAAGTTAACCCCAAATTTAACCCCCAATGGGTGAAAGCTGAATATAATAAAATCTTAGAGGCTTTTGGAATTAAGCCAGATTTTAGCATTCGGGAAGATCGACCTTCTCGGCAGTTTGATTTACTGGAAAATCCCGATGGAGAAACGGGCAGAAGATACAAATATTTTACCACAAATGGTGAAGAAAATTACAAGAATTTAGAAGGCTTTATTTATCCCCAGTGCATCCATGATAGCTATGCCCTGAATTTGAATATTTTCTGCCCAGAAAATCCGGGTAATGATGAATATGCGGTGAAAAATTTAGGTAAGTTTAACCCAAAAAACCGCTTTAATCCTCCATCCAAACCTCCGGCGGAATATATGGGGCAAACTTTGTTTTTTTCCGCTTATTTGAAACAGTCGCCTTCTGAGAATATCCATGATTTAGCGGATTTGGCTAAAGAATGTTGGCTGAGTTTTTTTCAGCTAAAAAATAACGAAAATGCCGATACCGCAAATTTTCCCCCTTTGTATCGCGCTGCTAAGTGGTTTGGTGGCTATCTTTATGAGTATGGCGACCCTAGGGATAACTTAAGGGAAAATCCTTACGGTCATTTGTTGATTTGGTTTCTGTTTGATGAGAGTCCGACTGAAATTTTACAGAAGTGTTATTGGGAGTTACCAGAGTTATTGCTATATTATCATAAGGTGAGCAAAACTTTCCAAGATAGCCGCGTTTTTTATAGGAAAGTCGATGAGATTGTGAAGAATAATGAAACGGATTTAAGCAAGTTTAGTCAAAGTTATTTGAGTCAGGAAAATGTGACAAATCTCTCAGATGATGACTTGCAATTTCTGAAGACTAATTTAAAGAAACTGCTGAAAACTTCTTTGATTTATTCCCAGCAGTTGCGTAATCTGGAATATGCCAAAAATACGATCGCAATTAATACCAGAAACTACCAAACAATTCTGGAATATATGGCAGAGTTGGCCGCTAGTCCTCTGGAAATATTCCAGATATTTGGAGAGAAGGAGGCAGTAATTTTTCAATCCCAAATTAGCGCGGATTTAAACTATTTTAAACAGGGATATATTTTACTGGATACGGTGATTTCTAGTATTCGCGGTTTGGTGGAGGTAGACCAAGCAGAACGCGATCGCATTTTGCAAGACCAAACCCAACAGTTACAAGACCATATACAGGCGATCGGAGTGGGAATTGCTGCGGGGGCGATCGTGGCTTCAAGTTCCGGGTTAATGTTGACAGAAGAAATAACATTACCTTGGCAAGCAAATCATGGGAAAGACTTACATCCTTTCGCCATTGCCGTATTATTAAGTTCAGCTTGTGCTATAGCATTTTGGTTGGTGGTTTTCTTCTGGTTAAAATACCGCCGAAATGCCGCCAAAAATAAGGCCGCCAAAAATAAGAAGTAAAAGAAACCGGCTTTCTCTGGTTTCTGGGGCTAAAATAAGAGAATACTATCCTAACCTATAATTCCTCCACTCAAGCGCTTGAGGGCACTTTTCACCGCCTGGGAGTAACGCACTTGACCTGTGAGAATTTGGGCCATGCGCTTAGTGGCCCTAGGATGTTTGACTCCGAGTTCGTAGGCAATTCTGGGCATTTGATAAAAAACTTGGGTCAGTCGTTGCGCCCAAATCATTTCCTTGCCCCATTCTTCGTCCATCACTTGAGTATAACGGGGCAAAGCGTCCAAGTCTCCAGATAAGGCAGCAGCGATCGCCTCTGCTGCTTTCAGACCGCTAAACATAGACGGGCGAATGCCCTCAGCGGTAAACGGATCCACCACACAAGCCGCTTCCCCGGCTAAAACTGCATTTTGAGTATGCAGAATTTGAGAACCATTCCAGGCAAAAATCGGATGACCGTAATGTTTAATACTTTTAACTTCCAAATCAAATAGATGGGAATATTCAGCAATACATTGTCTCAAGTTTTGGGACTTTTTCTCCTGACCGCGAAATATTGCTGCACCAATGGAATAACCATCGGCTTTAGGAAAATTCCAAGCATAACCATTCTTAATCATACCAAACTCAAAATGAGCGATATGGCGGTTTTTTACTTCTGGCATAGTGGGCTCAATTTCCAAAGCCCCACAAGCGAATTGTTTGCGGTTTTTGAACCCCAACCATTTTGCCATCATCCCTTTTGAACCATCCGCTGCAATTAAATAACGACCAGTAAACACCTCCGCAGCGGTTTTCACCTGCCAAGCATCGGACTTAAATTCTATGGCGGTGACTTCCGTTTTATCGCGCAGTTCAGCCCCTTGACCTTGGGCTTTTTGTACTAAGAAATGGTCGAAAATATTGCGCCGTACCATCCAAATTGTTTCTGATTCATCCAGGGAAACATCTACTGCATCGCCCATTTTCCATGTGTGGCGAATTTGCGTCACTTTTTGGGAAATTGCGGGGCTAAAATCAAAATCAAACCATTGAGCAATTTCGGGAGAAACTCCTCCTCCACAGGGTTTATATCGAGGTAAAGATTCTTTGTCTAAAATTAAAACTGAGTAGCCACGTTTGGCTAGGTGATAACCAGCGGTGCCCCCAGCGGGACCAGCACCGACAATAATACAGTCGAACATCAATTTTTCACCCCTGAATTAATTGATAATTGATAATTGATAATTGATAATTGATAATTGATAATTATGTTTAATTGTCAATTGTTAATTATCAATTGTTAATTATTCCCTACACCCTACACCCCAAAAGTTTGATTAATTAAATGTAGGGTGGGCAATATCTTGCCCACCCTACGAATGCGAGAAACGCGATCGAAAATATCGAGTTTAGATGGTGGTAATGTCTTTTTCTTTGATGGCTAAAATCTCGTCAATTTTGGCAATGTATTTGTCCGTCAGTTTTTGAATTTTATCTAGAAGATCGCGGGCTTCATCTTCAGAGATTTCTTTGCTTTTTTCTTGTTTCCGCACTGAGTCTACGGCATCGCGACGGATATTGCGAATGGAGACTTTTTGCTCTTCGGCAAGTTTGCCTGCGAGTTTGACCAATTCTTTACGCCGATCGCTGGTTAAGGGCGGAATATTTAAGCGAATCACTGAGCCATCATTGTTGGGGGTTAAGCCCAAATCTGACATATTAATCGCTTTTTCCACTACGTTCAAGCTACTGCGATCGTAGGGTTGAATCGTAATGGTGGTGGCATCTGGGGTGTTGATATTTGCTAATTGTTTTAGCGGAGTTTCTGCCCCATAATAATCTACCATAATCCGATCGAGCAGAGAGGCATTTGCCCGTCCGGTGCGAATGGTGTTAAAAGAGCGTTGAGCCGCCTCAATCGCTTTTTTCATGTGACTTTCTACTTCAGACAGTTTCACGCAAACCTCCGACTATGGTTCCAATTTTTTCTCCCATCAAAGCTCGGCGGATATTATTTTTAACCGAAAGATCAAATACAATGATTGGGATATGATTTTCTTTACATAAAGCGATCGCCGTGGCATCCATCACTCGTAAGTCTTGGGTTAAAACTTCCGAATAAGTCAAGGTTTCATAGCGTCGCGCTTGGGGATTTTGATGAGGATCGCTATCATAGATCCCATCGACTTTTGTGGCTTTAAAGATTACCTCTGCATCAATTTCCGCCGCTCTGAGTGCGGCTGTGGTATCCGTGGTAAAAAAGGGATTACCGCTACCCGCAGCAAAAATGACCACTCGTTTTTTTTCTAGATGACGCATTGCCCGACGACGGATGTACGGTTCAGCGATTTCCTGCATGGCGATCGCTGTCTGGACTCGCGTCGGAATCTGCATTTGTTCTAGGGCATCTTGTAAAGTCAAAGAATTCATCACTGTGGCAATCATGCCAATATAGTCTGCGGTGGCTCGATCCATCCCTGCCGAAGCCCCTTTGACTCCTCGGAATATATTTCCGCCACCGACAACTATGGCCACTTCAATGCCCTGGGCGACCACATGGGCGACTTCCTCAGCAATGCCATGAACCACTGATGGATCGATTCCATAAGCTAGATCGCCCATCAAAGCTTCACCGCTTAATTTCAGCAAAACCCGCCGATAAACACTACACATCGAGTGACTACTTTCTTATTTGTTAATTCCCACACCCATAACATACCAGTCTGGGGACATTTTTCGACGATTCATCCCATCAATCTCTTTCGGCAGCAGAGAGGAGAGAGGTTCGTAGGAGAGAGTTCCCCTTTTCTCTCTGAGTGGCCTTGAGTCCGAGGGGATTGTGGATTTAGAAGCGCCACTTCACTGCGGAACCTTTGGTTTCGGTAGAGTTAATCGTAATTGATTCTTTGGCCAGCAGTTGGGCGATCGCTTGCTGTAAATAAGCGGAATCTACCTCATGGGAATTTCCGGGACTATCATCAATTGCCCCGTGATAACGGATCACCCCTTTTTGGTCTAACAGAAAACATTCGGGGGTTTGGCCGACTTGGAAACTACAGGCCACATCCTGGTTCGCATCCCGCAGATAGGGAAAATTAAGCTGATGCTCCGCTGCAAAGCGTTTCATTGCTTCTAAACTGTCTTCGGGAGATTCGGTGCCATCGTTAGAATTAATTCCAATCACCAACAAACCGCGATCGCCGAACTCAACTTGAAGCTGCTTCAAGCGTTCGATATATTGCTGCACATTAGGACATTGATTGGCTAAGAAGATCACGGCCACCGCCAGATCCTCTTGCAGATAACGGCCTAAGTGGTGAACTTCACCATCGGTTCCCGGTAATTCAAAATCTGGAGCATGAACACCGATAGAAGTATCGATCTGTTCCATGAAACTTATCTCTAGGTACTATCAACTAAACTACTGAATCATTGACGCGATCGGGTTTTATGGGATGATTGATCTGCCCAAACCCAAAAGCCTTCCTTATCCCATTAGTTTATGCAAACGGGCAAACATTTGTGAACTACAAATAAAAAAATTTATTGGTTATTTGTTGTTGGTTGTTCGTTGTTGGTTGTTCGTTGTTTGTTATTTGTTATTTGTTATTTGTTATTTGCTGTTAGTTTACAATCAACAATCAACAATCAACAATCAACAACCAACAATCAACAATCAACAACCAACAATCAACAATCAACAATCAACAACCAACAACCAACAATCAACAATCAACAACCAACAATCAACAACCAACAATCAACGATCAACAGATAATTTCTCAAACAAAACGCGATCGCGGCCTTGAGACTTCGCTTGATAAAGCGCTCGATCCGCTGCGGCAATCAGTAATTCTGCGGAAAATCGATCTGTAGGAATAATCGTAGAAACCCCCAGACTGACCGTCACATATCCACCGACTAAAGATTTTATATTAGCAATTTGTAGTCCTCGCACCTGAGCGCGAATAACTTCCCCCACTTCCATTGCTCCAGGGGCATGGGTATTGGGCAGAACCACCGCAAACTCTTCGCCCCCATATCGAGCCACTAAATCTCCAGCCCGTTTCACACTTTTAAGAATAGCTTGGGCGATTTTGATCAGAGTTTCATCTCCTGCTTGATGGCCATAAGTATCATTATAGACTTTAAACGAATCCACATCACATAAAATTAAGGATAAAGGATGTTTTTCCCGCATACAGCGGCGCCATTCATTTTGCAAACATTCATCAAAGCGCCGCCGATTTGCCACCTGAGTTAAGCCATCCACATTCGCCAGACGCTTTAATTCCGCTTCCATTTCTTTATGTTGGGTGATGTCCCGGAAATTGATTACAAAGCCATCCCCTAATTTGACTAGGACGACATGATACCAGCCCTTAAATTTTGGGCGATCGCAGCAAAATTCTTGATTAACTACCGCATCATGTTCTACCACAGAAATTCCCAAGTTAAATATGGGTTCTTCCCGCAAATTAGGATAGCCTTCTAATAAGCGTTCGCGGGGTAAGGTATCCGGTTCAATGCCTAATAGTTTTGTGGTGACATGATTGGCCAACAACCACTCAAAGTCAATAATTTTTCCATCGCGATCGCGGACTGCCTGAAATGCGGCAATTCCTTCCAGAGAACTATTTAACACACTGGTTAAAAATGCTCTAGATTTTGCTAAAGCTTGTTCGGTTTTTTCTCGTTCTTTAATTTCTTCTTTTAACTGTTCTTTTTGTCTTTGAATCGTTAATTGATTTTCAATTCTGACTAAAACTTCTTCCACCTGGAACGGTTTAGTAATAAAATCCGAAGCTCCCACCTCAAAAGCTTTCACTTTATTTAATAACTCATCGATCGCACTTAAAAAAATCACCGGGATTTCCCGAGTAGCGGGATCGGATTTGAGGCGATCGCAAACCTCATAGCCATTCATGCCCTGCATTTGAATATCCAACAAAATCAACTGCGGGGGCTTAGTTTGCACCGTCCTCAAAGCCATCGAGCCATTGGTGACACTGCGGACTTTATAACCATGCTGATGCAAAATTTCAGACAACAACCGGAGGTTTTCCAGAACATCATCAACAATCAGAATATTGCCTTTGTGCTTTTCAGCTTGATTTCTCTTCATTTATAATTAATTCGGTTAATTCGATAATTTTTTCAAACTGAAATTTATTGACTAATCCCTGAATAGCTTGAGCAAGTAATGCCTGAGATTCTGGGATTTCTTCGATGAGTTCACCGACAAAATCCGCATCAGCTTCCAGAGCCCCTTGATGTAAGTTTACCACCCAATCCACAGGCATAACCGATAAAATTTCTCGATTTAGGGTTGTTTTTGGGGCGGAACCATGACTACTCACGGAAGATGGAGCGGTTGTTTCATAAATATAACGGAGTCCCAGATAGTGCGCCATTTTCTCAAAAATAGTTTGGGGGCGAAAAGGCTTGTAAACCAAATCATCACAACCCGCTGCAAAAATCAGACTCCGTTCTTCTTCTAAGATACTCGCAGTCAGGGCAATAATCACCGTCTCTTTACCTTTGGGACTCGCTTTGATTCTTTCGGTAGCTTCATAGCCATTCATCACCGGCATCCGTAAATCCATCCAAACCAAATCCGGGGAGAAACTTTCCCAGACTTGAATAGCTTCCTGCCCATTGGTAGCAGTTTGGACTTCAAATCCCAGGGGACTAAGAAGTTTAACTAATAGTTGACGATTGTCTGGCTTATCATCCACAATTAAAATTCGATAGGGGGGTTGATTCGGTTCTAGGCAGAGAATTTGGCGTTCTGGTTGTTGTGGTTCAACTTGCTCTGGTTCCACCAGATCGACTTGGATATTAAATTGAAAAGTTGTGCCATGTCCCACTTCAGATTTAACCCGAATTTCACCCCCCATTAATTTGACAAAGGAAGCACTCAGCGCTAATCCTAAACCTGTGCCTTCCTGGGATTCTTGACCAGTTTTAGTTTGGGTAAAAGCTTGAAACAGGCTATTAATTTCATCGGGGGCAATCCCCATGCCCGTATCTTCAACTTCAAACAGCAATTGCTGACTGGGATGTGACGCAGAAGCATGAGAGGCAGAAGCATGAGAAAAGGATAAATCATCTACCGCCCTGACCCGCAGAGAAACCCCCCCTGATTCGGTAAACTTAATCGCATTATTCAGTAAGTTAATCAGCACTTGACGTAATTTAATTTCATCGGTAAAAATATACTGAGAAACTTCTGGCGATCGGTGAAAAATTAATTGCAGCATTTTTTCTTCAGCTTTGAGATGAAACATATCTTCTAGATCGTCTAAAAGCTGAAATAAATCAAAATTTTTCTGATGGAGAGTGATGCGTCCCGCTTCAATTTTAGAGAAATCTAAGACTTGATTAATCAGGTTAAGCAAGTGTTCTCCACTCCGCATGATAATATGCAGATTTTCTTGATGTTCCGGTGACAGATGAGAACTCCGATTCATTACTTGAGCAAAGCCGAGAATTGCATTCAGGGGAGTCCGCAATTCATGGCTCATATTGGCTAGAAATAGGCTTTTGGCTTCGGAAGCAGCTTGAGCTTGACGGGTGGCTTGGGCTAATTCTTCAGTCCGTTGTTTGACCTTTTGTTCTAAACTGCGACTATAGTCTTCTAATTGAGCATAGAGATGGGCATTTTCCAGAGCGATCGCGGCTTGGGAAGAAACCAGCTTTAACACTTCTAATCGATCTGCGGTAAATGCCCCAGTAGCCAGATTATTTTCTAGGTAGAGAATCCCCATAAGTTTGCCTTGATTAATCAGGGGCGCACATAAAATGGATTTAGGCTGATGTTGCAAAATATAGGGATCGTGGGTGAAATTTCCTTCATGGACGGCATCGTTTAACACGAGATTTTCTTGGGTATGAATCACATAGTTAACGATCGCTCTAGAAAAACCCATTTCTGCCTGGAAATCGTTTTCTCCACCGATGGGAATTGACGGCTGTACCTGGATGGACTCCGATTGATTAGGTGCGATCGAACCGGAAGCGGAAATCACCCAATGGTCTGCTTGAGGGGTTAACAGATAACCTTTTTGGGCTCCAGCATTTTCTAGTACCAGTTGGATCATTTTTTCTAATAAGGTTTCCAGGACAATTTCACTAGATAGGGTTTGCGCCGCTTTTAAGATAACGTTTAAATCCAAATGATTAGAAATACTTCCAGTTTGAGATGATTCCGATTTCGATAAGCGGATTTTCGGGTTTTCCCTTAACCGGGGTGACTCGCCGAAAAAATCTGGATATCGGGATTCTAAATCTTTAACTTTCCCCCAACCTTGCCACTCGATATAAGTCTGATGGGCTTTGATTAAATAAGTATGCCCAATTTCTGACAAGCTTTGGGAAAAATAGAATTCAGCCGCTAATTCATAGCCCAATGCAGCTTCTTGAATGTAGTGATTTTTCTGCGCTTCAGAAATAGCCCGGTCGTAAAATAATCCGGCTTGCCAATACTCCCCTAAGCATTTAGCTTTTTCCGCTTCCACTAGCTGATATTTATGGAAAAAGTTCATCGGCGCGTGTTCTGCCCAGATTTTCATTTGCTCCTGGTTTTCGGCAATTTTTTGCCAAAAAGCTGCTCGATCGCTGGGGTCAATTTCCTGATGAGATAATTGCGCTAACATAGCTAAAGAACTGTAAAATTTATGGGTAGCGATCGCCAATCCACTTTCCGCTGCTGGTTGATAGTTGGCGGCTAAAATTGCATGGTTGACTGCGGCAGCGTAATTTTTAAACCCGAATGCTACAATAGTTTGAGCTAGATGGAAATTAAACAATCCCCGCTGATGCAAATAAGTTTTTTCCGATTCTGGCAATTGTTCTGCCTGACTCCAAAACGTAATTATTTCTTGATTTTCCGAATGATTTTCCGGTTTATTTAAAAATATCCAGACTAGATTTGGCCAAATGCTGTTAAAGTATTTATGCAAGGAAGCTTCACCGGCATCATTCAGCGGATTTTCCGCAAATTGGGTGAACCGAATTTTTAATCTCCCGATGAAAAATTGACCAAAATTATAAAGTAATTCAGCTTCACAACAATTTGGCATCTGCTTCAAGCTTGTTTCGGCCTTAAGCAGCTTGCGGAAATCTTTGACTGCTAATTTAGCGGGCTGTTTAAAAATCCGTATTTTGGCATTAAATAACTTTAATACCATATAGCTAACTTGAGGATTATGATAGCGGTCTAAAATTCTTAAAGCCAGTTCTCCAACTTGATAACCTAATTCAAAGTTAAGCATTTTTTCGCAGAGAATGACCCCATACAAGACATAAGCAAAAGCCGCTTCTGCACAATTGCCATAAGTCATGCAGAGATTGACCATTGTCTGAGCCAGAGAGGATAATCGATCCGGGGCGATCGCCTGCACTGGCATATATAAAAGGGTTAAAATCCGCAAAGCTATTTGTTTATAGTCATCGGCGATATTGGGTAAATTTTCCAGTTCTTCTATGGGGGGTAGTGAACTGAGAGATTTTACCAGATGTACGCCCAATTGTTCTAAAACATAGAGCCCCGTTTGCCAAGCCAACTTCATTTGTTGGCGGGAAATCTTAATTTTAATTTTGATTTCATAAAATATAACCACATCAATTGTATTCTTGGCTTGCTGCAAAACAAGATTGGCCAAGTTTTCCGCTTGAGCAAAATTTTCTTGGACATAGTAAGCTTCGATTAATTCTACATAAATAGTTTGGCTGAGAGATTGATGAGTCTCCCGCATCCGCTCGTCTAATAATTTTCTGGCAATTTGTAAATAATTAAAAACTGCTGCATATTGATTTTGTTCTTTAGCGATTTGAGCCGATCTTAAATTTAATTCTGCCAAATCAATCTTTTCCTGCCGATCTTTAATTACCGCAATGCCGCGATTGTAGTAGTTAACCACTTCAAAAATATTGGCTTTAGTCGGTTGATTTTGCTGTAAAAGCAATCGACCTATTTGCAGTTTGGTCAAGTTTCTTAAGTGTGAATCACTCATAAATTCAGCAATAATTTGCAATTTTTTATGCTGAAATTTAAACCCATATTGGGCGATCGCTTCTGCTTCCTGGGGCTGGCTGTAGTTTAATTCACCATTCAAGGGTAGCAATAATTTGGCTTGAATTGCCGGTAAAAGATTGGTCAAAACTTCTGTAGCGGTGCATTCGGTCAGCGTCGCCAATGTGGAAATGTCAAAAGTCATGCCAATGCAAGCGGCAACCGGCAATAATTTTTGGGTAGGTTCTGGCAAGGTGACAATTTGATCCGCCAGGAAATTGACGACATTTTCCGTAATTTCACATTGGGCGATCGCCGCTAAATCCCATTCCCAACGCAAAGCATTTCTATCGAAGCGAATCAGCTTTTGCTGATAAAGATCGGTGATAAATTCTTTAATAAAAAAAGGATTGCCCTTGGTTTTTTCTTCAACCACTGCCGCTAAGGGTGTTGCCGCTGTCCGTTCTAAGTGAAAACTTTCCGCAATCAGATCGGTGATATCAGTCAGACACAAAGGTAAAACGTTGATTTCGTGAAGCATAATCCCTTTTTGTCTAATTCTTTTCAGGGCGATCGCCAACGGGTCGGACGGACTCACCTCATTGTCACGATAAGCGGCAATCACAAATAAATAGTAAGTTTCTGAATCTGGAATAATTAACTCAAGTAACTTTAAAGTTGCCGCATCAGCCCATTGTAAATCATCCAAAAAAATGCCCAAAGGGTATTCCCCGGTACAAAAAACGCGCAGCAAATTCAGGAAACTCTGCTGAACAATTTCTGGAGACACCACCGGATCTAAATCAGGATTCTTTTCAGGGCGATCGAGAATCAAACTCAAATCAGGAATAAGATCGATCGTTAGCTGAAGTTGATTCCCCAAAGCCAAACTAATTTTATTCCGCCATTGATTCAGTTGGTCTTTGCTTTCACTTAAAAGTTGATTGATTAATTTGCCCAACGCTGTAATCAGAGGGGAATACGGAACATCGGGCTGGCATTTACCCGAAATAAAATAACCCCCCTTTTGAATAATTGGTTGATAAAATTCTTGCACCAAAGCTGACTTACCAATCCCCGCATCACCAGTGACGATAATCATCGACTTGACCAGCCTGGGTAGGGATAAAATTCTGGGTTTATGGCCAACTAATTGGTCTAAATTAGCGTTTAATTGCTTAAATTCTTTATTTCTGCCATAAATTTTCTGAGAAAGCTTAAATTTATCGGAAATATCATTTTTACCGGGAATAATATCTTTGATTTTCCCCCCGGATTCTAGCTGCATCAAACAAGTCACTAAATCTGATTGAATGCCCCAAGCACTTTGGTATCTATCTTCAGGATCTTTGGCCAGCATTTTCATAATAATGCTGGAAATACCTGGTGGAATTGCTGGGTTAACCTGGTGTGGTGGAGTCGGTTGTTTGGCAATATGACCGTGAATTATGGACAGGTCATTTCCCTGAAAAGGAAGTTGACCCGTCAATAATTCATAAAATGTCACGCCCAAAGAATAAAAATCAGTTCTAATATCAATGGATCGATTGATGCGTCCCGTTTGCTCTGGGGACATATAAGCAACAGTCCCTTGCCAGAGATGATTTTCTGCGAAGTTTAAATTTTTCCTATATTCAATTATTGCGATACTAAAATCGATAATTTTAATCGTCTTTGTTTCAGGATTTAAAACTAAATTAAATAAGTTAATGTCTTGATGGATAATATTTTTAGCGTGGATTTTGCCTAATGTTTCGGTAATTGAAATCCCGAATTTCAGAAAATCTGCGATCGCTAATTTGCCTGCTAATTTTAAGGCCGCCAGAGACTGTCCGCCAAAATCCTCTAGGAGCATAATCAGCCTTTGTTGTTCCCCAGTTTCTAAGCGATAAGCTTCGATCGCTCCCTCAATATTTAAGCGGCGCAATATTTCATATTCTTGTTTAAATGCCGCCAAACGTTCTGGATCGGGATAAGGGTCTTTGATCATTTTTAAGACAATGGGCTGCCGATCGGCCAGCCGATAGCCACGATAGACTAAAGAATTGTGATTTTCCGACAATAATTCAATGATTCGACAGCCCGCAATGGTTAACATTTTTTTACCTTAGCTATTTGTTGTTGGTTGGTTGTTGTTGGTTGTTGGTTGTTGGTTGTTGGTTGTTGGTTGTTGTTTGTTGTTGGTTGTTGGTTGGGGAAAGTGAAAAGTGAAAATAGGTAAGTTTACGGGCAGAAATAAATGCACTAGATACCCCATGAGAAGAAAAACTGTCATTCCCGCGAAGGCGGGAATCCACAGTCTATCGGCGGGGAAAGAAAAGTGCAATTAATTATGTTCACCTACTTATGACTATTCACTTTCCCCTCTGCACCCCCGCTCCTCTGCCCCCGCGCTCCCCCGCTCGATTGGCGGCTCCTCTGCTCCTCTGCTCCTCTGCTCCTCTGCTCCTCTGCCCCTCCGCTTCCCCACCCTCCGCTTCCCCACCCGTAAGAAATATGATAATTTACCACTCAGGATATTTGCTCAGTAATTCTGTAGCCAATTCGCTACTTAAAGGTTTAGAGAAAAAATAACCTTGAGCGGCTTCACAGCCAATTAAACGCAAGTAGGCAAGTTGATCCTTTGTTTCCACCCCTTCCGCTACCACGTCCATGCCTAAATGATGGGCTAAGGTGACGATCGCATCGACAATAGACGAGCCATCATCACCCAGTTCACCCATGCGACAAATAAAAGAACGGTCAATTTTTAAAGTATCCACGGGAAAACGATGCAAGTAACTCAAAGAAGAATAACCCGTGCCAAAATCGTCAATACTCACGAGAACGTGACGCTTTTTAAACTGTTCCAGCATGGTTTGGGCTAACCGATCGTTCTCAATTAGGGCGCTTTCGGTAATCTCTAATTTTAAGTATTGACTATCAAGTTCAGTCTCAGACAGAACGCGATCTATTTGTTGCATTAAGTCTGTTTGAGTAAACTGTTGCACCGATAAGTTACTACTGATGCTCAACGGGAAAGCTTGAGGAATTTCTCTCTGCCACACCCGGAGTTGATGACAAGCTTGTTGCAAGACCCAACGGTCAATGGCGACAATTAAACCTGTTTCTTCGGCAATGGGGATAAAGTCAGCGGGAGAGATCAATCCTCGCTCTCGGTGCTGCCAACGAACTAAGGCTTCAAACCCCATAATTTTGCCAGTTTTTAAATTAATAATTGGTTGATAATTCACCACAAACTCTTGTCGTTCGATCGCCTTTCTCAAGTCCGTTTCTAGCTGTAGCCGCTGTACCGCCCGATCGCGCATTTCTCTATCGAAAACTTTATAACTGGTTTTATTACTGGCTTTAGCTTGATACATGGCAATATCAGCATCGCGCAATAAATGACTGGAATCTTGATACTCTTTGGTTCCCAGGACGATGCCAATACTGGCGCCGATAAAAATCTCATGGTCATTTAAATAAAATGGCAAAGACAATTGATTGAGGATCTGCTCCGTCATTTCAATTGCATTTTCTAAATTTTTAATATCATCTAAAATAATCACAAATTCATCGCCGCCAAAACGAGCCATAATATCGCTAGACTTGATGCAAAGTTGTAGTCTTTGCGCCAGGGCTTTTAATAGTTGGTCTCCGACTAAATGACCCAGAGAATCATTCACCACTTTAAAGCGATCGCAATCCAGAAACAACAAGCCAAACATATAGTCAGAATTTTCTTTAACTCGCTGAAAAACTCGATCGAGTCTTGCCATCAAACCCGTGCGGTTGGGCAGTTCCGTTAATGGGTCGTGTAAAGCCATAAAAGATAGTTTTTCTTCGGCTTTTTTGCGTTCGACAATTTCTGCTTCTAATTGAGCGGTGCGATCGCTCACTCGCTGTTCTAAGTCACGATTAAGCTTTTTAATTTCTGTCTTGGCATTTTTTAGTTGAATTTGATTATTAATTCTTGCCACCATTTCTTCAATTTGAAATGGTTTCGTAATGTAGTCTACCCCGCCAACTTGAAAAGCTTTAACTTTATCCATCACTTCATCTAAAGCGGTGAGAAAAATCACTGGGATTTCCTCCGTATCCGGGTCTGACTTGAGGAGTTCGCAGACTTCATAGCCATTCATTTCTGGCATATTTATATCCAGTAAAATCACATCAGGAAACCCTGATTTTGCCACTCTAATTGCCATACTCCCCTTAATCACATTTCTAACTTTGTAGCCGTGGTGATTGAGTAAAGTGGATAGGACTCTCAAGTTATCTGGAACATCATCAACGATTAAAATATTGCCTTGATTGGAGTTTTCTGAAGAATTATTCATAAGTTCTTGGTTATTGGTTATTGGTTATTGGTTATTGGCTGAACGATTGTGCTTAACCGTCAAGTGAAAATTAATCCCCGGTGGTTTAGCTAGTGATTAATTCAGATTATTTGTGGGTTCCATGTTGTTTCAGATCCAGTATCGATCGATCGCCTTAACGATCATATCCCAAGTTGTTACTTGATGCTCAAAAAACTTGATAGTGCGATCGAGCCAATAAAAGTAAACTTATATCCGATGGCGGTTTTAAGAGGGGTTGGGAGGAGGGACGCGGCGATGAAAGCTATAATTGTCTATTAGACAAGAGTGCAAAAATCCGAATTGATCCCCCCAAGCCCCCTTTTTAAGGGGGGCTTCTTAGAATTTTGCAAGAAGTCTATTTAAAGACTTTTGAATTTTGGTTAAATCAGCGGTGCTAACTCAGAATTATGCTTAATTAAACTAGCGGTGATTTCGCCCAATCTTTGCCCGGTTTAAACCCTCACTGGGTAGTCCTGGGTCTGTGGACTTAAGCGATCGCCCAGAGACCAATGGGGGCAATTAACCCAGTGCCTTCGGCAGGAAGCTTTGACTGATTTTTTTGTCACCGATTGCCAATAAGTGATTAAATGTCTTTTTTAGTCAATAAATAATTGGGGCGGATTTAACAAATTTATCGCCTCATTTATAATGAAGGGGAATGGCGGCTTTGAGTCCGTCAAAATCCGGTAAAAACACTTGGCGCATCCCAGCCTAACCCCGCTCAACTTTTCCCGATAAAATTTTAAGGTTTAATCTGGAAAAGTTGAGGTAATTTTTTGGGCAAATTAACAGAAGTATGTCAGGAGTTTTAAAGAATATATTAAACTGATGACTAGAAAATTCGCGATCGCGTTTGTCAAGGCCAAAAATGTCAACTTTCCCAATGATTCAGATCGGGTACAGTCATATTTATAACCAGAACCGTCCCCCAGATCCTGTACGGTTTACCGGCGGGACTTGTTCTCGAAAAGCCAGCCTAAAAATGGATTTTTTGCTTTCATTGACTGTACCCTTCAGGCCGATCGTCTGACTGAATCAACTAGCATCATCGTTGAAATTCTTGATAACATGATAGCGATGTCGCTGTTTAACTCGTTGTTTAACCCGTTGTTTAACCCGTTGTGTACTCACCAGATTGTATGAATGACCATTCTCAGCTAGATTCTCAATTTGCTTGGCATACTTTGGCAGTGCCTCAGACTCTTGAACGCTTGGAAACCGACGCCAACCAAGGATTAAGTTTCAAGCAAGTGTCTGCCAGACACGCCGAATTTGGACCCAACGAAATCCAAGAAACGGGTGGTCGTACCGCTTTAGGAATTTTAATCGATCAGTTTACTAACGTCATGCTACTCATGCTGATCGCTGTAGCATTTGTGTCAGGAATTTTAGATATCCAGGATGGTGACTTTCCCAAAGACGCGATCGCCATTTTCCTAATTGTGATTCTCAACGGGGTACTGGGTTATCTGCAAGAAAGCCGTGCGGAAAAAGCCTTAGCCGCCTTAAAAAACATGGCATCGCCCTTAGTGAGAGTCATCCGCGACGGCAAAACCCAGGAAATAGCCGCCAAAGAGTTAGTCCCCGGAGACATCATGCTGCTGGAAGCCGGAGTGCAGGTCAGCGCTGATGGCCGAGTGATTTCTGCATCTAGCTTGCAAATCCGCGAAGCTGCCCTCACGGGAGAGTCTAACGCTGTCACCAAACAGGTGAAACTAACCCTACCGGAGAACACCAGCTTAGGCGATCGCCTGAACTTGGTCTATCAAGGCACCGAAGTAATCTTGGGTCGCGCCAAAGTGGTAGTCACCAAAACCGGCATGAACACGGAACTGGGGCGCATTGCCGCCATGATTCAGGGAGTAGAAAGCGAACCCACCCCCCTACAACAGCGGATGACTCAACTAGGGAATGTACTGGTGACAGGTTCCCTGATTTTAGTCGCCTTGGTGGTAATTGGTGGCACCCTGGTGAACCAAAGTGCTTTTCGGGACTTACTAGAAATTTCCCTAAGTATGGCCGTGGCGGTAGTTCCCGAAGGTTTGCCAGCGGTAATTACCGTGACTTTGGCCTTGGGGACGCAAAGAATGGTCAAGCGGAATGCCTTGATTCGCAAACTCCCAGCGGTGGAAACCTTGGGTTCTGTTTCTACCATTTGTTCCGACAAAACCGGCACCCTGACCCAAAATAAAATGGTGGTGCAACGGGTGCAAACCGCTAGTTACAGCTTACGGGTGACGGGAGAGGGCTATGAACCTTTGGGGGAATTTAAAATAGAAAATCCCTCTGGCAACGGTCGCGTCCCAGCAATAGCCAGCGAACAGCTACAAAACGATCCAGAAGTGCGATCGCTTCTCCTCAGTTGCGTCCTCTGTAATGATGCTCAGTTGCAGGAAGAAAAGCAGCAATGGACAATTCTCGGCGACCCCACCGAAGGCGCCCTGTTAGCCCTGGCGGCCAAAGGCCAATTAGAGCAAAACAAATTAACCCGTCAAATGCCCAGGGTCGGCGAGTTTCCTTTTTCCTCGGAAACTAAGCGCATGAGCACCATAAGTCAGCAGCCACCAGGGGAAGGTGCTTATGCCATGTACACCAAAGGCTCCCCAGAGTTGACCTTAGACCGCTGCACGCAAATTCAGCAAGGGGCAGAAATTCAACCCTTGACGGCGGAAAAACGAGCGGAAATTTTAACTCAGAATGACTTGATGGCGGCGCAAGGGTTGCGGGTATTGGGATTTGCCTACAAGCCACTCACCGATTTATATTCCGAAACAACCAGCCAAGAGGAAGCGGAACAACAGTTAGTCTGGCTGGGCTTAGTCGGGATGCTGGATGCCCCCCGTCCCGAAGTTCGCGCCGCTGTCGCCAAATGTCGCCAAGCGGGAATTCGTCCGGTGATGATTACCGGGGATCACCCGCTGACCGCTAAGGCGATCGCCACTGACCTGGGCATTGCCCAAAGCGGCGATCGCGTCCTCATTGGTCAAGAATTAGAAAAACTGAGTCAACCGGAACTAGAATCTCTGGTTGAGCGAGTCAGCGTCTATGCGCGAGTCTCCCCAGAACATAAACTCCGCATTGTCAAAGCCTTGCAAAGTCGCGGTCAATTCGTCGCCATGACCGGAGATGGGGTCAACGATGCCCCGGCTTTGAAACAAGCGGATATTGGCATTGCGATGGGGATCAGTGGCACCGATGTCAGTAAAGAAGCCAGTGATATGGTCTTACTGGATGATAATTTTGCCACCATTGTCGCTGCCACCGAAGAAGGTCGCGTGGTTTATAGCAATATTCGCCGATTCATTAAATATATTCTCGGTTCTAATATTGGCGAAGTTTTAACCATTGCCTCAGCGCCCTTATTGTTACCCGTGGCGGATGTCCCCCTGACCCCATTGCAAATTCTCTGGATGAACTTAGTCACTGATGGCTTTCCTGCCCTAGCCCTAGCGGTGGAGCCCCCAGAACCGGATGTGATGAAAAGTCCCCCGAATAGTCCCCGCGAGAGTATTTTTGCCAGAGGGTTGGGACTATATATGGTCAGGATTGGGATTATTTTTGCCATTCTCACCATTACTTTAATGGGTTGGTCTTATCACCATGCCAACGCCGTTGTCGATGAAATGCACAATCCAGACAGATGGAAAACAATGGTATTTACCACCCTGTGTATTGCCCAAATGGGACACGCGATCGCGGTTCGGTCTAAAACTCGTTTAACCATCGAAATTAACCCCTTTTCTAATCCTTATGTGCTGGGGGCGGTAACGATCACTACCATTCTTCAGTTAATGCTGATTTATGTCGAACCCTTGCGGAATTTCTTTGGCACCCAATGGCTCGATCCAATGGAGTTACTCATTTGCCTTGGGTTTAGTGCTTTAATGTTTGTCTGGATTGAGTTAGAAAAACTATTTGTCCGCTGGTACAAATCCAGGAAAACCCAACAGCAAAATTAATATTGTTGGTTGTTGTTTGTTGGTTGTTGTTTGTTGATTGTTGTTTGTTGGTGGTTGGTGGTTGGTTGTTGTTTGTTTGTTGTTTGTTGATTGTTGGTTGTCCTCGTTCCCAGGCTCTGCCTGGGAATGCCCGAAATGGAGGCTCTGCCTCCTATTATCTGTTGACGATGGACACACTCTTGCTGAGCCTCTAGACTAGGATTCCCAGGCTCTGCCTGGGAACCAGAAAAAACAATTTGTTGATTGTTGGTTGTTGGTTGTTGATTGTTGGTTGTCCTCGTTCCCAGGCTCTGCCTGGGAATGCCCGAAATGGAGGCTCTGCCTCCTATTATCTGTTGACGATGGACACACTCTTGCTGAGCCTCTAGACTAGGATTCCCAGGCTCTGCCTGGGAACCAGAAAACAAACAACCAACCACCAACAACAAACAACCAACAACCAACAACAATCAACCAACAACCAACAACAATCAACCAACAACCAACAACAATCAACCAACAATAATGTATCTGAAAAATATCTACTTAAAACATTTTCGTAACTATCAAGAACAACGCTTAGAATTTTCCTCAAAAAAAACTATTTTGCTAGGAGAAAATGCTCAAGGAAAAACTAATTTATTGGAAGCAGTGGGGTTGCTATCTAGCTTAAAGACTATCCGGGCAAGACGCGATCGCGACCTAATTATGCACGGGGAAAATATTAGCCAAATTGCCAGCACCATTCACCGGGAAAACGCCCCCGTAGATTTGGCCATTACCTTGCGGGAAAACGGACGGCGCGTTTGTACCATTAATGGCGAAAGTTCCCGCAGACAAATGGACTTTATCGGCATTTTAAATATCGTACAATTTTCCAGCTTAGACTTAGATTTAGTGCGCGGCGGCCCAGAACAAAGGCGCAATTGGTTGGATGAATTGTTAATCCAAATTGAACCGATTTATGCTCATATTTTACAACAATATAATAAAGTATTGCGCCAAAGAAATGCCCTATTAAAAGAAGTAAAAAAACAGGGTCAGATGTTAAATTCCCAAAGGTCAGAATTAGCTTTATGGGATGCCCAATTAGCCACCCTGGGCGCCCGAGTCACCGTCAGGCGATCGCGGGCTTTGCAAAGACTTGCCCCCATTGCCGAAACCGGCCATCAGGCGATCGGCGGCCACAGCGAAACCTTAGAAATCAAATATTTGCCCAATGTAGAAGCCATGCAAGACCCCACAGTCCGGGAGTCTGCCCAAAAAGCTGGACTGGCTTTCTTGGAGAAAATCCAAAGTCGGGCGATCGCCGAACAACACCAAGGCACCAGCTTGGTCGGACCTCACCGGGATGAAATTGCCTTTTTTCTCAACCAGCAACCCGTCCGGCAATTTGCCTCTCACGGACAACAGCGCACCTTAGTTTTATCCCTCAAACTTGCGGAACTCAAACTGATCGAAGAAGTAGTGGGGGAAACCCCGGTACTCCTTTTGGATGATGTCCTTGCCGAACTCGACCCCAAGCGGCAACAGCAACTATTTCAGGCTATTGGCGATCGCTTTCAAACCCTAATCACCACCACCCACCTCGATCATTTTGCCCAACAATGGATCGACTCCGCGCAAACGTTCACGGTCAAAGGCGGTCAAATTTATTCCTAGGGTGGGCAAAACCGAGGAAAATTCCTCAGTTGCGTAGGTGGGCATCGCCCACCGCAACCCCCCTAGCGTAGGGTGGGCATCGCCCACCGCAACCCCCCTAGCTGCGTAACGACAATTCTCTCAACGAACAACAATCAACGAACAACAATCAACCAACAACAACCAACGAACAACAATCAACCAACAACGAACAACCAACAACGAACAACAAACAACGAACAACAATCAACAAACAACAAAACGTCGTACTATTGGGGTGAAGTCTTCAACGAACGAGCGATCTGATTGATATGAGTACAGCAGCGGAATCACAGGAGATTAAGTTTGGTACGGACGGATGGCGAGGACTAATCGCCAAAGATTTTACGTTTGCCAATGTACGCAAAGTAACTCGGGCGATCGCGAGTTACCTAGAAACCGCTTACAGCAAAGACAGACCTGTTCTAGTCGCCTACGATCCCCGCTTCTTAGCCGATGAGTTTGCGAACACTGCCGCTGAGATTTTGGCCGATTTGGGCTGGACCGTAAAAATTGTAGACCGGGATTGTCCGACGCCGGTAATTGCTTACAATGCTTTGCATTTAAAGTCCGCTGGGGCTTTAATGTTTACCGCTTCTCACAACCCTGCCCCTTATTGCGGCATTAAATATATCCCAGATTACGCTGGCCCCGCCACTCCAGAAATTACTGATACCATTGTGGCGAATATTCCCGGGGCGTCTGATGCGCCCCCAGCCAGCAAGAAAACCGAGCAAATTTCCACCTTTGACCCCAAACCAGAATATCTGAAGTTTCTCTATAGCCAACTTGATGTAGATAAACTGCGTAGTGCGAAACTTAAGGTTAAGTATGATGCCCTGTACTCAACTTCACGGGGTTACTTAGATGAAGTTTTAGCTTACTGCGGTTGTGAAACCGAAAGTTTCCACACTTGGCGGGATGTGTTGTTTGGTGGCGGGATGCCCGAACCCAAGCCAGAACAACTGCAAGAGTTGGTGGAGTCTGTCATCAGCGGTGGGGCGGATTTAGGTCTAGCCACCGACGGGGATAGCGATCGCTTTGGGATTGTGGACGAAAAAGGCAACGTACTGACACCCAACACAATTTTATTGTTGTTAGCCCGTCACCTGGTTAAAAACAAGGGCAAACGTGGGGCAATTGTCCGGACTGTAGCCACAACCCACTTATTAGATAATCTGGCGGCTAAGTACGGTTTAGAACTGTATGAAACCGCTGTGGGCTTTAAATATGTCGGCGAAAAAATGCGGGAAACCGATGTGCTGATTGGGGGTGAAGAGTCCGGGGGCTTAAGTGTTCTGGGACATATTCCCGAAAAAGATGGGATTTTGGCCGATATGCTGGTGGCAGAGGCGATCGCCTATGAAGGAAAACCCCTCAGCCAATTGGTCGAAGAAGCGATCGAAGAAGCCGATGGCCCCTTGTACAACAACCGCCTGGACTTGCATTTAACCGAAGCCCACAAAGCTGCGGTTTTAGATGTTTATTTGAATAATCCTCCCGCAGAAGTGGCCGGAATTCATGTTAAGGAAGTGGGACGGAAAGACGGGATTAAGCTGTATATGGCTGATGGTGGCTGGATTTTGTTGCGTCCTTCCGGGACTGAACCACTGATTCGGGTTTATATTGAAACCAACTCAGCGGAAAAATTGGCTAACATTGAAGCCGAAATGACAAATGCCATTGATAAGCTGGCTTAACCGTTGATTGTTGATTGTTGATTGTTGTTTGTTGATGGTTGGTTGTTGTTTGTTGTTTGTTGTTGGTTGATTGTTGTTGGTTGATTGTTGTTGGTTGATTGTTGTTCATTATTGAACCTGTAGGGGCGAAGCATTCGGGCAGAGAATCTATAGGAAAAAATGAAAAATTTATTACCCGAATGCTTCGCCCTAACATATATCAGAGGCAAATTTTGTTAGTTGTTGGTTGTTGTTAGTTGGTTGTTGGTTGATTGTTGTTGGTTGATTGTTGTTCATTATTGAACCTGTAGGGGCGAAGCATATAGCCTAGCGGCATAGCTTCGCTTACCGGGCTGAGAATCTATAGGAAAAAAACGACAACTTATTACCCGTAGGCGAAGCCTTCTCGAAGAGTATGCTTCGCCCTAACACATATCAGAGGCAAATTTTGTTAGTTGATTGTTGTTGGTTGTTGTTGGTTGGTTGATAGTTGGTTGTCTATTATCAATTGTCCATTAATCGTCAACTATAAATTAATAATAATAACAGATAAAATAACAGATGAAAAAACAAATTACTGCTATATTAATTTGTGTAATTTTAGGGATTTGGGTGGGAGCGATCGCGATTTTGTCCGTGCAAAATGCCACCCCCGTCCAGTTATCTTTTTTAGGGTTACAATCGATTCAAATGCCCGTGGGTGTGGTGTTGGCATTTGCTGTAGCCATTGGCACCATTGCTGGGGCGATTTTCTCCGGGACGCATTCGCGATTCCCCTCCGGGACGCATTCGCGATCGCGCCGTTAATCTCTCGTACCTCTCGTTCCTAGGCTCTGCCTGGGAACGGGAAAAACGAGGCTCTGCCTCGTTTCCTTATGTGTTCTTCAAGCGAGGCAGAGCCTCTCGCTCGGCATTCCCATGCCGAGCCTGGGAACGAGAAATCGCCTATATAATCGCGTATATAATCGCGGGTCAAAGCAGAAGTTTAGTTGTCAAGGACGAACGCTTAGGTCATAATTCAAACATTACCGTTGTACGAAACTGTAGAAAATTGGTTCTACTTTAACTACTCCGAAGAATAGAGAGTTCGCTTCCTGCTTCATCCAGGACTGTCGGCAGCACCCTGTCCACAGGCTTAAAATCGGGCGCAACTCGCCCTATTTGACAGCAAAGCTACTCTACTGAGCTATTTTCAGGAAGTTTAAAACTGGTGGATATACCCAATTGCCTTGTCACAGGTCTCCCAATAGAGAAGAGTTTTGTTCCGGGTGTCAAGCCGTTAAGTTTTTGCTTTTATACCATTCTATAACATTTTCTACAGTTTATGATTAACTGTGGTCAACCCCCCAGGGTGGGAAAATCTTTTTTAGCACTATGAAAAAATCGGTTCAATATGCTTTTCGCGCCCCAGCGCGAAGGGTAGCACGATTATTTTGGTTGAGTGTTTGGCTAAATGCACTCGCCCCCACATTATGCAATGTTTCAAGTTTCGGCAATGTGGGCATCCTCAGTCTACTCAGCCTACTCCCTTTAACCGTTGGCTTGAATCAGTTTCATGCGGTGGCGATCGCTGCCGAAGGGAGACAGTGGGAATATGACCCCTATACCCATCAACTACAAATCACCAGTCAGCAAAAGCCGCAGTATTTTATTCTCGCTGACCCGCCGCGAATTGCGATCGACGTTCCCAATAGCAACTTTGGGATTAATCCTACGGAAGAAAATTATCCGGGTTTGGTGCGGAGAATTCGCATCAGTCAATTTAAACCCGGAGAAACTCGCATTGTCATGGATCTTGACCCAGGGATATCGATTCATCCCGGACAAATCACCCTGGAACCCCTCGGTCAAGGAAATCGTTGGGTATTACGGCCACAATTTGCCTTGTCACAAGTTTTACCCAGGATGGAGAACACGGGTACTTTGCCGCAACTGCCAGCGATCGCCAATATTGGGCATCAACCCCCCGTGGGCAGTCAGCCAGAAAACGCGATCGTGCCACCCCTGGAGATGACCCCAGTGCCAATTAGTTCAGATGTGGGTTTGCCCACGCAACAAGTCACACCAGGGACGACGAGTATCTTTGTCCCACCACCCCCTCCCCCAGGCTGGGAAAATCAAAACAATCAAAACCAGAACAATCAAAACCAGAACGCTACAGACAGATCCAGTACCATCCCACCATCAGCATTACAAACCTCCTCTGTCAACGACTTCAGCGAACTTACCCCGTCCGAGAAGGAGTTGATGGAGTCTTTACCGCCTTATTCTGAATGGCAACAAGTCCCTCTGAGTGAAACCCCATCGGCAACCATCGAGGAGTCAGCATCCGTCACCCCCGCAATTTCGGCAACGGAGGCAGAAAGCACCGAAGCAGAAACCGCAACGGTTTTGTCTGTACCTGCTGTACCGGAATGGGAAACTGCCACCGCTGAAGAATCGACTGACGAATCGACCAGTCAATCCTTATCCCTAATGGCTTACTCATCCCCGTCGGATGGGGTGATTATCTTCGGTGAATCCTTGCCGGTTCGTTCCTGGACGGGGGCAGCGGATGCAGACAACTCCGTCAATTCCGTCAATTCGGCGATCGATGTACCCAACCTGCCGAACGATCAAAATGATGGGAACGCTTCTAGCGATCGGAATGCCACCGAGGGACAGTTCAATAATTCTTTGCCCATCACCGACCCGAATGTGTTGGTAGCTGCCGGGACGGTGATGATATTACGTTATCCCGGTTCAGAAGGGTTTACCCTCAAAAGCGGTTCCTCTCGACGGGAAGTGCTGGTTGTAGATGTGGAAGTTTATGACCGCAATGGCAACGCGATCGCCCCAGTGGGAACCCCCGCGATTGGCACTTTCATCAGCGATCGCTCTGGCAGTCGTTTTGTGGTGGAAGCGATGGCGATCGATGGTGAGATGGTGCCAATCAGTGCCGCATCCGATGCGATCGCCGGGGATATGGCTGTTTCTCGAAATGGACTGCTAAGTTGGTCTACCTTGGGGGCAGTCGGTGGTGCCGCCATAGGTGGTCTAGCCGGTGGGCCATTATTAGGTGGGGCAGCCGCAGGACTGGCGGCGAATTTGCTTTCTGCCCCGAAACAAACAGCGATCGCGCCGGGTCAAGTTTTGCCAGTGCGTTTCACCGAACATTGGCGTTTTAATCAACCATAAACAATAGAATCAGGAAAATTTATTTCATGGAATGGACAAAATCCGCCGAAGAAAGACTCAAAGGTTCAAAAATTTTCTTGGCCTTTTTTGTGCGTCCTGCTGCCCGCAAAAAAATCGAAAAATTTGCTCAGGAAAATGGATTTACTCAAATTACTGAGGAAGTTTATGCACAAGCCAAGCAAAAATTTAACCGATCGAATTTGTGGCGCGATCGTCCCTGGGGATGGTGGCGATTCGCGATCTTCGCGATAAATTCGCTTCACGACCGGGGCGATCCCGGAAAGGATCGAATAGTTCAAAATGCGTCGCTGATTTGTTGCTTGATGGCACAAGGAATCATGGTCGAACGACCTCTGTTTGTCGTCATACCAAATCCGGTTATTCTAGACTGACTGTGGTAATACCCTAAAATGCTTGTGGATTCCCGCCTTCGCGGGAATGACAGATGGCTTGATATACGGGTTTTGACAACCGGACATGTCGTCAGATGCTCAAAATAAATCAGCAACGCTTTGGCTAACTATAGTCCTAATCGCCGGAAGGTATCATACTTAATTGGTTCTTAAACAAATTCTCATTATCATCATTCTGATAAACACAATTAATCGTAGGCGTCTGATTTAGATCCCCAGTGTAACCAAAAGTATTCATGCGATTCTTACAATTTCTGACCTGATCTGGGCGAACTAAATTTCTTTGTTCCAAAATCGTCCAGTTATTAGTCCGCAACACGCAACCCGGTTCCATTTTCGGTTGAGATACATAAACATGGAAAGGATTGTAAGTCACAAACACCCGCGTATCCATGACCACCGCGCTGGCGCCATACTGGATGCAAAGTTCTGGGTTCGGGGCATTTCGGTCAATGAACTCACGAGAGGCGACATTTTCGCTATTAAAATTTGCCGTGGAACTAAAAGCAATGCCAATGCCAATGCCCAAAATAAACACCCCAGCTAAGATGCCCAGAGATGCATAGTTAAACATAGAATTCGAGGATGACGATCCGTATTCCGAGCGATATTTGCGTGCCATTATGTTTTAAGTTACTCCCTTTCAGAGTGGTTAGGAATGATGTTCCCAGACTCTTTGTCCTATTATGACGAATCTCAGACCATAATGACCGTTCGCGGCGCAAATTCCTCGATTTTTTTCCCGGCAGATCCGATCGCCTCCCGGAATACAAGCGCGATCGCGAGATTTTAATTAACCAATAGACAATTCTGGCTTTCATAACGGACCCGTCCCCCCAACCCCCCTTTTTAAGGGGGGCTTTTTAGCCTGGGAAAGCCAGAATTGTCTATTGAATCATTGACCCTAGGGTTGCCCCTAGGGGGGATAACTTTGGGATTTGGCAGGGTTTTGGTTGAAGTTGGGTAATTTTATCGCAGCGGCAATAAACCTTAATTAATCAGCTTCCAGCCCGCTCTGAGTAAGCAGAGAAATGTAGCATATCCTGGATTCTTTTCCCCTGAATCCGGTTTAGCATATTGAGGAAATTCTTGGTAATGTCGCCAGGGTTCGTGAGGGGTGCCCCGTAAATATAAAACTCGGTTAATTGTTCCCTCTGATTTCCAAGTCATTTGACCGCGTTGTAAATTATTCATGGTAATTTCATGGTAATTTTGTCGGATATTTTTGGCGATTTGGAAATAATTCACTAATCTAATTCCCTAATCACTGATAGGTCAGTGGTAAATCCGGTAAATTTCAGGAGTGACTCTGGGGTAATTGGCATCATTTTGGCAAAAAAAACCAGATTTTTTGTGGTATTGGCTACGAAATCAAGCTTTTTTGTTAATTTTTGACCCAGAAAATTTTCATGAATATCATGGTTTCTGGATGAAAATCGAGTCGGGGGATGGGGGATTATGGTTGGCGGATCTACAGGAGCAATTTTTGTTATGTTTAAGGGTTAATTGGGGACAGTGCGATCGCCTGGAACTGCCTGACTAAATCGGAAAAGTTAGACTAAACTCATTGATATCCTGGTAGGTCTATCCTGATAGGTCTATCCTGATAGGTCTATCCTGGTAGGCGATCGGCCAATTGTAAAAATGTTGTCACATTCCCTCGCCGATTCCGGCTGACTGTTTATGATTAGAAGAGACTCTCGCCATGCGATCGCGCTGGGAAGCAAAGTTTATGAGCCGTGATTCTCTCAAAAAAATCCTGATACTGGCTGCTAATCCCAAAAATACGGAAAAACTCCGCTTGGATGAGGAAGTCCGGGAAATTCAAGCTGGGTTGGCCCGATCCAAACGTTGCCAGCAGTTCCAGATTATCTCTCGGACGGCTGTGCGTCCTGACGATCTGCGCCGTGCTTTGTTGGATTATGAGCCGCAAATTGTCCATTTTTCTGGACATGGGACTGGGACTGAGGGTTTGGCCTTGCTGGATGACGCATCAGAAGTTAAGTTAGTCAGTGCTGTGGCATTGGCAAGACTGTTTAAATTATTTGAAACCCAAGTAAAATGTGTGTTGCTGAATGCCTGCTATTCTGAAGTACAGGCGGCAGCAATTGGTCAATATATTGATTATGTGATTGGCATGAGTCGAGAAATTGGCGATCGCGCAGCGATTAAATTTGCGGTGGGGTTTTATGATGCGATCGCCGCTGGCCGATCCATTGAAGATGCTTATGAATTTGGCTGTAGTGCGATCGCCTTAGAAGGCATTCCCGAATCTTTAACCCCAGTTCTCAAGCAAAAAGGCGACTCCTCTGAGCCAATAGTTGATTTTTCCGCCGAAATTAAGCCCCAAGAACCGGCAAAAAAGGTAGAAGAAGTTTCGCGCAAACTACATAAAACCACTGAACCAAATCTGGATGCACCCAGGAACTATGCCGCGCATCATAAGAGATATCAACCAGTCAACTTTTCCGACAATCTTTTATTAGCAAAGCCGCTGGAATTAGAACAACCAGAAGGTCCGGTTCCCTTAGATTCTTTATTTTATATAGAGCGTCCGCCCATTGAACAGGAATGTTACGAGACAATTCGCAAACCGGGCGCATTAATCCGCATCAAAGCCCCACGACAAATGGGCAAAAGTTCTTTAATATCTCGGATATTACATCAAGTTCAGCAGGAAGGATATCAAACGGTTGGGTTAAATTTTCAATCTGCTGATGGTGAATTTCTGGCGAGTTTAGATCGATTTTTACAGTGGTTTTGTGTCAGTATTAGCGAAGAATTAAATTTAGCCGATCGCCTTGATGATTATTGGAAAGGCCCCCTGGGAAGTAAAAATAAATGCACGAAATACTTTCAAAAATATATATTAGCAGAAATTTCCGAGCCATTGGTATTGGGTTTGGATGAAGTGGATCGGATTTTTCAACATCCAGAAATTGCCACGGATTTTTTTGGCTTACTGCGAGCTTGGCATGAACGAGGCAAAAATGAGGCACTGTGGAAAAATTTACGCTTGGCGATCGCCCATTCTAAAGAAGTGTATATCCCCCTGAATATTAATCAATCTCCGTTTAATGTGGGATTACCGATTTCTTTGCCCGAACTGACCCCCGCACAAGTAACAGATTTAGTGCAGCGTCACCAACTGAATTGGTCTGACAGTCAAATTCAGGATTTGATGACAATGGTGGGGGGACATCCTTATCTAGTCAGGGTTGCCCTTTATCAAATTGCCAAAGGACGCATGACTTTAGGGGAATTTCTCCAAATTGCCCCCACGGAAGCTGGCCCCTACTATGACCATTTACGCCGTCATTTATTAAACTTAGAACAGGATCCAGATTTAGTCGCGGCGACTAAACAGGTGATGGGATGCGATCGGGCGATCGAGATTAATGCTGCGGAAGCGTTTAAATTACGCAGTATGGGCTTAGTCAAATTTCAAGGCAATGCGGTGATGCCTTTGGGGGAACTATACCGCCAATATTTCAGCGATCGCCTCCCAGGGGGTTTCGGCAGCATCCCATCAGGGAACATCCCGGAAAAAACTCGCCCACGGGATCCGGTTTCCAGCCCAAATCAAATGTCAGCAATCCCTGAGAATATGCCTCTGGCCGCCCCTTTTTCTCTAGGGTCGCTGGAAGAAAACAGTACCTTAGCGGCGATCGTTTTTACCGATGTGGTCAACTCCACCGCTCACATGGTCGCCAACCAACAGCAAATGCTCGAATTATTGAAGCGAGACTTTGACTTAATTCGAGAAATTTGTCAGCGATATGGTGGACGAGTCCTCAAATCAACCGGCGATGGCTGGTTAATTTACTTTGACAGCGCCGTCAAAGCGGTGGCTTGTTCTCAACAAATCCAAAAAACCTTGAGGAAAAATGCGGCAAGTTTACCGCCCGATTTAGTGTTAGAACATCGGATTGGGGTTCATCTCGGTGATGTATTTTTCAGTGGCGATGATGTTTTTGGGGCTGGAGTGAATCTAGCCGCCCGTCTGCAAAGTCAAGCCAATCCAGGGGGCATTTGTATTTCTGATACGGTCTATGAAGTGATTAAAAATCATTTATCGATCCATGTCACCTATATCGGAGCGCAGCAACTCAAGGGAATTCCCGACCCCGTGCGCTTGTATCAAATTAATCCTTAGAGATGCTTTCCCAGATGCTTTCCCAACCGCCAGGAAATTCAGTTTTTAAAGATATGATGAAGATCCGCGATAATTCCTTGACGAATCACCGATGCTAACTGTTATATTAGTGAAGGAAAAGCCAGAGTTAAAAAAACTAGAAAAATCAATAAATATGCCAAATTAATTGATTGATTATATTTTAGGGCTTTGACTTAATGTTAGGCAGACAATAATTCACAAATAATTACCAAATATGGGTGCATAAAAACTTTATATCTGGAATTTTTCTAGAAATAAATTGATTGAGTCAAATATAAAATAGGAGGTCTTAATGAATAAGAGCGAACTCGATCCAGTTCAAATGCTGAAAGAGCCATCCGCTTGGTTAGGCGCGATCGCGATTGGATTAGCGATCGTTAACTTAGCAATCCTTTGGAAAATCGACGATCAAGCCCACTTAGGCATGAGTGTTTTATTTTGGCTACCTGTGGGATCGCTGATTTGGGAAAAACGTCAAGAGTTAAATCTGAAAAGCGATCGAATTGGCAGTTTTATTGGCGCTCTACTGATTGGTTTCTTTTTATTCACAATCCTGCCAATGCCCGCCAAACTTTCCGGTCAATTAGATACCTACGATCCACTGTTGCGTCTGATGCCATTTGTCTCAGGGCTTGGGGTTGCCTTAATCGCATCAGGCATCAAAGGCTTAAAACAGTACAAATCAGCGCTAATTATTTTAGCTTTTTTGGGAATTCCTGGGGTCATTATTAATGATTTGCTCAAAATTGACATCTCGCCATTTACGGCCAAAATATCCGCTTTTATGCTGTGGTACACTGGCCATGAACTGATCTTAGAAGATGTTTTCATTTATTTACCGGGGGGGTCGATCAAAGTCTATGGTGGCTGTTCAGGGATGGAATCCATGACTTATCTGTTGGGACTATCGGTGATTTGTTTAATCATGTTTCCTTTGGAACGATTTAATCAAAGGCTTCATAAACTTTTGATCCTCAGCTTTGCCTTAACCACTGGATTTATCGTCAATGCGGTTCGGGTTGCCCTGATGGCAATTTTGGCCGCTTCCTCAAAACCAGATTCTTTTGATTACTGGCATGAAGGAGATGGTTCCCTGATCTTTGGTATGATTGCGGTCGGGATTTTCGGGCTGTTCTATATGTTACTCCTGAAACAGGATGAACTTAAGCCACAGGATCCGGTAGAGTCATAATGGGGAGTAGTATTTTGAATAACTTACGCATTCCCTTTTTGGCGATAATACTGGCTGGCATCTTGGTGGTGGCGATCGAAATCTTACTCGCTCCGGAAATCGAACCGCCAAAAAAAGAAGAGGAAACCCCCGGAGCCCTTTATCTACCACCCCTAAAAAGCTACTTAGTTTTTTCCAATTTTTTGGCTATAAAATGCTAGAATCTCAGCTTAGGAAATCCTGAAAAATCACAATCTACCTGTAAACAATATAGTGACAAATATGAGTGACTCAAACATCAATCAATTACAAGAGTCGGTAGAAGATATTCGCCAGTTTGGTTTTAGCTTATTAAGGTCAGCAACGCTGTTTCGCTGGATTGGCTATGGTTTATTAATTTTCTCCTTCTTCGATACCATCTCTATTTTCATTCCCCCGGATTTCTTAAATCCGGGGTGGGAATTTCAAACCATTGGGCAATTAGTGGAAAGAGTTCCTGTGCCTTTGATTGGGATGGTTTTGGTATTTTACGGGGAAAAACTGGGTCGGAAAAAGTGGGAAATTCCCCTGGTTAAGTTGTTGTCCTGGTTAACCGTGCTATTCGCGGCGATCTTTTTTTTGTTAGCCCCCTTGGGAATTATCAATACTGTGCGGTTGAATAACCGCAGCAATGCTCAGATTGATACGGAAATGAAGCAGCGGACAGAACAAATTGCCCAAGTGAAAGATCTACTGGCTAAGGCAAGCACTCCAGCGGAAATGCAGGATTTGATTAGCCGTTTAGACACCCAAGGTCGTGCGCCGAATATTACGGATTCTCAACAAATTGATGAGATTAAAAAACAAGTCTCTGAGGTGATTAGTCAGGCAGAAACGACGATGCAAACCCAAGCTCAGGAGGCTAAATCAAATCGCCAAATCAGTTTATTTAAAAATTCCATAAAATGGAACATTGGCGCTTTGGTTTCTGGGGCTTTATTTGTCTTCTTGTTTACGGGAACAGCCTGGGCAAGAAAAATGTAGTTTTGTCGTTTTGGGAAAATTCTTAGCCCGGTTATAAATGAATCGCTGGTTGATGTTGATTTCGTTTTAATAGACCAGAGTGCATCGCTAAAGAAATATCTCCCCAACCCCCCTCAAACAGGGGGGTTTTTGACAATTTTGTGAGACCTTTTTGTCAGACCTTTGCCGGTGGTTGACCCCTACGGGTGCGATCGCCAGGACTTTTTTTGCCTCTGTGAAGGGGAGGGGCAACTTCTCGTTCTCCCGATAATTGCCCAACTTCCCACCCTCCCCTCCTGTCGCCACGGATTACAATTTAGGATCGGAAAGAACATACTAGACTAAAGATTAATGACTCATTGCCCTATACCTGGGATAACTTCGGCAGCAGCGATCGCCCCCCAACCACCCCGAAAAAAGCTTTTTCGCGATCGAGGGTGCGCCCTTCGGGAAAACTGTAAATCCTGGAGGCAGTTTTGGATTGTGTAGTCTAAGGTTTTTTCTTTGACCACAACTCCAATCAAGACCCAAGTACAGGTTAGTTGATCTATACCTGAACTTAGGTAGGGGCTTGCCCTGCTGTGCTGGATCCGAGTTGGGGCGTCGGTCAATCCTGTGAATATTAAATACCGATTAAAGTGAATTGGAATTGCGTGAGTGTTCCCCTTAATTTGTCAGAAAATCTCAAAAATCTATTTCCCTTTGAACTAGATGATTTCCAGCAACAGGCGATCGCCGCTTTGAATGCCGGTCAATCCGTCGTCGTCTGTGCCCCTACAGGTTCAGGGAAAACCTTAATTGGTGAATATGTAATTCACCGAGCCTTGTCTAGAGGGGGGCGAGTCTTTTACACTACGCCCCTCAAAGCCCTTTCTAACCAAAAACTGCGGGATTTTCGCCACCAGTTTGGTGCAGAGAAAGTGGGACTTTTAACCGGCGATTTATCCGTGAATCGTGATGCGCCGATTTTGGTGATGACCACCGAAATCTTTCGGAATATGCTCTATGGCACGGAAATTGGCGCGGTGGGCACTTCCCTGGATGGGGTGGAAGCGGTGGTGCTGGATGAGTGCCACTACATGAACGATCGCCAACGGGGAACGGTTTGGGAAGAATCCATCATCTATTGCCCCCCGGAAATCCAACTGGTGGCACTTTCGGCGACGGTGGCGAACAGCCAACAGCTTACGGATTGGATTTGTCAAGTCCACGGGCCAACGGAACTGATTTACTCAGATTTTCGCCCGGTTCCCCTCCAATTTCATTTTTGTACCACCAAAGGTCTGGTGCCTCTGCTCGACGGCAAACGGGCAAAAATCAACCCGAAACTAAAACCCCGAGGCAGAAGCGGTAGCATCCGCCGCCAAGAACCGTCCTTACCGTTTGTCCTGTCCCAACTTTGGGAACGGGATATGCTCCCGGCGATTTATTTTATCTTTAGCCGCAGAGGGTGCGATCGCGCAGTCGAAGCGATCGGCGATTTGACCTTAGTCAACCCAGAGGAAGCCCGTGAGTTACGGGAACGAGTGGAAGACTTTTTAGAGCGGAATCCTGAAGGCAACCGAGCCCATCAGTTAGCACCCCTATTACGCGGGGTTGCTTCTCATCATGCGGGGATTTTACCCGCCTGGAAAGGGCTGGTGGAAGAACTCTTTCAAGCGGGATTAATTAAAGTGGTCTTTGCCACCGAAACCCTGGCTGCCGGGATTAATATGCCCGCCCGCACCACCTTAATTTCCAGTCTATCCAAGCGGACTGACGAAGGTCATCGCCTACTCACCGCTTCAGAATTCCTGCAAATGTCCGGTCGGGCCGGTCGCCGAGGCATGGACCCCCAAGGTTATGTGGTGACATTGCAAACACGGTTTGAAGGGGCGAAAGAAGCCGCCATTTTAGCCACCAAAGGTGCGGATCCCTTGGTCAGCCAGTTTGCCCCCAGCTATGGCATGGTGCTGAACTTGCTGCAAACTCATCCCCTGGAAGTGGCCAAAGAATTAGTCGAATCCAGCTTTGGTCAGTATTTAGCGTCTCAACGGGCGAAACCAGAATTGGCAGACATCGAGGCGCTGAAAACCCAACTGCAATTACTGAAATCCCAAGTGGGGGAAATCGATGAGGAGGTTTACAAAGGCTATCAAAAGTTACGCGAACGCTTGAAAGTCGAGCAAAGGTTGCTGAAAATCCTGGAAGAACAAGCGGATGAAACTCAAAGAGCGATCGCCGCTTTAGCCCTACAAAGCGCAAAACCGGGAACTCTTCTCCGTCTGAAAGGGCGTCATGTCACCACCAAACATCCCATTCTCGCCTTATTGATCGATCGGTTTCCCGGTCCGGGAAAATCACCGAATCTGATTTGTCTAGGTCAAGATAATCGCTGGTATGTGGTCACAAGTGCTGACGTGGTAGCGGTACATGAAGCACAAATTACGTTGAATCAGGAATCCGACTTATCCATTCCCAGCGCCATGATGCTCAAACCCGGTGAATCTAGAAAAGGAGATGATGATACTGCCCCCATTGCGGCGCAAATCCTAGCGCGGACGGAACGGACGGAACCCGTTGTCGCCCCAGAAGTCTATGCCCAACAGCAACGAATCGCCGCCTTAGAAGCCCAGTTATCCACTCATCCTCTAAATAAATTCGGTTCGCCGAGTACCTTACTGAAACGTCAAAACCGAGTCCAAGACCTAGAAAAAGAAATCCGGCGTCAGGAAACAGAACTCCAGAAAGACCTGGGTTGTAACTGGCAAGAATTTATCAAACTAATTGATATCTTGGTGGAAATGGAATGCTTGCTGCCAACTTACCGAGAAGAAGATGACACCGAGGATAATATCGGCTATGAAGTCACCCCCTTGGGAGAAAGTGCGGCGGCCATTCGCGGCGATAATGAACTGTGGTTAGGATTAGCCTTAAATGCTGGCGTTTTAGATAACCTTGACCCGCATCACTTAGCCGCTGCTTCTGCCGCTTTAGTCACTGAGGTTTCTCGTCCAGATAGTTGGACAAAATATGAGCTTTCCTCCGAAGTAGAAACCACTTTAAATCTGCTGCAACAAAACTGCCGCCGCAACCTGTTTAAAGTCCAGCGACGGCATGGGGTGGCGCTACCCGTATGGCTAGAACGGGACTTGGTGGCTTTGGTGGAACAGTGGGCTTTAGGGGTGGAATGGTCTGAGCTTTATGCTCATACCAGTTTGGATGAAGGAGATATTGTCCGCATTTTACGGCGAACTTTGGATTTCTTATCCCAAATTCCCCATGTCCCCCACCTGTCTAGTAGTTTGCGAGATAATGCTCGTCGTGCAATGGGGTTAATTGACCGTTTCCCGGTGAATGAAATGATTACCTAAAGTGCTGATGACTGAAAAAACGTAAAAAACACGGTTCAGTATCCCAATTTACGCTTTCTGGATGTTATAGCAGTTAGAAATCTTGTAAGGTGTAGTAACTCTGTGGATTCCCGCATTCGCGGGAATGACAGAGAATGCAGCAGTACCTCATAAGCATGAGAAACGCTATATTAAACCCCAAACGTAGGGGCAATAGACCTCTGGCAAAATAAATATCTCGATCCCCCCAACCCCCCTTAAAAAGGGGGGATGCATAAGAATTTTGCACTCTTGTCTAATATAGGAATTGCCCCTACCAGGGATCAAAATAATCATGCATTACTTAGGCATAAGTAGTGCAACGCCAGGGTGAATTGATTAAATCCCTAAACCCACTCGACGCAAATCTAGATTACAAGGAAATTCTGGACTGATTTGCACTGGGGGAACTTTGATTTGATTCGGAGTATGACCATGAGGGACAAAGCGACTGCTTAAACGTCCTTGCGCTTCCCGAACATTAATCGGAAAAGTTGTCCATTCTGCCCCATTTGGAGCGTTGGCATAAAGCATACAACCGCCGATAGACCGTTCTACCCAAGTATCAACAATGTCAAAAACTAAGGGCATAGAAGGCGCGATCGCTGGATGTAAAGTTGCCGCCAATTGTCTCGCTCGATAGCGGACTCCCGCCACAAATTCTCCCTGTACTCCCGTGGACTGCAAAGGCACTGGATAGCCATTACAGGTGACAATATGTCGTCCTTCTGTTGCCCCTGTTAATAACACTTGAATGCGTTCCATTGACGAATCCACATATCGCGCCGTCCGGCCATTATTTACCTCTTCTCCTAACACTGGCCAAAGTTCCAATGCCTGACGCAATTCTAACTGAATTCCATTTTGATTAATTTCCCCATACCGAGGAAAGCGAAACTCAAAAAATGGCTCATACCAGGAAAATTCAAACGGATAACCAGCCTGTTGTAATTGGCTAATCACATCTTGAAAATCCTGGGCAATATAATGGGGCAGGAAAAACTTATCATGGAGCATAGTACCCCAACGAACCAAACGGTTTTTATACGGTTGCTGCCAAAACTTAGCCACCAATGCGCGAATTAATAAATTCACCGCCAAACTCATCTGGGGATGGGGGGACATGGTGATACTCCGAAACTCTAATAATCCTAACTGAAGTCGCGGATTTTCTACCGGATATAATTTATCGATACAAAATGCCGAACGGTGGGTATTACCGCTAATATCAACCAGGAAATTTCGCAGCAGTCGGTCAACTAACCAGGGGGATATATTCTCGCTGTTTTCTAATTGCGCCAAAGCAATTTCTAACTCATACAAGGTATCGTTGCGGGCTTCATCGACCCGGGGCGATTGACTGGTTGGCCCGACAAATTCCCCAGAAAATAAATAAGACAAACTGGGGTGATTTTGCCAGAATGTAATCAAACTTTTCAGCAAATCTGGGCGACGCAGCAACGGACTTTCACTGGTGGTGACACCGCCAATCGTAATATGAGAACCTCCCCCAGTGCTGACCGTTCTGCCATCTAAGGTGTATTTTTCAGTTCCTAAGCGAGTCAGTCTCGCTTCTTCATAAAGAATGTTGGTAATATTCACCAATTCTGACCAATTCTGGGCCGGATGAATATTCACTTCAATTACTCCTGGGTCAGGAGTAATTTGAAATCCTTGTAAGCGGCGATCGCCCGGAGGAGTATATCCCTCTATTTTCACTTTTAACTGAAGTGCTGCCGCCGTATCTTCCACACAAGCGATTAAATCTAGATAATTTTCAGCGGCACTAATCGGGGGAATAAAGACATAAACTATCCCTTGGCGAACTTCTACCGCGAGGGCGACTTTAATACTATTAGGTTTTGCCGAAACTGCCGATTTTGTTTCGGCATTTCTCCCCGCAGTTCTGGCCGCCACTCGGCCAAAAATATCCCCCAAAGGTTGGCTTTGTCGATCTGGATTTACCAATACTTCCCACTGGATATCTTCCGGATCTGCCCACTCAAGAGATTGGAACGGCAATCGCAATCCCGCTGGAGACTCTCCGGCGATTAAAGTAAACTTAGGCGAACTTTGCCACGGGCAACTAATCCATTGTTCCTCGCCGTCTTTTTCGCCCCACAATAATGGTAAAATATAAGCCTGTAACTCACCATTTTCGTCATAAGCTGAGGTAATATTCTCTGGGCTTACTCCCAGATGTTTGACCAATTCATTGACAAATTTGGTAGCCTCTTGGATACCATAGCCGTAATCTTGATTATCCTCAGCGCATAACTCAAAATTTCGCCATAAGGGCACCCGATCGCACCGCCAAGAACAACCTAATGCCCAACGGGGTAAGGCTTCCCCCGGATACCATTTACCCATGCCATAATAGAGTAATCCGCCGGTAGAAAAGCGATCGCGCAAGCGGTGGAGCAAACTTCCCGCCAAACGGCGTTTTTCTTCCCCCAAAGCACCGACCTGCCATTCTACTGACTGATAATCATCAATGGAAATAAATGTGGGTTCTCCTCCCATTGTTAAGCCCACATTTGCCTCTGTAAGTTGTCGATCGACTGCCTCTCCTAAATTCGCGATCGCCGACCATTGTTCTGGAGTATAAGGTTTAGTCATTCGGGGAGTTTCTTTAATCCGAGAAACCGCGATCGAAAAATCCAATTGACTCGCACAAGGTTCAATTGTACCGGCGATCGGTGCCGCCATGTCTGGAGTAGCAGCACAAGCCAGAGGAATATGACCCTCAGCCGCCAACATTCCCGAAGTCGGGTCTAAACCAATCCAACCAGCCCCAGGCAGATAAACTTCTGCCCAAGCGTGTAAATCAGCCAGATCGTGTTCCGGACCCCCCGGCCCGTCCAAAGGTTTTTGATCCGCAGCCAGTTGGATCAAATAACCGGAAACAAATCGAGCCGCTAACCCTAAATGACGGAAAATTTGCACTAGCAACCATGCGGTATCCCGACAAGAACCAACTTTTGTCTTTAAGGTTTCTTCGCAGGATTGGATACCTTCTTCTAAACGCACCGCATAATTAATTTCTTCGTGTAATTTTTGTGTCACCGCTAAAATAAAGCTAGTAGTAAATTGGGGTGACTTATCCAATTTATCAACCCACCCAGTCAATAAACTGCCACCGGCTTCTTTGGGTAATTCTTTGGGTAAATAGGATTGCAACTCTCGCCGAATTTTTTTGCTATAATTAAACGGATATTCAGCCGCATAATCATCAACCAAAAAATCAAAAGGATTGATGCTTTTTATTTCAGCCACTAAATCTACTTCTAGCTTAAAAATGTCAGTTCTGTTCGGAAAATTTAATTTACAAATCCAATTAGAGTTAACATCTCGTCGCCAGTGAATTGAATAATCTTCTGGAGTAATTTTTAACGAATAACTTTTAATCGGCGTGCGACAGTGGGGGATGGGTCTTAGGCGGAGAATATGTGGACCCAAAATAACCGGACGTTCAAATCTGTATAATTTTTGGTGATTCAGCGCAACTTCAATTGACATAGTAATTTCCTGATTTTTACCTCAATGGCTAACCTTTGATTTTTATGATTATGAAACTTAAAAAATATACGAATTAAAAAAAAATGCAACAATAAGTATTTATATTGTAGGGTGGGCAAAATTACACCATCATATATGGTAGGGTAGTAAAGGTTTTTGCCCACCCTACGAATCTTAGGGGCTGTTGGATGAATTTTTGTAAATGGTATTAAAAAGTTAAAACGTAAAGTTAAAAATTCAGGATATTTTATTAGATTAAATTAAATTCGGGCAATCATAAATTTGGTTATATTTTACTACTAAAATTCCCGGCAAAGGATAAAAAAATTATAAAGATATCAGTTGGTTGACCTCAAAAAATTTTGTCAACAATTTTTGTCAATTTTTCCCGCAAGTAAAGAACCTGATTTCTTATAGAAACCAGGTTCTTTATTTGCTAAATTAATGTCACTCCAAGCGGTTGCCACAACTGGGACAGAAGCGATCGCTTGGCTGCACCGGATTACCACACTGGGGACAAAAATGCCGTCCCGATCCGGATGATAAATCAGCGCTGGAAGAAGGGCTAGAAGATTTGCCCAGGCTCATTTCCATATTGCCCATACGCATTTGCATAGGGTTCATGGACATCTCCATATCCCCCATTTTCATCGGCTGCATCGGCTGCATCGGCTGCATCGGCTGCATCGGCTGCATCGGCTGCATCGGCTGCATCGGCTGCATCGGCTGCATCGGCTGCATCGGCTGCTGACCGGATACCGCACTTGATGTTTGCTGAACTTGTAGCTGTTGAGCATTGGACAGAGAAGGACTCTGACTCATCACTCCCATGCTGCTGCCTTGGAGTTGGACAAAATGCTGACCCGTTTCAGAATTAATCCGCAAGATTACGCCGTTGTCCGTTCGGAACACCGTTGGTGGTTCAGTCCAGCGACCCGTGGAGAAACCACTACTCGCTTGTTGCTGTTGACCCGGCCCACCACTCATAATTGTGACGATGGTCTGTGTTCCTTGATTTTCTAGATAAACCTGTTGCCCGGTTCCCAGATTGCATAAGTAAGCCATTTTAAGTGCCTCACGGCAATTTCACCCAGGGTCTAATTCTACTGCAATCTTTTGAGAAGTAAGGGCTATTTTTTCTCTATTTTCAGAAAATTTAGAATCATTTAACAATTAAAATTATTTGTTGTTTGTTGTTTATTAGTTATTTGTTGTTTGTTATTTGTTGTTTGTTATTTGTTGTTTGTTGTTTGTTGTTTGTTGTTTGTTGTTTGTTGTTTGTTGTCAATTATCAATCATCAATTATCAATTATCAATTGTCAATTATCAATTACACCCCAACCACCAACCAACAACCACCAACCAACAACCAACAACGGTAGGGGTCGATGGGAGCTTCACAACTCCCACCTCCCATTCAGAACGGAGCGTGCCACTTTCACGGCACTCCGCTCCGTTCTGCGCTTGCTAAACCAATAGCATCCTAATGGGGAAATCGTTAAACGTTCCCGTTTGGCATAGCGTTCATCCTTTGTCCCTTTAAAATCACACCATGTCGTAAGCGACTGGTTTTGTGCGTCCTTTGGACTTACTAATAATCGCTAACTTCACAGCCGTGGCACGTCTGCATATCCGCTGGCAAAACCGGCGGAAAAGAGCTTTCTTGCCACATCCCATTCCCAATATTTCATCCGCTTACACGCTATCGCTACTTACCATTACTGGTAAGAGAAATATGGGTTTACTTCGTTCCCTAGTGGTGGTTGAATGCGCTTTTAGGGTCTTCCCTGTCCCCCTAGGTATTTCTGGGATTCCTTTGTGACTGACTTGTTAAATTCGTCACCTTTCCCTATGCCCTTTTGGACGCAGCGTAACAAGCAGTTTCGCTACTTTTGTTTGGAGAGGGTTCAAGCCGGGAATTCGCTCTCGCTGCCCATGAGCGCTTGACTTGCTGATTTTTCCCATCTGCTTAGGGATGATCGGCTTTCCTACCCGCTTCACGAGTAAAGATAGTGAGTCTTTACCGTGGGGTGAGGTGTCTATGACCTCGGAGGAAAAACCCTCCGGGAATCCAGGCCTACAGGACTATCCTGTACACCACCAGAGTTATGTAGGTCAGAGCCTACACCAGACGCACGTTTTGGGTTTTATCCCTAGACTTTCCGCCTGAACGAATCGCACTAACAAATAACAACTAACAAATAACATGATTTAGGGGCAAAAAAATTTTTGCCCCTACTGAAGGCGGAAAACTGACGGCTAACGGCTAAAACAAGGCACAAGCCAAATCTTGACATTCTTGTTGTAGTAGATTCATCAGTTTTCGATCGCCTTTCGCTTGTGCGATATTCATCCGTCGTTCTAAATTCCGGCAAATATTAGCCCGGTGAATTTTCTCCACCTCCTGCATCATCATTGCTTTCTCCAGTTTACGGTTCGACACTCCTCCGGTTTTTTTTATGCTTGTTACAGCGGTGGGAGCGTTTGCGGGTGTGGAGTCGGCCACCTGACTTTCTGTTTTGGTATGACTAAGATAAGGGACGCCACGGTACTTAAGTGAGTGACTGGGTTGAGCGACCGGAACATGACGAGGATACCGAATTTGCCACGGGCAACCCCGATATAAGCCCCCTGCCTCTTCCATCATGTCAATGGTTGGGGGATCGTCGTTGTAGTTAAGACCACGATAGCTAAGTTTCATTTTCTTTGATCCTGATTTAAATCTAGTTACTTAAGTGATTTATGGTATTGATGACAAAACAATTTGATGTCTGTATTGTATTATACTTTTATTTTGGGAAAATGTCAAAGAATCAAGATATTTTGGCATCTGCCGTTGCCAGCTATTCGATCGCAGGCGGTTCCAGATTCACCCATCTTTAGGGCTGGAGACAGGGTTTACTGCCCAAAAAACTCGCAGTTAAAAAAGCCGATCGCTGCCAAAGGTAAAGTTTTGTAGCAAATTGACCAAATTAGCAATATATAAGCCGGACGAAATCCAGAGTATCCCTTGATTTTGGTAATCTTCGAGCTATCTTGTAATAAAGAGTTTTGGAACTGGTCATGCGTTCATCTTCATTAACGGCATCTACAGCCATAATGATTCTTTTATTGACTGCTTGTGGGGGAGAAACCGAACCACCGGCAGCAACTACTCCTACGGATTCAACTACAGAAGCTCCAGCCACCACTGCTGCACCAGAAGCGGCAACGGATCCAGCGGCTCAAAAGCCACCTGAAGCGCCACCCAGTGCAGATTTTAAGACTCCGATGGTGCCGGGAAACGATCCGACGGCGATCGGGAATTTGCTTCAGCCGACCAGCCCTGAACAGAGGCTGGCACAAATTGAAAGGGAAAAAGGCCAAAATCGGTCAAACCCTTTTGGGGCGCCAGGATTGAAACCACCGCCAGTCGAGCAGGAGGAGTTATCGCCTCCTCAACAGCTTGAACAAGCGGTAAAAAACCTACAACCTCGATCTGTCCCAGAGTTGCCGGAGTTACCTTTGATCGCTCTAGCACCACCCCCAGGCGCTACGCCTTCACTCCAGAGACCTCTAGGAGTCCCAGGGGGGAATGGGAATGCGACGAATCCGGCGACTAACCAACGTCAGGCACAGGGCGGTGGCAATGGCCGAGGGGTGAGTCCTCCGGCGGGCAATGGCCGAGGGGTGAGTCCCCCAGGGGGCAATGGTCGAGGGGTGAGTCCCCCAGGGGGCAATGGTCGAGGGGTGAGTCCTACAGGGGGAGGGGGCAATCGCCCGGTAGCCAGCAGTCCTGCTAATGCCAGAACCGTCGCTTTGCCACAGTTACAAGCGCGATCGGTTCCTGATGTACCGGAGTTACCCACGCCAATTGGCCCCAAGCTACCTCCGGCTCCCAAAGGTGAACCGATCGTCGCCCAAATTCCTGCTTCGGCGCTGACACCCCGTGGAGTTCCTGATTTACCCGCTTTACCGACGCCAATTGGCCCTGCCCAACTACCGCCACCCCCAGTGGCACAGGTGCCCCAGTCGCCGCCTCCAGCACCCCCACCAGATACTAAACTGGCTGATGCCACAGAAGTGACTGGGGTGATTGAAGTGGGTAATCAAATTCAAATTATTGCCAAGGCTCCCAATGAGCCAAGCAGTCGATATATTAAGGTGGGGCAAAAAATTGCCAATGGTGAGGTGACTGTAAAACGAGTGGAAAAAGATAGCGGTGAACCTATCGTTATTTTGGAACAAAATGGCGTGGAAGTGAGAAAAACCATTGGGCAAGCAGTCGCGATCGCCACTGATGAGAAAAAATAGTTGGTACTTGTTTATCACCCAATAGGTTGATTTTACCAATAATATTTAATTAATTTACTGAAGATTATTGGTCTAGTCAAAACAAATGATTAGTGATTCATCATCGAGGAATGAATAAAATTTCTGCTGGTAATTAGTGATGATGAATTGTCATGGATGTTCTATAAATGGTTGTCTATTTTTGCCTATTTTGAGGATGGGTTAGATGATGAATCACTGATTAAAATTTGATGAGAGAATAGGAGATGTTGTAACGATGAAAAAGTCAATCGCCCAACTAGGAAGCACAATTTTATTGGCTTTCGTTTGGGAATTTATCGCTCAGGGGATTAATCCTGTACCTGGTGGTTCTCAAGAGGAATATAGACCGCCAATTTGTGAACCGAGAATTACCACAGGTCGAGCGAAATGTAATTATCAAGGTGGGGACAACTATGAAGGCAATTTAGTCAATGGGGTGCCCGATGGTCAAGGCATTTATGTCTATGCCAATGGCGATCGCTATGAGGGACAGTTTAGAAATGGCCGTCCCAATGGCCAAGGAGCTTTCATCTTTGCCAATGATGCCCGCTATGAAGGCACTTTTCAAGATGGAACGATCGTTAGCGGTCGAGTGATTTATGAAACGGGCGATCGCTACGAGGGAGGGTTTCAGATTGTTAGAAATATTGAAACTGATGTACGCAGTAGCCAACCCTTTGGCCGAGGAAGATTTACCTATAGAAATGGCGATTACTATGAAGGAGAATTCTTTGCCGGTTCTCCTTTTGGTCAAGGAGTATTTGTGCGAGCCGACGGCAGCCGTTGTCAAGGGCAATTTTTCAATCAAGGACTAGATGCCAGAGGGACTTGTACCTTTTTCGGCGGCATCCGCTATGAAGGGGAGTTACGCGGCGGAGTTCCCCACGGAAAGGGGACGCTGACTTATCCCGATGGCCGACGAGTTGCCGGAGATTTTCGGGACGGTAAACCTTTTGATGGCAAACAATAACCCACAAAATTCCTCAAAAATGACTAAATTACCCAGCGGATAGATAAGCTGTTCAATGATTACTTGGGTTTTGGGCAAAATAGGTTTTTTTGCTAAATTTTTCATGGGGCAAAAAATCAGCCAAAGCATCAAACATTCATCAGCGCAAAACCCTATCTGATGGGTAAAATAATCAACCCTAATTGGTTCGGCGATCGCCTTTATATCGCCTTGATGACGGAAAATATTGATAATGCATTGATAATGATAATTTTTGGAGGCGCCTAATTTTATGACGAACTCCCCTGGATCTTCCTCTGTGGGCAGCCAGTCTCCCTTTGATTTTGTCCCTTATCCGACCCAGGACTCCGATCTGCTCAAGCAACTTGAGTTTATCCCTGGCTTAAAAGAAATCTTGATGTTGCGTCAAGTTCATGCCCTAGAACACGCAACAGTGTGGGTATTGAGTGAATCCGATCCCCGCAACTTTACCGGGGGTTCAACGGTTTCAGCACGGGATAACCAAGGCCTCGGCGGTATGTCTACGGATCGAGGATTTTATCTCTATGGTCAAGTGAGTAAACAACAACTGGAACGAGCGGCCAAAATTGCCCTGACTCGTCTGACTAGCGGCGAATGGGATTTAGCGGTACATCCCCGTTGTGGGACAAATTTGTCCGTGGGAATGCTTCTGACTGCGAGTTTTGCCCTGGGGGTTCATTTGCTGTGGCCCCGTGGCCCGATTTCGCAACTGATTGGTTTGGGGGTGGCCGCTACCACTGCCGCTACCCTGGCGCCAGATTTGGGTAGCGTCGCCCAAAAATATCTCACAACGTCGATTCCGTTTAATCTGGCAATTGAAAATATCCAGGCTACACAAGACTTGTGGGGCAGGCAGGCGTATTTTGTGCGGGTCAGTTGGCGAGAATCTTAATAAAACTTAAAGGGTAGAACTGACCGAGAATCCCAAGAGCATAGTACCCTGAGAAAAAATCAACCCATAAAACATAATTCACTTAAGGGGATAAAGCACTTATGGTTCAACGTGGTTCTAAGGTTCGGATTCTGCGTAAAGAGTCTTACTGGTATCAAGATGTTGGCACTGTGGCCTCTGTCGATCAAAGCGGTATCCTCTATCCAGTGGTTGTTCGCTTTGACAAAGTGAATTACAACGGGTTTAGTGGCAGTGCTGGTGGCGTGAACACCAATAACTTCGCTTTGGATGAATTGGTTGAGGTGGAAGCCCCAGCCAAGAAAGCCGCGAAGAAGTAGGATCTCAGGAAAACGATCGGGCGAAAGCGATTTGCCAGTAATTTTCCTTCATGGTTGGTAAAACATAGCCAATTCGCCCGATTTTTTTCAGGAGTGCCGATCGCATGACCTTTTTTGGTTTCTAGGCGATATGCCAGAATTGCCAGAAGTGGAAACGGTGCGTCAGGGTTTAAATCATAAAACCCTGGCGCAAGAAATTGTGGGGGGAGATGTGTTGCTGGCTCGCACCATTGCCCCCCCGATTTCTGCTACGGATTTTTTAGCTCACCTCCAGGGTGTCACCATTCATCTTTGGCATCGTCAAGGGAAATATTTACTCGCTGAATTACACACGACGGCAAATCCGCCCCAGTCTGCCGGTTGGTTAGGGGTTCATTTACGGATGACCGGCCAGCTTTTGTGGGTTGAACCGGAAACTCCGTTACAAAAACACACCCGCGTGCGCTTGTTTTTTGCCGGGGCATCCCCAGCAGGCGATTCCGCGAAAGCGGATCCCGGAACGAATCGCGCGGCAGTGGGAGAGTTACGGTTTGTGGATCAGCGCACCTTCGGGCGGATGTGGTGGGTGCCTCCCGAAACCGATGTAGCCAAAGTTGTCACTGGGTTACAAAATTTAGGCCCAGAACCTTTTGCCCCAGAGTTTTCCGTGGACTATCTGACAAAACAGATGGCAGGCAGACGACGGGCAGTGAAAACCGCTTTACTGGATCAGGCGATCGTGGCGGGAATTGGGAATATTTATGCGGATGAAGCCTTATTTCTCAGTGGCATCGCCCCAACCCAGCTTTGTTCCACCCTCACATCACCACAAATTGAGCGATTGCACCACAGTATTATCGAAGTTTTGACAAACGCGATCGCCGCTGGGGGCACCACCTTTAGTAATTTTCTCAATGTCCAGGGTGTGAATGGCAACTATGCTGGAGTTGCTTGGGTATATAACCGCACGGGTCAACCTTGTCGAGTCTGCGCCACCCCGATTCAGCGGTTGAAGTTAGGCGGGCGTTCTAGTCATTTTTGCCCCCAATGTCAAAGATTTAATTAATTTTTTAATTAGGCTTTTTAATGATTAACCGCTCCAATCCATTCAATAAAACTGACCCATAAATCTTAAATGTAGGGTGGGCATCGCCCACCGAACCCCCCCTAGAGCGCCTTTAAATCCTGGAGCCTACTTAAGTCTGATTCAACATAAGTCATTCCCGCGAATGCGGAAATCCATCAGCCTTTTAGGGGATGACAATAGTCAGTCTATCTATTTGATGTTGATTTCTTGAATTTCTCGAAAAAATACTCTAAAAAGCGAAAAAAAGATTAAAATTCAAGGAAGTAAGCTAAAAATCTGAGACAATCACTTATGGCAATTAAAAAAGGCAGTTTTGTTCGCGCTGTGCGCGAAAAGTTAGCAAATAGTGTAGAAGCAAAAGCCAGCGATCCGCGTTTCCCGGCGTATATTTTTGAAACCAAAGGGGAAATCCAAGAAACTAGGGGCGATTATGCTTTGATTAAGTTTGGCCAAGTGCCCACCCCAAATATTTGGTTGCGGATCGATCAACTGGAAGAATTTAAGTAATTAATCACCTTCAAGTTATGACCTCTTTCTCGTTGTCTTCCTCTTTTCTCCGGGGCGCCCGTGTCTCCGTGATCGGTGCCGGTCGGGTTGGCAGTACCCTCGCTCAACGTCTGGTTGAAAAAAATATTGCTGATGTTGTTTTGGTCGATATTGTCGAGGGAATGCCCCAAGGCATTGCCCTGGATCTCATGGAGGCCAGAGGAGTAGAACGCCACGATCGCCAAATTATTGGCACTAATGACTACGCGGATACCAGTAATTCCGACATCGTGGTGATTACTGCGGGTTTAGCCCGGAAACCGGGGATGAGTCGAGAGGATCTGCTCAAAACCAATGCCAAGATCGTGGTGGAAGCGACGAAACAATCTTTGGCGCGATCGCCCAACACGATCTTAATTTTAGTCACAAATCCCCTGGATGTAATGACTTATCTCGCTTGGGAAGCCAGCGGTCTGCCCACTCAACGGGTGATGGGGATGGCGGGGGTACTGGATGCTGCCCGGTTCCAAACCTTTATTGCTATGGAACTCGGCGTTTCCATTCAAGATATTCATACGATGGTGTTGGGAAACCACGGGGATTTAATGGTGCCCATTCCTCGCTACTGCACCGTGAATGGGGTTCCTCTAACGGAACTCATGGATTCCGAAACCATTGAGCGTCTCGTCGATCGCACTCGCAAAGGTGGGACAGAAATTGTCAATCTGATGAAGACTGGCAGTGCTTATTTTGCCCCAGCTTCTTCCACTTGTTTAATGTGTGAAGCCATTTTGCAAAATCAGGCGCGAGTGTTGCCCGTTGCCGCTTATCTTGAAGGGGCTTATGGGATTAACGATGTTTTCCTGGGAATGCCTTGTCAGCTAGGGTCAAATGGGGTAGAAAAAATCCTCAACTTAGACCTCACTGATAGCGAAAAAGCCGCTTTATCTAAATGTGCGGAAACCGTTAGAGCCAATATTGATGAAGCTAAGGCTGTGGTGGGGGAAATTTAGGTTCAATTTAGGTTCAATTTAGTTTTTTTATATCCCAGCGATCGCCTTTTTCTGGTAATAAGAAATCAACCCGGTTTTATTGATAAAAATATCGATAAAACCGGGTTTTTGTGGTATGATTAAATCGATTCGCGCAAATGAACCTGGACAATTAAATGATTAAGGGTTCCGATCCCGGTCGTTGCAATGACATATAATCCCTACTAGGGATTGAAATCGAATATGCGCTGGCATATCATCTGACCCGTCGCAACGACATATAATCCCTATTAGGGATTGGAAATTATAATGCTTGGTGTAAATCATCCGGGGTTAAATGAGAGTGAATAATTTGCCCATCCCGAAACCAAACAATGCGCCGAGTACAACGGGCAACATCCGGTTCATGTGTCACCATGACAATGGTCATGCCACTATCATTAAGTTCAGAAAAAATATTCATCACTTCCTGGGTAGTATGGGAATCTAATGCCCCAGTGGGTTCATCGGCTAATAAAACTACTGGATGATTGACGATCGCCCGGGCGATCGCCACCCGTTGTTGTTGTCCTCCCGAAAGTTGATTGGGTTTATTATTCATCCGATTTGCTAAACCCACTCGCGTTAATGCTACCTCGGCCCTTTCTCGGCGATCGCGATTTCCCACCCCCGCATAAACCATCGGCAACATAACATTTTCTAGGGCAGTCATTTGGGATAACAAATGAAATTGCTGAAACACAAATCCGAGTTTACGATTACGAATAGTTGCCAGGTCTGCCTCTGGTAAATTAGCGACATTTACCCCGTCTAAGTAATATAAACCACTGGTCGGACGATCCAAACAGCCGATGATATTCATGGCGGTAGATTTACCCGAACCAGATGCCCCCATAATTGAGCAATATTCCCCCGCTTCAATGGTGAGACTGACTCCGTTCAGGGCTTTGACTTCGGTGTTGCCACTGCCATAGACTTTAAAGATGTTTTCCAGAGAAACGATCGCAATCGCAAGTTTTTTTTCTGGTTCTAACAGTGCGGTGGTTTGATTGGTTTGATTTGATGGTTGATTCATTTTTGGCTAAATAATAACTGAGGAAATATCCTCATTTTGATGCTTAAGCTGTTCTTAAGGCGACAATGGGATCGAGTTTTGCCGCTTGCTGGGCCGGGAATACGCCGAAGAATAACCCGATCGCCCCAGAAACTCCCGTAGCTAGGGCGATCGCGCCGATGGAAACCCCTGGGGAAAATGGGGTGAAATAACCCACTAACACAATTCCGCTAACTGCGAGTCCGGTGCCGATCGCACCCCCCATCACCGACAGAATCACCGATTCAATCACAAACTGAATCAAAATATCTCGCGGGGACGCCCCTAGTGCTTTGCGTAAACCAATCTCTTGGGTGCGGTCTGTCACCGACACCAGCATGATATTCATAATGCCAATCCCTGCCACCAACAGCGAAATACTGGCGACCGCCCCCAAAAATAGCGCCAATGCCCCACTAATCGCTTGCAATCGATTCAGCATATCTTTTTGGTTACGCACGCTAAAACCATCTTCGTCGGTGACTTTGTGCCGCAGCCGCAACAGGTTTTCGATTTGAAACTGTGCCATTGTCATGGTTTGTTCATTTTTAACCGCCGCAAAGATAAAAGAAACCGGCAGTCCATAAGGGGAACGACGGCCAATAATTTGGTTGGCCATTGTGGTAATCGGCACGATCGCGGTTTCATCGTAATTAGTACCGAGGGACGTGCCTTTCGATTCCATCACCCCAATCACTTCCAGGCTAACATTTTTGATTCTGACCTTTTCGCCAATGGGGTTTCGATCCCCAAACAGCGCCGTGGCTACATCAGACCCGATCGCCACCACTTGATTATTTCGCTTTAAGTCTAAATCCGTGATAAACCGACCTAATCGCACTTTGTAGTTGCGAACCGCCATAAAATCTGGAATCGTGCCAAAGATTAACGCCGAAAAATTTTTATTCCCATAGCGGACGATCTCAGAACTATTTAATTCGGCGGAAACAGCCTCAACTAGGGACACCTGAGAAGCGATCGCCTCCGCATCAGATAGCACCAACTTCTGCGCGGCGCCGATATTCACTCGTCGCGTCCCGCGACTCCCCGGCTGAATAAACAGCAGATTTGTCCCCAGAGATTGAATTTGCTCGCGGATATACACTTTTGCCGCTGAACCCACCCCAATTGTGGCGATCGTTGCCGCGTTGCCGATGATAATTCCCAGCATGGTTAAACTGGTGCGAACTTTATTCGCCCCCAGGGTTTGTGTGGCAGTTTTAATTTGTTCAAAAATATCGACTGACATTAACTTTTGGCCACCCTACTTTTATGAAGGTAGTAGGGTGGGCAAAACATTGCCCACCCTACGAATCTGATCTCGATCCCCCCAACCCCCCTTCCCAAGGGGGGCTTTTTGGAATGAAAGCAAGAAGTCTATTAGATGAAATCGCTCAAGAGATGATTCGGTGGCGCGATCGCATCGGTGACAGATTGATTCATAATTTGCCGATATAAGTGAATTTTGGCTAAGTCCACATTGCCACCACTGATAATCACGCCAATGCGTTCTTCGGAAGCAGAAATCATGCCTTCTAAAAGCGCCGCAGTAGCGATCGCCCCCGTAGGTTCTACCACTAATTTCATCCGTTCCCACAGGAAAAACATCGCCCGGGCGATCGCTGACTCAGATACGGTAATCATTTCATCCACATAATGCTGTACCAGAGGAAAAGTCAGTTTCCCCAACGAGGGCGTCCGGGCGCCATCGGCAATGGTTTCAGGATTATGCACCATACACAATGTTTTGCTATAGAACGACCGGGTAGCATCATCGGCGGCTTCTGGTTCTACCCCAATCACGCGGCAAGAAGGGGACAAAGCATGAGCGGCGATCGCGCAGCCGGACAATAAACCCCCGCCGCCACAGCAAACCAATAAAATATCCAACTGACCCACTTGTTCGATCAACTCTTTCGCCACCGTACCCTGACCGGCAATCACTGCGCGATCGTCATAAGGAGGAATAATCGTTAACCCTCGTGCCTCAGCGATTTCTTGGGCAAACTCTTCGCGAGTGGTTTTGCGTGGATTATAAAAAATCACCTCTGCCCCATATCCTTCGGTGGCGGTTTTTTTCACGTCTGGGGCATCTTCGGGCATCACAATCACCGGACGAATACCTAATAACTGCCCTGCCAAGGCTAATGCTTGGGCATGATTCCCCGAAGAATAAGTCAACACTCCCCGATGCTTTTGTTCATAAGATAACTGCACCAGGGCATTGTACGCGCCGCGAAACTTAAAAGATCCCGTCCGTTGGAGGTTTTCACACTTAAAAAACACCTCACTTTGAGTCATTTTATTGACCGTGCGTGAGATCATTACCGGAGTGTGCTTGGCTTGCACCATTAAATAACGGGCGGCATTCTGTACATCGCCATAAGAAACCGGCAAGTTCGGGGCTTCTATGGTAGCAGCGTTACGATACAAATTGATCATGGTTCTGTCGATTCCTTCTCTGTTGGGGGCTTGCTTGGCAGTCAAAAACAATTTATTTGGCGGGCTCCATGATTTTTTTTAGTTAAAATACCCAATTGCGTGGCATCCGAATTCGATCGCGACGAATGCTCATCGTCGGGCATTTTGGCTCCCAAGCACACTTACTCTTAGTTTATCAGAAATTCTCTGGTTCCCAGGGTCTCCCTGGGAACCCCACTAAGCGAGGCTCTGCCTCGTATCCGTATATACTACCCTACACACGAGGCAGAGCCTCTATTCGGGCATTCCCAGGGAGACCCTGGGAACGAGAA
>JAABRM010000088.1 GCA_011390955.1 Oscillatoriales cyanobacterium | reverse complement strand
TTCCCCGCCGATAGGCTGTGGATTCCCGTCGGAGTTTACCCCCGCGAATGCGTGGGGCGGGAATGACAGTTTTTCTTCTAAGTAGGTGAACATAATTAATTGCACTTTTCGTTCCCTACCGTAAATCATTGGATTCCCGCCTTCGCGGGAATGACAGTAGGGGCGATTCGCGAATCGCCCCTAAAATCTAATGGGGACTGTGGTGCATTTATTTCTGCCCACCTACTTATAAAGTCCTCTGTCATTCCCGCGAATGCGGGAATCCACAAGTGTTTTAGGGGATTACCATAGTAGGGGCGCTTCCTTCGCCTTGCGCCCCCACAGACCCCAAATCACCTGATGACAATCCTCCTGGGGGCGTGAGTCTGGTCAACAGGGGTTGGGGGGATTAATCCAGAATTACCTCAGTGGCAACCTCTAAAAGAAAATGTATGATTAAATGGATTCGATCTCCACGGGCTGACTTATGACGAAATCGAGTAATTTGACTCAAGACAATAGAAGTTCTCTAGATTTTACGGAAGAATCCACTCCCCCCCAAATCCGAGGAGTGATTTTCGATATGGATGGGGTGATCACAGATACCATCGAATATCATTACCAAACTTGGCAACAGTTAGCGGATGAAGAAGGTATTCCTTTTAATCGGGAAGCAAATGAAGCATTGCGGGGATTATCCCGGCGAGATTCTTTGCTAAAAATACTCGGTTCTCGGTCTTGTTCTGAAGCCAAAATTCAAGAAATGTTAGACCGGAAAAATCGCTATTATTTAGAATTCATTCAAAATATGAATTCCGATCGATTGTTGCCCGGAGTAGAAAAATTATTAAATGAATTACGCGCCGCTAATATTAAGACTGGGATTGCTTCCGCTAGTCAAAATGTCCACCGGGTTGTGGAAAGGTTGGGCATCGGCGATCGCATTGATGTGATTACCAATGTGTATAATGTGAATCGGCCAAAACCGGCCCCAGATGTGTTTGTTTACGCCGCTGAAGAGTTGGGTTTATTGCCCAAAGAATGTTTAGTTTTTGAAGATGCAGAATCCGGGGTAGAAGCTGCTTTAGCTGCTAGAATGTGGGTGGTGGGTTTGGGTCCTGGCGATCGCGTGGGACAAGCACATATTGTGTTACCAAATCTCCAAGGAGTTCACTGGTCAGATTTGCTTTTGGCTATTCAAAGTCTCCAGGGATAAATAGATGCATTTGGTGGGAAATTTTGCCAGCGATCGGGCTTTTTCCTTCCCCTTAATCCGATTCAATAAATCGCCAGCAAAATATATTAAATTATTGGGCAAGTGGGCAATGGTTGGGCTGTTCTTGGGAAATTCTTGGGGAATTAAGTAGACGGGCAGAAATAAATGCATTACATACCCCATGAGAAAAAAACTGTCATTCCCGCGAAGGCGGGAATCTAAAGCCTATCGGCGGGGAACGAAAAGTGCAATTAATTATGTTCACCTACTTATTGGGAAATTTCTGAAAATATTGGCAATATTCGGAAAGATATTTTATAATATTTTTGGAGATTGTCCCATTTTTATTTAACCGTGATTAATTAAATGACATCTAACGTAAAACTACCAGAAAATCGCCCCCCACATCGGCTATTAGTCACCGGAGGGGCCGGGTTTATTGCGTCTAACTTTGTTCACTACTGGTGCCAGCATTACCCCGATGACCGGGTGGTGGTTTTGGACGCTTTAACTTATGCCGGAAATCGCCAAAATTTAGCGGCATTAGAAGCAAAACCAGAGTTTCGGTTTGTGGAGGGAAATATCTGCGATCGCCCTTTGGTGAGTAGTCTTTTGGCAGAAGAAGCCATTGATACTGTAGCCCACTTTGCCGCCGAATCTCACGTCGATCGCTCTATTCTTGGCCCCGATGCATTTATTCAAACCAATGTGGTGGGAACTTTCACCCTTTTAGAAGCATTTCGGCAGCATTTTGGCAATCTAAATTCACCGGAAAATCTGCGTTTTCTGCACGTTTCCACCGATGAAGTTTACGGTAGTCTTAGCCCCGAAGATCCGGCTTTTACCGAAACTACTCCCTACTCCCCAAATAGTCCATATTCTGCTTCTAAAGCAGCCAGCGATCACCTAGCCCGCGCCTACTATCATACTTACAAATTACCTACTTTAATTACCAATTGCTCCAATAATTACGGGCCGTATCATTTTCCCGAAAAGCTGATTCCTTTAATGTGTATCAACATTTTGCTGGGCAAACCTTTACCCGTTTATGGGGATGGGCAAAATGTGCGAGATTGGCTGTATGTGGCAGACCATTGTAGTGCCTTAGACCATGTGATTCACCTCGGTAAACCAGGGGAAACTTACAACATTGGGGGCAACAATGAAGTAAAAAATCTCGACTTAGTAAAAATGCTCTGTTCTCTGATGGATGAAATGGCGGAAAATTTGCCCGTTAAGCCCAGCGATCGGTTAATTACTTTTGTCACAGATAGACCGGGACACGATCGCCGTTATGCCATGAATGCCACTAAGATTAAAACTGAATTAGGCTGGAGTCCTTCGGTGACAGTTGAAGAAGGTTTACGCAAAACAGTTCAGTGGTTTTTGCAAAATCAAGCTTGGTGGCAACCGTTGTTATCGGATAAATATCAGGACTATTACAAGCAAGTTTACGATCGCTCCTGGACGGCAAAATCAGGTCAATAACTGCTTAAATCCGATCCCCATTAGGGTGGAAAAAGGGTCAACGGCTGTTGACCCTTTTTCTGTGATATCGAATCCGGTTTATTGCTCGTCTAATGCTAAAAATAGTTCTATTGAGGACTAAATCCTCGTCTGTCAGGGGAGGAACGTCAAAATCGATCGCCCGCTTCAGTATTTCAATCGCGTTCGCGAAGCGTCTCCGTAGGAGAATCGCCTGTTGTTCTGTCTCCGGCAAATCATCAAAGTTTTTGAGAAGTTGTTGAGCTAGGGTATTCATTACCAAAAGTCAGGTTTTAAGGTCAATTCTAATTTTATCTCAAACTTCAGGGAGAAAGGGTTCAGCAACCGGGTTTCTAGCAAAATCTCTGATTTCTAGCAGAAATTATCGCAGAAACCCCGTTTCTTAGCTGCTTAAATCTCCTCTAACCAGGTGTGATACCAAATCCGGTTGTTAAAACCCGTTTATCAGGTCAGATGTCATTCCCGCGAAGGCGGGAATCCACAAGCGTTTTAGGTAACGATCATAGTCAGTATATGAGAACCGGATTTGGTGTGAATCGCTGATATCCGAATTACTCATAGATAAACTCCTGGTGGCGTTCTTGAATCAGTTCCTCCGCTAGGTTGCGATTTTTAGCATATTTTTTGACTATTTTTTGAGCGTGGGTGAGGGGGTCGGTGGCGTGAGTGATTAGCGGGGAATCGCCTTTTTTTTGCTCTTGATTTCGCGTTTTAAAGGTTTCTATCATTAGATAAATTTGCTCGATTTGTTCTGGGGTGAGTCCGGTAATATCAATAGTTTGAGTCATTGTTTATCTGGGGGATAGGGTTTGCTAATATTTTAGCTAATTTTGCCGCCAAGGGTCAGCAACCGGGTTTTTAGCAAAATCTCTGATTTGTAGCAGAAATTATCGCATAAAACCGGTTTTTTAAATGATGAACATATTCCTGGAAAGGCTATGTTGATGGTTTATCATCTGTGCTTTCAAAGCCTAACCATAAGCGTAAAACTTTTTCAATTTGTGACAACTGTTCTGGGTCTAATTCACCTAATTTTTTCAGGAGCTTGGTATGAGGAATAGTAATCAGGTTTTGCACGTCGAAAACTCCGGGCTTGAGAAACCTGGTTTTAACCTCTATTTCAAAACGTGAACCCCTAGGGCTGGTGGTGTGAGGAATCAATGTTGTTAATGCTCTATCCTGCATGAGGGCAGGAATACTCACCACAAGACAGGGCCTAACTTTGGCGGTGTAGCCTAAATCTACAAGCCAGACTTCTCCCCGGTTAGGATTACTCATCATCTGTTTCTTGCTCGTCTAATGCTAAAAATAGTTCTTCTGCATTGAGGACTAAATCCTCGTCTGTCAGGGGAGGAACGTCAAAATCGATCGCCCGCTTCAGTATTTCAATGGCGATCGCCTGTTGTTCTGTCTCCGGCAAATCATCAAAGTTTTTGAGAAGTTGTTGAGCTAGGGTATTCATTACCAAAAATCAGGTTTTAAGGTCAATTCTAATTTTATCTCAAACTTCAGGGAGAAAGGGTTCAGAAACCGGGTTTCTAGCAAAATCTCTGATTTGTAGCAGAAATTATCGCAGAAACCCGGTTTCCACAATTTCCGTATTTTGAGCGCGTCTCTACTGATAGCTGATAACTGGTATTTGACAACATATAACTGATAGCTGGTAGCGGCGAGCCAGAACATCGATGAAATTTTATCTATTTCTCGCTCAAAAAATAGCCAATTTCCATCGTTATTTAACTAACAAATCAAGTTCTTTTATGAACAAAATGTCAAAAGCGCTCTATAATCTATTTAAGGCTAAAAAAAAATATAAATTTACGCGCTTACAGGGAACTTAGTTGACCGATCGCCGCCGATCCATCAGCATCAATAAAACCCGGTATTTTCCTGAAATCAAGCAGGATTTAAACCGGGTGGGGCGGCCATGTCCAGCTTAATTAGATGGGCGGTTGATGCGTCACCAGGGGCGATTTCCTTGCTCGCCCATTCAATAGAAATGTCAGGATATCATCATTAAATCCCTAAATCAATTTATCAAAAATTATGTCAAGAAACCCAGACAATGTTCGCCCATCGAATTCAGACTCATCTGCGGATGCCAACGCTTTTGTGGTGGTGGGAATTGGCACTTCCGCAGGCGGACTTTCGGCGTTAGAAGAATTTTGCCAACATATTCCCCTGGGCATTGAAGCGGCATTTGTGATTATTCAACATTTATCGCCGGATTTCAAGAGCATGATGAAAGAATTACTGGAGCGAAAAACATCCCTACCCGTGTATGAAATCGCCGCAGAAATGACCCTAAAACCGGGGGAAATTTATGTCATGCCGGGGAAAGTCAATGTCACCATAGAAAAGGGCAAATTTCTCATCGCCGAAAGTGATGCAAACTTGAATAATTTTCCCATTGACTTATGTTTTAAATCCATTGCTAAAGCGTACAATCATCTAGCGATCGCCGTGCTGCTATCGGGTACGGGTAGCGATGGCACCGCAGGATTACAAGCAATTTCCCAAGCGGGGGGGATCGCGATGATCCAGTCCCCGGAAAGCGCCGAATTTACGGGGATGAGTCAAAATGCTTTGCCCACCGGCTTAGTTGATGAGATTTTATCTCCCCAAGATTTAGCCCAAACAATCGCGGAAATCGTTAGAATTGCCAAAAATATGCCGTTAAACCAGTTGCAATCTCCTCAGATTGAACCATTAAAACTGCATAAACTAATTAGAATTTTAGCCATCCAGGAAGAAATTGATTTTTCTCTCTACAAAACTGGCACTTTAAACCGCCGGATTTATCATCGCTGTGCTGTCACCGGATATTCATCAATTGAAAATTATATAGAATATCTGGAAATTTCCGGTAGCGAACGCAAGCTATTGATCCAAGATTTATTAATTAGTTCGACGCAATTTTTCCGCGACCCAGAAGCCTGGACATTTATCGAAAACCAGGTATTGCCCTCGCTGATCGAAAGTCTGGAACCGGAACAAGAATTAAGAATTTGGGTGGCAGGTTGTGCCACGGGAGAAGAAGCTTACACGATCGCCATTTTGGTGGATGAAGCGATCGCCAAAGCCGAGAAATCTATCAAACCTAAAATTTTTGCCACGGATCTCGATACCAGTGCCTTAGAATTTGCCTCCCAAGGGATATATCCTCCTTCCATTGCCAAAGAAATTTCCCCAGAACGACTAGAGACATATTTTACGGAAAAGTGCGATCGCTTTGTGGTCAAATCGCACTTACGCAAGCGCTTGATTATTGCGCCGCATAATTTAATCAAAAATGCCGGCTTTTCTAACATGAACTTAATTATCTGCCGGAATGTGTTGATTTATATGCAGACGCCTTTGCAAATGCAAGTGCTGCGGATGCTGCATTTTTCTTTACACAGCCAAGGAATTTTATTCCTAGGGAGTGCGGAAATTTTGGGCAGCCTGGAATCGGAGTTTATTTCTATCCATCCCAAGTGGAAAATCTACCAAAAGCGCCGAGATATGCAACTCGCGATTTTGCCGCTCGTCAAAACAGCGATTTTAAGGCCAGAAATTCTGCCTCAACAGTTGAAAACCAGACAAAATCGTTTCGATCCAGTGCTTGAAGATATTTTTCACTTCTGCTTTGGCGATCGCCGCACCACTTGTCTCTTACTCGACATTGACCACTATTTAATTCACACCTTTTATGATGGGGCAAAACTGCTCAAGTTTCCCATCGGCGAACCAAATTTAGAAATTACCTCCATCTTTCCCCAGCCTTTACAATTACCACTGACCACCGCGCTACACCGGGCCAAGCGGGAACAAAAGCCGGTGCTGTACACGGGAATCAAGATTAGTCAAGAAGATCGGATCCGTACTATCAACCTCAAAGTCGCATTCCGCCAAAAACACATCAACAATGAGCCATTTTTTGTGGTTTTATTTGAAGAAGAAATGCCATTTCAGAGCAATACTGTCGGCGAGGAATTTGAGTTAGATGCTAACGCGATTCAACAGATTCAGGAATTACAATACGAACTGCAACAAACTCGCGAAAATCTCCAGGTGACGATTGAAGAACTGGAAGCCACCAACGAAGAACAGCAAGCCGCGAATGAAGAACAGATCGCCTCTAATGAGGAACTGCAAAGCACCAACGAAGAACTGCATTCGGTCAACGAAGAACTGTACACGGTAAATACTGAGTATCAGTCAAAGATTCATGCCTTGACCGAACTGAACAATGATATGGATAATTTGTTGCAAAGCACGGATATTGGCGTGGTTTTTTTGGATCGAGAGCTAAAAATTCGTAAATTTACTCCTGCTGCCACCAAAGCCATTAACTTGTTAGAGTCGGATCTGCAACGTCCGATCGCCCATTTGTCCTGTAATTTCCGCGCTGTCAAATTGCTCGATAGCCTCAACGAAGTTTTGGTAACGCAAAAAACCCTGAACCAAGAAGTGACCATTGACGCTACCGGAGAGCATTTACTGATGCGAATTCATCCCTATTGGAGCGATCGCCGTCAATGCGATGGCTTGGTCATCACCTTTATCGACATTAACGACATTAAGCAAGCCCAAGCTCATTTAGAATCTCTCTGTGCTGAACTCAAGCAAGCCGAAGAAAATTTACGGCAAAGTTCCGCACAAATCCAACTGATTACTCATGCTTTGCCCGTTTGGATTTCTTATGTAGATGAGTTTGAGCGCTATCGCTTTAATAATGCTACATATGAAAGCTGGTTTGGGCGACCCGCCGCAGAAATTGAAGGGCTGCATTTGCTAGAGGTACTCGGTGAAGAAATTTACCTCCAGATTCAGGGTTATGTTCAGGCAGTGCTGGGGGGTGAAACCGTCAACTTTGATATGGAATGGCCGATTCCCAATCTGGGCAACCGTTGGGTGCAAGTCAGTTTTATTCCTCATACGGTGAACCCGCATCAAGTCCACGGATTTTTTACTTTGATTGGGGATATTAGCGATCGCAAAGCCATGGAAAAAATCAAAGATGAATTTATCTCCATGATCAGCCATGAACTGCGTACCCCATTGACAGCAATTCAGGGATCTTTGAAGCTGTTATCAAGTAAAATGATCGCCCCTGACTCCGAACGGGGTCTGCATTTAGTGAATATGGCGAGTGAGAATACCCAACGTTTAGTCACTTTTATTAACGATGTGCTGGACTTAGAACGGTTGCAATCATTCAAAACTCATTTAAACAAGCAAATGGTGCCAGCCAGTGAATTGATGCGCCAAGCAGTCCAGCAGATCCAGCCGCTTGCCGATAGCGCCGAAATTTCCCTCACTGTAGTTCCCCAGGATATCGAATTTTATGCCGATGGCGATCGATTAATTCGAGTCATGGTCAACCTGCTCAGTAATGCCATCAAATTTTCCGAGCGTGGCGGCTCAATTAATTTTGTGGTAGAACAGTTTGAAGACCATAGCGAGAGCGAAGCCACCCCAGAAAATCCGACTAACTCTGCCCATTCTTCCTGGGTTTTATTCCAGGTTCAAGATCGGGGGCGAGGGATTCCCGTTGATAAAATTGCGACAATTTTTGAGTCTTTTTATCAAGTCGATTCTTCCGATTCTCGTCAAAAAGGAGGATCGGGGCTAGGATTAGCCATTTGTCGCAATATTGTCGAACAACATGGCGGCAAAATCTGGGTGGAAAGCCAACTCAATGTTGGCAGCACTTTTTACTTTACAGTTCCTTTAATTCAAAATAGCCATAACAACCATGAATAATCAACCAAACACAACTAAACGAATTTTAAGCATTGAAGATGAACAGGCAATTCAAGAACTGATTACCATATTTTTAGAAGAAATGGCCGGATGGGAGGTATTACCCGCCAGTAACGCTAAAGATGGTTTCGACCTAGCTAAAGCCGAAAAACCTGATGCAATTTTACTCGATGTGATGATGCCCGGTGTCGATGGCATTGAGACTTTCCGCAGGTTACAAGCAGATCCAGAAACTCAGAATATTCCCGTCTTATTTGTCACGTCCAAACTAAGACTTAAAGACCCAAAAAATCAACTAGACCTCAGCAAAGCTAAAATTATCTCAAAGCCCTTTGACTTTGAAAAGTTAGCTAACCAAATCGGCGAGGAATTAGACAAAATCAGGACTTACGCATAAACCCTATAGCAATCCTAATGGTATAGTCATTTCAATTGTGCTTGAGACAAAAAACAGGGGCGCAAGCATTGCGCCCCTACATAATCTGTTGATTTGCTTCTTTGGGCGCAATGCTTGCGCCCAAAGATAATTGTATTAATCTTAATTGAAATGACTAAGTAGGTGAACATAATTAATTGCACTTTTCGTTCCCCACTGTAAATCCTTGGATTCCCGCCTGCGCGGGAATGACAGTTTTTCTTCTGATATGGTCTGTGGTGCATTTATTTCTGCCCGTCTACTTATATCTGTTTTTAGCGAAAAAGAAACCCGGTTTCTGGGGTGTTTCTGGGGCTGGGAAGCGATCGCAGAAAAGAAACCGGGACCCAAGTGGTTGATATCCGCAGTTATCTGTTTTTAGCCAACAAGAAACCCGGTTTCTGGGGGGTTCTTTAAGGTTTATCAAACCTTGGAACAACTATTTAATTTAATTAAACTCCCCGGGTAGGATTCGAACCTACGACCAATCGGTTAACAGCCGACCGCTCTACCACTGAGCTACCGAGGACCGTGTAGCTTTTTTCTTAACCTTAAATACTATAACCCGATCTCCTCGGTTGTGTCAAGCCCTTTGAGAAAAAAATTTTTTTTGCCCCTGATTTTGCCTCTCATTCGACCCTCATAAACCCATCCGCATTTGGGCGAGACGCTCTTGGGCCTTGGCATCCAGGCATTGAAACAAGAACCGTCCGGTAGATTGCTTGTTCTGTTTATACTGGTGGCGACGGCGACGACTCGTGTTTTCCACCGCCTTGGCCAGACTTTTCGCAGACATCCACTCGGCACCATAACCAATCACCGTCAGTTGTTGCGCCCGGTCTGAGGTGGCAACAATCACCCGGCGATCGCGATGCTCGATTTCCCGGTGCAACTTGGCACAAGTTTTCTCTATATATGTATCTGCGGTCTGACCAAACTCGGTATAGTGAACCGAGAGATTTTCGGAGATAACTTCTAGATAGCTAGGTTCCCGTCGATTTTGGGCATCAAAAACGACTTTTGTTTCCAGTCCTTCAAAGGCGCTGTAGTTGACCAATAACTCGATCAACTCCCGGCGGGATGCTTCTAAGCCATCTCGCAGATGTGTCATCTTTAGGTCAGACCAAATCCCAATCATGTTGTAGCCGTCTACTAGGAGTAGCGATCGCTGTGAAAACCGTGGCATTGTTTTGTGTAGTGATAAGAATTGTTAAAATTTCATCTATTTTAAACAACGATCGCGGCTGATTTCCGATATTTCCTGACTTTTTGTTAAAAAAATTAAGATTTTCCCACAAACTCTCTCAGATTTCCCCGGAGAGGACATGGCGATCGGGACTTCGCACCCACCAGCGCCCCCGGAAGTCCCCCGACGATGGATCGGATGTCCCGAACCGCGTCCTTCAGCCCATGAGGATTAAGCCTGAGTCTGCATCAGACGTTGTTTCAGGGGTTCTGGATTACCAGAATCCACCACCACCCCATCCTCCAAAAGAAAAGCACCGTCACAATAATCCAACTCTTCAAAACGGTGTGTCACCCATAATGCCGTAATCCCCCGGCTTTTCACCAAGCGTTGCACCTGGGCCACCAAATCTAACTGACTGTCTGGATCTAACAATGCCGTCGGTTCATCCAGCAACAACACCTCACAATGACGGGCGATCGCCCCTGCGATCGCGATCCGTTGCTTTTGGCCGCCACTGAGGGCATAAATCGGTCGGCGTTGCAAATCCAGCAAATTCACCGCGCTAAGGGCTTCCTCCACTCGTTGCCGAACCTGGACTGGGGAAAGTTTTTCCTCCACCAAACCAAAAGCCACATCAGCGCCCACCGTAGGCATCACCAATTGATGATCCGGATTTTGAAACACAAATCCCACCGGCGGCAAAATCGAAATCTCGCCGCTTTGGGGGGTTAACAAATTGGCAAGTATCCTTAATAAAGTCGATTTGCCACAGCCATTTGACCCCAAGAGCATCCAAAACTCCCCTTGAGGCACCGCTAAGGAACAGGATTTTAACACCTGCGTTCCATCAGGCCAGGAAAACTGGAGATCCTGCACGCGAATGGCGGGTTCTCCAGTCATCAAATTTTGTTCAACTCCTAAGTTGGGACTCATTCCGCCAGGGCTTCACTCACGAGGGCAGCAAAACCAGGGGCTTTTCCGGTTGGACTAGCCCCGGATTTTTGAGACAATTGCACGGCAATAATCTCATTAACGTAGACCGCTACTTTTTTCTCTGGCATTTTTTCGCAGGTGAGTTCCAAAATGTCAGAACTTCCCGCCCGCATAGCAGCCAGGATTTCTCGGTAAAGGGATTCAGCCGCTTCGATGGTCTTACGTTGTACTGACAAAGGCAGCGGATTATTTTTCAGAGATAAATCGATAGTGAACATTCAGCGTTGAGGATTCTCAGTTTATAGGCCATTCTAGTATCTCAGAATATCTCAGGTACTTGGCATTGTGTGAAGATAAAAATCCATCGCACCAGCTATTTGCCTTCTAGCAAAAGAAAAGCCCCCCTTAAAAAGGGGGGTTGGGGGGATCGATCTGTCGCACCAGATATTTACCTTCTTGCAAAACTCTCAAAAGCCCCCCTTGCCAAGGGGGGTTGGGGGGATCGATCGGTTATGAAAGCCAGAATTGTCTATTTATCCCCAATTCATGCCGAGTCATGCCAACGCCTCGTTCCCAGGATCGGAGCCGAGGAACCAGGCAATCAGGTATAAGCAAATATCCTAAGCAAATATACTCTAACCCATCTCTTAAGGATTTCTTAAGGATTAATTTTCTCAGAAAAGACTTGAAAATTATCCAATTACCTCTATAATGAGAAACTAAGTAAAGAAACGTAAACTCTACTACCACGATCGTCAATTATCTGCTATGGGTCTCTCCGTAGCGGTGAAGATGCCAAGACTCGGTAGTAAAGCATTCGTAGAATCATAAACATATATCTGGAGATACGCCAAAAATGACTATTGCCATTGGACGCAGCCAAGAGCGAGGATGGTTTGACGTACTCGACGACTGGCTGAAACGCGATCGCTTTGTGTTCGTCGGTTGGTCGGGAATTCTGCTATTCCCCTGCGCTTTCCTAGCGGTTGGGGGCTGGCTGACCGGCACCACCTTTGTAACTTCCTGGTACACCCACGGATTAGCCTCTTCCTACCTGGAAGGCTGCAACTTCCTGACCGTGGCCGTTTCCACCCCCCCGAACAGCTTAGGCCATTCCTTACTGTTCCTCTGGGGCCCAGAAGCCCAAGGCTCCTTTGCTCGTTGGTGCCAATTGGGTGGACTCTGGGCATTCGTCGCCCTGCATGGAGCCTTCGGTCTGATTGGCTTCTGCTTGCGTCAGTTGGAAATTGCCCGACTGGTGGGAATTCGTCCTTATAATGCGATCGCCTTCACCGGCCCAATTGCCGTATTCGTCAGCGTTTTCCTGATGTACCCCTTGGGTCAATCTGGCTGGTTCTTTGCTCCTAGCTTCGGCGTTGCTGGTATCTTCCGTTTCATCCTCTTCTTCCAAGGTTTCCACAACTGGACTCTCAACCCCTTCCACATGATGGGCGTTGCGGGCATCCTCGGTGGAGCCCTGCTGTGCGCCATTCACGGTGCCACAGTGGAAAACACCTTGTTTGAAGATGGCGAAGGCGCCAACACCTTCCGGGCATTTGAACCCACCCAGTCGGAAGAAACCTACTCAATGGTGACTGCCAACCGTTACTGGTCGCAAATCTTCGGGATTGCCTTCTCCAACAAACGCTGGTTGCACTTCTTCATGCTGTTTGTGCCTGTCACCGGCTTGTGGATGTGCTCTATCGGTGTGGTGGGCTTAGGTCTGAACCTGCGGGCTTATGACTTCGTTTCCCAAGAACTGCGGGCTGCGGAAGATCCAGAATTTGAAACCTTCTACACCAAGAACCAATTGTTGAACGAAGGTTTAAGAGCTTGGATGGCCCCCGTTGACCAACCCCATGAAACCTTTGTGTTCCCCGAAGAAGTTCTGCCTCGCGGTAACGCTCTGTAATCAATCCTCGGTTTGATACAAAAAAACCTGCCGTAAAGCAGGTTTTTTTGTTGCATAAAACTGAATTAATCCAACTTCCGTAGGGGCAAGCAAGCGAATCGCCCCTACATATCGCGATCGCCCCTACGATGCGTCGTCTGTCATTCCCGCTTCGGGCGGGAATCCATCAGCATTTTAGGGGGGCGATCGTCTGTCATTCCCGCTTCGGGCGGGAATCCATCAGCATTTTAGGGGGGCGATCGTCTGTCATTCCCGCTTCAGGCGGGAATCCATCAGCATTTTAGGGGGGCGATCGTAAATAGTCTATTGAGCAAGCAGATTTTGGACTGAGTTATTTATAGCGGTTATTGTCCGAATGAAGTACAGAGGTTTTCTGGATTCCCGCCTTCGCGGGAATGACAGATTTTTTTTGTACTTCATAACTATGACAATTGCTATATACTCAGGAAAATCAGATCAATCATGTTAAAAGAAAATAATGTAATTTAAGTTACATTAAACCAGAAAATCATGTAACTTAAATTACACTTTTTATAAAAAATAAAGCAGCCCAAAAAATTTCTGAAAAATAGGCTTGACATTAAAAATTTATGTGTTATCTTACAAATCAAGAACGATTTGAAAAATAAACCGTTCAGGGATACAGGAGGTGATGCCTATGCCAGATAGTAGTAAATGCATGGGTCATCAGTTTGGATTAGGCCGGCTGTGCGCCGGGACTGTTCTCTAGCAGTTAGTCTCTGCGAAATCAGCATTTTGCTGATTTTTATCAAGGCTGACTGTTCGGTTCTCCCGGCAGTCAGGTTTCCAAACTGAAGACCCGCTACACCGCTCTCAACCATTGCAATTAGCTTCGTGCTATTTGTCCGGGTTGGGAGCGGATAGCTTTTTCAGGGGAAAAATTGATAATTGATAATTGATAATTGATAATTGATAATTGATAATTGATAATTGATAATTGATAATTGATCATCGATCATCGATCATCGATCATCGATCATCGATCATGGTATTTAATTGTCAATTGTCAATTATCAATTGTTAATTGTTTGACCCTACACCGATGGCGGCCCTACACCCTAAGAAAAGCCCCTCTGAAGTTAATCTTAGAGGGGCTTTGGTTTTAGCATCAGTCGTTGCTGATGGGTGGCACCTCGATGGTTCGTTCCCCAGTGGCAATATCTAATAGATTTTCTAGGGTTAACGGTTCCTGGGTTTGGGGGTTGATGGGGTCGAGGACATCCATCAGTAACAGGAGTTGGTCGATCGCGAGGCGGGTTATTTTCCCTCCTTCAATGCGGTTAATTTGTGGGCCAGAGATTCCTGGCACCAGTTCCGGGTCAATATAGAGTTCTTTGCCCCGGTCTTTCAGCAATACAGATTCTTCATTGGCAATGTGTTGGCCTAAATCATGGACGGAAGTCCACCCACGGAAATATCTCAGCCAACGTAGGTATCGCCCCAAGTGGATTAAGCCCACTTGAGTTAGTCTACGGTTCTTTTTCAACGGTTTTTGCGACATGGAGATAAAATCTGAAATCAGATATTACAAATCAGAATAATCATACGTTCTTTTACAATATCAGATTAGTGGTTACTAATTTTTTACATTGCTTTAGGAAAGTAGGTAATATGTAATATTTGGCTTCCCGGTCTAAATTAGGACTCAATTCCGTTGGGGGTCAGTTGGGTTGGCAGAGGGTATCGGGGAGAGTTTGTTTACAGTGAGCGATTTCCTGGGGGGTGAGGCGATCCCATGAGATGTCTCGTCTGAGTTCCATGCCATTGATGCCAAGGATGGTTCTGGGTAATTCCTGAATATCTACTAAGTTTAAGGTGTTCAGGTTGTATGTGGTGTAGGTGGTCGTAGGCGATCGCCGTGTATCAAGCGGGGCAAATACGATATCAACCACGGTGAGGGTTTTTTCCGGTGGGCGATCGCTTTCCAGGAGTTGCCTTGGGCCACCACCGATCGCCCCTGCATGAAGCATCTGCAACTTGCCCCGATGACCGGGAAAATAAGCATGGTGATGGCCGCTAATATAAGTATGGACGTGATAGCGTTCCAAAAGCCGACGCAGTTGTTCTGCATTGTCCAAGATTTCCCCGGTTTTGTTCCGACCGATCGCCACCGCATAAAGGGGTAAATGCCCGATCGCTATTCTCAGTTTGGCGTTTTGGGCTACAGGACTGGCTAAACTTTCCTCTACCCAAGCTAATTGGGCTTCTGGGATTTTGGCGGTGGAAGCATCCCAGACTAAGCAAAAGATGTCGGAATTTTTCGCCCTGGGGGAATTTAGCCGGAAACTATAGTAAAACGGAAAATGGCTCCGGTCAAGAAAGTTTAACCCTGGGTCATGGGCTGGATCGTTCCAGTAAGCAGCGGCAATTTCCCGGTCCTGGTGAAATTTCAGTTGACCATTGGTATCAACGGCGCCGGATCCATCGTGGTTGCCAATAGTGAAACCAAAGGGGAGTTGGGCTTGACGGAGTTTCGCGGCGATATGTTGGTCAAATGCCGCCCACATAGCCTGAAGATTTTCTCTAGTTAAGGATAGTTTTTGCCCCGCTACCATGTCCCCACCGGCAATCACTAAGTCTGGTTGCCAGTCGGGAATCAGCGCGATCGCCCGATCCACTTCCGGTTCATAAGTAGTGGAACCATAAGCACTATTAAAATCACTGATCGCGACCATCCGCAAATCCCCGCGAGGGGGTGCAAATAAACCAGCGGGGGCCGGATTTAGGGGCAAGTTTTGGCGATCGGTAGAATGGGACGATTCAGGGGCGCGATCGCTGATTTTGGCAACAGAACAACCAGCGATCGATCCAGTCAAAATTAAAAACTGACGGCGATTTAATCTCATAAATTTTGACAGTTATAAGTAAAATTCGTATGGTGGGCAAAAAATTTTACCTACCCTACTATATATGATGGTGAATTTTTGCCCACCCGACAATATAAATACTTATCAATTTAATCCCCGACGGCTGTGGTTTACTCAGCAGAAAACCGCTTTAAATGCGCGATCGCCTATTTAATCGCCTCTTTAATCGCCTCTTTAATCGCCTCTGTTAATAAAGGTGGATTATAGCCCAAACCAAAAGCCTTAGAACTATCCAAAGAAACATCCGGGGGACGCGGGGCTGACATTTGCACATCTTTTTGCAAACAGGGCTTAAGCTTCGCGGATTTTAACTCCCATAATTCCACCAACAAGCGGAAAAAATCATAACGGGAAATTCGTTCTCTTCCCCCTAAATGGATAACTCCCTGCCAATGATTTTCTAACGCTAATAATAACCCCTCTGCCGCCGTTTTGCCGCTTACCGGAGTTCTAAACTCATCAATAAATAAAGACAGTTCTTCTCCTGCTTGCAACTTAGCCAACATCGGCTGAATAAAACTTTGGGCGATCGGGCCACCATCGCCAAACATTAACGGCATTCGACAAATTGCCGTCTGGGGATAGCGGGATAACATAGCATTTTCCGCCATAACTTTTTGTTCCCCATAAATACTCACAGGACACACCGCATCGGTTTCTTGATAAGGCGGATTTAACCCATTAAAAACCAAATCCGTAGAAGTAAATACACAAGGAATTTCTCCATCAGCACATAATCCGGCAATATTAGCAGAAACCGTCACATTAATTTCCTGAGATATTTCTGGATAGCTTTGACAAAAATTCGGCTGGGAAGCAGCGGCAGCATGAATCACCGCATCGGGTTTTATCTCTTGAAACAGGCGTTTAAGTTCCTGGTAATCAGTTAGATTCACTGGGAATAAGTTTACCCCAGGGATGACTAGGTTATGAGCCAAATAAGTCCCATATACTTGCCATGTTTTGCCCGCCACTTGGCAAATATTCCAGCCCAGAAAACCGCTGGCTCCTGTAAGCAATAGTTTTTGCATAATCTGAACAAAAATTACAGCAGATTCCATATTTATGAAGTGTGGTAGGGACACGGCAATGCCGTGTCCCTACCTACAAGGTTCGCTCGATAAGTTATTGTACCTTATTACAGTGTAAACCGCTGTAATGTATTGATTGCTATTTTACTTCATTTTAGGCTATAATTAAATATAACATAAAATTAAGCTTAGTATATTTTTGTAGTATATTTTTGTAGGGTGTGTTAGGCGCTGGAGTGATTTTTGCCTCAAACAATCAACCTTAATCCAGCGCCGTAACGCACCAAACATTGACATAGAATTAGTAAAGTATATTTTTGTAGGGTGTGTTAGGCGCTGGAGTGATTTTTGCCTCAAATAATCAACCTTAATACAGCGCCGTAACGCACCAAACATTAATATATAATTAACACATTTTTGTTCAATTATCGATTAAAGTGGTGCGCTACGGCGGTTTGCTTAATGCTTTTTTCGGGGAAACCTGTGATTTACCGCCTAACGCACCCTACCACTGGGACTTGGCCAGACAAAATATGCCGTTAGAAAAAATTATACCATTGGAGTAATGTCATGCTGAAGGATATTATCGCAGTTAAACCCCTAAAAGGATATGAACTACATTTATGTTTTGAAGATGGAATCGAGGGCGTAGTTGATGTGAGCGAAATCATCGAATTTACTGGAGTTTTTGCACCTTTAAAAGAGTTGTCTTACTTTAAAAAAGTACAACTTCACCCTGAACTCGGAACAATATTCTGGGAAAACGGAGCCGATTTAGATCCCGATGTTCTCTATGCAAGGGTAACGGGTAAGGCGATACCGAATTATGAACGGCGATTGTTGGTAAATTAGACAATTTTCTGGCTTTCATACTTTAGAATATCCCCCCAACACCCCTTAAAACCGCGATCGGCTTTTTAGCAAGCATTGGTAGCAAGCATTGGTAGGGTGCGTTAGCGGGCTAATAAATTATGCCGAAGCCTGCCCCCGCGAAGGCGGGGGTCTAGAAAATGATTGTGCCCGCGTAACGCACCGTTGATTTTCTTGGGAATTTCACCACAAAGACACAAAGAGCACAAAGGAATCTCTTCTTCGTGTCCTTTGTGCCTTTGTGGTTCATATTTTAGTAGCATTGGTAGGGTGTGTTAGGCGCTGGAGTGATTTTTGCCTCAAATAATCAACCTTAATACAGCGCCGTAACGCACCAAACATTGATATATAATTGGCGGTGAAACTTAAATTTTTTCTAAAAATACTTGACAAATTGCCAATAAAATAATAATATATAGTCATCAAGAATAATTCAGGTTTTTGGGGTCGGAAAAACATCCAACAAGCCCAAACGATACCTGGGAGTACCTGGCCCGGAGTAGCGAAGAAAGTAAGAGCGAAAAACCCCTTATCCTCTCCGGGCCAGGTAAAATCCCTAACTCGTTTCACAACTCACTTCGGGAAGCCCTGTGAGGGGCTTCCTCTTGGGCTTTTAACCGGAGAAACCGGGTTTATGCATCCGCATATCACAGTAGGGGCGATTCGCGAATCGCCCCTACATTTGCACCACAGAAGAAACCCGGTTTCTGAGTCCCTCGCAGCTAACCTAGAAACCGGGTTTCTGTTTTAAAATTTAAAGAGTTTCACCACAAAGACACAAAGAGCACAAAGGAAAATTGGTTCCCGTAGCGGCTGGTTTTGATCTGCCGCTACTGCAAACATTTAACCATCGCATAATTCATAATAGCCCGATCTGCTGTCACTATGATTAAATTATGTTGTAATGCTTGACAAATTTTCAGAATAGAATAAATCAATAATTTCATCGGGTAAAGGTTCGTTAAAATCATCAGGGACGACAAACTCCCCGGCACATAACCCAACCGGGCGTAATTTTCTTGCCTGATGATATTGCTGCATTATTGCATCAATTTGAGCATTTTCATCTAAACCGATTTCTAAATCGACTTCTGACTCGTCGGGGACAATAATTACCTTCAGCTTTTGCCCGATCGCAAACGGTAAATTAGATAAAGTAATTTGTTTGGATTCGTCAAGGGCGATCGAAGTTTGATAATGATTCATCTTGCACTTATGATACTGGATTCAATTCTATCATTTAAAAAATTTCACCACAGAGACACAGAGGAACACAGAGGAATCTCTTCTTTGTGTCCTCTGTGCCTTTGTGGTTCTAATTTAAACCATATCTCCATACAATTCCACCGCTAACGGCGAAATATCCCCCTGCAACACCCACGCCCCCCAATAGTTAGGATCGGACAAAGGACAATCCTCATCCTCATAATCCCAGGTCAATTCTTGCAAAATCTCCCGCCCCAAGTCCGACTGACGCAAAGTACCCGCCGTGACTGTGCGAACCTCAAACTGAGCGCGGCTAAGGGCTTCAGCCCGTCCCAGTCCGGCATTCAAGTGGTGGAAAAAGCGCTCCATCAGGTAGCAGGTAGCGCGGGCAGGAACAGACCAGAGACTCATTACCTGGGTTTTTGAACCGGACACCACAAACGCCCGTCGCAAACCCCCTACAGTATCTCCAGAAGCCACTTCACCGAGTCCCGTCTGGCAGGCAATCAGGGCGCTAATTTTTGGTAAAGAAAAATTGGGGGCGATCGCCCCTTTAGGAGATTAAAATTAAGGATAGAAGGATAAATAAAAGAGGCTTCCAACTCTGGCTATGGATCGCAAATAGGCAAATAGAATAATGTTGCTGGGGGATACAGATCCAGTATTTGAACAATGATCGACCCATGCTCAAAATTCAGATGAATATCAGCGCAACTGATGTGTAATAGATGTATAGTAGGTTAAATTTATCTGTATTCCCAACGCTTTCCCCACTTACGCAAGTTGAATAATGTTACTGAAATGAAAATTTCAAATTACAGATTGCTACAAAAACGAATCAAGCCATATAAAATGGCTGGATATACGAATATACCTTTAAATAGTAATAAAACAATTTTAGAAGCTGAGTATCATCGGCTGTTACAATTAGGATTATCTCAGGACATCTTAGAACAAGATATTTTGAATCAAAAAGCGACTAAAGTTCAGGCTCTTGACCCGCTGGATGTTGAGATTTTTCCAGATCGATATTCTTTAGGATTAATTAAAGATAAAATTTTTCATTTAGCTGAGGTCAATAATTTTAAAGAATTATGCCAAAACTATCCAATCCTTAAAGATAAATCTTTAAATTTTCGCTATAAAAGCTCTTGGGTTGAATGTCTCAAGATTATTACAGAAGTTACGCAACAGTCTAGGGACAATCAAGAATTTTATCAAGCTGTAGACAGAGCGATTGAAATTGAACTTAAATCAAGAGAAGATCATTTTTATCGCCATGAAACCCCCGATCCAGATTTATTTACTTTGCTGTCTGACCATCACTTAGTTGGTGTAAGTTGGGAAAAAGAAAAAAATAAATCCTTACAAGGATCATTGAAACGAAATTACATTATGAGAAAATGCGAACAAGCCGGGTTAGATAAAACAGATTATCTATTGAATTAAATAGTTATTAATTGAGAGTAATTACAATGACTTTCTACATTCAAGAAACAGAAACTCCTAATCAGGAAGACTTAACCCGAAACAAACTCGATAAATTGATGAAAAAGTTTTTAGCAAAAATAGAAGTTTGTGAACCTGATAAAAGAGATGATGAGTTGTATTTCAGAAGAGCAGATAATAACCAGGAAATTCCCTATTATGAAGCAAATCCCGATCATTTAAGACATGGGTTAACTAATTATGAACAACTTTTACAAGAAGTGAAAGACCTTCAATTATCCTATAATGACCAAGAAGCATTAATTTATTTTCTGAAGTATGAAACTACTCGTCAAGTGCAACATCAGCAAAGTCAAAAAACCCGATTATGGATGAAAGAAGTCAAAAAAAAATACGCCCAAGAAATTAAAAAATTAAAACAGGAGATATCTAATCTGACTCAGCAGATATCTAATCTGACTCAGCAGATATCTAATTTTATTCAAGAAAATCTAAAATTTAAGGATGACAATGATTTATTAGCCCAAAAGAAAAAAGAACAAGATGAACTTATTAAACAAAAAGATGAAGCAATTGAAAAATTAAAAAGTGAGCTAGAAGCAGTTAAGCAAAAAAGTGAGCAACAAAGAGAAGAGTTTGAAAAAGATAAACAAGAATCTGAAAAAAGACTTCAATATCTACTAGATGCCGCCAATGTTGAGGTGGAAGATATCGATAGTTTATCTCTGGAATTTGACGAAAAATCAACGGAGTTAGAAACGGAGTTAGAAGAAGATTTCAGTAGCAATACCTTGCAACCGGCAGTTCGTTCTCAAAGCCAGGATTTAGTTCGCTTATATCTACAGGAAATTGGTCGGCTTCCCCTGTTGAGTCGGGATGAAGAAGTTGCCGAAGCTCAAAGAGTGCAACGCTATATGCAGTTGCTCGAGTTGCGGACCCAAGCGGCTCAGACAAAAGACGGCATGATGCGTCAATATGTGGAGTTGATGGATTTGCGCGATCGCCTTGCCGCCAAATTAGGCCATAAACCTTCTCCAGTCCGATGGGCCAGGGATGCCAAACTGGATGTAGCGGAACTGAAAAAGCTAATTGCCGTAGGCAAAGCAGCCTGGGCAGAAATTGCCGATTTAACCGTAGAGGAACTGGATCGGATCCAAACCCAAGGCATTCGGGCGAAAGAGCACATGATCAAGGCCAACCTACGTTTAGTGGTGTCCGTGGCGAAAAAGTATCAAAATCGCGGCTTAGAACTGCTCGATTTAGTTCAGGAAGGCACCTTGGGCTTAGAACGCTCCGTAGACAAGTTTGACCCGACCAACGGATATCGATTTAGCACCTATGCTTACTGGTGGATTCGCCAAGGGATTACTAGGGCGATCGCCACCCAAAGCCGAACGATTAGACTGCCCGTTCACATTACGGAAAAACTCAACAAAATTAAAAAAGCACAGCGGAAACTTTCTCAAGAAAAAGGCCGAACTCCCAGTATTGATGACATTGCTCGCGAATTAGACATGACTCCCCCACAAGTGAGGGAGGTCTTATTGCGCGTCCCCCGGTCTATTTCTTTGGAAACGAAAGTGGGCAAGGAGAAAGACATCGAACTAGGAGATTTACTAGAAACCGATGAAATCTCGCCCGAAGACCTCTTAGTCCGGGAATCTTTACAGGGGGACTTAAAAGAACTCTTAGCGGATTTAACCAGTCGTGAGCGAGATGTCATTGAAATGAGATTTGGCTTATTCGATGGTCATCCTTATTCTCTCTCTGATGTGGGCAAAGCTTTAGACTTATCTCGGGAGCGGGTGCGTCAAATTGAAGTCAAGGCGTTGCAAAAATTACGCCAACCAAAACGGCGAAATCGCGTTCGGGACTATTTGTAACTTCTCACATAGTTGCAACACAAGATTCACAAGTTAATTTTGGCAAAATTCCTAAATTTGCGAATTCAGATAGCGGCTAAATCTGAAACCGTCATCACTCCGACGTTGTTGCAGTTTTTGTTGCAGTTGATAAAAAACGATTTCCCCATCAACAACCTCACCCCGTTCTGATGCTGCAACACCGATCGCCTGTTTGCCCCCAGGAAAGAAACCGGGAATCGGATGAAAGTGTTGGTTGAGTGACAGAGATGATCTAAAGAAACCCGGTTTCTGAAAATAAGCGCGATCGCCTGTTTGCCCCCAGGAAAGAAACCGGGAATCGGATGAAAGTGTTGGTTGAGTGACAGAGATGATCTAAAGAAACCCGGTTTCTGAAAATAAGCGCGATCGCCTGTTTGCCCCCAGGAAAGAAACCGGGAATCGGATGAAAGTGTTGGTTGAGTGACAGAGATGATCTAAAGAAACCCGGTTTCTGAAAATAAGCGCGATCGCCTGTTTGCCCCCAGGAAAGAAACCGGGTTTCTGGGACAATTTTGGCAATTAACCCGAAATTTTAGAAAAGAAACCCGGTTTCTAATCTCGAAAATAAAGCGCATTACATATATTCCTGAAAATCATCGAGAGGTTCATCAAAATCATCGGCGATGAAAATGCGATCGCGATCGCTGCCAAACCGTTGTTGCAGTTTTTGTTGCTGGTGGGAAAAAACGATTTCCCCATCAACAACATCACCTTGTTCTGATGCTGCAACACCGATCGCTATTTCGCTTTTTAATTCCTCAAACCGTCCTTGATAAATGCGTTCCCGTTCTTCCAATAGCCTGATACCTGCCAAAATCACTTCTTCAGCAGAAAGATACTTACCGCTGGCTACTTGACTGTTAATAAAGTTCTCAACTTCTGAATTTAACGCTATATTCATTCAGCTTACCGCCTGTAATTTAGAAAGTTTTTAGAGAGTTTTAATTTCTGAAGTTTGCTCAAATTATAGCATATATCTGCATCTTATTTCAAGCCAAGAAACCGGGTTTCTGGGATAACTTTGGCCACCCAACGGAAATCTCAGAAAAGAAACCCGGTTTCTCAACCTAAGCGCGATCGCCCGTTTGCCCCCAGGAAAGAAACCGGGAATCGGATGAAAGTGTTGGTTGAGTGACAGAAATTATCTAAAGAAACCCGGTTTCTGAAAATAAGCGCGATCGCCTGTTTGCCCCCAGGAAAGAAGTTTCTGAACACAACATAAGACCGCATTACATATAGTCCGGAAAATCATCGAGAGGTTCATTATTCCGTAATTAATTTAACAGCAATTTAACAGAAATAAACCAAAGGAGAGTTATTCCATGCAAGACTATAATCAACCAGACCGGAACCATAACCCACTGCATCTAATTGATTCTAATTCAATCCAGGAAACAGTGAGCGATCGCAGGTTGATTTACGGGAATTGGATTTAAGTAACTTGGTATTAACCGATAGTATCTTACAAGATAGCGATTTAAGTTATGCTTGTCTAATCAATGCTAACCTTAGCCGCACTAAATGCGATCGCAGCAACTTTACTGGTAGTTTATTAAACGGAGCAAACTTATTTGAAATCAGCTTAATTGGGGCAAACCTTAGCCATTGCCATGGCATAAATGTTAATTTTAGCCGCGCCGATTTAACCAGCGCTAACTTAACCTGGGCTAACCTGAAAGGGGCAAATCTTTATCGCACCAATTTAACCGGAGTTAACCTTTCCTGGGCTAACTTAGAAGGGGCGAACTTTGAGCATTCTAGCCGCGACAATATAGACTTAAAAATGTTACGGTTATCCGTAGGATCGCGAATTATTCAAAAAACAAAGCCTGGATTGAACTTCGGAGAGTAAAATTCTATTGGATGGGGTCGTCGCCATAAATTATCTGTAGAGTCACAAATATTATACTAATTTCAAAAATTATTGCTACTATTTCAAGGTTAATTTGGGCGCAAGCCGAAGCGCCCCTACAGATAAATCACCAAAAACTTGTAGGGGCGCTTCGGCTTGCGCCCCTACAGATGCATAAATTTTGGTAAATGGAGATCGGAAGAG